>NZ_NFHH01000015.1 GCF_002161285.1 Blautia sp. An81 | reverse complement strand
ATAAAACCCCCCAGGATAAAAGAAAGTGCGGGAAAATCCGTCAGAATCTTTTACCCTGGGGGTTCGTTTATTTTGCTGGATTTGGGATAAAAAAGGTTGGTAGAAAGCGCCGGATAACAAACAGACCCTGACGGCTTCATGAATATTCCGGAAGGAATAGATGAAGACCTGCCATTTAGCTAAAGGAGGCTGCCATGGAGAAACCAGAAAAATGGGAGACCTGCCTGAATGTCCTAAAACACGAACCAGACAGGTCTCTGCTCACCCATAAATGCCCAGGCTCCCACAAAAGAAAGGGAGAGCTGGTGCTGGATAAACAGAAGTGCGAAGGCTGTCTGCAGTGGAAAGGCTGGAAGGAAAAGACAGATAAGGAAGTTTTGAAAATAAAACTTATGGACTGCCGGTACTGCAGATACTCCAGCAAAGGAGAAAGCCAGAATAATGGAATGGCCTGTAATTATATTGGAATTACCGGACACCGCAGACCCTGCCTTCCTGGAAACTGCCGGGCAGCAGGGGTATTCCAAGGGAGGCGGAAATAAATGGGAATGAAAGTAGATACTGCAAAGACCAGAAGAGCTCTATACGGGATTACCATGGGAATGACAAATCAGGAGTTGATAGAGTATTCAGGTTACAGCATATATACAATCAGATCCATACGGAAAGACCCGGAGAAGTATAAAAAGGCGCTCCAGGAGCAGGCAAAGAAGGAAGACGAACAGCGGAGAAAAAGAGAGTATGTATCTACCTTCAAAGAAGAGTTTGCCTTGGAGTGGAAAGAAACCACAAATTGGATTAAAAAGTATGCCGGTTGGAAGAAATGAGGTGGAAGAATGTTTTTAAAAATAGGTATGTTTAAAGGACTGATCAAGTCTGCATGGAAAGGAAGCGGACTGATCGTTGGGAATGATGGAGACGGGATCTATCTGATGGGAAGCTATTGGTCTATATGGATGGCCAGATGGGGAATAACCAACAAGGCCAAGGCGGCTATCATAGAACTGACTGGAGGGCTGCCGTCAGAGGGAACAGCTTATAGAGCATGGAAGGATCAGGAAAACCAATATGAAATGACGGAACTATATGATCCGGAAATGTATCGGCCAGATGTTAGAAAACTCAAAATTGAATACAAAAAAACAGGGATCATCATGAATGATTTAAGAAAAGATTACATAGCCTTGCAGGATAAGAATAATTTCCGGTGTTTGATGGTAGACCGATTTATCGCAGACATGGTAGACCTCAAAAGCCGAGAAGAGGGCGAAGAAATTCCAGTAGGACCATTAGGGAGATATGACCACATTAAGGGAACTACAGAAATATTTTGGCAAAATGAAGTATGTACGCTAAAAGCAATGCCATGCATACCGATAGAAGAGACAAGAGATGCTTTTATACTGGAACAGATGGAAAGATATGATTTTTCGGAAAGAAAAAAGATAGGAGAAGAACATGGATAACGAGATCACAAACTACGACAATGCCAAAAATATCATACGCCGGGACCTGGAAAGCATGTCCAGAAAATTCATTACTATCGGGTATTATCTGAAAATGATCCGTGACAATGAGATGTACCGACAGGACGGATTCAAGGATATCTGGGAGTTTGCTCAGGATACCTATGGTATAAGCAAGTCTACCTGCAGCAGGTGGATGGCCATGAACGATAAGTTCAGCCAGGACGGAAACAGCCCTTACCTGAAAGAAGAATACCGGGATTTCGGAAAAAGCCAGCTCCAGGAAATGCTGTATCTGACAGATGAACAGATGGAGCAGGCCAGGCCGGACATGACTGCCAAGGAGATCCGGGAGATCAGGAAGCCGGAGGCCCCTAAAATAGAACTGAAGAAGCCTGATGAAACAGAAAGAAAGTATCTGAACGATGCTGCAAAACGCTTAATTTCTTCCTGGCATTTTTGGTTCCTCCAGGATTTTATGAACCGTGTTATGCAGGTAGATGAAAGCCCGAAAGAGATCAGGAAAAAACTTGCAGGAAAAAGCCGGTGTTATTACTTTTCAACCGATAAAGGAACCGGCCATATAAATCTTTTTGATGATTGCATCCAGGTATGGGACGAAGAAAATAGTTGCATTGGGGATTTCGATTGGTTCTATTTGGCAGCAGCAATCCAGTCTATGTGGAATATAGTTGCCATGGAAAAGGCTCAGGAAAACCAGAAAGAAAGTATTGTGCCAGTGCAGCAGGAGCCTAAAGAGCAGATACAGGGACAGATGGAAATACAGGATTACCCGGAGATCCTTCCGAAAGAACATATTGCCTCAGACAGCAGAGAGCAGCAGGAAATCGTTGCGATGGCGCAACAGGAGGAATCCGATCAGGAACTATTTATGAATCCTCCGGAAATCTGCGAGAAAACTGTAGAAACCATTAATCCTGCCGATCCGGAAGAACGATATGAGGAACTGTCCGATGAAACAGACATGGAACTTCTCCGGAATCTTCTGGAAGAGGCGAAGAGACTATTAAAGATCATGAATGAAGCTTATACGGAAAAAGATATCCGTGTCCGTAAGCAGAAACTGATGATCGGCGCCTATGCCGGAATGATTGCTGATCTTGATCAAGAGGATATCCCGGAAGCTATCCAGCCAGAACTTCCGCTTTTTAAAAACAATGATCAGCGAAAAGAATGGCTAAGGAATCACCAGGCATGGGGGCTTTGGTACGAAGATAAGAATATTGGCGCCAGGTATTACAAATACGATTTTGACAACGGCGCCCGGCTGATTGCAGAAGAATACACTAGGCCGGCCACTGACTGGTATGAAGAACATACTATTTCTTACCTTCACCTGGTGGGAGGACCAGAGCCGCCGAAAGACAAAAGCGGCTGCGTCCCAAAATGGAACAGGCATGAAATCTATGATAAGTTCCCAAGCAACGAAACTGAATTGGTAGAATTCCTGAAATACATACAAAAGGAGAGATAGATATGCTGACGATCAATACAAAGACCAAACGATTTACTTTAAAAGGAGATGAAGAGCAGAGCGAACGGCTCTTCGGACTATTGGTAGCAGAACTGCTAAATTTGGCGGGGGGGGGGTATTCCTGAAACAAAGGAAAATTCAAAAACAAAAGAGTACCAGATGAAAGAAGAAAATACAGAACATACATATAAGGGATTTCTGTATATCCGTTGCCCAGAATGCGGAGAAGAGAAAGGACAGTGTTCTAAAAAAGGAATGCACAGTATCCATTGCGATAATTGCGGCTGCAATGAAGAGTTTACAGAACCGCTGATTCCCATGTATGTGAATTGTGAATGTGGAGGAAGGTACAAATATATGACAAACAAAAAAGAGGAAATGTTTGATATACCTTGCCTGAGCTGTGGAGCTCCAGTCCCGATCAGATACAACAGGAAAAAGAATATCTACGAGACCATTAAGTAAAGGAGCAGGAATGGATAAAAGAAAATTGACTCCTGGCCGGAAATACCTACATCACCGGAAGATTGTTATTAATGGGCGCCAGCTAGAAGCGGAGCGCTGGATCCGGTGCCTGGAGGTTACGGGCGCCGGAGCTGTTTTTCGGCACGAATATGAAATATTCGAACTGACAGATCAGGAAATTAAGGAGGAGCTAAAAGAATGAATTGTATAGACTGTGATGCACACAGGGAAGACCTGCAGACTGGAGACCATTACTGCAGGGAACTGAAAGCATTGGTATCGCCTGGGGACGTGAAATGCCCCAGGCAGCAGGAAGAGAACAGATTTAGAGAGCATATCATAGGCAGGTTTACTAGAAAAGATTGATCAAACAAGCATTTAGTGAAAGGGATGATGATTATGACGGAAAATGAAGCGATTGAAAGAATTAAGAAAGAATCATGCTATTCAGAGAATTGTCATGATGGATGCTTATATGGAGAAGAAAACTGCGCATATAGCAAGGCAATCTCCGCTCTCGAAGAAATTCAGCAGTACCGGGAAATCGGAACCGTAGAAGAGTGCCGTGAAGCCAGGGAAAAGCAGATACCGAAGAAATGTATTGAGGATTCCTGCCCTGACCATACGCATTACAAATGTCCTTCATGTGGGAAAATCCAGAAAACAAAATATGACGATTCGACATTTGGGTGCATATTAAATAATTGTTCAAATTGCGGGCAGGCATTATATGATTAAAGTGGCATTTGGAGGAAACGAAGTAATATGAGCGAAATCAAAAAGATAAAATGCAGAGTATGCGGAAACGAAATTGAATTAAAAAAAGAAAACAGATATACAGGAATTGAACAGAACATGATAGGACCAGATTGTTTAAGAGATTGCTACGATTGTCCTGTATGTGGATGCCAAAGTGTAGTCAACAACCGATTAAAGACTTATGAAGAGGGAGGGGATGAAGAATGATTTTTGAGAACTCACCTTTTGAACTGATTAACAAAGCGTTTAAAACACTATATCCAGAAAAAGAATACAGAGCTTGCATTGAGCCGGATATCACAGATGATCAGGGAGAAAAAGCATATGGGATCACAATTTTTTATGCAGATGAGACTCCTATAGTTGCAATAAGTGCAGAACTGGCCATAAAAGACGCTGCAGAAGTGTTTGCTCATGAGCTGGCACATGTGGCAGCAGGAGAGGGAGCCGGGCATGGAAAAGAATGGGAAGAGGCCTTTGAGAATATATCCAAGGAGTACCAGAGAATAGGCGAGGAGATATTTGGAAGAAGGTGACATAAGTGGAAAACAGGTGTGTCTTCTGCGGATCCATAATCCCAGAAGGAAGACAAGTTTGCAGAAGTTGTGAGGTAAAAGCTATGAACAAAGAAGGATACCCAGATCCAACAGCAGAAAGAGCCGTACATAATGCCAGCAGGATGCCAAAACATATCCGGAGCATCTACAAAATGCTCAATGCGGCAGCAGGAGTCTCCGGCCTGGAGATTATAGGCTTACGGGATAAAGAGACGGGAAGAGAATACAGGAGGTGATCCCTTTGAAAAAGAGACTGCGAGACATGACCTGGGAGGATTATGGGATCTCAAAGAATCGGTATAAAGAATTAAAGGCATTCTGCCTTCAATATGACGAGAAAAAATCAAAGATAAAATATGGGCTTTCAGCGACGCAGTATGACGGACAGCCTAAGGGACATAGTGTTGGAAGCCAGGTGGAAAACCAGGCTATAGATAACGATATCTATAAAAGAGATTGCGCTATGATCGAAGAAGCTGCCATCAGGGCAAATCCAGAAATATGGAGATACATAGTAAAATCTGTAACTCTGGGGCTCCCGTATGAGTTCATAGAATTTGATGAGGAGCAGGGCAAGATCCCGATGTGTCGGAGAGATTTTTATGGCGTAAGAAAAAAATTCTATGCAATTTTAAATGAATTGAAATTGGACCACAAATTGACCGACATTCCGTGATATTATGATATCAGGTTAAGTTGAATAAATAAGACGTAACCATATTTCAGCAACAAGGTCCATAGACCTGTTGCTGTATCGGGCCAAGGCAGTGGCCCGTAGGCCGCAAAGATTGCGGGTACCTAAAAGACCGCCCGCCCCTTCTCAAATTTTTAAGCCAACGTACTGCGCCGGCAGATGGCAGTCTACTTCATGGTTATGTTACTGCCTTATCAAAAGCAGGACAGAAGTCCTGGAAACCATCACACAATCGGCATTACGGCGCATGTGGATTGTATGGAATATAGCTCACTGGATGAGAGCGTGTGCTTCCATGGTTCAGGCACAAGGGCCGGGTTCGATCCCCGGTGTTCCGATTCTCCGAAAGGAGATACCCTCCAATACATTTTTTTGAAACACCCTGTAGAAATATGGGGTGTTTTGTTATATGATAGAAAAAAATGTAATTGGAGGAACCAGGTAATGGAAATTTATTCTGGAAATTATAAAGTAATTGATTCAGGTAGCGTAATTACGTTTGACTCAAATTCGGGGATTGACATGGTCTTAAAGATAGGAATTGCATTTTCTGTCAAATTAAAGTTCAGTTTCGAAGAAAATGGAGGAGAAAGAAGCTTTGATAAAATAGTTGATGAGAAAAGCAATACCATCTCCATTAGGTGCGTAAACTTCGAAGCAGGAGCGGGAACCGTTGAGCCGATACGCATTGCCACAGTTGGCGGTAAATCTGTATATCTTCATTTTTGGGTTGAAAAATTGTCCGCAAATAATTATATCAGAAAATTAGAATATGCAGCATTTATAGAGAGTAGGTGCTGATATGCAGGATACTTTAGATAAAACTCCTTTACCAGAAGATACATTGGCTTCATTGGCAAAACCAGAAATAATCACAGGTTTAAGTGAATCTAACCAAAAAGCAATAATAGACAGTATCGCAAACAGTAAAGACAAGGATGGTGGATGGATGGGGAAATTTTTCGGGAATAAAAAGGAAAATGCGGCTATGAATATAGCTTTTACAGTATGCATATTACTGTCCTTGGTAGGGATTATATGTATGGTATTAGGGCATGATTATTGGAATGTGATATTGCCGGCAATTACATCAGCAGTAGGCTATATGTTTGGGGTTGGTGCGAAAAAATAGAAATATTTTTTATGTTTATAAAAGGCATTCTGAGATTTCGGAGTGCCTTTTTGGATCTTTAGCTCAGTTGGTTAGAGCAACCGGCTCATAACCGGTATGTCCTGGGTTCAAATCCCAGAGGGCCCATTTACCCGACAAGGCTTTTCTAAAAAAATAGAAAGGCAGTGGTGAATATGAATAGTTTTATAAGTTGGATTGGCGGCAAAAAGCTGCTGAGAAAGAAAATCCTGGAGCAGTTCCCTGAAGATTACGACAGATACATAGAAGTATTTGGCGGAGCAGGCTGGGTTCTATTCGGAAAAGAGAAGAAAGGAATGGAAGTATATAATGACATAAACAGTGATTTAGTAAATCTATATAGATGCGTGAAATTCCATCCGGAGACTTTACAAAAGGAGCTGGATGGTATTTTGATGTCCAGAGAACTCTTCTTTGATTTTATACAAAACGCAAGAGGGCTGACGGACATTCAAAGAGCAGCCCGATTTTTCGTAGCAATAAAGGAGAGCTACGGATCTGGACTGGATTCTTTTGGGGTTAAGCCAAAGAATATGAAAAAGGCAGTAGACTTTTTAAGTTTGGCTTCAGAAAGACTATCCACAGTAGTGATTGAAAACCTGGACTTCGAGCATCTGATCAGGACATATGATAGGCCAGGAGCTTTATTCTACCTGGATCCACCTTACTATGAAACAGAGAAATATTATCCGGATAGATTTCAACCAGAGGATCACACAAGACTGAAAAAGACATTGGATGAGGTGAAAGGGAAATGGATTCTTTCATACAATGAGTGCCCGGAAATCCGAAATCTATATGACGGATATACAGTGATCAGTGTAGAAAGGCCTCATAATCTGGCTACGAAAAGTGATAGCAAAAAATACAAAGAAATAATTATTAAAAATTTTTAGCAATTAAATAGTGCTCATCTGTTGACATATCGTACACCATATGATATTATATATACATAAGGAGGTGAGATAACAGGTGAGCAAAAAGAAACAAAAGAAAAAGCCCGATATCGACTACAAAAGCTGGCTACTTCAAGCGATAACGGACTTAATCATTGGAATCATCTTACTGATTCTGGATAAGCTAATTAATTAAGCTCATCAAAGGGGAAGGGCGAAAGCCCTTCTCTGAATAAACTATAACATGAAAGCTCATCTGTGTAAAGAATGCTGTGGAAATTAGGGATATTCTTTATTGCTATCGGGGTGGTTAAATTGGTATATTATTTCATTGCGAAAGCGAGGGATAAGAGATGCCGCTAGGAAGCCCGAAGCCACAGACCGTGGCAACAAGAAAGTATGAAGCAAAGGCAGGATGGATGTCGAAGTCATACAAGCTTAAGAAGGAAACAGTCGAAGCTTTTGCAAAAGCTTGCGATGAAGCTGGCGTGAGCCAGGCAGGAAAGTTGACAGAGATGATGAATGCTTTTGTGAATGAAGTAAAAGAAGCAAAAAAAGAAAAATGATAAGCAAGGAAGAGACCAAAAGGGACAACCGAAAGGATGTCCCTTTTTTGTATGAAAAATTGCACAAAAACGTTAGGTACTACTTGTGCAATTTTTTTCATGCGGGTCGGGGAAGGTCCGGCTTTTCCCTCTGTAGAAAATAAAAATTAAGGGTACTTCCTTCCTGTTTTGGGGAGAAGAAAAGAGGCACGAGGATGGATGTAAATCAAAAAGAGCTTGCCGCAATTCTGGGGATATCGGACAGGAGAGTTCGGCAGCTAAAAAACGAGTTTGGGCTGTTTTCACGGAATACAGCAGATGGGAAAAAGACAAAAAACTATTGCCTGGAGAAATGCGTTCCGGAGTATATAAATTATAAACTGGAAGCGGAAGTGCAGCAGGGTACAAACTACAATAAAGAGAAGGAACAGGCTGAACATGAACAGATCAAGAAAAAAATATCAATTCTGAAGCTCAGACGGCTGAAAAGGGAATTGCATGAAGCAGATGATGTAGAAGAGTTCCTGACAGATATGCTCGTGAGCTTTAAAAACAGGCTTCTAGCAATTCCACACAAAGTAGCGCCGTTAGTCGTAGGGGAAGACGATATAAACATAATTCTTGATATTCTGGAAAAAGAAGTGTTCCAGACACTGGAAGCTCTTTCGGAATATGATCCATTAAAAATCGACAAAGACAAGACATCACAGTTATTAGAAGGTGTAGAGGACGAAGATGAGGATGAAAACGAATAAAGGAGAAATCTATTTTGCCGACGGGTGAGAGACAGCGTTCACGTCAAAGAACACGGACCCTCTTTATGAACGTGATCAGACGGACACTGAAAACACCGGAAAAACTGACGGTAAGTCAGTGGGCCGAAAAATATAGGATCTTAGATGAATCCAGCAATTTTTCCGGAAGATGGTCAAATGATGTGACACCTTATCTGGTTGGAATCATGGATGCTTTCAATGATCCGTATGTGCAGGAAATTAATTTCTGCAAACCTACCCAGGTTGGTGGAACAGAAGCAATGCTGAATATGCTGGGATGGATCATAATGAGCAATCCGTCTCCGACTATGATCGTATATCCAAGCGATGATCTGGCAAAGGACACCTCTAATGACAGATTGAAACCGTCATTAACCAAAACGCCGGAGATCAATGAACGCTTTTATCCGAACTCTTCAAAAGAATTAAACCTGAAATTCCGAGGTATGAAGATTTATTTAAGAGGATCCGGATCCCCGGGAAAACTTGCTTCAAAAGCAATAAAGTATCTGTTTTTTGATGAGATTGACAAGATGGACGGAGCGTCGAAAAAAGAGGCGTCTCCGTATAATCTGGCCAAGGAGAGGACCAGGACATTTACATACAGCAAGAAGATCTACACTTGCAGTACACCGACATTAAAGACAAATTATGTATGGCAAATCCATGAGGAAGCTGATGAACAAAGACAGTATTTCGTTCCTTGCCCCCATTGCGGGGAGTACATTACATTCGCCTTTAAACAGATAAAATTTCCGTCAGAAGAGGGAATGTCCAATGAGGAAAGGGCAGAGCAGGCAGTATATGTATGCCAGGAATGCGGATGTCTGATTACAGATAAAGACAAGATTAAAATGCTGAGAAGAGGAGAATGGAGAGACACAAAGAAAACCTGTGAAGGAAAGCCACGCAAGGTTTCTTTTTGGCTAAATGCCCTGTATTCAAGATTTCTGACATGGAAAGAAATCGCCATGGAATTTTTGGATTCAAAAGAAGACCCGGAAAAACTTCAAAACTTTGTAAACTCCTGGCTGGCAGAACCATGGGAAGACACGAGGCTTCGAACAAATGCGGATCTGGTGTTGGAACATCAGACGCAGACAAAAGAATTTGTTGTGCCAGACTGGGCAAAAATGCTTACAGCGGGCGTGGATGTCCAGGAAAATTGTCTATACTGGACGATCCGGGCATGGGGAGATTTCCTTACGAGCCAGAATATCTCTCATGGGCAGGCGTTTTCATTCACGGAGCTGGAGCGGATCATGAACCTGGAATACCGGACAGAAGACGGATCACCTATGGTTATATCCCTGGCGCTGATCGACTCCGGATACAATGCAGATTCAGTATACGACTTTTGCGTGGAGAATTCAGAGTGGGCACTTCCAAGCAAGGGATCCTCAAACCCCATGCTTTCGCACTATAAGATGTCCACCATCAATAAAGCAGGAAGCAAGGCATACGGAATGAATTTGGTTTTGATTGATACCGGAAAATATAAGGACATGATTGCGGGACGTATGCGAAAACCAAGTGGAAGCGGATCATGGATGGTTTATGCCGGATGTGACCGGGAATATGCCGAGCAGGTAACTTCGGAGCATAAGGTCAATGTCCGGACAAACAATGGAAAAGTGAAGCAGGTATGGGTTCAGAAGACAACTCATGCCGATAACCATTATCTTGACTGCGAGGTGTACGCCATGGCGGCAGCGGACCTGATGGGTGTACGGTCACTATACCTGACTGAGATAGAGGAAAAGCCTAAGGAAAAAGAAGAGCCATACACGCCGGAGGAAAGTTGGATCCGGCAGAATGAAGGAAACTGGTTATAAGGAGGAAGCATGGAAACAGGAAATTTTACAGCAGCAGAGCTGTTGACGGAGGTAAATAAAGCAATTTATGCCGTTCTTGTCGGAGGACAGTCTTATAAAATTGGTTCTCGGCAGCTTACCAGGGCGGACCTGAACCTGCTCTATAACATGAAAAACGACCTTATGGCCCAGGTGACGGCACAGGAAGACTCCAGGCTTATGGATGATACATATGTCGCTGTTTTTGAAGGGAGGTGAATGATGTGAACTGGTTAGATGGGATCATCGGCTTTTTCTCTCCGGAGTGGGGCGCACGCCGGGAAGCGTGGAGGAGATGCCTGGATGAGCAGCGGCATTATGATGCCGGGGATTACAGCCGGGGGAATGCCAACTGGCGTGTCCTGAACCAATCAGCAGAATTTACGGACCGATATAGCAGGGATAATGTCCGGGCAAGGGCAAGGGATCTTGAGCGCAATTCAGATATGATGAACTCCGTGATTGGGGCATACACCCGGAACGTCATCGGAGGGGGATACACCCTACAGGCAAAGACAGGCAGCGATGCCATGAATGATCTTATCGAAGCTGCGTGGAAAAAGTGGTGCAAAAAGAGGAACTGCGATGTAACAGGAACACAGTCCTTCATGCAGATCATGCGGATGTGTGTGAAACGGAAAAAGGTGGATGGCGGCATCCTGATTGTAAAGCGGTATACCAGGGACGGCTACCTGCCTTTTAAACTGCAGACGTTTGAAGTGGATGAACTGGATAATGCCCAGATGTCGCCAAAGCACAAAGGAAACAAAGTGGTCGGCGGCATTGAGATGAACGAATACAACAAGCCTGTTGGGTACTGGATCCGGCAGTACAGCCTGGACGGCGTATCTGGATTAAACCCTATTTACTTGGACGCAAAGGACGTGATTTTCCTATATACGAAACATCGCCCTTCTCAGGTGCGGGAGATTTCTGACATGAGCCCAACGATTACTCGTATCCGGGACGCCAATGAATTTATGGTGGCGGTATCTGTAAAAGAGAGGATTGCAGCCTGCCTTTCTGTATTCATAAAGAAGACAATCCCTACCCAAGGAATCGGGCGGACAAATCAGCCTCAGGGGCCGCACCAGGCATATGAAGGAAAAACCATTGCTCCAGGTATGATCAAAGAGCTGAATGCGGGGGACGAGATACAGGTAGTAAATCCCACCGGGCAGGCCACGGACGCTGCAAGCTACATTGAACTGCAACAGCGGCTCGTGGCAGCGGGGCAGGGAATCAGCTATGAAGCTACCAGCCGGGATATGTCTAAGAGCAATTATTCGTCCACCAGGCAGGGAATCATTGAGGACGATATGACTTATGCAGAAGAAAAAGAACTTCTTCTGGAGGTTATGGATGAGATTTACGAAACCTTTATTATATCCCTCTGGCTCGCAGGAGAAATTGAAGCAGCGGACTTCTGGGAGAATAAAGACAAATACTTTGAGCATTCCTGGATCATTGCGCCTAAAAAATGGATTGATCCACAGAAGGAAGCCAATGCAAATAAGATTGCTCTGAATACAGGACAAAAGACATTCAAACAGATTGCCGCTGAACAGGGGCGTGACTGGAAGGAGCATATAGATGAAATGGCGGAAGTGTTGGAATACGCTAAGGAAAAAGGAATTGATTTGGGAGGTGTGATATTTGGCCAGACGAAAGCAGAACTCTATGAGGACGAAGAAGATAAAAAAACAGAGCTTTCTGACCAGGGCGAGGGAACAGCCACAGGAGAAGAAGGGGAAGAATCAGGAGAAGAGACCGGATCAGAGACAGGCGAAAGCGATGACGAGGGAACTCGCAGCTAATTCCATACGGGCAATGGAAGGTGAAGGGAATGAACGAAAGTTCATTCTTTCTTTTTCCTCAGAAGAACCATATGAGAGATGGTGGGGAACAGAAATTCTTGATCATTCAGATGGATCAGTAGACCTTACACGGTTAAATGAAATCGGGGTGCTGCTCTTTAATCATGACCGAAACCGTGTCATAGGAAAAGTAAACCGGGCATGGATTGAAAATATGCGTGGAATGGCAGAGGTTGAATTCGACAGTGATGAAGATGCAGACCTTATCTATCAGAAAGTCAAAAACGGAACACTAAAAACAACGTCCGTGGGCTATCAGATAGATTCATGGGAGGAAGTAATGCCTAATAAACAGTCTGCAGACGGCAGGTTTACAGGACCGGCAGACATCGCAAGGAAGTGGACACCTTATGAAATATCTATTGTGAGTGTGCCTGCGGATCCTACGGTAGGTGTCGGAAGAAATCTGGAAGAGAACGAGCCGGAGACGCAGGGCCGCACTCTTGACTGGTATGAACGGCAACTTCAGATAAATCAAAACATTATTCAAGGAGGTAATCAGAAATGAACAAAAAGCAGCAGAGACAGCAGAAAATGTTCCGGCAGCAGGAAATTGTCAATGCCGCAAAGACTGCGGGAAGAGATCTGACCGCAGAGGAACAGGCAGAATTTGACAGCCTGCAGAGGGAGATCGAAACCTTAAACGGAGAGATCGAAGCAGAGGAACAGGTGCAGAGAAACGCAAACCCGGTCAATGTACCGCCATCAGCACAGCAGACGCCTACGGACCCGGCAGCGGATACCCAGAGGGCAGTTGCAGAGGAAAGGCAGCGGATTCGTGATATCACAGGGATTTGCAGGGATTTCGGGCTGGAGGCAGACGCCTACATCCAGGACGGAAGCACTGTGGACGCTGTAAGGGCAGCGGCGCTGGAACATATCCGTCAGCATGGTGCACCAGTCCCGGCAAGGGGAAACGTAAACCTGATCGAAAGCGAGGAAGATAAGTTCCGGGCAGCGGCAGCAGACGCACTCGTGATGAGGAGCGGAATGATACTGGATCACCCGGCAGAGGGTGCCCGTCAGATGATGGGCATGACGCTCCGTGACCTGGCAATCGAGTGCCTGGCTTCGGAAGGGCAGACCGGGCTGAACAGAAGAACTTCTGACGAACTGTATGGCATGCTCCAGAGACAGTTCTACAATCCGACAGCGGCGTTCCCAGCGATCCTCGACAATGCCATTAATAAAGCATATGTGGAAGGCCACAAGACCGTAGCAGTCACTTTTGATCAGTGGACAAAGAAAGGAAGCCTGAAGGACTTCAAGACTCATGATAACAACTATATCGCTGGACCGGTAGGAGAATTCCTGGAAGTGCCAGAAGGCGGGGAACTGAAGCATGATGTATTCGGAGATGAAAAGCTGCCGACCAGAAAACTGAAGACTTATGGCCGCCAGTTTACCCTGACCCGTCAGGCGTTCATCAACGATGATATCGACCTGGTAACAAGGATCCCAGCCAAGTATGCTGCCAGTGCAAGAAAGACTATCAATAAACAGTGCTATCAGATCCTGGTAAGTAATCCGGCAATCTATGACGGAACGGCCCTGTTCAGCAGTGCACACATGAATTTGCTGGCGAAGGGAACAGGAATTACCAAGGAAGCTGTACAGGGAATGATCCTGGCATTGCAGAACCAGAAAGATCAGTTTGGAGAAGCCATCATCATCCGTCCGGCGATCATCATCGTACCAAGCGGATACATGTTTGATATGTACACCCTGTTCTTCTCCCCGACCATCAACACTGAGGGCAACACCCAGGCTGTTAATCCGTTGTATCGCTATAAGGACAGCATTCAGGTGGTAGAAGACCCGACCATCAACGCACTCTGCGGTGGTTTCGGAAATGTAATGCCGTGGTGGCTGCTTGGAGCAAAGGACGATACGGATTTCATCGAAGTGGATTACCTGAACGGCCAGGAGATCCCGAACATCCGCAGGATGGAGACACCGGGAACCCTCGGATTTGTGTGGGATATTTACCTCGACTGGGGCATCAGTGTCATGGACTACCGTGGAGCCATCAAGAACCCCGGCGTAGAAGTAAAGAACCCCATTAACCTGGCATAAGGAAGGAGGAGACAAAGATGAGCAAAGCATCATACTGGCAGAGAGGGGAATCTCTCGACTATAAAAATGCAACGGAAACAATCATCAAAGCCAATACCGTAGTAAAGCTGGCAGAGCGGATCGGGATCGCCGGAACGGATATCCTGCCCGGAGCCGTGGGCGACCTCCACATGAGCGGAGTTTTTGAGTTTGAAAAAACAAGTACCAATGCTATCCCGATGGGAACATCTGTATATTTTGATGGAACAGGAATCACAGAAGCGGCGAATGACGGCGAGGAAGAGCCGGCAGCGTACACTCCGGCGGGCTTTGCCGCAGCGGATGCAGCGGCAGAGGATGAGAAAATCCTCGTGAAAATCGGTTAGGAGTGACAGAAATGGAACTGATAGCAGTATATCCTATCCTTTACCGTTCCAGGCAGTACTGGCCGGGACAGAGACTTCCGGCGGATGATGCCGGGATGGTTCAGGCATGGATCGATGCCGGAACCGCCGCATGGGTTGATCCGAATGCCCAGAAGCTGCCAAAGGCGAAGCCTGCGGCAGCGGAGGCAGGATTGGCTGGGGAATCCCCAAACGGGGAGACCGATGAGAACCTGGTCGGAAAAGTTCCAAAGACACCCGTCAGAAGCACTGGACGGAGGAAAAAGGCGTAATGGGATTTAAAGATATTGTGAAGGCGGACGTCCATAATATTTTCCTGAACCTGGAAGAATTTGCAGACACCCATATAGTCAACGGGAACGAGATGCCTGTTCTGATCGACAATAACGAGCAGATTGAGAGGGAAAAGCGCATCAACCAGAACACGGACGGGATTTACACGAACCAGAGGTTGATCTATGTGGCAGCATCGGATTTTGGACCGCTGCCGAAGCAGGGAAGCCTGCTTACGTTGGACAAGCGGATTTTTAGGGTAGAGGATGCTATAGATGAGGATGGAGTCTATTCCATAACACTGGAGGCGAATAGAGCATGAGCAGTTTTTATATCGAGGTTGATAAAAACGACCTGAAATATGTGCAAAAAAAATTCCGGGATGCTCCCCAAAATGCAACCAGAGTTCTCAGAAATGCAATCAACCAGACCGCTACCGTTGCGAACAGGAAGATCAGGAGCGGGAGATCGGCGGGCTACACAATTAAAGCAGGAGCATTCAATGGCGAGATCAAAATACAGAGGGCAACCCTGGGGCACCTGGATGCAACAATTAAATCCCAGGGGCGTCCGAGAACCATACAGCAGTTCAAGATTAGCAAGCCGAAATCTGGCGTGAGGGCAGACATTACAAAAAGCGGATTAAAGAGACTGGTAAATTCGGCTGGAGCCGCAGCGTTTGTAGCGCCAGGCGGAACTGCCGGTGGATTGATTGTTCAGAGAGAGACGAAAGCAAGATATCCGCTAAAGGTTCTCCACTCAAACTCGGTACCCAAAATGGTAGAAAAAATCTATCAGGGAGAACGTGGAGGTCAGGGAGACCTTCAACCATTCATTGAGAAGACCTTACATGACAAGGTCCAGGAGCAGGTAAAGAAAATTTTGTAGCAGGAGGAACCATGACACCATTAATGCTTTATGACGACCTTGTTGCAGAGGTCAAAAACATCCTGAAAGATGTGGTAACAAAGAACACTGCGGGAGAGAGCGTGGTCGGCGTAAAAGGATACAAATACCGCCTCCCGCTTGTAACAGCCGATGATGAGGACGAGTCCCAGTTCTTCCCATATTTTATCATCCGACTTTCGGAAGGAAAGACAGAGGATGATGACAGCCCGTGGCTGGTCACGGCAGACATTCTCCTGGGTGTTTGCGAGAATGATAAAGACGTGCCAGGGCATGAACACATCATGGTCATGATCCAGCGGATCACGGACCGGTTCGCAGCAGAGCCACTCCTGAACCATAAATTCCGGGCGGAACAGAACATGGAATGGGCTGTTCAAGATGAGGACACCTATCCGTTTTATTTTGGAGGGGTAGAAATAAAATTCAGAGTGCCAAAGATAGGAAGGAGGATACCAGAATATGACTAACGAAAAAGAAGAGGCAGCCGTACCCAAGGAAGTAAATCCAAAGGCAAAGAAAATCGTAAAAAAGGAACCCGTCATGTATGTCGGCCCCACAGTCAACGGGATCGGAATACAGAACAGAGTCTATACGGAAATACCAAAAGAAACGCAGGTACTGTTCCAGGAAGTTCCGGAACTTAAGAACCTGTTCATTCCAGTGCGGCAGTATCCGGCAGCCTGTCGGATGATCCGTGAGCGAAAAGGATATATCTACAGCGCATTTGTGAGAGCGCTGGATTTCAAGAATGGAGGAAAATAACAGATGAAACATGGAGTTTATATCTTAGAGGAAGGGACAGCCCTTACCGCCCCCATTACCGGAAATTCTTCTATCCAGGTGGTCATCGGTACAGCACCGGTCCATATGGTCGAAGACCCGGCGATGGTCGTGAATGTTCCGATTCTGGCAAACTCAGCGGCAGAAGCGATGGCTGCACTTGGATACGTGGATGACTTTGAAAATTTCACGCTTTGCCAGACTATGTATGCAACCAACAACCTTTTTCAGGTTTCCCCGGTTGTTTATATCAATGTGCTTGATCCGTCAAAACACAATAAAGCAATGACTACAGATAGCGTAGAAGTAGAATTGCTACAGGCAAGGATAGAAGAAAAAGGCGTTATCCCGTCTATGCTGACCCTGCAGAACGGGGATCAGACGCTTGCTGCAGGAACGGACTACACCACAGAATTTGACGCAGACGGATCGCTTCTGATCAACCTGATCAGCGGCGGAAAAGGACAGGGCGCTCAAACACTGACTGTTTCCGGAAAGGTTGTAGATCCGAGCAAAGTGACAAAAACTGACATCATTGGAAGCTATAACATAGAAAATGGCAAGGAAACAGGAATGGAATTGATCCGACAAGTCTATCCGAAGCTGGGAGTAGTTCCGGGATTACTACTTGCGCCTGGTTGGTCCCAGGAGCCGGAAGTCGGTATTGCACTTGCGGCCAAGGCGGCGAACATCAACGGAGTATTTAAAGCAATGGCAATCATTGATCTGGATACTGCCACGGCTACTAAATATACGGACGTAAAAGAAGTTAAGGAAAACAGCGGATTCACATCAGAATTTTGTTATCCATTGTGGCTTTCCTTCAGGGTAGGGGACTATATCTTTGCAGGAAGCGCTGTAGCGGCTGCCTTGATCGCATATACGGACGCAAATAATGACGATGTGCCGAGCATTTCCCCATCTAACAAATTGCTGGGCGTAACAGGCACCTGCCTTGCGGATGGGACAGAGGTCAATCTGGATCAGGATCAGGCAAACGTGGTAAATAGCTATGGCGTGGCGACTGCCATGAATATGAACGGCTGGAAACTCTGGGGGAACTACACCGGGGCCTATCCGTCCAGCCAGGATCCAAAAGATATCTGGTTCCCAGTGCGCCGTATGTTTAACTGGCAGGGGAATAATTTCATCTTGTCCTACTTCGACAAGGTGGACGATCCTATGAACCAGATCCTGATTGAGAGCGTGGTGGATTCGGAAAATATCCGCTGTGCTGCATATGCACCAGATAAATGGGCAGGCGCAACCATTCAGTATTTGAAGAGCGACAATCCGGATGCAGATATCCTGGCGGGAAAGATGACTTTCCGGCAGAGTATTGCACCATATACCCCGGCACAGGAGATTAATAATGTTCTGTCCTACGACACAGAATTGCTTGCAAGTACATTAACAGGAGGTGAGTAAGAATGAGTATTGTAATTCCTGAGGTATTAAACCATTACAATGTCTACAATGACAAAGCAAAAAAACTGATCGGAATCTCCGGCGAGATTGAACTCCCGGAACTGGAAGCACTGAACGACACTATCGAGGGCGCAGGCGTCCTTGGAGAGATCGAAGACCCGGTAACAGGGCAGTTCTCCAGTATGAAGATTAAGATTCCGTTTGCGGTGCTTTACGAAGATCTGTTCAGCCTGATGGACACAACGAACCCACCGCAGCTGACCTTACGGGCGTCTATGCAGTGCATGGATCCGGCCACAGGGGCAACCGGATACTACCCAGTAAAGATTGTGGTACGGGGGAAAGCCTCCACCACTACCCTTGGCAAGGTTGTGAAGGGAAAGAAAGGCGAAGCAGAGATTGAGCTGGAGATTCTCTACATAAAAGTGATGATCAACAATACGACCACGCTGGAACTGGACAAGTTAAATTTCAAATTCATTCTGAACGGAAAAGATATGTTAGCAAAAATCCGTTCTCAGATCTAAGGAGGAAATGCCATGGAAGTTATAGAAACTAAAAGAGCAACCCAGGAAGCGGAAGAAAATATTATAAAGCTGTCAAAAACATATGACTTTGAGGGCGAGAAAATCCAGGAATTGGATTTTTCTGGCCTGGAAAATGTAACGGCAGATGACATGATAAAAGCCAATAAAGTGCTTGCTTCTTCCGGAACAGTGTCCGTTCTTCCGGAAAACGACCTGCACTACACACTGATCATTGCGGCGAGCGCAACAGGGCATCCGATTGAGTTCTTCAAGTCATTGAAGCCCAGGGATGCTATCAAAGTAAAGAATAAAGTGACCAGTTTTTTCTTCGGAGAGGGATAAGACTGAGTGATACAAAAGAACTGCGGAAAGTATGTATCCTGCTTTCCCAAAATCTAACGACAGGCCTGGATTATTTTCTAGGCCTGTCGTTATTTGACATCATAGATCTTTGCGAAGATTTAAAGGAGATCCAGAAGGAGGCGGGCAAGAAACACCATGAGTGATTATAAAGTAGCAATTAAGATAGCTGGGGAACTTGCAGGCTCCTTCAACTCAGCGCTTAAAGGCGCACAGTCGGGGCTTAATAGTCTTTCAAAGGTAGGAAGAATTGGAGCAACTGCTCTGGGGGCAAGTGCAGCAGCCCTTGGAACTCTTGCTGCCGCTGGAGTAAATGCCGGGATCCAGTACGAGCAAGCATTTGCAGGTGTAAGGAAGACAGTGGACGCCACAGAGGCGGAACTTCAGGTTATGAGTCAGGGGATCCGGGACATGGCCAAAGAGATGCCTACAGCAGCCACAGAGATTGCAGCAGTGGCAGAAGCAGCCGGGCAGCTGGGGATTCAGAACGAAAATATCTTAGGTTTCACGAGAACTATGGTCATGCTGGGAGATTCCACGAACCTGAGTGCGGATGAAGCGGCCACAGCACTGGCAAGGCTGGCCAATATTACGGGAATGCCACAGGACAGTTTCCAGAAACTGGGCTCCACTATCGTAGCCCTTGGAAATAATTTCGCCACCACAGAGAGCGAGATCACGGAGATGGGACTGCGGATTGCCGGAGCCGGATCACAGGTGGGCATGACGGAAGCGCAGATCATGTCCTTTTCCGCTGCCTTAAGCTCTGTAGGCATCGAAGCAGAAGCCGGAGGCTCTGCCTTCAGTACCCTGCTCTCCAATATGCAGCTTGCAGTGGAGACAGGAAGTGAATCTCTACAGCAGTTTGCAAACGTGGCCGGGATGAGCGCTTCGGAATTTAAGCAGGCATTTCAGACAGATGCCGCAGGAGCCATGGCGAGTTTTATCAAAGGACTGTCGGAAAGCGAAGCTAAAGGGAAAAGCGCTATCGCCGTCCTGGATGAAATGGGGATTACAGAGATCCGTATGCGGGATATGCTTCTGAGAGCGGCAGGCGCTTCGGACACATTCACGGAGGCCCTGGAAATGGGAACCGCCGCATGGGACGAGAACGTAGCGCTGACCAATGAAGCCAACCAGAGATACCAGACTATGGGAAGCAGGCTGGCCATGCTGAAGAACAGGGCAAACGATCTGGGTATCGCCTTCTACGAGAGCGTGAATACTCCGTTGGGAGATGTGGTTGACGCCGCTGGAGATATGCTGGATAACCTGTCAGAAGCATTTGAAAGCGGAGGGCTTTCCGGATTAGTATCACAGCTCGGAACGGAGATTGCAAACGGAACGGCAGGGATCGCAGACGCCGCACCGGACATGATTGACGCAGCAGTGAGCCTGATAGAATCCTTTGTTGAAGGAATTGAACAAAATAAAGGGCAGATCACGGACGGGCTGGCACGTACCGCCGTGGCGGCAGCAGATGGCCTGATCCAGATCACACCCCAGCTCATGGTGATCGGTGCTGAATTCGTTGTGGCCATGGCAAGGGGGATCATAGAACATGCACCAGAGCTTGGAACAGCGGCCAAGGAAGCAGTTGCGTACCTGATGAATGCCGCAAAGGAGGCGCTGGTAAGCTATGTGGACTTCCTGGGCGATGAGAGTGTAGCCCCATTTGAAAAAATACTGGCTTTGATCCCGGCAGTAGCGGCTGGGTTTTTGGCTTTCAAAAAAATATCCGGAATGGTCAAGTCTGTTCAGGGGTTTGTAACTGCCATTAAAGGGGCAGGGAAAGCCGCTCCTTTGGTTTCTAAGGGACTAAGCGCAGCAGACAATGCCATGTCAGCAACCTCTAAAAATATCTTAGGAGCCGGAGTCGGGTTCGGAATGGCAGCAGCCGGACTGTGGCTTTTGGCAGACGCAGCGACCCGGATAGCAGAAGCTGGACCAGCAGCACAGCTAGGAATGGCAACAATGGCTTTCGGAATTGCAGGGCTTATGCAGCTCACATCTTCAGTTGGCCCACAGCTGCAGGCAAGTACCCAGGGGCTCCTGGCATTTGGAGGGGCAGTGCTGATGGCGTCTGCAGGAATGTCTATGATGGCGTTGGCAGCCACACAGTTAGCAGCAGCTGGTCCGCTGGCGCTTGTCGGTCTGACCATCATGGAAGCTGGAATGATCGGCCTTTTAGCAGTTGCAGGGGCAATGGGTCCCCGGCTTGCAACCGCAACATCGGGTCTTCTGGCATTTGGAGGAGCGATCATGATGGCTGCCATGGGAATGGCGATCCTGACAGCAGCGGCGATACAGATATCCTCAGCAGGGACTGGAGCAACCATTACATTGGCGGCCATGGGGGCGGGACTGATTGCTTTCATGGCAGTGGCAGCGCTTCTTGGCCCGGCATTGACGGCGGCATCCGCAGGATTACTGGCCATGGGAGCTGCGCTGATCATGTCAGCAACAGGTATGCTGATCATGGTACAGGCAGCCATACAGCTTGCGGCGGCGGGACCAACCGCACAGATCGCCATGGCAGCCCTGGCAGCCGGGATACTTGCATTCGGAGCGGTGGCAGGGTTACTGGCGCCACTTCTCCTTGCCGGGGCAGCAGCCCTGGCAGCGTTTGGGGCAGCTCTTGCCGTAGTCGGTGCAGCTTTCCTTGTGGTAAACGCAGCGGCTCTTGTCGGAGCGGCGGCATTGACCACTATCGCAGGCGTTCTTCCACAGCTTGCAGCCTTCGGCACAGCTGGGGCAACTGCAATCCTGGCACTGGGTGCAGCGATGATCGTCTTCGGGGCAGGGACAGCAGTTGCTGGAGCAGGGGCGTTAGTTGCGGCAGCGGGTCTGCTGGCACTTTCAGTAGCGGCTCTTGCGGCAGATGTGGCATTTGCACCACTGGCAGTTGAGATGACGGCTATCGGGGCGGCTATTGCTACAATGGCCGCTATGGGAGAAACAGCGGCGGCCAGCATGAAATCCCTGAAAAGTTCTTCAAAAGGAATGATCACAAGTATGGCAAAGCTGGCAGCGTCTCTGGCGGCACCCACAGCGGCCTTAGTTCCATTTGCAGCAGCGGCAGTAGCAGCCGCAGCCCCAGCCACAGCCCTGGCGGCAGCGTTGACTATGATCGTGACTTCTATCACGATGATGACCTCTATGGTTACTATGGCCACTATGGCTATCACAATGATGAATATGGCTATGACCTTATTCAAAACGACAGCCACAGGGATGAATACAACAGCGGCCATGCTGAGCACGTCCTTTACCAGCATGGCCACCGGAATCACTCCAGCAGCAACAGCCATGACGACCATGGCAGCGCCGACTATGCAGACAGCGGCAAATATGATGATGCTTGCCCAGGCATTGCTCCAGGCGAATCAGACGTTCATGTCTATATCGGCATCCATATCAGCAGCCAGGACGGCGGTTATGGGACTTGTAACAGCCTTTGCCGGGACAGCGGCGATATCCGCCGGTATCTCCCAGATGGGAATGGCAGTCAGTGCAGGAATGACACTGGTAGTGGCCAGTATGACAGCCGGGATGATGCAGGTCAGCATGAATGTGCAGATGGGGATGATGCAGTCTCAGGCGGCAATGACCTCCGGTATGGCGGTGATCGTATCCGTTACGACCAGTGGGATTACCACAATGGTGGCGGTATTCCAGTCAGGCGGTGCCCAGATCGTAGCGATTGCCAGGTCTACCGCAAGCGGCATTACAGCAGCATTTACAAGCATCAATCTGTACTCAGCAGGCGTAAACATGATGGCCGGTCTTCAGGCCGGTATCTCCGCAAGAGGTGCGTCTGTGATCGCCACAGCGAGAAGCATTGCTTCTCAGGCGGCGGCGGCAGTTAATTCTGCACTGCAGATCCATTCCCCATCACGGCTGATGATGAAATCCGGACAATACCTGGATGAGGGTCTGGCTGTCGGTATGCAGAAGAACAGCGGCATGGTCCAGACTGCGGCAGTTGCTTCTCTGGCAAAACCTGTTATGGATACTGGACGGGCGGTGCAGAGTATCCAGATGCCGGAAACCGTAACAGCCAGAAGCGCAGTGATCGGGGAAACGGTAGGAACCCTTGCAGGCAGCACACCCGGGAATCGGGGAAGACAGCCGGAAGGCGGTCAGGGGCCGACATTCGTGTTCAGTCCGACCTATCATTTTGAAGGGGAAGCACCGAGCAAAGAGGACATCGTGGAGGCGAACCGTATGAGCCAGAAAGAATTTGAAAAGATGATGAAAGAGTACCTGAGGAAAAACAAACGGGTATCCTTTGCATAAAGGAGGGAGAACCAGATGAAAACATATACCACGGTACAAGGCGACTGCTGGGATCTGGTCGCCTTCAAACTTTACGGGAGCGAAAAATATATGAAGCTTCTGGCAGAAGCCAATATGCCCCTTCTGGATTACCTTACTTTCCCACCAGGGACCGAGATCAATGTTCCTGAGATACCAGAGGATTACGATCAGGAAGATACCGTATTCTGGAGGCAGGAAAGTACAGAGGTGCCTTATTCATCCGTAGAGGAGGATGGTGATGAGTAATGCAAGGAAAGCAGTACCCAGACTGTCCTTCAACGGACAAAATGTCAGCGGAAAGTTAGAGGGATACCTGGAAAGCGTTTCCTATGAGGATGTAGCCTCAGGAAACAGCGACAACATTGATATTACCCTTCAGAACATTGATATGAAGTGGCTGAATCAATGGTATCCAACGAAAGGAGACAAGATCGGTGGAGGCATCACATTCCAGGACTGGAACAAAGAGGGAGAACATCTGAACCTGGATTGTGGAACTTTCATTTTGGATGAAGTGAAATTCTCCGGAGGCCCGCTGAAGGTGTCTCTTGGCGGTGTGGCGATCCCGGCTAACGAATCTTTCAAAATCAGGGAACGCACGAAGACCTGGAAGGACGTCACAATCCAGAATATTGCTGATGAGATTGCAAAAAGATACGGGCTGTCCCTGTCTTACAGCGGCCCGACTATCATGATTGCCAGCTTGGAACAGTCTGACAAGACGGACAGCGCATTTTTATATGACGTCTGCAAAAAGTATGGCCTTTCCATGAAGGTATTCAACAGCAAGATTGTGATCTACGATCAAACACAGCAGGAAAAGAATGCGGCAGTGGCCACAATTTCCAGAGGGTCTTTTGTTGGAGATGAGTGGAATTATACGGATTCCCTTGAGGGAACCTATACCGGCGCAAGGATTTCTTACAAATCCGGCCAGGATAATGAAGAAATCAGCGTTTATCTTGGATTAAAGGCAGAAGACGCTGCCGGGAGCCGGGTCCTGAATATCACAGAAGTAGCGGACAACTATGATACTGCCTACTATATGGCCGCAGCCCAGGTAAACCAGTCTAACGAAAAAGCCACAACGATCTCAGGAAAGATATGGCCAAACCCCCAAATATGTGCCGGGATCTGTGTGGATATTATTGGGATGGGAAAGGCCAATGGAAAGTATTTCGTGGATAAAAGTACGATGGAAGTATCCAGCTCGGGGACCGCCCAGAACGTGGAACTTCACAAGTGCCAGACACGATTGACTTATACACCGAAACCAAAACCAAAGCCGAAACCGGAACCAAAAAGTTACAAAGTCGGAGATATCGTCAACTTCCACGGTGGAACACACTATGTGTCTTCTTATGCGAATGCAAAAGGATACTCGGCACAGGCTGGCAAAGCAAAGATTACACTTGGACCGGACTGCACAGGAAACGGCAAGGCGCATCCATGGCACCTGATCCACATAGATAGTTCTTCGAACGTCTATGGATGGGTAGATGAAGGAACATTTGATTAAAGGAGACAGACATGGCAGAAAGACTAATCCGGATGGGAAAAGTCTCATCTATTGATTATGAAAATGGAATGATCAGCGTAACATACCCGGATCTGGACAACTCCACAACAGATAATTTTCCTGTATTTTCCTTGACAGATGAATATAAAATGCCGGGAATCGGGCAAGAGGTGCTTATCCTCCATATGTCCAATGGACAGTCGGCTGGGATTGTGTTGGGACGTTACTGGAATAAAGGGAATCGCCCGCCAATAAGCGGAGAGAACGTATTCCGAAAAGAACTTGGAAAAACAATCGGAGAAGCATATATCCAGTATGCAGACGGAAGCATTACACTGCATGATCCAACAGGTGCATCTACACTGGGCAATATCTTAAGCAGGTTATCTGCATTGGAGAGAGAAGATGAGAGCATAAAAGAGCGGCTGCAGGCTGTAGAAGAAAAGGTGTAGGGAGGAAGGTAAATGGCAATCGGAAACTGGGGAACTGTGATTAAATTTGAAGTCAGCGCCAGGAAGATGCTGACCTTTCAGAACATGAAACGCTCCGTATCCGGGCGATGGGAGAGCCATTCTATCTTGAACCAGAAACCAAAAGGGGAATTTAAGGGGCCGGAGGCATCCGGCGTAACTATGGACATCCTTCTTTCAGCAGGACATGGGGTAAGCCCACGGGTTATGCTGGAAATCCTTGAAGTGGCGGTAGAAACCGGAATAGCAGAATATCTCTATATAGGTGGAAAGAAAGTTGGAAGTGGTAAGATGGTCATAGAAAACATCAGCGAAACCTGGGATGAAGTGTGGAACAACGGAGAACTGGTAAAGGCAACAGTGTCCCTGACATTTTCTGAATACAATTAGGAGGAGGGTATGAGAGAAATTGACACGATCACGGTTACAAGCGCTATGGAAGGGCTGGATATCCAGCGTATAGACGCAGAATTAAAAGCTCTCATTTTATCTACAGAAGGGACGATACCGGGAAGCAGGAACTTCGGGCTGGCTGGAGATTTTTTGACAAGGCCGCCATTGGAGGCGGCTAATATCCTCGCCATAGAATTGGAAGAAAAGGTGGCAGAATATATTCCTGAGATCACCATCGCAAGCGTAGAGCTGCATCCAAGTACATCTCTTGATTCCATGGCCGCAACGATTTATGTGGAAAGGAGGGACGGTATATGATTTCTGAACTGGAGAACTTACCTGAGGTCAGTTTTATTGACAATATCACGCTGGATGAGATACAGAGCCAGATGAAGAAAGATTTTGAACAAAAGTATGAAGCGCTGACCGGGAAACCATGTACACTTAGACGGGCAGATCCGGCAGCACTTATATTATATGCCTGCTCAATTGCGATATTCCAGGCATTCCTGTTCGTGGACCGGGCAGGAAAGCAAGATATTCTGAAATACTCCTATGGGGAATATCTGGATAATATCGCCGCAGGGAAGGGAATTATCAGGCTGGATGCAAAACCGGCAGTCACTACGGTCCGGTTCACCCTTTCGGAAGAAATGATGGGAGTATCGGCAATTCCAGCGGGAACAAGAGTGACCAATGGGGAAATTTATTTTCAGACTGATGAATATGCAGAGATTCCGGCAGGAGAACTGACTGCGGACGTCCCCTGTACCTGTCAGACGAATGGGGCCAGCGGAAACGACATCTCCGTAGGAGAACTTAATATCCTTGTGGATCCGTTGCCCTATATTAAAAGCGTAGAAAATATAGAGGACGCATCCGGAGGAGCAGACATCGAGGACGACGACAGCCTGGCAGAAAGAGTATTTCTTGCCCCAAGCAGTTACAGTGTGGCTGGACCGGATGACGCATATGAGTATTTCACAAAAGAATACAATCAAGGCATTATGAGTGTTACAGTAACAAGCCCTGCCCCGGCGGAAGTGGAGATTCGCTTCCTGATGGAAAATGGAGAAATCCCGACTCCAACCGTCATGAGCGGGCTGGAAGATTATCTGCGAGACAATAAAATCCGTCCTCTTACAGATAAAGTAACTGTCCTTGCACCGGAACAGCAACAGTTTAATATCAGCCTGACTTATTACATCAACCGGAGCGACCAGGCAAAGGCTAATTCAATCCAGGAAGCTGTACAGAGGGCAGTAGAAGAATACGTTAAGTGGCAGACTTACACTATCGGGCGGGATATCAATCCTTCAGAGCTGATAAAGAGAATCGTGGAAGCCGGTGCAAAGAGAGTGGAGATCAGCTCTCCCGTCTTTACGACAGTTCTCCCGGATACTGTGGCCAGGATCGGACAGAAGACACTAACATATGGAGGGCTTGAAAATGATTAAACTTGAAGACGGCGAACTCCTGAACCTACTGCCCGTGAGCATGGCTAAAGACATAGAAACACAGTGTATCAGCTACGCTTTGAAAAGGCAGGTCCAGAACGTCATCTATTTTTCGGGCCAGACCAGGACAGTGGCTATGATCGACCTGCTTCCGGAACATGTGCTGGACGCATTGGCAGTAGAAATGAGGACCATGTATTACAGCCAGGATATGCCTTTAGAGCAAAAAAGAGCGATTGTTAAGAGTACCATGAAATGGTATTCCAAAGCAGGGACCCCATCGGCTGTAGAAGAATTGATCCAGGTGGTTTTTGGAGAAGGAAAGGTTACGGAATGGTTTGACTACCGGGAAGGGCCATATACTCCGGGAACATTCGATATAGAAACCTCTGCCCAGCTTACATTCGATATGATAGCCCGATTCAATGAGATCATAAAAAAGGTGAAAAATACCAGGAGCCATCTGAGGCGGATATGGGTAATGCGGGAAAGCGAACAGCAGGTATACGTTGGATCCATTCAGGCCATGACGCCTCATTGGATTATAGAGGACGAAGGCCTGCATTATGTGCGCCAGGCGATTTATACTGCCTGTATTATGCAACCGATAGCGACGATTTCTATAGATGGGAGGAGGTGAGCAGCAGTGGCGAGATTTAAAAAGGCGGTCATAACAGAAAAAGGTCTTGCACTCATCAACAAAGTACAGACAGGAAGCGTAAACCTGGAATTTACCAAAATATCAACAGGAGAAGGAGACTATACGGATTCCGAAGACCTAACAAAAGCCATAGCATTAAAGGAAAAGAGACAGGACTTTGCATTAAGCAGTATAGAAGTTGTTGACAATGATACTGTTAAAATAAGGACTGTGATAGGAAACCAAGGACTGGAATCCGGATATTACATAAAGGAAATTGGCCTTTATGCTGCAGATCCAGACGAGGGTGAAATTTTATATTCGCTTGCTGTAGCATATCAGGGGCAATGGGATTATCTACCGTCGGAAGTAGAAATGAAATTAGCAACGATCACACTGGATACTTTCTCCAGCGTGGCCAATGCGTCTACGGTTACGATCCAGGGCGGCACTGGGGCATATGCTTCGGCAGCGGATCTGGAGAATCTGGCAGAAAAGTTACAAGAACATATTGATACAGGACCAATCGTGGTCATTGAAGAAAATATACCAGCGTCAGCGAGAAAAGCGGGACACTGGTATTTTTATGTTACCAGAAAGCAAACCATATCCGGCGGAAGCGCCGATGGAATTAAAGCAGGACCAAATATGGGTCTGGAAGTTATTGAAGAATGAAAGCGAGGAAGAAATTATGGCATTAAAAAAAGTGCAGATTCAGTTATTGAATGAAGAAACTGGCGAAGTTATTGAAGACGTAACACCGCTTACAGAGGCAGAGTCAGTAGTTTATAGTAATCCGACACCTACAGTATCACCCCATGGAGGCATACCGGCAGGAAGCACATTTGACGGTGTGAGTGTAAAAAAATGTTGGATGATATTTTGTACCCTTATACAAAACCGACCATCTCTTTTTCTGCTTCCCCGGCAGGAGGAGTAAGAGAAAAAGGTACGACCTTGGAGGAGATTGTACTTACGGCCAATATCACGAAAAAATCGGAGAATATTAAAAAGGTAGAATTTTTGAAGGACTCTGCGGTTATTGGTACCATTGACGCTCCGAAAGCAGGGGGAGGAACTGAGACATATACCTATGAGCAGCCCATCAATGCCAACTGCCAGCTCAAAGCAAGAGTAACAGACGCTAAGGACGGTACCGTGGACTCCAGCGCACAGAGCTATACATTTGTATATCCTTTGTATATCGGTTCTTTAGATGCGTCTGCGTCGTCACCAACACAGGACCAGATCAAAGCACTGGAGAAGAAAGTAGTTACAAAGGGAACCCAGAAGTATACCTACACGATTGATAACAAGCGTATGTGTATCGCTTGTCCTCCAGGTTGGACTTTAAGCAAGATCGTAGACCCAAATGGATTTGATGTTACCAGCTCTTTTGCAAAGAAAACTGTAAGTGTCACCGGCTTAGATGGCACAGCTCAGAGCTATACCGTTTATGTAAGTGAACCGACAACACAGAGCGGATTTGCAGTAACATTCAATGTATGATTTAAAGGAGGATAAAGATTATGGCACAGAAATATTTTGGTTCAAACATCCCGGTTGCAGCCGGTTTTGACTTAGCGGCACAGAGACCGTTAGACGCAAGAGAGGTAGTTGCAAAGTATTCAGATCTGGCAACTATCCCGGACATACAGAAGTATGCCGGATTAAAAGTATATGTTGAAGAACAGAAAAAATATCACTTCTGGGATGGATCAACCTGGCAGGCAGAAGTAAATCAGGGCGGTGCAGGCCCGGCAGGCTCAGATGGAGCTACATGGCTCTCTGGATCAGCGGCTCCCTCAGGCCAGGGAAAAGACGGAGACTTCTATCTCAATACCAGCAACTATGATATTTATAAAAAAGAGTCAGGTACCTGGAATAAGATTGGAAACATTAAAGGCGCCACAGGCCAGACTGGATCCAATGGTCAGGATGGAACAGACGGAGCAACCTGGCTGTTTGGAACTTCTGCTCCTTCAAGTCAGGGAAAAGATGGAGATTTTTACCTGAATACATCTACATTTGATGTATATAATAAAGCTTCTGGTACATGGTCAAAGAAAGGAAACATTAAGGGAGCTACAGGCACCCGAGGGTCTCAGTGGTTTTCTGGGACAGCCATTACTGGAACAAATGCGGAAGGGACTGTATTTAGCGGTTCTGGAGTGACTTCTGCACTGGTAAATGATATGTACTTAAATACCAGTACCGGAGCAGTATATAAGTGTACGACTGCCGGAAATGCAACAACGGCGAAATGGGCATATGTTGGAAGTATCAAAGGCGCCACTGGAGCAACTGGAACACCAGGTGAAGACGGCGCCGACGGAGCACCAGGAGAGGATGGTGCAACATGGCTGTTCGGTACTGCAGCACCTACTGATCAGGGAAAGGACGGGGACTTCTTCCTGAATACATCCACTTTTGACATATATAATAAAGCTTCTGGCACATGGTCAAAGAAAGGGAATATCAAAGGTGCCACTGGAGCAACTGGAACTCCGGGAAAAGATGGCACTGATGGTGCGCCGGGAACTGATGGTGAAGATGGAGCAACTTGGCTATCAGGAGCAGGAGCACCAAGCAGTCAAGGAAAGACCGGAGACTTTTATTTGGATACTTCGACTTTTGATGTCTATTCCAAAGCTACTGGATCTTGGGTAAAGTCTGTAAATATTAAAGGAGCAAAAGGTGATAAAGGCGAAAAAGGTGAAACAGGAGAAGGATTCAGTGTTTACAAGACTTACACTTCCGTATCTGCAATGAACGCAGATAAAGCCAATGTGGCACAAGGAAAATTTGTGTTGATTGCGTCAGATGTAGAAGATGAAGATAATGCAAAGCTTTATGTAAAGGGTGCGTCAGATTTCACATTCCTTACAGACCTTTCGGGTGCACAGGGTATTAAGGGCGAAAAAAGGAGAAAAAGGAGATCCCGGCCAGGACGGTGCAACTGGACCGGCAGGAAAAGATGGAGACAATGTGCGGGTAGGAACTGAGTATGCAACAGCGAAACAGGTCAAACTTTTCTTCAAGGTTGTTGAATAATCCTGTCCGAGGAAGGAGGATTTTATATGGCAGCTCAGAAATTATTTGTTGAGGTACAGGATGAGCAGGGAAATATCTACTATGTACATACTTCATCAGATGTTGTATTTTGCGCAGATGGGGAGACCGTAGAGGAAAAGCTGAAAAATGCTACTACAGAAAAAGACGGCCGTATGTCTGCAGAGGATAAGAAGAAACTGGACGGAATAGCCGTAGGGGCGAACAAATACGTTCACCCAACGGGATCCGGAAACAAACATATTCCTTCTGGCGGATCAGCAGGACAAGTCCTGAGGTGGTCCGAAGATGGTACCGCAGAATGGGGAGCGGACAAGGATACTACTTATGCTGCTTTTAAAGCTGCAACAGCAAGCGCCGCAGGAGGAGCAGGGCTTGTTCCTGCCCCTGCGGCCGGAAATCACGATGATTATCTACGGGGAGATGGAAAGTGGGGAGCAGCAAGCGATATGGTCCAGGCCTTCAGCCAGGCCTCTTCACGGGCAAACATTACCAGTGGGGAAGCGAACAAAACTCTTTTCGGAAAGATTGCGAAATGGTTTGCTGATCTGGGAGTATCCGGCATTGCTGCATTTGCCAAGGTGGTGAACAACGGTACCACTACAGTTGCCAATACGGTATTAGACGGACGATTTGGAAAAACCTTATTAGACAGGATCGTAGCGGCGGAAAAGAATATTACTACAATAAACTCCTCTTTAAAGGACCAATTTAACCTGAATAGCTATACACTTACCAATAGTTCCTATTACCCAAAAGGATATATGTATCGTAGTGGGCAGGCCGTATATCTTCGGTGTGCGGGCAACCTTGCGAAAGAAGTACCTGCTGAAGCTGAATTTTTCATGGCAACTGTCGGCAGCATTCCCGAAGAATTCCGGCCGGATATAGACCTTACCTTTTATCCAAATATTTCATACGCGGGAAAGAACATTAGGGTAAATATCAGGACCGATGGCGCAGTAACTTTTACATCTCCTGAAAAACTTGTTGCCGGATTTGGAATAAATCTGCATCTGGCCTATATGACAGGAAGATCCATTTTTTAGCCGGATTCAACTCCTCTTTATCACATTTACAATGTACAGGTGTTGCATCTATTTCAGGAGAGACATCTATAACTGTAGATGCAGGTATGAGTGTTGATAACCTGTATCTTATATTTATTCGACAGCTTAATGGCTCAACAGACGTTCACCCGCCATGTGCATTGCTCCTGTATATGAGGACAGATAACTACAGATATTCCACTCTTGGAGAAATCGTAGAATTACAGGACACAAGTATTGGCGGTGGAAAATTCACTATTAATTTTAAAACCCAGCAGTGGGTCAGAGTTTGGGTATTCAAAATCTCATAACTCCTCTTTAGCAGGGAAAATTGTGACTCAAGCCGGAAATGTAAAATTTTCGCCTGCCGGTGGAAAGTCTTACGGATATATTAACGTTCCCTCTGGGTGCGTATTGTTGGCTGCATATATGCAGGAGGTATCGGGTAATGTTGGGCTACGGCTGGGAGGATTCAATCAAAGTTCTGATACAGGTTATACTGCTTGGGTGGACTGGGATATCAACGACTACATTTTCTTGCACTGGATTTATGCAAAGCTTTAAGTAATGAATCATAGTATAAATATTTCCTCCATGTAGAAATTAGTTCCTTCCGGAATATCTACAGCATTACCGTTATAATTAAAAGTATATCCCATACGTAGCTGACAGGTATCTACATCAAAACGTAACTGCCCAATATACTTATGGGTGATCACCACACGTTTTATATGATCGGAGTTATCAGTTATCAATGGCTTTAATTGCGAAAAAGTACCGCAGTAGGCATACTGATCACTTGTACCAAGATTAGTAGCAGCTGATCCACGTACTTTAAACATGACTACGTTTCCTTGCACAAGTGCTGTACACTCAAATCCGTTAGCATGGGATTCTGATATGTACTTCTTAATTGCCAAAGAGGAGTTGATTTTTCTCTACTCCTCTTTAGCAACACTATCGGGAATTTTTTCTAGGATTCCGAATGGTGGGGTAGAATTTACATCAAGAGTATATTCTGAAGGCGAGCTTTACATAGATGGACAAATAAATCCCAATCAGTGTGAAATTATGTATATGCGTATGTATATCCAATCTAACAGATCATTATTGATTGGCACTATGGTCAGTACCGAGGATCCAGATTGGTGGAGTAAATATGTTGCTTCTGGAACTGTCCTGGTAAACAAAAACATAGACTCAGAATGGTATGGATGGATTAGTCTTACAGCCTCGGCATAAGGATAACCGCTTGCGTTGCCTCATCATCTTTAGCATAAACAGATACCGTGCTTTGCTCGTTATTTACGCTTGTTATTACATTTTCATTTTGGACATCCCCGCCAAGCTGATTTGCTTGTATTATGCCAGACAAACTAGAATGATAATGTGGATATATCCCGTGGTATGTCATTACGATAGCCATTTTCCCTGGCGGAAGCGAAAATATGTATGCACCATCCTGATTGACCCATATAACATCCATATTACTTTTAGCCAAAGAGGAGTTATGAAGGAGCTATTGAGGTCCATGAACTCCATACATTTATGTTGTAGAATGCAAAATGTTGTCTTCCAGTAATGGGAAATAGCTCCGTAACTTTAACCATTGCATGCGGAGAATCATCCATATAAAATACTTCTCGATATCCAAGTATTGTTCCTTCAGATGGCAATGTTGTTGGAATTTCTTTCCATTGGCTTCGATTTTGATCATTTATCGAAAAATACGATGCTCTATTTGCACTCTGGTCGCTTGATGATAGCAAGAAAAAATCTTTTTGGAAGCTGCTCCCATCATTAAAACCTGTTGATGGGATTAATGCTAAAGAGGAGCTTTTTGAAGTAACTCCTTTACCTGGCTGCTGGATAAAGAATTGCATAGCAAACAAGCCTCAAAGAGGCGATTTTTTAAAATTTATGCGGTCCTTTACGCAACGGCTTGACTATAGTGGTATTTCACAGTGCTTTGGTCGAGAGCTACATATACCTGGGTGGTACGCAGGTCGGAGTGGCCCAGGATTTGAGCAACGTCCTGGATCGGGACACCCTTGCGGACCAGATCAGTGGCAAGGGTCCGGCGGAAACGATGTGGGTGGACATTGCTCACACCGGCCTTTTTGCCGAGATCCTTAACAATGTACTCTACTCCCTCTTTTGTAAGGCGGCGATAGGGAGCTTTGACACCTGCGAACAAAGCAGGGTTATCATCTATTCGGCTATTGAGGTACTGTCGCAGGTATTCAGCACAGACCTCTGAGAGGTAAAACCGGCGCTCTTTGCCGCCTTTGCCTATTACGGTTGCCTCCCGAGTTATGAAATCTATACTGGTACGATCCAGGGAGATAATCTCGGAAACCCGCAGGCCGGAGGCATAAAGGAATTCCGTAAGGGCAAGGTCACGCAAACAGCAGCAGGCATTTTTCAACTTCTCACGATCCACGGAGGAGAATGGTTTGCGGACTATTTTGTCATACTTGATTTGCTTCACAGCCCGAGCTGGATTTTGACCAATCAGCCCCTCGTCGTGTAACCAGCCGAAAAATGTGGAGATTGTCTTCCGCATATTTTCAAGGGTTCGGTTACTGATTTTTCGTTGCTCTTTATAGAGCGATAGGTAGAGCCGGAGATCATAGGAGCTTACTTCATATAGCTTCTTATCCAAAAAGTAAACGAGTTTTTCTAACTCCGGCTGGTACCGCCGCAGGGTCCTTTCGGACTTGCCTTCCAGTTTTTTGGTAGCGATAAACTTGCGGACAAGCCCCATGTTGGTATTGTCATGGACAGCGACTTCGGTGCAGCGTTCCTGCACTTCGTATCCTTGCAGGCTGGTAAGTAAGGTTCTTTCAATCCTCTCCCGGATATCTGCAGATAATTCCGGGAGAGATTCTAGAACCTGATCAACAATTTTGGCTCGTACATCCATAATTACTTTCTCCTTTTTCTTTTAAGGATACAGGAAAAGAATAGAGACGTACACTGCTAAACCTCACTTTCGTAGTTGATCCGGCCGGATTTTTCTGGATTTGGAGTATTATGCGCTGCGAAAATGCAGCGAAAGTATATTTTTCTCTCCCGGATCCGCAGCGCCGGAAGCAATTTTTCCGGGAATTGGACCCCTATTTTGAGTAAATTATGGCTGATTCCGGCGTAAAAGTGAGGTTTAGCAGAGTGAAAATGTGTATTTAAAGGCGTCCATAAGGGCGCCTTTTGATATGCACTTTTGCATAAAATTAAATTCAAAGGAGGTTTCGCTATGGATAAAATGATTTTAGCGGACAAAACGGAACTGGCAATCAAAGAAGGTGCAGCTATCGGATCTGCAACGACAGTTGTGGACGACTTTACTGCCCTTGGTACGGTGGCTGCGGCACTGACCAAAGAAGGAAATCTGGAATCTGTCAAATTCTCTACAGATGATTCTGTGACTGGGGAATATACAGGAATGAAGCTGGAATCTCCGTTGTTCAGCGCTGTTGATCTTGTGGGTGGAAAGGTAGAGGCTACTTTTGGCATCCGTGAGAAGACAGAACTGGAAAAGAGAGTAGATTCCCTGGAAGGAAGAGCCGATGTAACAGAGGGCGCTCTCCAGGAGATGATTTTAAGCACAATGGGAGGTGAATGATAATGGCAGCGTTTTTAGCAATGAGAATCAAGATGGGGTGCCTGGAGCTGGATCAGGTACCGGAATCCTTAAAGGAAGAGGTAGAAGAATTATTATAGTGAAGGGGAAAAAGTATGTCGGACGAAGATATCAGGATCGCCCTGGCTGAACAGAAAAAAGAAATAGGTTCTTTAAAACATCGAATGGATGAGGTGGAGGATATCGTAAGAGTGGTACACCAGCTTGCCCAGGAAATGGTGGGACTTACAAAAGAAGTGGGATTTATGAACAAAAATCTTACTCAGCTTACGTTAAAGGTTAGTGACCTGGAGAAGGCACCAGTAAGGCGCTGGGATTCTCTTATAACTGGGCTAATTGGTGCGGCAGCCGGAGCATTCGTGACATTTATTTTAAAGTAAGGGAGAGGATAATGTGTTTAAAAATTGTGTATTTAAGGTATCTGTGAATACGCAGAAATGGATTAAAAAGGCAGCAATCCGAGCCGGGAAAACAGTGGCTCAGGCAGCTATTGCTGGAATCGGTACTGCGGCGGCTATGGGGCAGGTAGATTGGAAGTATGTGATCTCTGCCTCTATCCTGGCCGGAGTAGTAAGTATTTTAACATCTATTGCGGGTATCCCAGAGGTACCTGATGAATCAGAGGGCGAGTAATATCGCCCTTTTATTGTTGGTATGACACAGCCATATGTGGCTGATAGAAAGGAGAAAATTATGAGTAACAGTGCATTAGTAAACTATACAAGAATTTCACCAAACAGGACAAGCCCAAGAAACCAGAAGATCGACAGGATTACTATCCATCACATGGCCGGAAACCTTAGCGTAGAATCCTGCGGTAATGTGTTTGCACCATCTTCCAGACAGGCCAGCAGTAATTATGGAATCGACAGCGAAGGAAGAGTGGGTATGTATGTAGAAGAAAAGGACCGTTCTTGGTGTAGCTCTAGCGGCGCCAATGATCACCGGGCTGTGACCATAGAAGTAGCCGACAATGCTGGGGCACCAGGTTGGGGCTGCTCCGAAAAGGCCATGAATAAGTTGGTTGAACTGTGTGCAGATATCTGTCGAAGAAATGGTATTGCACGTTTGAATTACACTGGGGACACAAATGGTAATCTGACAATGCACAAATGGTTCGCCGCAACAGACTGTCCGGGAGCATATCTGGAAAGTAAATTCCCCTGGATCGCTGAGCAGGTAAATAAAATCCTGTCCGGAGGTACAGCGGACAGTGTAGGATCCGGAAATGCAGATAATTCACAGGATATAACTCAGTCCCTTGATGGATATTCTGTTGGAGATTGGGTTACTGTATCTACATACTACGCTTCCAGCACAGACCCCATCTCAAAAGCCATTGCACCAAAGAATTGGGTTTATAAACAGATTACTAAAATCCTTCCCGGTACACATAATCCATTCCTTTTAGGAGATGGATTTGCTTGGTGTAATAAGGGAGACATTAGAGGTAAGGGTGATCTTACAGGAAGCCAGAATAAGCCAGCAAGTTCTTCTGGGAAAATTACGGTAGACGGCCTGTGGGGAACAGCAACAACTAAGAAGGCTCAGGCAGTATTTGGAACCGGATCGGACGGAATTGTTTCAAACCAGTTATCCTGCTATAAAGGTATTTGCACCGGTGTAGTCGGAAGCTTCCAGTGGGAAAGCACTAAAAAAGGTGGATCAGCTCTAATCAAAGCTATTCAAAATAAAGTGGGAGTAGCAGCAGACGGGTATATCGGACCAGGTACAATCAAAGCTATGCAGAAATGGTTAGGATGCACTCAGGACGGAAGCTTCAGTAATCCCTCTGTATGTATCAGAAAATTTCAGGAGTGGCTCAACCAACAATAAAAAATTTCCCCGGCTATTGGCCGGGGAGCGCATATATTGTATCATCCTCCTGTAATTATATACTATGTATTGTGTTTGTATGTCGTTGCTACTGGGTCATCCACCCAGGGCACTGGACTCTCTGACCGTCGCAGTACTGGGTAAGAATAGGCTGTCGAACCCCAGGCCGTGAGAGGTAGTTGTCAAAAAGCTCGTCAACAACTTCAGAAATACTTTCAAAAAGATTTCGCCCATACATCCATTTGTGATCAAAGGCAGTAGAAGAGGTAATGGTAAAATCATAACCTTTATTTCTGTACCATTCAGTATAGACACGATTCAAAGTAAAAGACATAATGGCCAGTACATTTGCCCGGATGGTATCTTTTGGCCAGGTGGCATAGATTTCGCTGCATGCCACATTTTTGATGTAATCTCTGTAACGTACGAAATAATTTTGTGCGGAGGTATTGTCCGGAGTACCGTCATGAACCACCACAGTTTCCGGAATTACTACCCGGCTGAGAACGATCTCGCCGGAAGTGTCCATAGGTTTTATCTCATCTTCTGGAATTTTTTCTGGATAATTGCCAAAAAGTGTATGGGCAGGAATTACAATATCCTGGAAATTTTCCCCGGGAGCGGCAGGCCGGAGAAAGGCCTGCTGGGTAGCAGTGGAATCAGGGAGGATTTCTGCACCGGAAATTTCCAGGTCTTCATATCCTTCTTTGGAAATGCGGAAAGTATACTCTGCATAAGGCTGATACTCAGAGGGGGCCATGCTGTATTCCAGAGGGGGAGCGGGCAGAATCAGCTCTGGAATCTGTCCGCTGGAATCTGTATTGACCTCCTCGATCACAGAGTCAGGATCTCCACTGTAAGAAATGGAGACCGAGGCATCATCTATGGGCTGGTTCCTGTCTGCTGTAAGTACGGAAAGCCGGAGCTTGCCCTGATCTGTGCGCTCAACTGTCTGAGCTGCTTTCAGTGAGAAAACATTCATAAGAAACCTCGGAAAATGTCATTGATTTATTATATGAGGCAGAAAAGAATTTGTGCCTTTTATGAGAGGCAAATTATTAAGAGGATTCCCCTGAAAGTGTTGAAAAAAAGTAGAAACAGCGATAAAATATCAGTAAATTCAGAAAATCGTAAATACACAGGAGGATATTACATGGCAAAATATGTAATGGCATTGGATGCAGGGACTACCAGTAACAGATGTATTCTGTTCAATAAAAAAGGGGAAATCATAAGCTTTGCTCAGAAAGAATTTACCCAGTATTTTCCAAAACCAGGCTGGGTAGAACATGACGCCAATGAGATATGGTCTAATCAGCTTGGGGTGGCTGTAGAGGCTATGCAGAAAGCAGGCGCAGAGGCAGCGGATATTGTAGCTATAGGAATTACAAATCAAAGAGAAACTGCAATTGTATGGGATAAAAATACAGGAGAGCCTATCTATCACGCCATTGTATGGCAGTGCAGGAGGACTTCTGAATACTGTGATTCTCTTAAGGAGAAGGGGCTTACAGAAGAATATCGGAAAAAAACCGGTCTGATCATTGACGCCTATTTCTCAGGAACAAAAGTAAAATGGATTTTGGACCATGTAGACGGGGCCAGAGAAAGGGCCAGAAAAGGAGAACTCCTTTTTGGAACTGTAGAGACCTGGCTGATCTGGAAGATGACTAAGGGAGAAGCGCATGTTACAGATTATTCCAATGCTTCCAGGACCATGCTTTTTAATATTAATACTCTGGATTGGGATGATGATATTCTGAAAGAGCTGGATATTCCCAGAGAGATGCTGCCTCAGGTGAAGCCTTCCAGCTGCATATACGGCACAGCGGACAGCAGCTTTTTTGGCGGTCCCATTCCTATTGGCGGAGCAGCAGGAGACCAGCAGTCTGCTCTTTTTGGACAGACTTGTTTCGAAAAAGGAGACGCAAAGAATACTTATGGTACAGGCTGCTTCCTTCTGATGAATACAGGCGAGAAGCCGGTATTTTCTGAAAACGGGCTGGTTACTACCATTGCCTGGGGATTGGACGGGAAGATTACCTATGCACTGGAAGGCTCTGTTTTCGTGGCAGGAGCTGTGATCCAGTGGCTCAGAGATGAGCTGCGGCTCATTGACTCTGCAGAAGACTCTGAGTATATGGCCAGGAAGGTAAAAGATACCCACGGCTGTTATGTAGTGCCGGCATTTACCGGACTGGGAGCGCCTTATTGGGATCAGTATGCCAGAGGAACTATTGTAGGACTGACCAGAGGAGTAAATAAATGTCACATTATCCGGGCTACCCTGGAGTCTCTGGCTTATCAGGTCCACGATGTTATCGAGGCTATGAGAGCAGATTCCGGCATTGAACTGAATTCTCTGAAAGTAGACGGTGGGGCCAGCGCCAATAACTTCATCATGCAGGCTCAGGCAGATATGATCCAGGTTCCTGTAAAGCGTCCGGTATGTGTAGAGACTACAGCTATGGGGGCCGCTTACCTGGCAGGCCTGGCAGTTGGTTACTGGAACAGTCCCAAGGAGATTATCAGCAACTGGGAGATTGACCGTGCGTTTATGCCGGAGATTTCTGTGGAAGAACGGGATAAAAAGGCAAAGGGATGGAAAAAAGCAGTAAAATGCGCCTTCGGATGGGCAAAAGTAGAGGATGATTGATATGAAGATCAGAAATATGAGAGTAAACCATCTGAAAAATCCCTTGGGATATGAGTGTGAATATCCGGTCTTTTCCTGAGTTCCTTTTGATGCCAAAGCCAGATTTATCCTTCCCTATTCCGGGAAAAAAGCATATCTCAACGGCAGACGGAACCCCAGTCTGGAAAGAACAGGAAAGCTCCTTCTGGAACCGGGATATTATGAAATTTTTCTTTCCGCCGGAAGGAGATAACAGAAATACAGAAGGTGACACAAAGATGTTTGGAGAAAACCATGCACATATATTTATGAATGCTCTGGACTATCGTCAGGCAGTGAAAGACCATGAAAAGGCTCCTGATGAAAAACTGATCAGAGAGCATCTAAAAGCCTATCAGGAAAAAAATGTGTCTTTTGTGAGAGACGGCGGAGATTATCTCCGCGTCTCTCAAAGAGCCAGAGAAATCGCCCCAGAGTATGGGATTGATTACAGAACTCCTGTTTTTGCAATCCATAAGAAAGGGCATTATGGGGGAATCGTAGGCAGGGCTTTCGAAACCATGAAAGAATATACGGCTCTGGTCAGAGAGGTTAAGAGAGAGGGTGGTGATTTCATTAAGATCATGACCACTGGTATCATGGACTTTGATACAGATGGTTCTATAACAGGCACCGCTCTTTCTTTTGAGGAAGTCAGAGAAATGGTCCATATTGCCCACGAAGAGGGATTCTCGGTCATGTCCCATACTAATGGGGCAAAGGCCGTAAAAGAAGCGGCCATGGCAGGCGTAGACAGCATTGAACATGGCAATTATGCAGACGAAGAGGCTGTGAAGATCATGGCAGAGCAGGGAACAATCTGGGTCCCCACGATCACTGTAGTGAAAAATCTCATTGGAAAAGGTCGTTTTTCCGACCAGGTTCTTTTACAGATCTGGGAAAAGGGAAAGACGAATATAAGAAAAGGTTATGAGGCAGGGGTGGAACTTGCCCTGGGCAGTGATGCAGGCGCCTATCTGGTTCCCCATGGGCAGGGAATCCTGGATGAGTGGGCCTGTTTCAAGGAAATCCTGGGAGACAAAGAGGATTTAAAGGAACGTCTTTTAAGAGGAGAATGCCTTATTCGGGAAAAATTCCGGAAAGTTTAAAAAATTAAAAAAATTTTTTTGAAAAAAGTATTGACGAATCCAAAAATCTCTGCTATACTTTCACTTGTCGCTGAGGAGTGCTGAAAACGACAGACAAGCGGGAGTGCTGGAATTGGCAGACAGGCAAGACTAAGGATCTTGTGGGTGTATGCTCGTGTGGGTTCAAGTCCCATCTCCCGCAGTAAGAAATCCCCTTATTTTTAAGGGGATTTTTCTTATGTATAAATATAAGGTGATCAAAAAAGTAATCAACAGAGTAATCCGTTACAAATTTAAACTTAAAAATATATAGGAGGAAATCTTGTATATGTAGCTAAAGAGTTAATACAAGAGCAGAAACAATTTTGTAGTCTTGCTTTTGCATTAGCTCTTTATTTATTCACAGATATTGCCGAAACAAAGGAGGAATCAGGATGCTGACTATAGGCTGTCATTTATCCTCTGCCAAAGGATACAGAGCTATGGCAGAGGATGCAGAAAAAATACAGGCCAATACTTTTCAGTTTTTCACCAGAAATCCCAGAGGAGGAAAGGCTAAGACAATTGATCCGGAAGATGTGAAGGCTTTTCATGCAAAAGCTTCTGAACTGGGAATCCAGAAGATACTGGCCCACGCTCCTTATACCCTGAATGCCTGTTCACCGGATGAGAAGGTCCGGGAATTTGCTTACCTTACAATGACAGATGATCTGAAGAGAATGGAATATACCCCTGGAAACTGCTATAACTTTCATCCGGGAAGCCATGTGAAACAGGGGGCCGAAAAGGGAATCCAGCTGATTGCGGATATGCTGAATCAGATTCTCTGTCCTGAGCAGAGCACTACGGTGCTTCTGGAGACCATGGCAGGAAAGGGCAGTGAAATCGGGAGAAACTTTCAAGAGATTCGGGAGATCCTGGACCGGGTAGAGCTACAGGAAAAAATGGGGGTATGCCTGGATACCTGCCATGTCTATGATGGAGGCTACGACATTGTAAATAATCTGGAAGGAGTTCTGGATGAATTCGACAAAGTAATCGGCCTTACACGGCTTAAGGCCATCCATTTAAACGACAGTATGTACGGACTGGGGAGCCATAAGGACCGTCATGCCAGAATAGGTGAAGGAAAAATCGGAAAAGAAGCTATGGTCAGGATTATCAACCATCCAGCCCTTAGAAATCTTCCTTTTTATCTGGAGACTCCAAATGACCTTAGCGGTTATGCAGCAGAAATCAACTTCCTGCGCAGTGCATGGAAAGAATCGTGAGAAAAATCAGAAATCCACATTTGTTGGAACTTTTTGAAAAGAAAAGAAGGAAATCTGCGGGAAAACGGTAATATAATTATCAGAGGATATGACTCGAGAGAGGACGGTGACCTGTGGATGAATATTCGTGAAGAAATGGAAGCTAAAGAGTTGGAATTTCTCAGCCCTTACGCTGCCTGCAGCGTGAATTCCCGGGGAAGAGACAAGGAGGAGACAGAATGTGATATTCGGACCGCTTATCAAAGAGATCGTGACCGGATACTCCACAGCAAATCTTTCCGGAGAATGAAAGATAAGACTCAGGTCTTTCTGGCGGCCCAGGGAGATCACTATCGGAACCGGCTGACACATACTCTGGAAGTTTCGCAGATTGCCAGGACGATTGCAAAGGCTCTGTATCTGAATGTGGATCTGGTAGAGGCCATTGCTCTTGGCCACGACCTTGGGCATACGCCTTTTGGGCACGCCGGTGAAAAGGTATTGGATCGGGTCTGCCCTCTGGGTTTTTCCCACGTCAGCCAAAGCCTCAGGGTAGTGGAAAGACTGGAAAAAAGTGGGAGAGGACTGAACCTGACCTGGGAGGTACGGGACGGGATCATTAACCACAGGACCAGCGGAAAGCCTCATACTCTGGAAGGGCAGGTTGTTCGATACAGTGATAAGATTTCTTACATACATCATGATATGGATGATGCTCAGCGGGCAGGGATTATTTCGGAAGATAATATTCCCATTACTCTTCGGATGCTTTTGGGAGAGAATACCAAAGAACGGCTGAATACCTTTGTCCATGACATTGTGGAACACAGCAGGGGGAAAGAAAGGATTTCCATGTCCCCGGAGATTGAAGAGGGACTTCGGGATCTTAGAAGTCTGATGTTTCAGGATGTTTATCTGAATCCTGTGGCGAAAAGCGAGGAAAAAAAGGCAGAACACGTAATTGAGGAATTATATACATATTACAGGAAATTTCCGGAAAAAATGTCAGAAGAATACCAGTGGCTCATGGAAGAGGGCGAGCCTGAAGAACGGGTGGTCTGCGACTATATTTCAGGTATGACTGACCAGTATTCCCTGGAAAAATTCAAAGATATTTTTATTCCGAAAGGATGGAGAGGACGGGTAAAGAGATAGTGGAAAAGAGGGATCAAAATGTATTATTCGGATGATGTTATTGAAGAAGTCCGCATGAAAAACGATATTGTAGATGTGATCTCCGGATATGTGAAGCTCCAGCGAAAGGGCAGCTCCTATTTTGGCCTTTGTCCTTTTCATAACGAGAAATCACCTTCTTTTTCCGTAAGTCCGGGAAAACAGATGTATTACTGTTTTGGCTGCGGTGCAGGAGGCAATGTATTCACTTTTTTGATGGAATACGAAAATTTTACTTTTGTGGAAGCAGTTAAATATCTGGCTGACCGGGCGGGAGTCCGTCTGCCACAGGCAGAGTATTCGCCTGAGGCCAGAAGGGCGGCAGACTTGAAATCCAGACTTCTGGAAATCAATAAGAAGGCAGCCGCATTCTATTATTATCAACTGAAAAGTGAAAAGGGAATACAGGGGATGGAATACCTGAAAAGGAGAGAGCTTTCCGATGAGACTATTAAAAAGTTTGGACTGGGATGTTCTCCCCGGTATTCCGGAGCCCTGTATAAATATCTGAAAGGCCAGGGATATTCAGATGAACTGCTGAAAGAATCCGGACTTTTTAATATAGATGAACGCCGTGGGATGCAGGACCGGTTCTGGAACCGGGTCATGTTTCCCATTATGGATGTGAACAGCCGGGTTATTGGCTTTGGCGGACGGGTTATGGGTCAGGGAGAACCTAAATATCTGAACTCGCCGGAAACAAAGATTTTCGATAAAAGCCGGAACCTGTACGGACTGAATGTAGCCAGAACTTCCAGAAAGCCCTATTTGATCATCTGTGAGGGGTATATGGATGTGATTTCTATGCACCAGGCAGGTTTTACCAATGCGGTGGCTTCTCTGGGCACGGCTTTAACATCGGGACATGCCAGTTTGATGAGCCGGTACACCAAAGAAGTTCTGCTTACCTATGACAGTGACGAGGCAGGACAGAAGGCGGCTCTGAGGGGAATTCCTATTCTGAGAGCGGCAGGAATCCGTCCCAGAGTGGTAAACCTGGCTCCTTACAAAGACCCAGATGAATTTATAAAGGCAGAGGGCCGTGAGGCTTTTGAGAAACGCCTGGAAGAAGCGATGAACTATTTCCTTTTCCAGGTAAAGGTACTGGAGAAAAAATATAATCTGTCAGACCCTGAGGAAAAGACGCAGTTCTTCAGAGAAATCGCGGGTATGCTCCTGGAATTTCCAGAAGAACTGGAGCGGAACAACTACATGGAAACGATTTCCCGAATTTATCAGATCCAATTTGAGGATCTGCGGAAAATGGTAAACCATATGGCTCTGGCTCCCCAAAAGTCCTCTGATACTGTTCGGAGAGAAGGACCAAGGAAAAAGAAGGAAAATAAGGAAGATGGAGGACAGACTGCACAGAAACTCATGCTTACCTGGCTGACCTCCTATCCTAAAATGTTTGATACTATAGCGGGATACATCGGGCCGGAGGACTTTACTACCCCCCTATATCACCAGGTGGCAGAGATTGTCTTCGCCCAACATGAAGAGGGGGAGGTAAATCCTGCAAAACTGCTCAACCAGTTTTCTGACCCGGAAGAACAGAGAGAAGTAACCTCCCTGTTTCATGCCTCTCTCCACCTGGAAAGTCAGGAGGAGGCCAAACGGGCGGTGCTGGAGACTGTATGCAGACTGAAAAGAGACAGCATTGCATGGCAGAACCAGCATCTGGCCCCTACAGACCTTACAGGACTGCAGAAGATTGTGGAGGCGAGAAAAAGACTGGAGGACCTGGAAAGAGGCAGAGTGACACTGCATATTTCCTTTGATTGAGGATACCATATAATTAAGAATTGAGAGGATGGAACATTTATGGAAATGAACATGGCAAAATTCAGCGAGAAACTGGCAGAGCTTATCGAGCTGGCAAAGAAAAAGAAAAACGTACTGGAATACCAGGAAATCAATGACTTTTTCAAGGATTTTCCTCTGGATGCAGAGCATATGGACAAGGTTTTTGACTACCTGGAGGCCAATGGCGTGGATGTGCTGAGGATTCAAGACAATGATATGGATGACTTGATCATGAGTGATGAAGAAGAAATGAACCTCAGTGAAGAGGACGAGGTAGATATGGAAAATATCGACCTGTCTGTGCCGGAAGGAGTCAGCATTGAAGATCCGGTGCGTATGTATCTGAAAGAAATTGGAAAAGTTCCTCTTCTCACAGCTGAGGAAGAAATCAGCCTGGCCAAAAGAATGGAGAACGGCGATGAAAGTGCCAAAAAACGTCTGGCAGAGGCTAATCTCCGTCTGGTAGTCAGCATTGCCAAAAGATATGTGGGAAGAGGTATGCTGTTCTTAGACTTGATTCAGGAGGGAAATCTTGGACTGATCAAAGCTGTGGAAAAATTTGATTATCGGAAAGGATATAAATTCTCTACCTATGCTACCTGGTGGATCCGTCAGGCCATTACCAGAGCCATAGCAGATCAGGCCAGAACTATCCGTATCCCTGTGCATATGGTGGAAACCATCAACAAACTGATTCGGGTATCCAGACAGCTTCTTCAGGAGTTGGGAAGAGAGCCTCAGCCGGAAGAAATTGCAGAGGAAATGAATATGTCTGTGGATCGTGTCAGAGAAATCCTGAAAATTTCTCAGGAGCCAGTTTCACTGGAAACACCTATTGGTGAAGAAGAAGACAGCCATCTGGGAGATTTTATCCAGGATGATAATGTGCCGGTACCTGCAGACGCTGCTGCCTTTACTCTGCTGAAAGAACAGCTTGTAGAGGTGTTGGGAACTCTTACAGAAAGAGAACAGAAAGTTCTCCGCCTTCGTTTCGGTCTGGATGACGGAAGAGCCAGAACTTTGGAAGAAGTAGGAAAAGAATTTAATGTTACCAGAGAGCGTATCCGCCAGATTGAGGCTAAGGCCCTTAGAAAGCTCCGTCATCCCAGCCGCAGCCGAAAACTGAAAGATTATCTGGATTAAAGGAGAAATATGAGAGAATTGCAGATATCCCGGCGGCTGAAAGCTGTCGCAGCTCTGGTGAGCCCCGGACTGGTGCTGGCAGATGTAGGCTGCGACCACGGATATATTCCTATATATTTAATACAGAAAGGACAGATACCAAGAGCCATTGCCATGGATATCAACCAAGGTCCTCTTTTGCGGGCCAGGGAGCATATCCGGGAATGGGGACTGGAAGCTTACATAGAGACCAGACTTTCCGACGGGCTGAAAGCTTTAGAACCTGGAGAGGCCCAGTGTCTGGTGATCGCAGGAATGGGAGGCCCTCTTATGGAGAGAATCCTTACGCAAGGAGCCCCGGTCCTGAAAGATATGAAAGAACTGATCCTCCAGCCTCAGTCAGAAATCGGCCATTTCCGCCAGTTTCTGGCTGAAAATGGTTATAGGATCATTGAAGAAGATATGGTTGAGGAAGAGAAAAAATATTATCCTATGATGAAAGCTGTCCAGGGGAGTATGAATTATACAAAAAAAGCAGAATATCTCTATGGGAAGAAACTTCTGGAAAAGAGGCACCCTGTTTTAAGAGAGTTCCTGGAAAAAGAGGACCGGGCCTCCAGAGAACTTTTAAAAAAGCTTACCCAGGTAGAGACCTCCTCGGCAGAGAAAAGGAAAGAGGAGCTGCAGGAGGAAATAAGAGACAGAAAGGAGGCACTGGCATACTATGAAATGTAAAGATGTTATCAGAAAGATTGAAGAGAAGTATCCGGTATCTTTTGCTGAAGAGTGGGATAATCCCGGACTTCTTGTGGGAGATCCGGAGAAAGAAGTAAAGAGGGTCTTTCTGGCTCTGGATGTGACCGATGAAAGCCTTGAGGCAGCTGTGAAAGCTGGAGCAGACATGATGATTACCCATCATCCGCTGATTTTTTCAGGAATTAAGAAGGTCACTGCCGATAATTTTATCAGCCGCCGGATCATAGGATTGATAGAGAACGGAATTTCCTATTATGCCATGCATACGAATTTTGATGTACTGGGAATGGCAGATTTAAGTGCAGATTACCTGGAGCTTAAGGACCGTGAAATTCTGGAGGTTACTTATGACCGGGAAGGCAGACAGGAAGGCCTGGGAAGAGTGGGAAACCTGGCAGAGGCCCAGACCCTGGAAGCCTTTGGCAGATTTGTAAAAGAAAAATTTCAGCTGCCCTTTGTGAAAGTATATGGCGACTTAAATAAGAAGGTGGAAAGGGTTGCTGTATGTACCGGTTCGGGGAAAAGTCTTATGCCTTCTGTACTCCATTCTCAGGCAGATGTATATGTTACAGCGGACATGGATTATCATTCCTCTATAGATGCAGTTTCCCAGGGAATATGCGTAATAGACGCCGGCCACTATGGAACAGAGTATATTTTTATGGATTATATGGAAGAAGAACTGGGACAAATGCTACCGGAATTAGAGGTAGAAAAAATGAGGGTGCAGCACCCTTGCAAAGCCATATAGTTACTGGATATTTGACAGGAAAGGAGAGGCACAGTGAAAGAAAGAATGATTTCCGTTAAGATTCTGGGAAAACAGAGAGAGTATCCTTATGGAACTCCCTACAGTAAAATTGCTGAAGACTACCGGGGAATCACCAGACATTCCATCGTGCTGGTAATGAAGGATAAGAAGCTCTGTGAGCTCCATAAAAAACTGAAAAAAGACGGAGAGCTGGAATTTATTACTACAAAGGATGAAATTGGCCATCAGACTTATAAAAGGAGCACTTCTCTGCTTTTGCTGAAAGCCCTTTATCATGTGGCCGGACATGGAAAGATCCGGAAAGTTGTGCTGCACTTTTCCGTCAGCTCCGGATATTACTATACTATAGATGGAGATGTAAAAATTACGCCAGAGTTTCTTGCAGATGTAAAAGCTTATATGATGGAGCTGGCAGAAAGGCAGATTCCCATACGAAAAAGAAGTGTAGGAACCAGTGAGGCTATTGAAATATTCCATCGTCATCATATGTATGACAAAGAAAAACTCTTCCATTTCCGCCGTGGTTCCAGGGTAAATATCTATAGTCTGGAAGAGTTCGAAGATTATTTTTATGGCTATATGGTAAACCATACCGGTTATCTGAAATATTTTGAATTATATCCCTTTGACGAAGGTTTGGTGCTCCAGCTTCCTGATAAAGATGAACCTGAGAAGGTTCCTCCTTTTAAGCCATGGATAAAACTTTTCCAGGTGCAGAAGGAGTCTGGAAACTGGGGAGAAATGATCGGAGCAGATGCAGTAGGGGATTTAAACGAACAGATCAGCCAGAAAGGCGCCAATGAGCTGATACTCATTGCAGAAGCCCTTCAGGAGGCAAAAATCTCACAGATAGCAGACAGGATTGCCAATGACAGAAGCAAAAAATTCATTATGATCGCGGGACCTTCTTCCTCAGGAAAGACCACTTTTTCTCATAGATTATCTATACAGCTATCCGCCCATGGTCTGAAACCTCATCCCATAGCAGTGGATAACTATTTTGTAAACAGAGAAGATACACCCCTGGATGAAGAAGGAAATTATAACTTTGAGTGTCTGGAAGCCATTGACGTAAAACAGTTTAACGAAGATATGACCGCTCTTTTAAGAGGTGAACAGGTTTCCATGCCCTCTTTTAATTTTAAAACAGGAATGAGGGAATATCGGGGAGATTCTCTTCGTCTGGGGCCTGAGGATGTGCTGGTAATTGAGGGGATTCATTGCCTTAATGATAAGCTGAGTTTTAGTCTTCCCGATGAGAGCAAATTCCGTATTTATATCAGCGCCCTTACCCAGATTAACATTGATGAGCATAACCGGATTCCAACTACGGACGGCAGACTGATCCGTCGGATTGTCCGGGATGCCAGGACAAGGGGAGCCTCTGCAAAGGCTACGATTGCTATGTGGAATTCCGTAAGGAGAGGAGAAGAAGAAAATATTTTTCCTTATCAAGAGTCTGCAGATGTCATGTTTAATTCTGCCCTGATCTATGAGCTGGCCGTATTAAAGCTGTATGCAGAACCCCTTCTCTTTTCCATTCAGCCTGGAGAACCGGAATATAACGAAGCAAAACGACTTCTGAAGTTCCTGGATTATTTCGTCAGTGTGCCCAGTGAAGCTATTCCACACAATTCCATTTTGCGGGAATTTGTAGGCGGAGGCTGCTTTGACGTATAAACAACATTTGCTGTAATTTTTATTTTTAAATAGCCGGAGCCGCTGTTTGCGGACTCCGGCTATTTAAAAACAAATATGTTATTTCAGACTCCATCCGGCGCTCTGCCTTTGCAGTTCCACCATGTGACGAAAGAGACCGTCCCGGCTCATCAGTTCTGTCGGGGCACCTTCCTCCACTACCTGACCGTCGGAGAGAACGATGATCTTGTCCGCTGCCTCCACGGTGCGCATCCGATGGGCGATGACCAGAACCGTCTTTCCTGCAAGCAGGCGGGAGAGAGCTTCCTGTACCTTTGTCTCATTCTCCACATCCAGACTTGCCGTAGCTTCGTCAAGGAGAAGGATAGGCGCGTCCTTCAGGAGAGCCCGTGCGATGGAGATGCGCTGGCGCTCGCCGCCGGAGAGCCTGGCGCCGTTCTCGCCGATAGGCGTATCATAGCCTTGTGGAAGATGCCGGACAAACTCTTCACAGTTGGCAGCCTGGGCCGCGGCAAGTACTTCCGCGTCCGTAGCGCCCCGTTTTCCCAGACGTATATTTTCCATGACAGTATCATCAAAGAGGATCACATCTTGGAATACCATGGAGTAATCGGTAAGGAGCACCTCCGGATCTACTTTTGAGATGTCTATACCGCCTACGAGGATTTTGCCGCCTGTGATGTCCCAGAGCCTTGCGGCAAGTCTGGCACAGGTGCTCTTGCCTGAACCAGAAGGTCCCACCAGCGCAGTGACTTCCCCCTCTTTTGCAGTAAAACTTACATCATGGAGAACTTCTTTCTCATCATAAGCAAAATGTACATGTTCAAATACGATATCGTGCCCATTCGGAGTAAATTTGCTGTTCCCGTTGGCAGCAGGGGTTTCGTAGAGCTCTGTGATCCGATCAGCGGATACCTGTGATATGATCATTTCTGCGATCAGGGCAAGACTCTGATCAAAGGGTGCGTAGATACGGGTGATGACTAGCAGGAATAAAAACAACAGCATGAAATTAATCTCACCTGAGAGGATCAGACCGGCTCCGGTCAGGATGGTCGTTGCCACGCCCAGACGCATAATCACGCTGGCGGCATTGACAAATATGCCTGTGCCGAGCTCGCCCCGGGTCATGATCCTTTCGTGCTCATCGATTTTCTGATTCAGGCGATCCAGATAGAGCTCTTCCTGGTTGGTAGCGCGGATTTCCCGAACATTTTCCAGCGCCTCCTGGATTCCGTCCGATACCCGGAGAGCGGCTTTTTTTGTCCGTTCAGAGGCACGGGCCGCAATTTTCCGGCTTCCAAACAGAAGCCCGAAAGCTGCCGGTACGCCCCACAGGCAGGCAATGGCAAGCCGCCAGTCATAGACGAACAGGCATACGGCAATCAGCGATGTAGAAATATAAGCGCCGTACAGATATCCGAGGACGTGGGACCACACATGCTCCATCCGGTTCACGTCCCCCAGCAGGGTCTCGGTCAGGTCTGCCAGATCCCGCTTCCCGAAGTATCCGAGGGGCAGCTTGCGGAGCCGCTCTGCCATGCTGAGACGAGTTGCCTTTACCTCATTGTATACCAGACCGTAGGTAGCCTGGTACTGCTGCAGATGGGTGAGAAATGATAAAACCAGGAACAGGACAGTCAGGGCGATGGGGAATACCACAGTCGGCAGGTTTTTTTCTTCCGTCAAGGTTTCCATGAAGGACCCTGTGAGAAGATAAAGGATTCCCATCCCTCCCATGACAACAAGATTGACGATGACAGTCCAGAACGCTCCCCTTTTTGTGTTTCGCAGTCCCTGGTCGGTGAGTGCGTATTTTCTCTGAAATTTTTTGCTGAACATTTATTCGTCCTCCTTTTCGCTGGAAATTTTCCACCGGACAGCCTTGTTATAGTCTGCCCACATCCTGGCGTACAGGCCGTTGGCAGCCACAAGTTCCTTATGGGAACCCTGCTCTGCGATGCAGCCCCTATCCAGGACGATAATCTGGTCAGCACCCACCACGGTGGACAGACGGTGGGCAATCATGATCACGGTGCGGCCCTTCGTTAGTGTGGCGAAAGCTTTCTGGATCAGGACTTCGTTCTCCGGGTCGGCAAAGGCTGTGGCCTCATCGAGGACGATGATAGGCGCATCTTTTAAGATGGCTCTGGCAAGGGCGATCCGCTGTTGTTCACCGCCGGAGAGATAGGTGCCCTCCGTGCCGATCAATGTATCCATTCCTTCTGGAAGTTTATCGAGGATATCCTGGCATTGGGCTGCCATGAGAGCGTTTTTCACCTGTTCTCTTGAGGCGCCCGGTCTTGCCGCCCGGACGTTTTCCAGGATTGATGCTTTAAATAGGCGATTGTTCTGGAAAACAAACGCCACATGGTCCATCAGCACATGGGGATCGATCTGTCTAACATCCACACCGCCTACATTAACAGAGCCGGAGGAAACGTCCCAGAAGCGGGGGATCAGGCTGGCCGCTGTAGTTTTGCCGCCGCCGGAGGGCCCTACCAGAGCGATGGTCTGCCCAGATTCAGCTGTGAATGAGACGTGGGAGAGAGCGGGCGTTGTGGCTCCGTCATAGGTAAAGCTGACATTCATAAACTCAACTTTGCTGCCGTGGGGTTCCATGGGATTGGCAGGATTTTTCAGAGTTGGGGATTCCATCACTTTGTTGATCCGGCCAAGTGCCGCACTGGCAAGCATAATTCCAGAGGAGGCGAACATGATCCTTGCCAGTGCAGTGGAGATGATAGCGGAGAACACTGCGTAGAATACAAAATCTGTGATAAAACCAGCAAAACTTCCATCCGCCAGAGCCTCCGGAGCCAAAAACAGCGCCACCGGGACAAGAAATACAAAAGCGCCTTCAGTGAAGGTCAGATTGACGGATTGGGGTTTACTGCACACATGAGAATTATAATGTTCAGCAAAGTAACTGTATTCTTCAATGGAAGCCTGGAATGCCTTGAAGGAATAGACAGTCTGCTGGAAAATCTTAACTACTGGAATGCCCCGGACATATTCTGTCCCCGACTTGTTCATGCGATCCAGTGCGGCTTGGTATTGAGCCATGAAACTTGCATTTTTCCCACCCATCATAGAGGCCATAGAGATGATGGAGATTACAGCCGCTAACAGGCAGGCCAGACCCATCCGCCAGTCGAACAGGAACATCAGAATCACCATGGAAATAAACAGAACGATGGTGCCCACGATGTCCGCCAAGTTGTGTGCAAGCAGGGTCTCTGTGTCGGCTGCCGCTGCGTCAAGACGTCCCCGGATCAGACCGGAGGCATTGGCATCAAAATAGCCAAGCGGTGCTTTCATTACATGGGCAATCCCCTTTTTTCGGATATTGGAGGCAGTGCGGAAAGCCGCCAGGTGGGTGCACATCAGACCTGCGAAATACAGGGCAATTCCCGCAAACGCAAAAACAAAAGCCATCCATCCATACCTGGTGATGCCGTGAGCCTGCGTCCAGTCCGGGGCAACGGCGATTAGATCTCTGGCTGCAAGCCAGATACAGATATAAGGAACCATTGAGAGCAGCATGGATACTGCTGAAAAGGTCAGACCAAGAAAGGTCAGGCCCTTGCGGCTTCCCGCATAATCCAGCAGGACCGCCACATCACTTTTCTTTTTTCCTTTCATTAGTTTTCCTCCTTAAAAGATAAAATTTAATAGTTAGATAAAGCTAACTATTGAGCAAAAAACAAAGGAAATAATTCCCGCTGTGGATAGAAATATATCATCTGTCAATGTCGGTAAACGAAGCAGGAGAAGCAGCGTCAATGTATACTAACGCTGCTCTTCCATTAGTTTTATCCATCCGGCAGTATAAAAATCCCGGAATTGCTCGATATCCCGGTGTGCCTGTTCCCGGGGCATATTGTGGATTGCAATCTCAAAGAGACCGTTGAACATTCCACTGGCGATGATATGACAGAGAGATTTCTTTAACTCCGGGACTTTCCGTCCTGTCCTTCGGAGCACTTCCATATATTTCAGTGTGTATTCCACTTCGATTTCTACCATGTTGTGAATGAAGTGTTCATAGGAAGTTCCCTCCGCCCTGCAAAGCAGTAGCCTGACTGGCTCCCGGTGCTCACAAATATAATCCACCATCCAGTCTACATAGTATTTGGAAGCTTCCCCCATGCTGTTGGACTGCTCTTCTTCCGGCAATTCAGCAAAGCCTGTCTGGGCTTCCATGAACCTGCCCATGAGGGCGGCAGCATGGGGTTCCACAATGGATGCGAACAGAGCTTCCTTACTGGAAAAATAGCCATAAAAGGCGCCTGTAGTCACGCCTGCATTCTTTACAATCTGGCGCAGAGAAGCGCCAAGAAACCCCTTTTCGGAAAATTCCTCTAAAGCAGCCTGCTGGATATTTTCCAGTGTGGATGATGTCCTTTCGTCCATAAAAACCTCCATATAACAGTGATATATAACAATGCTATAATATATCTGATATGAAATTTTGTCAATATAAAAAAGATACTGATATTTGTTCTTAAGATTCCGCCGGAGACCTTCAAGGTGTATATCAGTCTGGACGGAGAAATAAAAAAACCTGAAAAAATAGTTGACAGTGCTGGAATAGAATGGTATATAATTCTTACATGTGTTAGTAATAGCTAACTTATATAAGACAGAACTAACTGCATATAAACGGAATTGATTTCCACCAGACAGATGAGAGTAGAACTCCTATCCGGTTGCAATGATTACGGGGGAGGACTCTTTCCCAGACTGAACAAGAAATAAAAATAGGAGAAAAGTATGAAATCAGTAAAGAAAATCAGAAAGATTTTTGTCGGCCTGCTTGCAGCCCTTGTGCTGACGGTGATGGGAGCAGGAATCGGAGCGGTTCCGGTCCGGGCAGCCAGCGGCAATATTTACACCTGTGTGATCCATCCCTGCTATGCCCATCCGGTCACCGGCGTGATCGAAGATTCCGGCGGGGAGGCGTCCTATGCCACAGGTCAGGGCATGGTAGACGGCGCTGTCTATACCACCGGTATTTTGGAGTTGACGGACAGCGGGGAATACTACCTGACGATCCGCATGAGCCTGATGGACTACACGTCAAACCACAGCTTCTGGGTACAGAATGTGGGGGATTCCAACTGGTCCAGCCCTGCCATCGGCGTGACGGGCAATGGGACAGATGACAACGGTGCTACAGCAGATATCTGTATGCAGGTGCCAAGTGAGAATTGTGTGGTCCGAGGCTCTATGTATGTGGAACCTATGGGAAGGGATGTGATCTTCTACCTGTATCCCAGTGATTACACGGCAGGAAATAATACAAATATGAATGCGACGATTGTAACAGAAGCATCTGGAAGCGGCGGCACATCTACATACAGCGGCTCTGGCAGCACGAGTACAGAAAGCGGAACAAGCGGCTCTGGCAGCACGAATACCCAAAGTGAGAGCACTGGAAATGGCAATGCCAGCCTGTCCGGCTCCTCTCTCCAGAGTGACTCCGAATTATTATCCTCCGACTCTTCGGATACTGAGCCCGTAGACAACAGTACGGAAGCGCCGGCACTGTCCAGTTCCATTGATGAAGCGGCCCAGCCCACGCCGTCTACCGATGCAGAACTCAGCGATGCCCAGGGATTAAGTCTATCCACGGCAGCGGACACAGTAGAAGAGGCGGAAGATATGGCAGGTTCCAGTGGGGGCAGTGTTTTTGTTATGGGAACTGCGGTTACAGTATCCGGGCTGATTTTGATGGGGACAGCTGCTGTGATCGTTTATTTCTTCCGGAAGAACTGGAGAAGATGGGGCGGAGGTTACGATGATGATGAAGCATAGATGGATGGATGTAAAAAAGAGAATCCCGTCCCTTACCGTATGCACGGTTCTTTCCTGCAGCCTTCTGGCAGGATGTGTAGATCAAAGCGGCGGGGAAACAGGAGATAACGCCTCTGAAAGTAGCAAAGCCTCCCCCCAGATGGAAAGTGTGGAGACTATGCTGGAGATCACAGACCCGGAGGAAAAAGCTGCTGTGGAAGCCGCGAAAGCAAAGGTAAAGGGGATGGCAGAAGAACCGAGGATCATTGCCACATCTCCGTCCACAGCGGAAATCTGCGACCAGCTGGAGCTGGACCTGGTTGGCGTATGCTCCAGTTCTATCTCGGAGATTCCGGAAAGGTATGAGGAAGCGGAGAAGGTCGGAACCGCCATGGCCCCGGATATGGAGATCGTAGCATCCCTGGATCCAGACTGGATTCTGAGCCCGGCTACCCTTCAGGCTGATCTGCAGCCCAAATATGAAGCTATTGATACAGACTGGGCGTTCTTAAATCTGCGCAGCGTACAAGGGATGTACCGTTCCATTCAAGAATTGGGTGAGATCTTTGGAAGGGAAGAACAGGCACAGAAAATGGTGGATGAATTCACGAAGTTTTATGAAGATTACAAGAATACAAATGAAGGGAAAGATGCACCGAAAGTGCTGATCCTCATGGGACTTCCCGGAAGTTATATCATTGCAACTGAGAATTCTTATGTGGGAAGTCTGGTGGAACTGGCAGGCGGCCAGAATGTTTATGCCGGAACAGATCAAGAATTTCTGACCGTAAATACGGAGGATATGAAGACAAAAGAACCGGACGTGATCCTGCGGGCGGCTCACGCTCTGCCGGATCAGATTGTTGAAATGTTCAATGAGGAATTTGAGACAAACGATATCTGGCAGCATTTTGATGCTGTAAAAAACGGGTGTGTGTATGACCTGACCTACGAATACTTTGGGATGAGCGCCGACTTTGATTACCCGGAGGCTTTAGAGGAACTGCAGCCTATGCTTTATCCGGAGAGCGAAGCAGACGAAGAAAAAGCAAAAGAGAACAGTGAGAATGCCGCAAAGGCGGCGGAAGAGAGCGAAGCTTCCGAAAAGGTAGACGAAGAGACACTACAGGAAATCACGAAGTAAGGGGGATAAGCCATGAGTGAAGACAAAGACTTAAGACAGGACGGCGGCCTTACGTATCCGGCAGTTTTCGATGGCAGGGTGGAGCAGGAAGATTTTGGAAGGCAGGATCGGAGCAGGAAGAAACGGAAGACAGCCCGGGCAGTGGTATCTTTTTTTGTTACAGGAATCCTGCTGGCAGTGCTGATCCTATTGTCTGTTAATATTGGAAGCCTGAAGGTCTCACCATCGGAATTATTCCGTGGACTGTTCATCGAACGGATCGACGACGTGGCAGCCATCTATGACCTGCGTTTTCCGAGAATCGTGATCTCTCTATTTGCAGGGGCGGCAGTAGCGGTCTCAGGAGTCCTTTTTCAGGCAGTGTTAAAGAACCCGCTGGCGGATCCGGGGATCATCGGCATCTCCAGCGGTGCGGGATTTACAGCTGTTTTGATCACGGCCTTCCTCCCAGCCCTTTACTTTTTTACTCCTCTGTTGGCATTCGCAGGAGGTGTGCTGGCTTTTTTCCTGGTATACAGCCTGTCTTGGAAAGGCGGATTAAGCCCGCTGCGTATTATTCTGACCGGCGTGGCAGTGAGCGCCATGTTCACCGGACTATCGGATGCCCTGAACTCCATGAGCGGTGGAAATTCCTCCGGAGTGGCTTCTATCGTAGAGGGAAATATCACACAGAAGACATGGGAGGACGTACAGACGCTCCTTCCCTATGTGATTGCCGGGCTGATCCTTGCGCTGCTGTTTACAAAGATATGCAACCTGATGTCCCTGGAAGATAAGACAGCCAGGAGCCTGGGTGTCAACGTAAACCTGATGCGTATCCTGATTTCCCTTGTTGCGGTTCTCCTGGCAAGCATTTCCACAGCAGTGGTGGGCGCCATCAGCTTTCTGGGGCTTATTGTACCCCATATCGGAAGGCTGCTGGTGGGAAGTGACCACCGGGCGCTGGTGCCCTTTTCCATGCTGGCGGGAGCCTTTACCTTTCTGCTGGCGGATACCATTGGTCGGACTGTGGCAGCACCCTACGAAGTGTCGGCGTCCATTATCATGAGTGTGATCGGCGGACCGTTCTTTATCATTTTATTAAGGAGGTCGAAGAAGTATGCAGCCTGATATGAACCAAGTGCAAAAAAACATTACAGATGTTCGGAAAACGGCGATGAGAGCAGACAAGCCTGCCATGGAAGTCAGGGATTTGTCTTTTTCCTATGGAAAGAATAAGGTTCTAAAAGGCATTTCCTTTACCATAGAAGGTGGAAAGATCACTACGATTATGGGAGCAAATGGATGCGGAAAGTCTACCCTGTTTAACCTGATGACCAAAAACCTGTATCCCCGGAAAGGGAATATCTTTCTCCACGGAAGAAATATCCAGAATTTTGGTCTGAAAGATTTTGCAAAAAGAGTGTCCATTGTCCATCAGTATAATTCTTCGGCAGATGACATTACAGTAGAACGGCTGGTATCCTTTGGGCGTACGCCTCATATGAAAATGATGCAGGGGCGCAGTGATGAAGATGAAAAGCTGATCGAGTGGGCCATGGAAGTGACCAATGTAGAGAAGTACCGAGACCGGGAAGTAAGCCGCCTTTCAGGCGGACAGCGTCAGCGCGTATGGATTGCCATGGCACTGGCGCAGAATACTAAGATCTTGTTTCTGGACGAACCGACCACCTATCTGGACATCCGTTATCAGATCGAGATCCTGGAGCTGGTGAAGAAACTTAATGAAGAATATGGAATCACCATTATCATGGTACTCCATGATATTAATCAGGCGATTCATTTTTCTGACCGTATCATCGGCTTGAAAGACGGACAGGTGGCTGCACAGGGTTCACCGGCTGAAGTGGTCACACCGGAATGCATCCGGACACTGTATGGGATTTCCCTGGGAGTGACGATCATTGAAGGAAAGAAATTTGTCCTGACCGTGTAACGATAGCCGTCTTAGTCTTGTAAGTGGCAGATTTCAAGTGTGCATGTGGCGAGGCTATGAATATTACTGCAGCGGTCAGAATCAGAAAAACAGGAGTGAAACAAAATGAAGAATATGAATCCGTTCCGGATCCTCTGGATCATACTGGGCTTTATATGCCTGGGACTTGGAGTAATTGGCATCATCCTGCCGATTCTCCCTACCGTGCCCTTTTTCATGGCCACGGTATTCTGCTTTGCGAAAAGTTCAAAGCGGCTTCATGGCTGGTTCATCGGAACGAATCTTTATAAGAAACATCTGGACAGCTTTGTGAAGCAGCGGGCCATGACTATGGGGACGAAACTGCGGATCGTAGGGACCGTGACCGTGGTGATGGCGGTTGGCTTTCTGATGATGAGCAAGGTTCCGGTGGGACAGATCTGTCTGGCTGTTGTGTGGGTATGCCATCTGTTGTATTTCTTTCTGCGGGTAAAGACCGTTAAGCAGGAAGAAGCACAGGCAGCAGATTAGAGGAAGTGCAGGATGATCAGGAAAAAAGTCTCTGCAGGGCAGTTTATGCTCTCGCAGGGACTTTTTGACGCTATTCTTCCTTCTCTGCCTTTTGCTGGGCGGCATAATCACTGAGAAGAGGCGGAAGGGAAGAGCGTATGACCAGAGAGATATACAGGATATTTTTATCATTGTTCCTCAGAGTGGGATTTGTGATCCCGTCCATCAGAAGGCCTGCAAAGGCTTCCGTATAAAACCGGCTGAGAAAATCTCTGTAATCGGAAGGTATGGACAGTTCCATCTGCTGGATAGTTTTATCTATAACAGAAGAGGTGATCCCATAAAGGTCATTGAAGAAGAAACGTTTCAGTTCTCCCTGTCCTAAAGAGTTACAGATGTTGTTCAGCAGCTTTTCATTCTCCTCGATATAATTCATAACAAACCGGACAGCCTCTTCGTAATCAGACATCAGATCAAAATGTTTTACCACATCAATAGCTTCCTGTTCTAAAGTCCATTTCAAAAGATCGTTGATATCCTCAAAATGATAATAAAAAGTATTTCTGTTCAATCCGCAGTCCTCGGTGATTTCCCGGACAGTGATATTCGAGAAGGATTTCCTGCGGATAAGCTTTTTCAGAGATTCTGCAAGGATTTTCCTGGTATAAAAGGTGGTAGCGTTATGTTTCATGGGATCATCCATACTCCTTTATCAGCAATATTGTTTTTTTATTTTAGCGGCTGAAAAATAAAAAGTCAATCATTCAGCTAAACATATTCAGTCATTTGCCTAAATTTTAGACATCTGCTGAAAAGTGTTGCTTTTCTTTCCTGGATTTTTTTCATAAAATGCAGAACAGATGAAAAAAAGGAGGCCTTAAAAAATGAATATATGCATAAGCAGAGAATTTGGCAGCGGAGGACATGAGATCGGAAAGATACTTGCCGAGCAGCTTGGATATTCCTTTTATGACCGCAGGCTGCTGGAAGGTGCGGCGGAGAAAAGCAGGATTCCCATAGATCATCTGGAAAGGGCAGATGAGCAGAAAGCCAATCCCTGGATACACAGAATATGGTATGAGGCAGAGGATGAAAATCTCCGTGGACTTCCGGCCAATGATATTTTATTTCAGATACAGAAGGACTATATCCTGAACCGGGCAAGGGAAGGAAATGCAGTTTTTGTAGGCAGATGCGGAGACTTTATTCTAAAAGAGGCAGATATCCCCTGTGTTTGTATTTTTATCACTGCCCCATATGCCTGCCGTGTAATGCGAAAAAAAGAGCTGCTCCATTTATCCGCAAAGGAGACAGAGACACTGATAAGGAAAACAGATAAACGGAGAAAAGCCTACTACAATTATTACACAGACGGGGGCTGGGGAAAACCAGATAATTATGACTTTTGCATCAACAGCAGCCGTGGAATCCATGAAACGGTCAGAGTACTGGAGAAGCTTCTGGAAGAACTGTCCCGGGAAGGTGAGAAAAATGAGTGAAAAGTCAGAGAAAGGTATACCGTCATGAAAAAATTTTATCAGAAAATCGTGGAGCATCCCAAAAGCATCCTTACCCTGTTTATCCTGGCAGCAGTTTTTGTGGTACTGCTTTTTACCATGAAATCCGTCTCTCTCCCGGTTTTCCTGGTGCTGGCTATCGAGACGGCAGTGTGGATCAATGTGTCGATTCCATACTTTAAGGATTCTACGGTATTCTACATTTCCTACCTGATCATCAGCTCTATCCAATTAGGAGCTACCGTGGATTATGCGATCCTGACTACGGAACGCTATATGGAGTTCAGACAGACCATGGATAAGAAAAAGGCAGTTTCTGAAACCATCGCAGCGGTGACTACATCTTTGCTTACTTCCGGTATTGTGCTGGCTGTGGTGGGATACCTGATGGGGGCGATTTCTTCTCACGGGATCCTTTCCCAGCTTGGAACCTTCCTGGGAAACGGAAGTATGCTGTCCCTGACTATCGTACTTTTTGTACTGCCGGGACTGCTGTACTTATTTGACGGGCTTATAGAGAAAACTACCCTGCACACAAACTTTTATCAGAAAAGGAGACATCATCATGAATCGAAATAAAAAAAGCAGATATACAAAAAACACCATTACAGCGGCTGTATGTTTTTCCATGGTCCTCGGACCCCCCCTGCCGGTCATGGCTGAGGAGAATCCTCAAAAAGAAGAAAATGTCTATGCCTCCCTGGAAGAAGATGGAACCGTATCCGGCGTCTATGTGGTCAATGAATATGATCTGGAAAAAGATACCGGGATCACAGACTATGGCGATTATACAGAAGTAACCAACCTGACTACCGAGGATAAAATAGAGGAGACAGCCGACGGATATACAGTAGAAGGCAAAAAAGGGAAATTCTATTATCAGGGGAATCTGGAGACAAAAGAACTGCCCTGGAAGATCCAGATTTCCTATTACCTGAACGGTGAGAAGAAAAATCCGAAAGAACTGGCCGGAGAGAGCGGAAATCTGGAAATCCGGATTTCCGTAAAGAAAAATGAAAAAGTAAAGGGAGACTATTTTGAAGATTATCTGCTCCAGGCCACAGTTACACTGGACTCCGAAAAGTGCAAAAATATCCAGGCAGAGGGGGCTACTCTGGCAAATGTGGGAGCAGATAAACAGATCCTATACAACATTATGGCGGGACAGGAAAAGGAATTTTCCATTACTTCAGAAGTTACAGACTTTGAAATGGACGGGATTTCTTTTCAGGGAGTACCGATGTCCTTTGCCATTGATACAGACAGCCTGGATATGACGGCTCTCTATGAACAGACAGATGAGCTGAAAGAAGCGGTATCCCGGCTTGATGAAGGGGCCGGTTCACTGAAAGAAGGTACTGGAGAACTGGCGGAAGGAGGCAGCCGGCTTCTGGATGCCACAGGCAGCCTGGCCCAAGGTGCAGTCAGCCTTAAAACAGGCACAGACGGGGCCGCTTCGGGAAGTTCTGCTCTTGTCCGGGGAAGCCAGGAGCTGGAGACCGGTATCGGCGTTTATCTGAATGGCGTTTCTTCGGCAGCTTCCGGAAGTAAATCTCTGATCCAGGGAGCAGACAGCCTGAAAGAAGGCGTCCCTGTTCTTGAAGCCGGCGCAGGTCAATTAGCAGAAGGGACCAGGACCTATACAGAAGGAACCGAGAGCTATATAGACGGCGTCCAGGCTTATATCAGCGGCGTGGACCAGCTGAAGGAAGGGGCCGGACAGCTGGCCGGACTGAAAAACCTGGGAGAAGTCTCCCAGGGGGTAACTGCTTTAAAAGACAGTTCTCAGCAGCTTACAGATGGGGCAGCGGCTCTGTCTGATGGACTGGAGGCCCTTCGGTCCCAGCTCCGGCTTCTGGAAGACTCCAGGGAAGGCGGGCAGCTGCAGGAAATGCTGGGCAGTCTTCAGGAAGCAGCCCAGGCTATGGATAGTGTCCAGGCAAAGGCCGGAGAAATGTTTTCTCTGTATAATGAGGCGGCGGGAGAGCTGCAGGAAGCAGAAAATATTCTTTCTCAGGCAGAAAGCGAACTCCAGTCCCAGGCAGATAGTGCCAGTGACAGTCTAAACCAGGCTGGGGCAGCTCTCCAGTCCCAGGTAGATTCGGCAAACGCTCAGATCAGCCAGGCAAACAGCCAGATAGAGACAGCGGCAGACAGTGCCAATGCCCAGATTGATGCAGCCATAGCCGCTGTCTGGAATTCCATAGGCAGCGGCGCCATAGATCCGGATACAGGAAGCGCCCTTATTGCCGGCCTGGATGGAAGCAGGGTCAGTGTGCAGGGGGCAGATACTGTGGCTGTGGATATTCCTGCACCGGAGATTTCTATAAGCAATGACAGCTCTTCGGCGCTGACATCCATTGCCTCCAGATTAGAAGAGATCCAGGCAGGAGAAACCGGATCTGTGAACAGTATGGCGGAAGAACTAAACAAAGCAGCCGAAGCAGGGGAAAGCCTTCCAGATTTCCAGACAGGAGACCTGTCACAGCTTACGGAAAGTATACAGGCTCTGACAGAAGGGGCCCGGCAGCTGGAAACAGGACTGGAGCAGATGAACCAGGGGTTAACTTCCATGGAGACACAGACCGCTTCTCTTCCTGCAGGAGCAGAAGGAATCGACAGCCTTTTAAAAGGATTTGACGAATTGACTGCTCAGAATCAGCCCCTGAAGGAAGGGGGAGAAGCCCTGAAATCTTCTTCCGCAGCGCTGAATCAGGGAGCAGAAGAAGTAAGCGGCGGGATCACCCGGTTAAACACCGGGATCTCTGCCCTGGCAAAGGGCGCCCGCCAGCTTGACGCAGGATTAGAAGAACTGGAAGAGAAAGGTACAGATATCCAGACAGGAAGCAGCAGTCTTACAGAAGGGACCCAGGCTCTTTTGGAAGGCCTTACCCAGCTTCAGGAAGGGGTAGACACTTTATCTTCCGGAGCCTCTGTTTTTGAAACGGGTATTTCCAGCCTGGCAGAAGGTTCCCAGGATCTGGACGAGGGAGCCGGAGAAATGAAAGACGGCACTGAAGAATTTAAAACAGAAACTGCAGATATAGACACAGAAATCGAAAATAAGGTGGAGGAAATGGTACAGGAATTTTCCGGCGAAGACTATGTTCCGGTTTCCTTTGTATCTGAGAAAAATACCAATGTAGAGGCTGTCCAGTTTGCCTTCCAGACCGATCCCATCCAGATAGAAGAGGAAGAGTCCCGGGAGGAATCCCCTGCAGAAAACACCGGCTTCTGGGAAAAAATCAGAGGATTATTTGAATAATTCCGAAAAAACTAAAAATCGGACGCATATCCAGAGAAATTATCCTAACCTGCGGCAGTCCGGGGTGTTACAATACTGATTATAGTAAAACGAACACGGAAATGTGCTGTTCAGGAAAGGAGAAGGCTATGTGAAAGGGGCAGAAAGCGGCATGTCCGCTCTTGCCAAAGCCATGGGAATGGCAGGAGGGACCAACCCGGCAGAACTTTTAAGAGATAAGCTGATCAGCAAAGGCTTTGACGCATTTATCTATGAAAGCCCTGTAGACAAAATGAAGAAACAGATCGAAGCCGGGGAGAAACCGGATATCAATATTTACTTTGCCGGTAAGAACGCCATTGCAGACTTTGTAAAAGACATGGACCTGGTAATCACCCTCTGTGATATTAACGAGGGAAGACCCAGCTTCGGACTTTCCAAAGGCGGCGGAGAAATCCTCTGGTATGTCTTTGAAATCCCGGTAGTAGCCGTAAGCTGCGGACAGCCCACCATGCTGGCAGATATTCCCCAGGTACGGACTTACATCAATGCCTATGACACAAAAGACAGTACCTTCGATGCACTGGTAGAAAACCTGATGACAGGAGAAGAAGCTTTTAAGGGGCAGGATCCTATCGACAGCTTCTGCGGACTTTTTGACGCACGGCTGTAAAACAAAGGGATAGATTGTTGTTTATAGAATAATGATAAAAAATGAAAAGCGCCTCATCGCCGGACTTATTTCCGGTGGTGAGGCGTTTGTTACGGCTGAGCTTCCGATTTTTTCATTCCTGGCTGTAGTATTTAACTAGCTGGTACGGTTATACAGAAAGAAATCTGATTTTAAACCGTAATTTTCGATGGTCGAAACGGTTACACAGGGAAAATACGATTTTAAGCCGGAAATTTAAGTTAGTTGGGACGGTTACACAGAAGAAAATCTAATTTTAAACCGTAATAATAGGGTAAATGGAACGGTTATATAGAAGAAAATCCGATTAAGAACCGTCCCCATATGCCTACAAGGACGGTTACATGAATGAAAATAGATTCTGAACCGTTTCTCCCATTAAAATATAGCTGAGAATAGAGAAGAACAGAAGATTCCGATTGTAGTCAAAAGGAAAAAGCGCTATAATAATCTCCGAATTACAGAGGGGCATACAGGCCCCGGATAGGAGAAATCATGAATTACGAAGAAGCAAGAGTATATTTGGAGGAAGCCTCTAAATACGGAAGTGTACTTGGCTTAGAGAATATGCGCCATCTTATGGATCGTCTGGGAAATCCCCAGGACAGTCTGAAATTTATCCATATTTCAGGAACCAACGGAAAGGGTTCTGTCCTGGCTTATCTTTCTACTATACTGACAGAAGCGGGATACCGGGTAGGACGGTATATTTCCCCTACTTTGTTTTCCTACAGAGAGCGGATACAGGTAAACGGAGAGCGGATCGGAAAAGAAGCCCTGGCGAAACATGTGACAGCTATTGCAGAAGCTATTAAAGATATGGAGGAACATCATCTTACAAATCCAACGCCTTTTGAAATAGAAACCGCCCTTTCTTTCCTGTATTTCCAGGAGAAAAAATGTGATCTGGTGGTCCTGGAAACCGGTCTTGGAGGAGCCCTGGATGCCACCAATATCATTAAGACGCCGGTAATGGAAGTGATCACCCCCATCAGTATGGATCACATGGCCTTTCTGGGAGATACTTTGGAGGAAATTGCCGCACAGAAAGCCGGGATCATCAAGCCTTATACAAAGGTGGTATCCGGTCCCCAGAAAGCCGGAGCCAGGAAAGTTCTGGAAGAAAGGGCAAAGGAGCAAGGGGCTTCCATGGAATTCCTGGATATGGAAGAAGTAAAGGATATTCATTACGGGTATGAAAAACAGAGCTTTACCTGGAGAGACTTTGATCAGGTAGAGATTTCTCTGGCAGGAAGCTATCAGATCCTGAATGCCGCTCTTGCCCTTCAGTCTGTGACTATGCTTCAGGAGCTTGGCTATTCGGTTTCCAGAGAGAATATCTATGAAGGGTTCAGAAAGACCCATTGGAGAGGGCGTTTCACCCTGATCTCCAAAGAGCCGGTAGTGATCATGGACGGGGCTCATAATCCGGGAGCAGCCAGAGAATTGGAACATTCTCTGAAGCTTTATTTTCCGCACCGGCATATCCGGTATATTTTCGGTATATTTCAGGACAAGGATTACAAACAGGTTATCCAGATCACAGCCCCGCTGGCAGACCATATCATAACAGTGCAGACTCCAGATAATCCCAGAGCCCTTCCGGCAGAAGAGCTGAAGGAAGCAGTGGCCTGTGTGAATCCTTCTGTGGAAGCGGCAAAAAGTATTGAACAGGCAGTGGAAAAAACTCTGGAAGAAGCAAAACCGGAAGATGTGGTGATCATTTTCGGCTCCCTTTCCTTCTTAGGAGAGGCAGAAAGGAATGTGAAGAAATGGAAAGAAAAACAGGACGGATTGCAGTAATTTCCGATACCCACGGACTTCTGCGGCCAGAAGTGGCTGAAATTTTAAAGACCTGCGACGCAGTCATTCATGGCGGAGACATCAATACCCCCGGGATTCTGGAAGAAATCCGCAGGATCAATCCTTCCCTGTATGTGGTCCGGGGGAATAATGATAAGGAATGGGCCGAAAAACTGCCTAAAGAGCTTTCTTTTTCTCTTTTTGGCAAAAGCTTTTATATGGTCCACAATAAAAAACATATCCCAAAAGATCTGGAGAAAAAAGATTTTGTGATCTACGGACATTCCCATAAATACGAGGCCTATGTGCAGGAAGGCGTCCAATATCTGAACCCGGGAAGCTGCGGTCCCAGAAGATTCCATCAGCCGGTGACCATGGCAGTGCTGATTATAGAGGCAGAAAGCTTCCATATAGAAAAGATGGATATCCTTCCCAGAGTGGAACAGGAAAAAGTACCGGAACTTTCCCAGAAAGATATGGAAAAGCTGATAAAAGGAATCTTAAAAGAACTGGAAAAGGGAACCACCGTAGCTTCCATGGCAAAGAAATTTCAGGTTTCAAAAGAGTTTGCTGAACAGGTATGCAGGATTTCTGTAACTCACCCGGGAGTGACCGCCCATGGGATCATGGATAAGATGGAAGTAAATAAGATCGTATCAAAAAGCGGCAAAAACAGTTAGGAGGAAGGCTATTGATTTCCAGAAAATCCTCTCTTGAAAAAGAACTGGAGACGGTTTTAAAGCAGGAACAAAGATATATAGACAAGTATAAAGAGAAAAAGGAATCTTTTCTGAACCAGAAGCTGGCCCAGAAGATTCCCGATGGACTTCAGGAGAAGCTGGACGCAGCATTTAGCAAGGCTTTTTTCCTGGTCTTTGACAAGGGAACCGGGATCATAGAAAAAACCTACAAAAAAGAAGATCTGGAGCATGGGTACAAGGTTAACGCTTATTCGGCGGAAATCCGGGAGAACAAAAACACCTTACGGACTTTTAAGAAAGGCGCTGCCGCCTCCTCCAGAAAAAATCTTCTTTTGTCTACAGCAGAGGGGGTAGGCTTAGGGGTACTGGGGATCGGTCTGCCGGATATTCCCCTTTTTACAGGAATGATCCTGAAAAGCATTTATGAAGTGGCCTTGCACTATGGATACGCCTACGATACAGAAGAAGAACGGTACTTTATCCTGAAACTGATCCAGGTATCTTTGCTGTATGGAGAAGAACTGGTTCAGGAAAATCAAAAGACAGATCTTTTTATGGAAATGAAGAAACTTCCAGAAGGATACGATATGAAGAAGCAGGTCAAAGACACCTCTTCCATGCTTTCCGGAGAGCTTTTGTATATGAAATTCCTTCAGGGAATCCCAGTGGTGGGAGCGGCAGGAGGAATTTACGATACCGTATATCTCCAGAGGATCATGAAATATGTAAAAATCAAGTATCAAAAACGATTTTTACTGGACAAAGCAAGAAAACGTTTACCATAATTATTTTATGTAAATTAGAAAGAGTTATAAACACCACAGCAGCAATGCTTATATAGAAAAATGAGAGTATTGATATAATTTGGGGCAATCATTCTATGAAAAAACATCTCTATGTGATCGGCGGCACCATGGGAGCCGGCAAGACTACAGTCTGCAATATTTTAAAGAAAAAATTGAAAAACAGCGTTTTCCTGGACGGGGACTGGTGCTGGAATATGGAGCCTTTTCAGGTGACAGAGGAGACTAAGGCAATGGTAATGGATAACATTACCCATATACTGAATAATTTCCTTGCCTGTTCGGCCTACGACCATGTGATTTTCTGCTGGGTTCTTCACGAGCAGGAAATCCTGGACACACTTTTATCCAGATTGGACTACCGGAATGCAGAAGTTCATCTGTATTCCCTGATCCTTGATGAGAAAAGTCTGGAAAAAAGACTGAATAAAGATATATGCCAGGGACTGCGGCAAAAAGATATCTTAGAACGGAGCATAGAAAGGATTCCTCTCTATGAAAAATTGAACACAAAGAAAATACATGTTTCCAGACAAACACCGGAGGAGACAGCAGCCGCAATCCTGAGTGATGCAGGGATAGAAGACAATGAAAAAGAAGAGGAAAAGAAAATGGAAAACATAAATGAAAAGGAAAGTGCATTTCCCGAAGATTTGGAAAGTCTGAAAAAAGAGCTGGAAGCTTACCGGAAAATGCACAGAGGAGTTCAGCAGGAGTATGATTCCATTGTACGACAGATGGAAAAACAGAAAGAAGCCGGCAGGGCCAAGTCCGCCACCTACCGTCAGCTTATGGGGCGGAAGCTGACCTACGGCACTATGCTGGATCTATATAAATTATACGATTTGGAGGAGTGAACACAGACCTGCTGTGAGGAATATACCCGTTGCTTGCAGGAACGGATTAGAGAGGGGGAAACTAAAGTGGCTGCGGTGAAAGTGATTTCTCTTACAAAAGAGTATGGAGATGGAGAAAGTTATATTAAAGCAGTGGACAATATATCACTTACCATTGGGAAAGAAGAATTTGCAGCAGTTGTAGGAGCTTCGGGAAGTGGAAAGACCACATTATTAAATTTGATCGGAGGTCTGGAGTATCCTACCCATGGAGTGGTTTATGTAGATGGAGTGGATATTACCCAATTATCTGCAGAGGAGCAGACTTGTTTTCGACGGCAGCATATTGGTTTTATTTTTCAGAAATATAATCTGATCCCTGCCATGAATATATTTGAGAATATTGTCCTTCCTGCAAAGCTGATGGATCGGAAAATCGATAAAGAAGAAGTTTTCCGGCTGGCAGAGGATCTGGAAATCCAGGATAAACTTTTTCAAACGCCTGATACCCTGTCTGGCGGGCAGCAGCAGAGGGCAGCTATTGCCAGGGCAATTTTTACCCGTCCTGCAATTCTTTTAGGAGATGAGTTAACTGGTAATCTGGATTCCAAAACCAGAGTCTCTGTGATGAAACTTTTAAAAGAAACCTGCAGGAAATACAGGCAGACCTTACTGATCGTTACTCATGATAAAACAGTTGCCGCCATGGCAGACCGGATTATCTGCATGAAAGACGGAAGGATCGTGGAAAATGAAAAAGTATAATTATGATCGGACTGCGCAGCAAGTGCTTCTGGATTCTTATAGAAAACAAAATAGAGGTAAGAACCGTCTCTTGCTCCTGGCAGTCACGCTTACTGTAAGTGTGATCTATTGTATTTTAAGTTTTGCCTATGGAAAGATACAGACCGATATTCAAAAAAACATCCGGGCAGACGGAATGGCTGTATCTGTCTATATAGAAAATGGAACAGAAGAAATGGCAGAGCAGTTAAAATCCCTGCCCTACATAGCCAAAACCGGAAAAGAAAAATTTGCCGGAAAATTATTGGATCAAAATATAAAATACTGCGACTGCGTGGCAGCAGATGAAACCGGATTTCAGGAAATACTCTCTCCGGCATATACACAGATTGTGGGAAGCTACCCTGAACAGGAAAACGATATTATGCTTTCTGCCAAAACATTGGAGTATTTGGGAATTTCAGAACCGCAGATCGGAATGGAATTAGATCTGGACTTTTATTGGAATGATATTTTCCACAGTGATGGGACCGGAGAGCAGACATTCTGTCTTTCCGGCTATTTTACTGATTACCAGAATTCGTCAGCGGCTTCCTCCATTGCATTTTTGTCAGAAAAGAAACTGACAGAAAATGGGCTCAACTGGGATTCCTGCAGGGTACTGCTGGATACCCGGAGTCATACGCTTGGCGGTATTCAGATAGAAAACAAGTTAAAAGAAGATGTCCGCTTAACAGAAGACCAAAGAATTGTAAGTACAGACTCTGCTTTTTACCGGGCAGTAGAAGGTATGATGGGAAGTTTGGGATTTGCAGTTGTATTTTCTTTTTTGATCCTGCTGTGCATGTTTTTATGTGTCTATAACATTTTAAATCTTTCATTGGCGGAAGACCTGCGGCAATACGGTCTTTTGGAAGTGATCGGAGTACAGCAAAAGCAGATTATCAAAGTGATGTTTTGGCAGATGTTAGAAATCGCTGCGAAAGGAAGTTTTACCGGAGGTATGGCAGGGGCTTTTGCAGTGTTGGTTATCCTTCCATTAGTGATCAGAAAGATGTATCTGGAACAGGCTTCGGAATTAGAAAGACTCTCTCTTTTCCACCCGGGTTTTCTTCTCATAGCTATGGTCCCAACTGCTGTCACCATATGTTTGGCAGTTTTTTTAGTCAAAAGAAAGATCAGCCATCTAAGTCCTCTGGAATGTCTGAATTATGAGGAAATACCTTTAACAAAAGGTCAAGAAAAAGCTCATAAAATGAAGAGCCTTATAAGCCACAGAAGACACCCGGAAATCTATTTGGCCAGAAAATATTTATTCCGAAGCAGAAAGGCTTTTTTCATTACAATTATCACATTGACCATAGGGTGCGGAATAGCCCTTGCCTCTTCCGTGATAGTACGAGGCGTTGATATCCAGAACCGTTTTTTAAAAGAGCCGGATTTCTGGATTGGCATTACACAGGAAGCTTGCCAAACATTAATGGAAACATCTCCAGATACGGAAAACATGGTCTTTTTTTCAAAAGACCTGCTGGAAGATATAGAACAGACTGCCGGAAACAGTATGGGAAATGAATCACAGCTTTTTGGATTTTATCCTATTATTGGGACAAACGGGAGAGAAAGCATTAAATTATTAAACCAGGGAGAAGAGGCGGCAACAGTAATCCAAACACTCACCACTGTAGAAAAGGAGCAGCTCCAGTCATATATTCAAAAACAGGAGCAGACGGCGGACTGGGAAACTTTTGAATATGAAAACGGTACATTTCTTCTCCATGACCATAGGTTGTCAGAAACTGTTGCAGAAAAAGCTATGCAGCAAGTTGGAAAAGAAATAGAAGTTTACGACCTTGTTCCGGTAGGAACTGAAATGTCCGGGCTGATTCCGGAAACATTGATAAATTGCGGATATCTGGACATTACAGAAGAACAATTCCCAGATCTGAACTTGTGCTGGGATGGAAGAAATACCAATATTCTCCTTGTTACAGAGGATACCTACGGGAAACTGACAAAAAAATTAACGCCACAGATTTTTACTGTCAGCTTCGATGTAGAAGGGAAGCAGGAAAATTCTATAAAGTCCCAGTTAAAAGACTTTATCCAGAAGAAAAATATGGAATTTCAGGCGGAAACAGGATATTCTGATAAATTAAATCTGCTGCAGATAGAATGCAAATCAGATCTCCTTGCAAAAGAACAGAATTATATTCAGACAAGCCGGCTGTTATTGCTGGTGATCAGCGGCTGTCTGATTTTTATCGGAGTCCTGAATTTTCTGAATGTAAGAGTAGCCGATATGATACTCAGGAAGAAGGACTGCACTATTATGAGAAGTATAGGAATGACGAAGAAGCAGCTCCAGAAAATGTTTCTTGCAGAAGGACTGCTCACCTGGCTGGTGTTATTCGCCTTTTTGGTAACAATTGACTCCATACTGATAGGAGGTGCCAGCTGGTTTATGAAAACGAAGATTTCCTATTTTGTATTCCATTACCCTATAAAAGAAATGGCTGGGATACTGCTGGTTTTGCTGGGAATCTGCATGATTCTTCCAAGATTTTTTTATAAACAGAATATTGAGCGGGATAAATAATATAGGGTATAAGTTGTTTATCAGCATAAAGTACCTGGATAAGTTTTTATGCCCCATACAGTAATATATCTGTATAATAACGTCCTTCTCTAACTTCTGTCACAAGGGTCCCCTGATATTTCTCCACCCGGGATTCTATATTTTTCATTCCAATACCGTAGGGCGGCTTCTGCTTAACTTTGCAGGGATTGTCCATGTGTAGGAGGAGATTGCCCTCCTGATAGATCAGAGACAGCCGGATCTCTGGGACCGGAGCGCCAGGCGCCAGAAAGTCTAAAGCGGAGGTTATCCCATTATCCAGTAGATTCCCTAATATGGTCACCGTATCGGAAAAGTCCAGGAACACACTGTTTTCCGGTATGGTAAGCTGGGTAAGGCAGCGGATATTTTTCTGTCTGGCTTCCTGGAGCTTCAGGTTCAGCACTGCATCCAGGCAGGGATTTCCGGTCATAACAAAATTTTCATAGTCTTTCAGTTCTTTCTGGGAAGTTTCCAGGTAGTTTTCCAACTCCTGGCCTTTTCCCTGGGCATAGAGAGAAGCAGCGGTCCGCAGATGGTTTTTCATATCGTGACGGAGCCTGCGGATCTCTCCTGTGGTGTGGAGATATTCCCGGTAATATTTTTCCTGGTATTCTAACTGCTGTCGGGTAAGAGCGGCCTCTCTGGCCTTTGCCCCATAGAGATAGAACCTTTTATACAGGGCAAAAAGGCAGTAATTTAGTCCCAGAAGGAGGAGCATAAGCCCCAGGTGAAGAAACATTTTCCGGTTATATTTTATGGAGGAAGAAATCACCAGGGGCAGAGAACCCAATGCAATCAGCAATAGGGCTCCGGAAATGCCAAACAGGAATCCCCAAAGGGTCGGAGGAAGAAAGATGTTTTCTTCAAAGCTGCCGCAAAGCTTCTGGCAGAGAAAAAGGATCAGCCAGAGAAAGATATGATAGAATAGCTGAAACTGGTAAAAGGGCAGATAATAGTTCAATCCATGATGAAGGAGATTGGTAAGGTCATTCAGACAAAACAGATAGAAGACGGTCAGTGTAAAAAGGGAAAAAGCGAAGAAAAGTTTTTTCTGCCGGCTGCCGGAATAGGAGAACAGCAGAAACAGACAGAGGGGCACCTCTGTCATGGTCAGCTCATAGAACCGGGAACCCTGGATGGAAATAAGATCAAAAAGAATAAGCAGAAGAATTCCTGCCAGAAGCAGGGCTCCCTGTACCCATTTCAGATAGGGTCCCGGTTTTCCGAAGATACGGTTTAAAAGCGATGTAAAAACACAAAGAGTTACTGCGTATAGAAAAATATCGAAAATAAAGTTTAATGCCAGAGCTGCAAATGGAAAATTCATTGTCCCCACCTTCCTTTCAGATACTGCAGGTGTTTTTCTTTTGATTCTTTCCGGAAGCTTTTGCTTACAGGAATCTCCTCTCCATTTCTGAGAATAATAGATGTTTCCCTGGAGGCCCGGATATATTCCGGATTTACCACATAGGATTTGTGACACTGGAAAAATCCTCCGGGAGTAAGCTGTTCTTTCAGTTTTTCCAGTTTTCCGTAGAAAGTATATTCTCCCAATACCGTATGAAGATGGACTTTCCGGAGATCTCCTTCCAGATATAAAATTTCACCCCAGGGGATCTCATACATGGTCTGCCGGATGCGGAAGGTAAGCCGCCGGTCATGGAGACGGAGAAAGTCTGCGGCTTCCCTCAGGACTTTTGAAAAAGCTTCTTTTTTCACTGGCTTGATCAGAAAGCGGAAGGGCAGTACCTGAAATACTTCGTAGACATATTCTTTGTAATCTGTCACAAAAACGATCAGGGCTTTCTGATCTCTTTTCCGGATTTGGGCGCATGTCTGGATTCCGTCTATTCCCGGCAGGGAAATATCCATAAAATACAGAGAAAAATAGTCCTTGTCTTCTTTTATATGGGCCAGCAGTTCTTCCCCGGAAGAAAAAATTTTCCACTCCAGGTCTGCCGGATATTCTTCCAGATAGCTTTCCAGAAGGGACTGGTTTTTTATATCATCTTCGCAAATCGCAATTTTCATAATCTTTCCTCATCTGGCTTATATTATATAAATAGACCAGAATTTTCTCAATAGGATTCTTGAATTACTTCTGACAACATTTCCGCTGATTCTTACATTTTGATAAATTTCCTGCTTTTTCTCTGTATACTGAAAGAAAAAGGAGGTTTTATCACATATGAAATCAAAAAATTCTATCGGAAAATGGACCCTGGCTGCACTGCTGGGATATGAGCTTACTCTTTTGGCGATATCTGTGACTCCTGCGGCAGGAAAAGGCACCAGCTTTGGAAAGCCCGGCATGTGGCAGAATATGATCCTCATCGCCGCTTTTTATCTGATACCTCTGGTTTTCTATTGTCTTCATATAGAAGCTATGCGGTATATATTGGCTGCAGTGATAATTTTCTGGACCGTTCCCCTTCCCTTTTTCATACTGATATCCGGGGGCTCTTTCTTCTACTACAGACTTCAGGGAGATTCCTTTCATTCCCTGCTGTTTCTGGCTGCCATGAGCATTGCCCTGGTAAGCCTGCTGCTCCAGATCCTCTGGTGCGTGAACTGTCTTGGAAAAAGAAAAAAACAGGAATTCACATGAATTTAATAGAATTTTAATCATATCGCCCTTTTTCAGTGACATTTTTATTTTATAATAGGGAAGTCAATGGAAAGGAATGAAGGGTAAGAATGAGTAAAAATATGAAGCGAAAAAGAAACAGAAGGAGAAAAAAATATCCTATACTGGAAATAGGAATTTTTCTGGTGCTGGTCCTGCTGATCGTGATTTTATTTCTGACACAACAGATAAATAAAGAAAAGGAAGCGGATTTAGCTGCCAGTGAAACACAGACCGAAGAGAATACAGAAGAAGAGAAAGAGCCGGAAAAGGTGGATCTGTCCGGTTTATACAGCACCAGTGCCATACTGATAGACCTGGATACGGGAGAAGTTCTAACTCAAAGAAATCCCGGCCAGATCATTTATCCGGCTTCTCTTACAAAGATGATGACGGTAATGGTGGCTCTGGAAAATATTCCGGATACCAGCGCTTCCGCAACTTTAAGTGAAGACATCTTTCCTCCATTATATGAAGAAGGGGCTTCCATGGCAGGTTTTGAACCGGGAGAAACTGCCACCTATCAGGACCTGCTGTATGGTGCGATCCTGCCCTCGGGAGGAGAGTGCTGCGTAGCTCTGGCCCAGAATATTGCAGGCTCTGAAGCAGCTTTTGTTGAAAAGATGAATGAAAAGGCTGCAGCTCTTGGTTTGAAACACACACATTTTACAAACACTACAGGACTGCAGGATATTAACCACTATTCCAGTGTGGAAGATATGGCATTGATCCTTCAGGAAGCATTGAAAAATCAGACTTTCCGTGAGATCTTTACCACAAAGACATATAGCGTGGCGCCTACAAACCTTCACACCCAGGGCTTTACTTTCCACAATTCTATGTTTGAGACCATGGAAAAAGCCGGGATACAGGATTCCTACATACAGGGAGGAAAGACTGGATTTACTTCTGACGCCGGCCTGTGTCTGGCAAGTCTGGGAGAGGTAAACGGAAAGTCTTATGTATTGGTTACCGCCCACGCAGATGGAAGCCATGATACGGATCCGTATCATATTATGGACGCCGTATCTGTTTACGGACAGCTTGCAGAACTGACACAGCCGGATACCATCACTTCTGAAGATGAGACAGAGTCTGAAGAATAAGATCTACACAATAGTCTGTACCCAGGCCGGTATCCAATGTAAGATGATAGTTTGGAGAAAATCCCCAGGGCTGCCGGGTGTAATAACGATAGTTATCCCGGCGGCGCCTGTCCTCCAGACGGATTTCCTGTTCTGCTTCTTTTTGAGAAAGATTTCCAGATTCCATCAGTCCCTTTACTCTTGTTTCAAAAGAACTGCCTAAAAATACCCGAAGGCAGTGAGGGTGATCTTTCAGAACATAGTCAGAACATCTGCCGATAATCACGCAGTTTTCTTCCTCTGCCAGTTTTTGAATCGCCTGGGATTCCGCCTGGAAGATTTCGTCCTTTGGGGCAGGGGTATCCGGAGAATAGGCGTACATCTGATTAACCAGATCATAGAGGAGACTGTTTGTCATTTTTTCCTCCCGGTCTTTAATAAATTTTCTGGAATAGCCGGTAGTACCGGCGATCATTTCAATAATTTCCCCGTCATAAAACTTATATCCCAGTTTTTCAGCCAGTTTTTGTCCAATTTCATGTCCGCCGCAGCCATACTGACGGCCAATGGCGATGGTCCAGTGATTTTCCGGTTCCTGGAGGCTTTCTGCTTCTTTTTTCTCAAATAATTCCGGATAGAGGATGGCAGGCAGAAAGGCAAGAAGCCGTCCAAAAAGTCTGGCAATAAAGCCTACTAAAAGAGCTGCGATAATAGTGCCTTCCCGGACACCCTGAAGCCTGTGAAAAAAGAACAGGGACAGGATTCCTGCGATAATGGTCATGGAAGCGTCAAAGGTTACTTTTGTGTTGCCGAAATTTGTTTTCCAGGTAAGAACGATGGCACGGACAAAGGACTCTCCGGGAAGCATGACCACATCTGCCAGCACCTCCATATAGACTCCAAATCCCAGGATCACACATCCGATGAGCAGAGAAACAAGTTTTACCGGATACAGTTCCGGATTCATGTCTCCCAACATGAAAGTGGTGAGGTCGATAAAGTACCCGAAAATAATAGATACCGGTATCTGCAGAAAATGCTCCAGCTTAAAATTTTTCCGCAGTATGATAAGCTGGAGAAAAATCAGCAGAAGACTGAAAAATATGGTAAATTCTCCAAGAGTAAAAGGAAAATTCAGGCTAAGCACATACGGGATCGAAGAAATGGGGGAGGTTCCCAGATCTGCCTTTGTGATAAAACTTACCCCGAAAGAATTGATAAATAATCCGTTAAGGAAAATAATATAGCGCTTAATTTTTTCTGTCATGTGTGTTTCCCTCCAATGTTTCCATATTCTGATAGATCTTTTCAAACGTTTTCAAAAAGCTTCTCCGTTCTTCTCCGGAAATTCCGGCGAATGCCTGAGCTTCCAGCTCTTCGAATCTTTTTTCTGTAGCTGCCGCCATTTCTTTTCCACGATCCGTGAGAAAAATGTGCCAGGAACGCCGGTTGCCGTTCAGACTTTTTCGCTGGATCATCCCCTTTTCTTCCATGCCGTTGAGGATTGTTGTAAGCGAAGCCGGTTCGATGTGACAGGCTGCAGCGATTTCTTTCTGGGCTGCCCCGTCTTTTTCACGTAGAAAATCCAGAACTTTAGGCTGTCCTAAAGTCAGGCCGGTATCTTTCAGAGAAAGAAACAATTTTTTCTGCAGGATCACATGATTGACCATCAGCATGTAATGATAAGAAAGATTCATACACAAACTCCTTTCACAATAGTTAGAATGCTAAATATTAGTAAGCTAATAATATATCTTAGAAGGAAATTACAGATTTGTCAATGGAAAAGGTAAAAAAGTAAAATCCGGATATCCTATTGAAAAGCAAGGCGGTTCAGGTTATGCTATATAATAAAGAATTTACCCAATGCATTTTATCAGAGGAGGAATCCATTTTATGAAAGATTTAAGTTTGACTCAGAAATTTTTTATCTGCACAGTAAATGAAAAAGGGAACTTTTCCAGTTATGACCAGGTGCCGGTAGCATGTCTTATAGCCGCAGGGGTGCTGGAGATGTATATGGGAAAATGCATTACTATAGAAAGGAAGAGATTGTCTATTGCAGAAAAATTGCCGGAATCTATGCGTTATTTAAAATCTCTTTACGATATGATCGAACAGGAAACGGCCAATCGGGGAAAACCGGTAAAAGCAGAAAAGATCGTAGAAAAGTATACAGGAGCTTTTACGGACAAAAAACTTCGGGAACTTACGGATTCCCTTGTCCAGTCTATGGATGAGGACACCCGTTCATTGGAAAAAATGGGGAAAGGCAAGTACAGGCCCAAGAGAGAACTCCTTTTTGATGTGGCAGATAACCTTCGCACAGAACTGCTGAGAAATGACCTGCCTTCCAAAGACGCCATTGTTTTCGCTGATCTTCTGGATCGGGCCGGCCATTTAAAAGAATACCTTTCTAAGTATGAAATGAAAGAATTAAAAAAACGTCTCCATGAAATCCGCAAAAATAAAGAGGAGTCTGCTGTTAAGAAAACCATACGTCAGATCGATGAGCTGGTGGATACTCTGGTATCCGCAGGCAGTGTTTTTTCAGATGTTTAATCTGCGAGAAGCATTAAAAGTTAAACTAACAGCCTCGGAGGAATATATCCTATGAAAATCGGTATTATATGTGCAGGGGATGAGGAGCTTTCCTCCTTTCTGCCATTGATAAAAGATTGTAAAACAGTGGATAAAGCCATGTTGAAATTTCATATCGGGCGAATTGCCGGAATGGAAGTCGTTGCTTTGTTTTCCGGAGTGTGTAAGGTAAACGCTGCCATAGGATCACAGCTTTTAATAGATGTGTTTGGTGTGGATATGATTATCAATTCAGGAACAGCAGGGGGAATGGAACCGGACCTTGAAATATTCGATACCGTAATTTCTACAGAAGTTTGTTATCACGATGTGGCACAGGACATTTTGACAGAATTTCATCCATGGATGGAATCTGTGTTTTTTGCAGCAGATTCTAAACTGATAAGTTTGTCCAGAACTGCTGTTGAAAAAATTAAACCAGCCGGGAAAGTGATTTGGGGGCGGATGGCAACAGGAGAGTCTTTTATAACCGACGAAGGGCGGCTAAGGATCAATCAAGAATTTTCACCTTTGACAGTTGATATGGAAACCGCAAGTATTGCTCATGTGTGCTATGTAAATCGTATCCCCTTTCTCTCAATCCGCTGCATCACAGATACTCCAGAACACAGAGGCTTGGATAACTTTGATGAGAACTGTGCCAAAGCCTCAGTTATCGCAAAGGACATCACAGTTGCTTTGTTAACGGAAATCAAAAACGTATATTGCGAGTAAATGATATTCGCCACATAAGAATGCTAAAACACCTGCGGTCGGCGGAAATGCCTGTACAGCAGTGTCAATGACCGCAGGATGCTTATCCATACTTTTCGATCCGCTTCTACGGCTTCTGCCTTTTCAGGATCGCTGATCAAGATTTTCTTCATATCTAAAATTTCCCTTGTAACCTTTTAGGGCTGTTCCCTGTCTAACAGTTAAACAGACATATAAATGTCTATGAGAAGGAGGCAGAAATGGATGAAAGATTAAACCTGGTCCGAAGGGCTGTCCGGAGAAAACCGGGAGCTTTTGAAACGTTGATGGAACAGGAAAAAGAGTATCTTTATAAAATGGCTTTTCTTTATTGCAGGGAAGAGCAGATGGCCCTGGATACAGTAGCAGAAACTGTTGCAAAAGCCTATGTAGGTATCGGCAAACTTAAAAAGCCGGAATATTTCCGGACCTGGCTGACCAGGATCCTGATCAATGAGGCTTTAAGAGCAAAGGAAAAATCCGGAAACTGGCTGCCCTGGGAGGCGGCCGAACTGCAAAAAGAGAATTCTATGGCTCCGATCAGAGAGTATTCCAGGGAAGAAATCATGGATCTGAGAGGTGCATTGCAAAGACTCCCTGAGGATTTCAGGGAACTGGTCCTGATGAAATATTTTTATGAATTCTCTATTAAAGAAATTTCCCAGATTACAGGCAGCAGCGAGGGAGCAGTCCGGACACGTTTATGCCGAATACGGAAGTTGCTGAAAAAAGATTTAGAAGGTCCGGTCCGGCAGGAATCAGCGCCTATGTCCGGACCGCTGCCCGGGAAGATGAAATGAAAAGGAAAGGAAAAAAGAAATGAAGAAAATCGAATTAGATTCTATAGCGATTCCCCAGGCCCTTGATCTGGCCGTGGAAAAAGGAATCCAAAAGGGAAAAGAAGAGTTGAAGAGAAAAAAAAGAAGAAAAATCCTTTTCAATACTTCTGCCGCCGCTGCGGTACTTCTTGTCTTTGCCGGATATTGCAGGGCCAACCCGGCGTTTGCAAAAGAGCTTCCTCTGATAGGCGGGATTTTTCAGGAGCTTCAGGATAAAAGCCGGATTACCGGAGACTGGTCCCAAAATGGGGAAAATCTCAGTGAGCATTTGGAAACACCGGAAAAAAGTGAAGAAGAAATCCTTCAGGAAATGTATGAGAAATATGGGGATGAAGCCGGAAATATTCGTATCCTTCCTGTAGAAGTATATTGTGACGGAACCAGCCTGTATCTGACCTTAAGACTGGAAAATCTGGAAGAAAAAGGCTTTGGAGAACTGCTGAAGCAGGAAGATACCGGAGAATATGCAGACATGCAGATAAACGGAAACCTTCAATATAAGGATATGGAGCAGAACTTTTCTGTCTGGATGACTGTAACCCAAAAGGACAGCCGTCTGGTAGAAGGCATGGTCCAGATACCATTTGACCAGCCTGTGGAAACCAAAGAAGACAGTAGCTTCCAGATGGAGATCCGCCTCCTGGCCTGGAACGATTCCTCCAGAACAGCCCAGCCGGAAGCATTTGCAGATATGCAGGACGCCCGGTACTGTCTGATCGGTCAGCAGGTATGGAATCTGGAAATTCCTGTTTCTATAGATGGAACCAGAACTCAGAGATATACGGTGGAGCAGACAGGAGAGAAAGGCTTTGGCCTGGAAGAAATCCTGGTAAGTCCTTATGACATCAAAGTAAAGCAGATCCGTCCTCAGATGGACGGCCAGGAAAAAGATACCTTTTATCTGGAATGTCTGAAAAACCTGAAGGAAGTTACCGGTATTGACGGATATGCCACTTATGAGGAAGATAAGCACCTTGGTCTGAAGCTCCCTCTGGACAGTACATTGCTGGCCTTTGACCAGGATGGGGTCCCCCTGGAATGGACGGCTTCTTCTGGTATGGAAGGATATGATGTGTTCAGTACAAAGCAGAAAAAGATTACCAGGCTGTATCTGTATCAGCTTCCGGCTTTCGGCGGATATACGGTAATGAAGGATCAGGAAAATGCCAGGAAGCTGGCCCTGTTCAGCTATGAGCTGGAAATCCGGGAGGAGCCTTAAATGGCGCTGACATTTGAAGTGACAGCTTGAAAAAATTTTCATTCTGATATAGTATATTCTGAGATGAAAATTACGGAGGCGAATGAAAATGAATACAAAATTTAACCATGACAGCGCTTTAGAGCTGCTGAGGGAATATAATAAGGAGCCTTTTCATATCCTTCACGGGCTGACAGTAGGGGCCTGTATGAAATGGTTTGCCGGGGAGCTGGGCTATGGAGATGATCAGGATTTCTGGGAAATCTGCGGGATCCTTCACGACATTGATTTTGAAATGTATCCGGAAGAACACTGCAAGAAAGCAGTAGAGCTTCTGGAAAAGGCCGGGGCGGAGCCGGAAGTGATCCATGCAGTATGCAGCCACGGCTATGGAGAATGTTCTGATGTAAAGCCGGAGCATGAGATGGAAAAAGTGCTCTTTGCCTGTGACGAGCTTACCGGACTGATCGGAGCAGCAGTGAAAATGCGTCCTTCCAGAAGCGTTATGGATCTGGAAGTGAAAAGCCTGAAGAAAAAATTCAAGGATAAACGTTTTGCAGCAGGATGCTCCAGGGAGATCATTACAAAAGGGGCAGAACAGTTAGGGTGGAGCCTGGAAGAACTGATGGAGAAGACCATCCTGGCTATGCGTTCCTGTGAGGAAAATATAAACTGTGAATTGGATAATTTAGGCTTATGAGTAATGTACTGACCCAGACCATTGTTTATGTGGTGCTTTTATTTGCCGGATATGGTTTTAAAAAAGCCGGTATCTTTAAGGTGGAGGATACGGATTTTCTGAAAAAAGTGATTCTCTATCTTACCATGCCGGCTATGGCGGTAAACGGGCTGAAGGATCTGGAACTTCAGCCCTCTTTTCTGTGGTGTTTTCTGGTAGGCTTCGGCACCAGCACCATACTTATGCTGGTAGGAATGGCGGCAACAAGAAAGAAAGCTCCGGAAGAAAAAGTGATGTATCTTTTTAACTTGAACACTTATAATATCGGAAACTTTGCCATCCCTTTTCTTACCGGTCTGCTCTCTACAGATGGGTTTGCTGCCCTCTGCCTTTTTGATATCGGCGTTGCAATCTATCTTTACGGAATTGACTACAGCCTGGCAGAGGCTGTGAAAGGGGGAAAGAGCAGATTTTCTCTGAAATTTCTTTTGAAAAAGATTTTTACTTCTCCTATTACGGATATGTATCTGCTGATGATCCTGCTGGCGGCTCTCCATCTGAGGCTGCCGGAACCTGTGCTGAAGCTGGCTTCTGTTATGGGAAATGCCAACGCTTTTCTGGCTATGCTCAGTATCGGTATCCTTTTTGAACTGAAACTGGACAGAAAAAACCTCTGGGAGATGGTGAAGTTTTTTGCCCTGCGGTATGGGACCATACTTGTTATTATGGCTGGCGTTATTCTCTTTATCCCATTTTCACCGGATATACGTCAGGCCATCTGCGTACTTCTGGCGGCTCCTGTGGCCAGTATTGCACCTCTTCTTACCCAGAATGCAGGAGGGGACGGAGCAAAAGCGGCTCAGATCAATTCCGTCAGTATCCTTTTGGGGATTGCGGGGATGATGATTGTTTACGCTCTGGTGTAAAAAAGCTCTTGCCCTGGAGTATACTCAAAGTGATATAAAAAAAGAGAATATTTACAAAGGAGCAGAAAACATGGATAAAAAAGATTTGCAGCAGCTTCTGGAGCAGGTTGCCCAGGGCAGCGTTAAACCGGAAGAAGCTCTGTTACAGATAAAAGTAGAACCATATAAAGACCTGGGATTTGCAAAAGTGGACACTCACAGGGGCATCCGTCAGGGGATGGCAGAGGTCATTTATGGAGCTGGAAAGACCAAGGAACAGATTTTAAAAATCGCCCAGACTATGGTTCTGGATCATGAAAAAACGGTTCTGATTACCAGAATGAGCCAGGAGGCGGCAGATTATGTAGGAAAAGAAATGGATCTTCATTATGACAGCCATTCCAGGACCGGAGTTATCGGAGAAATGCCAAAACCAGATGGAGTAGGGAGAATCGTGGTAGCTACGGGAGGTACCAGTGATATTCCTGTAGCAGAGGAAGCTGCCCTTACTGCTGAAATTTACGGCAACGAAGTTCTCCGTCTTTATGATGTGGGAGTTGCGGGAATGCACCGTCTGATGGATCATGTGGAAGATATTATGAGTGCCAGAGTGATCATCGCCATCGCAGGTATGGAAGGCGCTCTTGCCAGCGTCATCGGCGGCATGGCGGACTGCCCGGTAATCGCTGTTCCAACCAGCGTGGGATACGGCGCCAACTTTGGAGGGCTCTCAGCCCTTCTTTCTATGCTGAATTCCTGTGCCAGCGGGATCAGCGTAGTAAATATTGATAATGGCTTCGGTGCCGGATATCTGGCAAGTATGATCAATCACCTGGAGGGAAAGAGAAAAGAATGAAAACTCTATATATAGACTGTCAGATGGGAGCAGCAGGAGATATGCTTATGGGCGCCCTTCTGGAGCTGGTTCCTGACAGAGAAAAATTTCTTAAAAAATTCAATCAGGCAGGAATCCCGGGAGTCCGCATCGAGGCTCAGAAGTCTGTAAAATGCGGGATCACCGGCACCCATATGGAAGTCCTGATAAATGGGGAAGAAGAGGAAAGCCTGGATCTGTCCAGTGAAGAGGGCAATGCTCACAGCGGACACAGCCACGTACATTTTCACGGCCATGATCATCATGATCATCATACACATCAAGAACACACACATCATCATATGCACCAGAAAGAAGCCATGGATGGAGAGAAGCCTGTCCATGAGCATCATGAGCACGTTCACGGACATCACAGCCATTTTTCCATGGAAGATATTACCGGGATCATTGATGGACTTCATGTAGACAATAAGGTAAAAGAAGATGTGAAAAACATTTATCAGATCATTGCCCAGGCAGAGAGCCAGGTCCACGGGCGGCCGGTCGCAGAGGTTCATTTCCATGAGGTAGGGGCCATGGACGCGGTGGCGGATATTACCGGCTGTGCCATGCTCTTTCATGAGCTGGGAGCTGAGCAGATCATCGTATCCCCTGTTACCACCGGTTACGGACAGGTATGGTGCGCGCATGGGATCCTTCCTGTTCCTGCTCCGGCTACAGCCCTGATCCTTCAGGGAATTCCTTGCCAGGCAGGCAAGATCGAAGGGGAGCTTTGCACCCCTACAGGAGGAGCTTTGCTGAAATACTTTGCCACAGAATACGGCCGTATGCCTCAGATGGTTATGGAAAAGATCGGATACGGCATGGGAAAGAAAGACTTTCAAGCCGCCAACTGTATCCGGGCCATTCTGGGAGAAGCCTAGAAAAAAGTATAAAAGGAGAAGCCTATGTGCGGACGGTATCACATGGATGAAGAAATGACAGAGGAAATCCGGCGGATGGTAAAGATCCTGGAATCCCGGCTGAATACCGGCTCCAGGGACATTTATCCTTCTATGGAAGCCCCTGTAATATTGAAAAATGAGGGCGGAGGGCTGAAAGCCGCTTCCATGGCCTGGGGATTCCCCGGAAGAGATAAAAAACAGCTTCTTATCAATGCCAGGTCAGAGACTGCTTTGGAGCGACCCTCTTTTTCAAGGGCTGTTTCTCACAGAAGATGTGTGCTCCCTGCCAGATGGTTCTATGAGTGGAATCCGGAGAAAGAAAAGGCCGAATTTTTCAGGAAGGACGGATCCCTTCTGTATATGGCAGGATTTTATGAACTGTTTCAAGAAGTTCCAAGATTTATCATTCTTACGACTCAGGCAAATCCGTCTGTCCGTCCGGTCCACCATCGCATGCCTCTGATCCTAGAGAAAGAGGAGCTGGAAGAATGGATATGGGAAAATTGTTCAATGGAAAAATTCCTGAAAAAAACTCCCGGACTTCTGGAGTGCAGACAGGAATACCGTCAGGAGAGACTGTTTTTTTTATAAGAGAACCTCTAAAAGGGAGAAGCTTCGTATATGGAAGCTGCTCCTTTTTTTATGATCTGCCGGGAGTATCTGGGATGGATAAGGCTTTACAAGGATTTAATTTGACAAAGAAATATCGCAATGCTACATTAAATTTGATATACAGGCCGTGCTTGTGATTATAGCATGACAACCCGGATATACCATTACAGAAAGTATATGGAGGAGAAAAGGGATTATGGGTAAAGGTGAAAACGACTTCGACAAACGGTATATATTCTGGATGAAATTCGGGCCTATTGTTCTTTTTGGTCCTATTTTCCTGTTTATTTTCGGTGCTGCTATATTTTTTACTATCTTGAATACTAAAGTGATTGCCATGGGCAATGCAGGCTTTATAAGAACTGCAGGCTTTCGGATCATAATAGGGATTTTGGCCATAGCCACAGTGATTTTCTGTGTCAGAGGACTATTCAAACCTGGGAAAAAAAGCATAAAAGGAATCCTCGGACGGATTTCAGGCATCGTTATCTGTCCGTTGGCGGCTTTCTTTTTTGTCCGACCAGTGATTCTGGATATCCCTTATTTAGACCACCCGAAAATTACATATTTAGACGGCCTTAAATTTGATAATGATTATACCGGAGATGGTCCTGCCAGATATTATCTGAGAGGCAGAGGGATTGACGGGGGCACACATAATTTTTCTCTGGGTGAAGGAGCATATGATGAGGGAACCGAACTGTGGTCTGAAAATTATGAATTGCGGGCGAAGGTTACATATCTTCCTTATACGGAAACGGTTATAGCCCTCCAGTATCTTCCTGGTCTGGACGAAGAGGCTGAATATCTGTTTCCTCCTTCCGCCAACCTTCCAGATGATTGGGAGAGTTTTTCTATTCAGATTAATGATAACGTCTATTCCTTACCTGTGCCTTTATCCGATTTTTTGAAGAATGGTTGGATGATATCCGATGAGGATGCCGGACTGCAGCTGCCCGGAAGGGACGACTACAAAGGATATGATAGTTCATGGATTACATTGACCAATACAAAAGAACAGAGTATAGATGTTATTGTCTACAATACCCAAGAGCAGACGATAGACATTACGCAAGGCATTGTGGGCAGAGTATCTGTGATTTATGGAAATTATGAGTTTGCCGGAACAGAGCTGCGGATTCCAGGAGGGCTGATGCTGGGATGGTCTACAAGGGATGATGTTCTGCAGCTGTACGGCATGCCAGATGAAAGCTACGAAACGAGAAATTTAACTTACAGAAAAGAGGATGTTACCTCGCCTTATTGGACGCTAAGTTTTAATGAAGCCGGTTTTTTGGATAAGATTATGGTAAAGAATCAGATAGATGATTAGCAGACTCTAAACATAAGAACACCTTTACAGAAATACCGGCAACCAAGGATAAATTTCCAGAATAACCCTGTTGCTCACACGAACATATGTTTGAAAACAGGATTATTTTTCATGTAGACGTAAATGCCGCTTATCTCAGCTGGGAGGCAGTATACAGGCTCCGGCACCTGGGCGCAAAAGAAGATCTTCGCAGCCAGGCAGCTGGGGTGGCGGGAGATACGGCTATGCGCCATGGGATTATTCTGGCAAAATCCATTCCCGCAAAAAAATACGGGATCCGCACAGGAGAAAGTATTTTAGAAGCCAAAAGAAAATGCCCTTCTCTGATCCTTGTGCAGCCCCATTATCAGCTTTATGAAAAAGCTTCAAAAGCATTTATAGAAATACTGAAAGAATTTTCTCCGGCAGTGGAGCAGTACAGTATAGATGAAGCTTTTATGGATATGACCGGAACTCAGACTTTATGGCACAGTCCCGAAGCAGCGGCAGAGACAGTCCGAAAAAGAATTCGGGACGAGCTGGGATTTACAGTAAATATCGGAATCTCCTCCAATAAAGTCCTTGCAAAAATGGCCTCAGATTTTGAAAAGCCTGATAAAGTCCATACACTGTTTCCAGGAGAAATAGGAACCAAACTCTGGCCTTTGCCTGTATCGGATCTGTTTTTTGCAGGATCAAAAACTGTAGGAAAACTGGAAAGCCTGGGAATTTATACCATCCGTGAACTGGCCCGCACGGATCCTGAAATATTGAAGTCTCACTTAAAAAAGTATGGAGAAATTCTCTGGGCTTTTGCCAACGGAATAGACACTTCTCCGGTAGAGCCAGAGCCGGAAGCCAACAAAGGCTATGGAAACAGCCTGACCCTTCCTTTTGATGTGACAGATATTCGGCAGGCCCGTCTGGCTCTTCTTGGACTTTCAGAAACTCTGGGAGCCCGTATGAAGAAAGATCAGGTCATGGCTCAGGTGTTTACCCTCTCCATAAAAACCTGGGATTTTCACTGTTATTCCCATCAGAAGAAATTTTCTGATCCTACGGATCTTACAGAAGAAATTTATAAAAGGGCAGTTCTGCTGTTCCGGCAGATATGGAAGGGAGAACCTATTCGCCATCTGGGAATCCGGGGCAGTTGTCTTACGAGAAAAGATATGCCGGTACAGGAAAGCCTTTTTCAGGGAGAAGCCTATGAAAAAAGACGGAGAGCAGAGATGACCGTAGACCGTATCCGCCAGCGGTATGGGGCAGACGCAGTCAAAAGGGCTGCCTTTCTGGATACTCCCATAGACCATATGTCCGGCGGTATTTCCAGAGAAAAAAGAACAGTTCTGTATAAGCTGCCAGCAGAAAGGTATGATAGATGAATTTTGGAACAGGCGGAAAAGTCTATGAAAAAGACGAGGGAGTTCTTTTGGATTCGGAACTTCTTCCGGCAGCGGTAAAATGCTGGTTTACAGTTCAGGGGAAAGGAATGCCTCTATCTATGAAAATTCAAAATGAAGATGGACAGATCCAGACTATCGGCCCCATTTTTACAGATACCTTTCAAAAGCTCCGGTATGGAGGCATTCCACTTTGGAAATACCAGTGCCGGGTCTGTCAGAAAGGAAGAGAAAAATCCTTCTGTCTGTATTTTTATCCGGAAGAGGGGAAGTGGAGAGTGGGGAAATAAAACTTTTCCACTTAACCTGTCAAAATCTGAGGCCGCAGTTGCTGTTTATTCTCGCCTTATAATTGGATTTATGATACAATTCTGTCAGTGAAGCATCTAACAGAGCAGGAAAAAAGCAGTTTACATAGAACAGGAACCGTTCTGAAAACGATGGCTTTCAGAGAATACAGGAGGCAGAAATTATGAGTAATAAATGGTATAAAAAAGGCAGTGAACTTCTCAGGGAGATCGTAGAAACCAGTCTTCCTAAAGAGCTGTGCAGTCTATGGTATATCGGACAGATGGGAATGATCCTGAAGTGGAAGGGAATTGTCCTGTGCATAGATCCGGTGCTGGGAGCAATGCCGGGAGAAGACGGAGAGGACCGGAGAAATTATCCGATTCCTTTTCTGCCGGAAGAGCTTCGGGCAGACTATGTGTTCTGCACCCATGACCATGGGGATCATATGCACCAGGAAACCCTGGTAAAACTGGCTAAGAGAAATCCACAGATGAAGATTGTCCTTCCGCTGCCCTTGGTGGAGCAGGCTCTTTCTTTTGGGATTTCTAAAGACCAGCTTTTAGGCTTATGTCAGGATCAAAAGATTACTCTGGAAGAGGGAATCCAGGTGAATCCGGCGGCTACTGCTCATGAATCCTATCAGTTTGACCAGGAAGGACACAGTCTGACTCTGGGATATGAGATCCGTCTTGGAGACCGTGGGTTTTTCCACAGCGGGGATACGATCGTAACCCGGGAGCTGATAGACAAACTTCAGAAATCCCATGGCATAGACGCAGCCATGATCCCCATAAACGGCAGAGATCTGGAAAGAAATGAACGGGATATTGTAGGAAACATGAACAGCCGGGAAGCCTGCTGGTTTGCCAGTGCGATCGGAGCTGATCTGACCATTCCTCTTCACTATGACATGATTGGAGGAAATAAAGAAAATCCTCTGATCTTTGCTGACTATATGGAGCGGCATTATCCGGAGAAGAAGTATCATATTTTCCGTCTGGGAGAGAGGTATATCCTGTAACAGCTGCGGACCGGAGACATAGCATATATACCGAATAATACCGCCTGCGAAAAACCTGGCAGATTTCCACTGCCAGTTGCGAAAAAAGTTTTTTCGTATACTTACATATAGAAAACTCACAACGGAAGGATGTATATAAAATGACAAAGGAAGAACTTGCTCTGGAAGTAATTGAACGTTTAAAGAAAGAATATCCTCTGGCCCAGTGTACTTTGGACTATGATCAGGCCTGGAAGCTGCTGGTAAGTGTACGGCTGGCCGCTCAGTGTACAGACGCAAGAGTAAATGTGGTGGTTGAGGATCTTTATGCAAAATATCCGGATGTGGCAGCTCTGGCAGAAGCTCCGGTGGAAGAGATTGAGAAGATCGTCCGGCCCTGCGGCCTGGGTAAGAGCAAGGCCAGGGATATCAGCGCCTGTATGAAGATTCTCCGGGATCAGTATCAGGGAAAAGTGCCGGATGATTTTAATGCTTTATTGAAATTTCCGGGGGTTGGAAGAAAAAGTGCCAATCTGATCATGGGAGATGTGTTTGGAAAGCCGGCAATTGTTACCGATACCCATTGTATCCGTCTGGTCAACCGGATCGGGCTTGTAGACGGGATCAGAGAGCCGAAAAAAGTGGAAATGGCTCTATGGAAGATCATTCCTCTGGAAGAGGGCAGTGATTTCTGCCACCGTCTGGTTTACCATGGAAGAGATGTCTGCACAGCCAGAACATCACCATTTTGCGAGAAGTGCTGCCTGAAAGATATCTGCCAGAAAAACGGAGTGGAGAGTAAGAAGTAACGACAGGCAGAAAAGGCCTTCTATCATACATATCAGGAATAGTTCATGATAAAAGACAGGTATTAGACAGGGTAAAAAAATTATAGGATAATGAAGAAAAGAGAAGAAGGCAGACTGATGCCGAAAGCAAGCAGGAAAGGATGAACAGGAGGCAGAGCTATGATAGAGAAAATAAAATTAAATAACGGAATTGAAATGCCTATGGAAGGTTTCGGAGTTTTTCAGATACCGGAAGAAGACTGTGAACCGGTGGTCAGGAATGCTATTGCAGAAGGATACCGGCTGATCGATACGGCAAGCTCGTATCAGAATGAAGAAGCAGTGGGCAGAGGGATCAGAAACAGCGGTATACCAAGGGAAGAACTGTTTATTACTACAAAAGCGTATATCCAGCAGATGGGATACGATAATACAAGGACTGCTTTTGAAGAATCTTTGAAAAAACTGGGGCTGGAATATCTGGATCTTTATCTTATCCACATGCCCTTTGGAGATTATTACGGCTCCTGGCGTGCTATGGAGGAACTATATAAGGAGGGAAAGATCCGGGCTATTGGTGTTTGCAATTTCTATCCGGATCGTTTGCTGGATCTATGCTATAATGTGGAAATCAAGCCGCAGATCAATCAGATCGAGAGGCATCCTCATTATCAGAGAAAAGAAGATCTTGAGATCATGGGTGAACTGGGGATACAGGCTCAGGCATGGGCACCTTTTGCAGAAGGTATGAAAGGGATGTTCGACGAACCGATCCTGAAAGAAATCGCAGAAAAATACGGAAAGACTCCGGCACAGATCATCCTGCGGTGGAATGTACAGCAGGGAGTGATCGTTATCCCGAAATCTGTGCATAAGGAGCGCATGAGAGAAAATCTGAATATCTGGGATTTTAAACTGGAGGAAGCGGACATGATGCGGATTGCCCAGCTGGACAAAGATTGCCCGTCCATGCTGGATACACGGAAAATAAGCGAAGTCAAACGGGTATACGACTATTTAAACAACCCTGTATTGACAAGTTTGTAAATAAAATTTGCAAAAGTACAGAACAAATTACAGATGAAAAAAAGGAGGAAGCAGCAGATGAAAATTGTAATTTTACAGGGAAGTCCGAATAAAAAGGGATCCACAAATATTTTAGTGGAGAATTTCAGCCAGGGGGCGGAAGCAGCCGGCCATAGCATCAGAAGATTTGATCTTGCAGATATGGATATCTGTCCATGTACCGGATGCGTTTCATGCGGATATGAGGGCCCCTGCATCTTGCATGACGAGAATCAGAAAATAAAGAAGGCGGTCCTGGACGCTGATATGAGAGGGCGTAAAATTTTCTGTGTCTATGGGAAAAATTCTTCTTTGATAAGAAACAGATATGTATAATTGTCTTGTCGGAACTTCTGCTTTTTGGCTGTCGAATTACTTATCTGTTTATA
>NZ_NFHH01000014.1 GCF_002161285.1 Blautia sp. An81 | reverse complement strand
TACTGCTGTCAGAAGGAGAGATAACCATACCACGGATGTATGAAAGAGTAAATATCAACTGTGCAGGAGTAAACTCTACACCCCATTAAGGGAGTGGAATTTAAAATTTCATTTTAGGATTATAAAAATTTTATAGTTCTTTACTCGACAAAAAGGGAAAAAAAGTTTAAAATTTTAATATAGATAATATATCTTAACAGGCATAAAAATGTAATAAATGTAAAATACAGGGGGCAGTAAAGTATATATTAAATTTATCATTTATATAACTTTATAGGGCCCCTTTTACTATGATAGCGGGAAGGAAGGATGGCGGGTGAGAAAGAAAGCATTACATAAAGATATACGCCAGGAAATCAAAAGGACTTTACCCAGGTTCCTTTCCCTGTTCCTTATGTCGGCGCTGGGAGTGTCCTTTTTTTCAGGGGTGAGGGCCTCCATGCCGGATATGCTCAGCACTACAGACGGATATCTGGATGATACGGGATTATTTGATCTCCAGGCAGTAAGTACCATGGGCCTTCAGGAGGAAGATCTGGAGGCTGTGCTGGACACAGAAGGAGTGCAGGAAGCAGAACTGTCTTATTCCTCGGACTATCTGTGCGACAGTGAAGGAGAACAGTATGTAGTCCATCTGATGGCTCAGAGTGATATGGCAAAGTGCCAGGCAGAGGAAGGCAGGCTGCCGGAAAAGGCAGACGAAATATTTTTGGATACGGAACTTGCCCAGGCCCTTGGCTGTCAGATCGGAGACAAAATCACTCTTTATGAGGAAGAGCAGGAGGGAGATAAACCGGAAGGGCTGGCATATGGGGAGTTTGAGATCACCGGTATAGGGTCCAGCCCTATGTATCTCTCAATAAACAGGGGCAGCGCCTCTGTAGGAAATGGCCAGGTCACCGGATTTGCCGTGGTTCTGCCGGAGGCCTTTGATATGGAGGTCTATACCCAGATGAATATCCGGCTGGAAGGCGCAGGAACCCTGGAATGTTACTCCGATGAATACAAGGAGCTGGTGAGCAGCGTCCAGGATACTCTGGAAGGGACGGCAGGGGTCCAGTGCCAGTGGAGATATGACCAGATTTATGATGAGGCACAGGGTGAGCTTGCGGATGCCAGAGCCGAGCTGGAAGATGGAAGGGCTACTGCCCAGCAGGAGCTTGCAGATGCCAGAAAGACCCTGGATGATGGCTGGGCCAAGGTCAATGATGGAGAGAAGCAGCTGGCAGATGGAAAACAGCAGCTGGCAGACAGCGAAGCTCAGCTGAACCAGAGCCAGCAGGAGATTAACGATGCAAAAGCCCAGATGGAATCAGCCAAAGCCCAGGCGGAAGAAGGTGCAGCTCAGGTAAGGGCCGGGTGGGCAGAGATTGAGGCAAATGAAGCCCAGCTTAATGATTCAGAACAGCTGCTGTCAGAGAAAAAGGCTGAACTGGAACAGGGAGCGGCAGAATTAGAGGCCGGGAAGGCCCAGCTGTCTGCCCAGGAGGAGGTCTTAAATCAGTCTCAGTCAGAACTGGAAGCCGGAAAGACTCAGCTTGCACAGATGGAAGGGGCACTGGAAACTCTCAGAACAGCAGTGTCAGAACAGGAAGAGGCTATAGGAGGACTGGAAAGCCAGGCGGCGGCTATCCAGGGGCAGATCGATCAGCTTCAGGCATCTCTTGGAACCTCTTCAGACCCTGAAAATCCAGATGGAGAAAGCTCAAATGATGAAGAAATCTTGGCTCAGATTGGAGAACTGGAAGCACAGAAAGCTGCTCTGGAGACAGAAATTCAGAATCTTACAGTGTCTTTGGAAGAGACAAGAGCCCAGCTGTCTGCCCAGGAGACTGCTCTGACTCCCCAGATACAGCAGATTCAGCAGGTAATCGCCCAGGGGGAAGCCCAGCTGTCAGAAGGAAGGAATCAGTTGGAGACAGCCAGGGCTCAGCTGGAGGAAAGCGAAGCTCAGATTACTGCCGGCAGGGAAGAGATTGCTCAGGGCGAGGCAGCGATTGCCCAGGGACGCCAGGAACTGGAGGCTGCTAAGGCCCAGCTGCAGGCGGCCCAGGCTGAAGTAGACAGCGGCCAGGCTCAGATTGCAGCCTATGAACAGCAGATTGCAGATGGAGAGGCCCAGATTGCTTCCGGCAGAGCCCAGCTTGAAGAAGCCAGGGCTCAGCTCCCTGAACAGGAACAGGAGCTGGCAGATGCCAGAAAAGAGCTGGAAGATGGAGAGGCGGATTATTTAGAAGGAAAAGAAGAAGCAGAGGCCCAGATTGCTGATGGAGAACAGCAGATTGCTGATGCAGAGGCAGAGCTGGCAGACCTGGAACAGCCGGAATGGTATCTGAATACCAGAGATGACGTGGTGGAAGATTATGGTGAAATGGAGGACAATGCAGCTCAGATCGGTGCAATCGGCAGGGTCTTCCCGCTGATGTTTTTCCTGGTGGCAGCCCTGGTAAGTCTTACTACTATGACCAGAATGGTAGAAGAGCAGCGGGGCCATATCGGAACTATGAAGGCCCTTGGATACTCCAAAAAAGATATCGCCATGAAATATCTCTTTTATGCAGGCAGCGCTACTTTAAGCGGCGGCGCTGTGGGGATCCTGGTGGGACAGAAGCTGTTTCCTTATGTTATCCAGGTCAGCTATGGAATTATGTATGACTGTCTGAAACAGCCGGATATTCCATACCGTCCGGTGTTTGCTATTCAGGCCATGTTAATATCCTTTGTCTGCATTATGCTGGCAACAGGCTTATCTTGCATGAATGAACTGAGAGAGAGCCCGGCAGAACTTATGCGTCCGGCAGCTCCAAAGGTAGGAAAGCGGGTACTGCTGGAGTACATACCACTTATCTGGAAACGGCTGAATTTTACTACAAAGTCTACTTTCCGGAATATTTTCCGGTATAAAAAACGGCTGTTTATGACAATCTTTGGAATCTCTGCCACTATGGCTCTGCTGGTCACCGGATTTGGCCTGCGGGATTCCATAATCGATCTGGCCGAAATTCAATACGATAATATCCAGCTTTACGATGCAATGATAACTTTCAGCGGTACGGATGAAGAAAAAGAAGACCTGGGACATTGGCTGGAAGATGAGAAAGATGTGGCGGCATCTACTATGGTCCATATGGAAATGGTGGATGTAAGTACGGAAGAAGGAAATGGAGAAGTCTATCTTTGTGTTCCGGAAAATAAGGAAGACTTCCAGACCATGACAGTCTTGCAGAACAGGACCTCAGAGGAAGTCTACACCCTGGACGGCGAAGGAATCCTTCTTACAGAATGGATGGCAGATACCCTGGGGGTAAGTGCAGGAGACAGTATTACCATGGAAAAAGAGGACGGCAGCAGCAGTCAGGAAGTACAGGTCGTGGGCGTGGTAGAAAATTACATTATGAACTATGCATACATGTCGCCCCAATACTATGAGAAAATCTATGGAGAACCGGCTGAGTTTGAGGTAATGTATGCAGAGTTTACTTCGGAGGGGCAGGAGAGAGAGAATGAGCTTGGCTCAGAAATCCTTCAGCAGCCAGGTGTGTATAATGTAAGTTATACTTCTGATACCAAAAGAGAGATTAACGATATGCTTCAGGCCCTGGTGCTGGTAATTATTGTACTGATCGTAACAGCAGCCCTTCTGGCCTTTGTGGTACTGTATAACCTGAACAATGTAAATATTACGGAGCGGCGCCGGGAACTGGCCACATTAAAAGTCCTGGGCTTTTATGATCAGGAAGTGGCGGCTTATGTGTACCATGAGAATATTATCCTTACTCTCATGGGCATTGTGGTGGGTGTAGGACTGGGAACTCTCCTTCACCAGTATATCATTCATACTATCCGGGTGGATATGGTTATGTTTGGTCAGCATGTATCCCTGGTCAGCTTCCTGATCAGCGCAGTGCTAACGGCTGTATTCTCAGCTTTTGTAAACTTTGTTATGTATTTTAAACTGAAAGAAATCAATATGGTAGAGTCACTGAAGAGTGTGGAATAGAAGCCGGACAGAAAATAAAGAAGATGGGGCTGTCGCATTAATCATATGTCATGAATATTTATACATTTTATGCGAATTTGTCGAGCATAGCTTTGAGACCATAGGCTCAAAGCGGCACAGACTGAGCAATAAGATGTATAAATATTCTCGATTTCGATTAATGCGACAGCCCCATTTTCTTAGAAAAACAAAATGCTTACTAAAGCATTTGGAAACTTTTGTAAAGAAAGAATAAATTCTAAGAGGGCTGCGTATACAAGCCATGATGTGTTGTGTATAATGAGGAAAAATTACGAAGAAAGGAAATTACTGAAACTACTATGAACAAAAGAAGAACTTCTGAAAGTCCCAGAAACTCCAGATCTACCAGGGCTTCCCAGCAGGTCAGAAAATCAAGAACACAGTATAGTTCAGGAAATCCTGGAAGTTTCCGAGATTCCAGAGGCTCTCGCTGCAGCGGTTCATTGCAGAAGCCCATGAACAAAAGACGCCAGGAAAAATTAAGACGGCAGAGAAGAAAACGCAACTTGTGTTATGGAATTTTGGCGGCGATAACGCTCCTTGTGTTTTCGTTGACAGTTCTTGGGATCAGCAGGCTGCTGCCGGATAGAGTCCGTGACGGGGCGGAACAGGTCAGTGAAGATTCAGGAACACAGGTGACGACAACTTTAAGCCAGCCGGAGATGAACGCCTCCGGCACGAAGGATTTTTTCAAAGAAATCACGTTAAGAGGCTGGCAGTCGGATTCCCAAGGCATTAGGTACATTGCTGCAGACGGAACTTCTTATGGGAAGGGCTGGCATGATATTGACGGAAGTCAATATTACTTTGATGAAAATGGTTATGTAAAGACAGGCTGGCATGTTATTGATGGAAAAGATTGCTATTTCGATGAAAGCGGAAAATACGACAGTGAGAAAGTAAGGCCCATGATTGCGCTGACTTTTGACGACGGACCGGGGAAGTATACGGAAGAATTATTGGAATGTCTGGAAGAGAACAATGCTAAAGCCACGTTTTTCATGCTGGGCCAGAATGCAGAACGATATCCGAATACGGTCAAACATATGGAGAAACTGGGAATGGAACTGGCAAATCATACTTATGACCATCCGATTCTCACCAACCTTTCCAGTACCCAGGTCTCAAATGAGATTGAGAAGACAAGTAGAATTATTGAGAGGATAGCGGGAAAGGCGCCTGCAAGCATGAGACCTCCGGGAGGCGCTTTTAATCATACAGTAAGGTCAGTCTCCGGCCTTCCTATTATCATGTGGAGCATTGATACGAAAGACTGGAAAACTAAGAGTGAGGATATGACCTATCGATGCGTTATGGATAATGCCAGGGATGGTTCCGTGGTATTGATGCATGACATTCACCAATGGTCTGCAAAAGCAGCCATCCGCATGATACCAGAGCTGGTGGCAAAGGGTTTCAAGCTGGTGACCGTAGAGGAACTTGCCAGGGCAAAGGGAATTACTCTGGAGAATGGAAAAGCATATTACTATTTCGGCGAGGGAACACAGCAGGTAGAATAAAAAAGCTTTATATGGGCGATAAAAGCAGAAGTTCCAAACAGCATTATGGAATGGGATTGTATATTGCAAATACTATTGTGAAACAGCATAAGGGAACACTGACCCTGGGAAATTCCAGGAAAACCGGGGGAGCAGAGGTGGTAATAAAGATACCGCTGTGAGAGGCCTCTGTCGCTGAAAAGCAAATATGCCGGGAAAGGAGAGGCCTGTGCTGCTTACCGAAAGAGGAAATCTTCCTTACCAGCGGGATAACCTTATATAATTACAAAAAGATTAAAGGGGCAAATTATATGTCAGGAACCTTTATACATTTTATGCGAATTTGCCGAGCATAGCTTTGAGACCATAGGCTCAAAGCAGCACAGACTGAGGAGTAAAATGTATAAAGGTTCCTGGTTTTGATTAATGCGTCAGCTTCTTTTATGAAAAAGCAACGAATGTTGTAATGCATAACAGAAGGAATAAGCCGCCCAGAAGCAGCAGTGTGCTGATACCCATCAGGTACAGGAAGACCAGGGTAACGCCTGTGCCTAGGAGCATAAGGATGCCATAGGCTTTCCGGCTGGTATTGTCTTTTCTGTCCAGGACAAAAAGGACCAGCCCCACCACAGCAAGGGCTGTGAGACCGCCTAAAAGAAGTCCGGCCAGCAGACTTCCGTGTCCCGTGAATCTTGTCAGAAATGCAGTGATAAGGGCCACAGGGACTGGGATCCAAGTGATAAGACGATCATCTCTCTGGTTTTTCTTTTCTATTGCAGCAACATGGATTACCATGTCTTTGATACTTTCTTCTGAAAAATCTTCCATTCTTTTTTCCCTCCTTTCGGAATTCATAAGTTCTAAAACCGTAATATCCAAAGCTTCAGCCAGTGGGACAAGAAGGCTGATATCCGGAAAGCCTTTGCCCCTTTCCCAGCGGCTTACGGCTTTATCCGTAACCTTTAATTCCTGAGCCAGCTCCAGCTGAGTCATATTTTTTTCTTTGCGGCAGAGAGCCACAAAAGCGCCGAATTTTTCCGGGTCCATTTCGTCACCTCCCGGAATAAGGATACCGCAAAACCGTGATTTTTAAAACCGACGGATCGTTTACCTGGGGTTTTTTCGTGTCTAATTCAGAAAAAAATGCTGTATTCCACTTATTATCGACCAACCGCTGGTGAAAATTCTTCCGGGTGTACGCAGGTGTGGCAAATCTACAATTTTTGAAATGCCTGTGGAGGAACTTAGGAACCGGGGAATTTCAGATGACCACATTATCCAGAATCGGTACACAGAAATGGATCAGTCGGCAGGACCTTTTTGAACGTGTTGTAAAATATATCATTGAGAATATGGGAAAAACTTTTTCCGCCAGTTCTATTGCCAAGTTTTTGAAAAACGAGCACCGTAACCGGAAAATACTGGACGGCGTATTGGAGAATCTAGGGTAATGAGTATAATTACTTTTAGTTTTTGCAGCAGTATGCTATAATTTTCAGGAAATCATACGAACTTGAAAAACATCTTTTGGTGACATCATGTTCAATGATTTCCTAACATAACGAGCAAAGTATAGAAATGGATTAAAATACGGTTACCGAGAAAAGCTCGGTAACTGCATTAGATGATAAAAGGCTTTGTGATGGAAGATGGGTGTTTGAAGGAGTTCATTCTATCCGTGAAAGTGAGAAAAATATCAAATTCTCTGCTAAATTGATATGGAGAGAAAGAACAATGGAATTTAAAGTTTTCATGCAGGCGGTATATGCCAGGGATTACCAGTCGGCCAGCACAGAGCATTTAAGAAAAAGATAGACATATTTTTGTAAAACGTAATAGGTACAGACAGAGAAAGGAACAAAAAATGGAATTATTGATCATCAGACACGGAGATCCGGATTACAAGATAGATTCTCTTACAAAAAAGGGATGGAAGGAAGCTGAGTATCTTTCCGAAAAACTGGTAAAAATGGACATTCAGGATTTTTATGTGTCTCCCCTTGGAAGGGCCAGGGATACCGCTTCCTGCACGTTGAAAAAATTAAACAGAGAGGCTGTTGTCTGCCCATGGCTGCGGGAATTTAGCCCCAGGATCAACAGACCGGATGTAACGGAGAAGAAAATGATCTCCTGGGACTGGCTGCCTCAGGACTGGACGAAGAATCCGGAATTTTATGACTATGATAACTGGTGGAAGGCACCGGTATTTCAGGAGGAAGATGTTAAAGCTGAGTATGACTGGGTAACAGAAAATTTTGACAAGCTATTAAAGGAACACGGTTATGTGAGAGAAGAAAATTATTACAGGGTTGAAAGGGCTAATAAGGATAAGCTGGCTTTCTTTTGTCACTTTGGTCTGGGATGCGTACTTTTAAGTCACCTTTTGCATATTTCTCCGATGATCCTGTGGCACCATTTCGTGGCGGCACCCAGTTCTGTAACGTCGGTGATCACTGAGGAAAGACGGGAGGGAATTGCATTATTCCGTATGAGGTCCTACGGGGATGTATCTCATCTCTATGCAAAGGGGGAAGAACCGGCTTTTGCCGCCCGGTTCTGCGAAACCTTCGATGATCCTTTCCAGCGCCATGACTGAAAGGAAAGATAGGGATATGACAGACAGCATGGAAAAACTTGCCGGAGTTACTCCGGACATGGAGGAAGGATTTCAAAAGCTGAAAGAAATCTTTGATAAAGAGGTATTTGAGCTTTATATCCGCCAGGGGCAGGGGTATGTCCCCTATATGATGAACGATGCTCTGGAATGTTATCTGGTCCTTACAGACTGCAGATGTACCGGAGAATATCTCACCGGATATGAGTCATGTACTGTGGGATATCTTTCTTTTAAGGAAGAGGAGAAAGTTCTGGTGGTACATCAGGGAGAAGAAAATATTTTTACCCTCTGGTTTCGGGAAATCCAGGTAAAACTGGAAGGATACCAATACCATCAGATCGGACATTTCTGGCTGAAGGAAAAGGGTCAGGAGCAGTGGCGGCAGCTGGTCTATATGCTGGGAACAGTCTATGATAAATATGAGTATTTTGGGGAAGCCATGTGTACCTCAAGGGAACAGGAACTGATGCGGCTTATGGAATTCCGGCCTTTTCGGTATTGGAGTCCTATAAAAGAATCTCTGGATCCTTATTATCCAGATACTGTCCAGGGAGCAGCAGAGATGAGGAGAATCGCCGGTCTGGCGGGAGACAAAGCTATGGCATTTCTGGCAGGAATCTATGAGAAAGTGCCCCTGATTTTCCTGGAAAAGGTGATTATCTACAGAATGGAAAGTCCCTGCAGCCAGAAGCTTTATGAAAAGATCAGAGAGCTGGTCTGTCAAGAATCCATCCAGTACAAAAAGCGGGATTATGGAAAAGAAATGAATGAACGGATAGAAAAGGAACGGCTCCATGTGGAAGATGAGCTGTACCGCCGGGGATTTCGGGGAAAATACCCCAGATTTTCCAAGGAAGGCATGGAGATCCTGGCAGTGGAGGAACATCCCTTTACAGTAGGATTTATGGAGTGGGAGAAATTTGATTTCAGGATCCAGCTTATGGTCAGTGAAGACTTTTCAGGAAAGAAAAAGAGCCTGGGACTGAATGGAGGATTCTTCAAAGGTAAAGGGAGACAAGGACGGATAGAGAGGTAGAAACTTTAGCTGCTGTGGCCTAGAATGAGAAAACATGATTTATTCCCAGAGAAGATCATACCCCCATTTACAGAGGAGATAAAGTATTTGTATGGAAGTATTCTGGATTATAATTTTGGTATTGATAATATATGTTCCAGTGATTACACTAATTTCATTTGTACGGGCGCTTTTTTGCCTAAGAAGGGGAAAAACATATGCCAAAGAAAAACTCAAGGATACTTTCCTGCATTTTTTCTTTGAACTGTTGAATCCTTTTAACTGGTTCCTGTAAAATACATAGGAATCCTAATTTGCAAAGGAGGACTTACTATGAAAAAGATAGGATTAGGCATTGCGATATTACTCTTTGCTATCGTAATTTCTCTTTCTTCATCAGGAATGGGATTGCTTACTATGGGAATAGGCGTTGTGGGATTGATTTTTTCATTCATTGGCTTTATAGAACGTGAGTAAAGCAACTTCCAGTTTTTACAGCAAAATGACAGGATTAAAAAATACAGAGAGCCTCAGGGTGAGAGTAACCTTGCCGGGGGTTCTTTTTCTGTCTGAAAAACTTTTCTGGAAAAAGTGAGATTTTTTCCTGGCCTTTCGGGTATTATAGGTGAAAGGCTTTTCACAATAGGAAAAGAACAGGGCGCCTGCGAGGTATGAAACAGTGGAAGAAATCAGATATATTGAAATTGTGGCTCAGTATCAGGATATGGTTTACCGGATTGCTCTCCATGACTGCAGAAACAGTCATGACGCAGAAGATATTATGCAGACAGTTTTTATGAAGCTCTATCAGAAAAATCCGGAATTTGACAGCCAAGAGCATCTGAAGCACTGGCTGGTCCATGTTACAGTGAATGAATGTAAAAGGCTGATTGCCTCTCCATGGAAAAAGCGAATGGAGTTTGTCCAGGAGAAAGAGAAAAAAGAACAAGGACAGGCCGGAGCAGAAGGATATGAAAGAATAAGGGAAAAAGAGCTTCTGGAGCAGATTTTCCGGCTGCCCAGAAAATACCGGGTTCCCATCTATCTGTATTATTATGAAGAATATTCCGTGGCAGACATTGGGGATATGCTGGGAAAAAGTCCTTCCACCATTCAGACCTGGCTTTCCAGAGCACGTAAAAAGTTGAAAAAACTGCTGGAGGAGGTTAAATATTATGAATGAAGAGTTTCCAAAAAAAATTTATCAAAAGGCCTGCGGCCACCTGACACCTTCCAGTGGAGCTGTGAAGGAGGTTTATAAAATGACAAAGCCGAAAAAATATCCAAGATTGAAAAGAAAAGCATTTGCAGGTGCAGCAGCAGCTGTGGTGCTGACCTGTTCTTTATCTGTAGGAGTTCTGGCGGCTTCTGATACAGATGTCCGACAGCTGGCAGGGGAAGCGGCCCAGCAGATTGCTATGGTGTTTAAGAATCTGACGGTAGACAAAGAGGCTTCCACTCCCTATGAGACGGTGCTTCACGCCGAGGACGGCACCCAGATCACTGTGGTCCATGAATATGGTGAAGATGGAGAATATTATGTGACGCTGGTCTATCATGAAGACAGCGGACGGCTGGGCCTGAACATAGGTGATACGGAGATTGATATTACAGATCAGCTCAGGGAAAACGGAATTTATACCCAGGACTATACCTTTGAGGGGCAAGAGAGAAGACTAACCGTCACCGGAACTCCGGAAGAGCCTCAGTTGGAAACAGAGATATTGGTTAAGTAATAAAGGGGGATTCTTTGGGGAATACTGTTTTTACAGGCGGCATCAGGCTATACACAGGGCTGTCATGACCTGGCCGATGCTGTAAAAAGAGAAAACAGGAAAGAAGGGATTATGATGGACGCACAGACCAGAGGACTTCTGCGGGAGTGCAGCCTGGGCTGCAAAATGGCCATCAACAGTTTTGACCAGATGAGAGATTATGTGAAGAACGAAGAGCTGAAAGAACTGATGGATACTTATGACAAGAAGCACAAGGCTTATGAAGAAAAGGCGGCGAAAATGCTCATGGAAGACGGCAGCAAGGAAAAAGAGCCGGGAATGATGGCATCCGCATTTTCTAAAATGACCACGGAGATGAAACTGATGATGAAGGACGACAGCAGCCAGGTGGCAAAACTGGTCATGGACGGCTGCAATATGGGAATCCAGACTCTGGGAGGCTATATCAATGAATACAAAAATGCCTCGGGACAGAGCATGAACCTGGCAAAGGATATTGTGCGTACAGAGGAATCTTTAATGAAGGATATGCAGAAGTTTCTGTGATCAGTGCAGGGCGCTATTTCTAGCGCCCTGTAAACATTTCCATATCTTGTATAAGGTTTTTCAGATTGGTTTTCAAAACTTTGACGATTTCCAGAATAATATATTTTTCCTGAGGAGAACAGTCTTCTAAAAGCTCTTGGATCTCCTTGTCCAAAATTACAGAAGAAGCGGATACATTTCCGCATACCAGTTCGTCTATAGATATTTGAAGCGCATTGGCAATGGAAAGGATACATTGCAGACTAGGCTTTGTCTGGGCATTTTCCACTTTGCTGATATGCTGAGGGGAATAATGGCTGGCTTCCCCCAGGTTTTCCTGAGTCATTTCCGCAGCCTCTCGATATTTTTTGATTCGTTTGCCAATCTTTTCATAATCCATCTTTTGCAACCCTGGGAGTTTTTTATATTATATGCATAAATTCTTCTTATGGTGAATGTACTATAAGGAGAGATTTTCTATATAGTTTAAAAAAGGGATAAAAATAGAATTTCAGCTTTTCTATTCTTTAAGGGATTTTTCTGCTACAATAGGATTTGTACATGATGCGTTTGGAGATATCTAAGGAGGATTATGAATAAATTTGAAATACTAAAACAGATTTTTGGATATGATACTTTCCGGGAAGGGCAGGAAACTTTGGTAGACAGTACCCTTTCCGGACGGGATGTGCTGGGGATCATGCCTACGGGAGCAGGCAAGTCCCTTTGCTTTCAGGTGCCGGCTCTTCTTTTTCCGGGCATTACTGTTGTGGTCTCGCCCCTGATTTCCCTGATGAAGGACCAGGTGTCTGCCCTGAATGCGGCAGGAGTCCATGCAGCTTACATAAACAGCTCCCTTACAGAAGGACAGTACAGGAAAGCTATGGAGCTGGCCAGACAGGGCAGATATAAGATCATCTATGTGGCCCCGGAGCGGCTGATGACAGAGTCTTTTCTTTCTCTGATCCAGGCAGTGGAGATTTCCATGGTGGCAGTAGACGAGGCTCACTGTATTTCCCAGTGGGGTCAGGATTTTCGCCCAAGCTATTTAAAAATTGTGGATTTTATCAGCCAGCTTCCCCGTCGCCCGGTAATCGGGGCTTACACAGCCACGGCTACGAAAGCAGTAAGAGAAGATATTCTCTGTATCCTGGGCCTCCAAAATCCCAAGGTTATGGTTACGGGCTATGACAGGAAGAACCTGTATTTTGCGGTGGAAAAGCCTAAAGATAAAATGAATGCCCTGCTGGAATATCTGAGGAAAAATCCGGAGAAAAGCGGCATTATCTACTGTAATACCAGGAAGACAGTGGAAGAAGTACAGGAAGCCCTTCTTGGGGCAGGTTACTCGGCAGTACGTTATCACGCAGGGCTTTCTGACAGGGAAAAGAAGGAAAACCAGGAGGAGTTTATCTATGACAGAAAGCCCATCATGGTGGCTACCAATGCCTTTGGCATGGGAATTGACAAATCAAATGTCCGGTTTGTGATCCATTATAATATGCCTAAGGATATTGAGAGCTATTACCAGGAAGCAGGCAGGGCCGGGCGGGATGGAGAGCCTGGAGAATGTATCCTTTACTATAAAGCTCAGGACGTAAAGATGAATGAATTTCTGATCCAGCAGCAGGGAAATGAAGAACTGGATTTTGAAGAACAGGCTCTTATCCGGGAGCGAAATATGGAGAGGCTGCGGAAAATGACTTTTTACTGCTTCACCAATGAATGTCTCAGAGAATACATCCTCCGATACTTCGGAGAATACGGAGGCAATTACTGCGGAAATTGTAAGAACTGCCTTACGGAATTTGAAGATCTGGATGTGACGGAAGAGACAAGAAGTATCCTGGGGCTTGTAAAATCTACAGGAGAGCGGTATGGGATCGTGGCCGTCTGCGATGGAGTACGCGGGGCCAGGACAGAGAAAGTCCGGCAGTTTGGACTGGAGGAAAATCTACATTACGGGGAACTGAATAAAACAACTAACGCCCGTATCCGCCAGATCATCAATGATCTGCTGGTGAAAGATTATCTGGTTCTTACTTCAGGAGATTATCCAGTGCTGAAATTGGGAGAAAAGGGAAGGGATTTCCTGAAAGGGGAGAAGCCGGAAACAGTAGTCTTGAAACTTCCCAGGCAGCAGGAAAAAGAAGAGAGCAGACCGAAAAAACAGAAGGCAAAGAGAAACGAAGAAACCAAATATCCTCAGCTCTTTGAAATGCTGCGGCAAAAACGGTATCAGATGGCCCAGGAGGCTCATATACCGCCTTATATTATTTTCTCCGATAAGACTCTTCGGGAAATGAGCTCCTATCTTCCCGTAACAAGAGAAGAGATGTTAGAGATCAATGGCGTGGGAAATAATAAATACCAGAAGTATGGCAAAGTATTTTCTGATATTATTAAAGAATTTATAGAAGAAAACCATATTGAAAAAGAGTAGCGGATATAGAAGTTTATTCCCGCGAGGTTTTTGACTACAAGGAACAGGAGATAAAAATGGAAAAGGAATATCTGATTCGGGAGAAGCCTTTAAAAGCTTTGTTATTTTTTGCTTTTCCTATGATCATAGGAAATTTGTTTCAGCAGTTTTACACCATGGTGGACTCTGTTGTGGTGGGAAGGTTTGTGGGGGAGAATGCCCTGGCGGCAGTGGGAGCCTCTTACTCTCTGACTAATGTGTTTATATCCATTGCCATTGGCGGCGGAATGGGGGCTTCGGTGCTGACCAGCCGGTATTTCGGCGGCAGAAACTATAAAAGAATGAAGACTTCTGTGAGCACGGCACTGCTTTCTTTTCTGGCGGTGAGCATTGTGCTGGGAGGAGCGGGACTTCTCTTGGGAAAAGAGATCATGGAACTTCTGAACACGCCGGAGAATATTATGGAGGATGCCACGGAATATCTGAATATTTATTTTATTGGGCTGCCTTTCCTGTTTATGTATAATGTGCTGGCATCTATGTTCAACGCTCTGGGAAAATCCAGGATTCCGCTGTATCTGCTTATTTTTTCCTCGGTGTTTAATGTAGTGCTGGATGTGATCATGGTGTGCAGCTTTCACATGGGGGTGGCAGGTGTGGCCTGGGCAACTCTGATCGCTCAGGGAATCTCTGCGGTTATGGCTTTTTTGATTTTTGCAGGGGAAATGAAAAGCTATGAAGGGGGAGAGCAAAGCCAATGGTTTGACAAAAGGGAATTGGGAGAAATGTGCAGGATTGCCCTTCCCTCCATCCTCCAGCAGTCTACAGTCTCTATCGGCATGATGCTGGTCCAGTCTGTGGTGAATAGTTTTGGGGCCCAGATGCTGGCAGGATACTCTGCGGGAATGCGGATTGAAAGCATCTGTATCGTACCCATGGCCGCCATGGGAAATGTGATGTCTTCCTATACTGCCCAGAACCTGGGGGCAGGGAAACAGGAACGGGCAGTGAAAGGGTATCATACGGCTTATGGGATTGTTTTTGGATTTGGAATCCTTCTCTGTGTGATCCTGGAACTATTCTACAGACCTCTTATAGCCATGTTTCTGGGAGAAGAGGGAACGGTCCTTGCCATGAACACCGGTATGTCCTATATGCGGTTTATTGGATTTTTCTTCAGCTTTATCGGTCTGAAGATGATTACAGATGGTCTTTTAAGAGGTGCAGGAGATATGAAGGTGTTTACCATTGCCAACATGGTGAATCTCTGCATCCGGGTAGTGGTGGCGGTAACCATGGCCCCCAGATTCGGTATTGCTTTTGTGTGGTATGCGGTTCCTATGGGATGGCTGGCAAATTATCTCATATCTTTTGCCAGGTACCGGACAGGAAAGTGGAAAACAACAGGAAGAGGATAGAAAATAATGGAGCAGAAGATAAAAATACAGCTGGAAAATTTTGAGATTGCTCAGATCCACCGTTCAGGACAGTGTTTCCGCATGGAAGATCTGGGAGAGGAAAGGTTCGGGATTCTGGCGGCAGAAAAGTATCTGGAAATCTGCCAGCATGGACAGGAATGTGAATTTTACTGTTCCCGGGAGGATATGGAAGGATTCTGGAAGGACTATTTTGACTTGCAAACAGACTATGGAAAGTTTATACGGGAGATTGACGAAAAAGATCAGTATCTTGCAAAGGCGGCCCGGCTGGGACAGGGCATCCGTATTCTTCACCAGGACCTGTGGGAGATGATCGTGTCATTTCTTATTTCCCAGCAGAACAATATCCCCCGGATACGCAGGTGCATTGCCAATATCTGCGAAAGATACGGGGAGAGGCGGCAGAACAGTCAGGGGAGAACTTATGATACATTCCCCAGGCCGGAAGCCCTGGCAGAGGCCAGGGAAGAGGATCTGAGGGACTGTAATCTGGGATATCGGAGCCGGTATATAAAGAAAACAGCCAGAATGGTCATGGACGGAGAAATTTCTCTGGAGGCAGTCCGGAATATGAAGTATCCGGAAGCCAGAGAAGAACTGCTGAAACTTTACGGAGTGGGAGAGAAGGTGGCAGACTGTATCTGCCTCTTTGCCCTTCATCAGATGGAGGCTTTTCCTGTAGATACCCATATACGTCAGGCCCTGGAAAAACACTATCCCCAGGGATTTCCTTTTGACAGATACAAAGACTGCAGCGGCGTGATGCAGCAATACATATTTTATTATGAACTTTTTCAGTAGACATAAAAGAGGACCAGAAAAATATTTGGAGGCGAGAGAGATGAAAAATGACAGGTCGATCCACCGACGGGTTTTTCACTATGCACATACAGGAATCGATATATTATATCGTGATCTTCAAATTTCCGGGAAGGGATATGACACTGAGCAGATTGAAAAAAGACGCCGTCAGTATGGCAGTAATCTGTTAGCAGGACGAGCCAGGGACTCTGTTTTATATCGACTGAAGAGAGCCTTTATCAATCCGTTTACAATTATTTTATTTATCTTAGCGGTTATTTCATTTATAACAGATGTGATTCTTGCATCAAATTTCAGCCGGGATCTGACTACAGTTATGATAATCCTGTCTATGCTGCTGGTCAGCGGAATAATGCGCTTTATCCAGGAAATGCGTGCAAAACGTATTGCAGATCATCTGACAAGTCTGCTCCATTCTACTGTGACTGTACGCAGAGATGGAGAATGGAAGGAGATTTCTTCTTCAGAGCTGGTGGTGGGAGATGTAGTCCGTCTTTTTGCCGGAGACCGTATTCCGGCAGATATACGTCTGACATGGACAAAGGATTTGTTTGTCTCACAATCGGTTATTACAGGAGAAAGCGCCATACTGGAAAAAGATGCCGGTATCCTGCCCATGGAAAGATCAAAAACTTATAACCAATACAGCAATATTGGATTCATGGGCTCCTCTGTGACTGGGGGAGCGGCAGAGGGGGTGGTACTGGCAGTAGGACAGGATACGGTTTACGGAGGTTTCTCCGGGGAAGAATCAAATCGAAAAAACAGATTTGACCAGGGCGCTAACTCTATTGCATGGGTACTGATCCGCTTTATGGCAGTATTGGTCCCGGTTGTTTTCGCAGCCTGGGGACTGACAAAAGGAAATTGGTTTTCTGCATTCTTGTTCGGGCTGTCTGCAGCGGTGGGACTGACGCCAGAATTGCTGCCTATGGTTATTAATGCCTGTCTTGCAAAGGGCTGTGCTGCCATGGGACAAAAACAGACTGTAGTGAAAAACATCAATGCCATGCAGGGATTCGGCAGCATGGATGTACTTTGTGTAGATAAGACAGGTACCTTGACAGGTGACAGGATTTTGCTGGAATACTATATGGATATTCTGGGAAATGAAAGTGAAATGGTGCTGGACTATGGTTACCTGAACAGTCTGTATCATACTGGAGTGGCCAACCATCTGGATACCGCCGTCCTCAGATGCCGGGAGATGCCAGAGCATGAAACTCATTTTGCTGAACTTGCCCGACAGTATCTGAAACTGGATGAGCAGCCATTTGATTATGATAGAAAGTTTGCCAGTGTCCTTGTAAAGCACAAAGGTCAGAACCTGCTGATCGTCAAAGGGAGTATAGATGATGTATGCAGACGCTGCCGTTATATTGAGTACAAGGGAAAACGAAGCCTGATGGAAACGGACGGTTTTTCCAGTATCCATGCCATTGTGGATGAAATGCTGGAGGACGGCATGAAGGTTCTGGCAGTGGCTTATAAGAAAACAGATAGAGAAGAAATGGATGCAGGAGATGAACAGGAACTGACTCTTTTGGGGTATCTGGCATTTTTTGACGCGCCTAAAAAAACAGCCACTGACGCAATCCAAAAGCTGAAAAACCTTCATGTGGAAATCAAAGTACTGACGGGAGACCAGAAGGATGTTACGGCGTCTGTCTGCCGGCGTCTGGGAATCCAGGAGGGACAGATCCTGACTGGCAGGGAAATGGATACCCTGTCAGAAGACGAAAAGATGATCCGCATTGAAAATACAGCGGTTTTTGCAGAACTGTCTCCGAAACAAAAGGTCACAATCCTCCAAGTCTTGCAGGAAAACGGACATACCATCGGATTTTTGGGAGATGGAATGAATGACCTGCCTGCGATAGTGGAATCAGATGTGGGAATTTCTGTAGATACGGCGGCAGAAGCTGTTAAAGAGAGTGCAGATGTAATTTTATTGAAGAAGGATCTGAATGTATTGGAGGAGGGGATTTTGGAAGGACGAAAGGCCTTTTCCAATATGTCCAAATATATCAGGATTACGGCCTCTTCCAACTTTGGCAATATTTTATCCATTGTAGCTGCAGGCATATTGCTGCCCTTTTTTCCAATGACTTCTGTGCAGCTTCTGCTCCTGAATCTTCTTTACGATACCCTTTGTCTTGTCCTTCCCTGGGATCATGTGGACCAGGATGCCTGCTCAAAGCCCTTAGAGTGGTCCGGACGGACTTTAGGGCGTTTTATGAGATTTTTTGGCCCTATCAGTACGATCTTTGACCTTCTGACTTTTGTATTCCTGTTTTTCGTCTGCTGTCCTGCAGTATGCGGCGGCAGTTACTGGTCATTATCCGGGACTGCTGAACAGGCCAGATTTATAGCTCTTTTTCAGACCGGATGGTTTTTGGAATCTATGTGGTCTCAGACCCTGATCCTGCATTTGCTGCGGACGAAAAAAATACCTCTGTTCCAAAGTAAGCCCTCCCCTCCCATGATGCTGGTCACTACACTGGGAATCCTGCTTTTTACTGTTTTGACCTTTACCCCTCTGGGAGAGCTGATCGGTCTGACAGCTTTGCCGCTTTTCTATTTTGGCTTTCTGATAGGGGCCGTACTTTTGTATTTACTGCTGGTTACTCTGGCAAAAGGCTGGTATGTAAAAAAATACCATGAACTGTGTTAAGGAAAGGAGGAGTCTCACATGAAAAAGAACATTGGCCTGATCAGTCTGGATTCCTCCCTGCTTAAATGGCTTCATGAAAAACTGCGGATTTCCGCACCAGATATTCAGGGGAAAGAAGAACTGGCAGAAGGGATTGAAGACTTACTGAGCGGAGCCTCCAGCTCCCTTATGCTGGAACTGGGAGATGGAGAAACGCCACTGCCTGTAAATGATGTCATCCAATGCGGAAATCTGGCCATTTATGCAAGATCTCGAAAGGTAACCCGGGATAACGGGGAAATATCACTGACACCTAAGGAATTTGATATTTTATATTTTCTGGCCCGGAACCGGGGAGAGGTTTTTACAAAAGAGCAGATATATCAGGCAGTATGGGAAAGCAGTTACCTGCTGGATGACAGCAATATTATGGCGTTTATCCGAAAACTCAGGAAAAAGATTGAACCAAATCCAGACGCTCCCGAGTATATTTTGACCATCTGGGGCATAGGATATAAATTCAACGACAGGCTTTAAACTTTAATTCTTAACAAATCGCAAGGAAATCGCAAGATTTTAGTCATGTGATCTTCCCTGCGTTTTTTTTATACTATTTTCAGATAATAGGGGAAGGAGGTAAGAACCAATGAATATGAAAAAAAATCCTCAGGCTGCTGACATGACCTTAGAAAAAGTAATCCTGGACAGAGAAGAAAATCGCTGCATTCAGACTGCAGCCATGAGCTCTGTTAAGGCAGTGCTGAAAAATCTGCATACCACGCTGCGGGGACTGGATGAGGAGGAGGCAGCCGCCAGCCGCAGTAAATATGGGACGAACAGGGTGACCCACGAAAAGAAAAAATCTCTGCCAAAACGCCTGGCCGGTGCGTTTCTGAATCCATTTACGGCTATTTTACTCTGTCTGGCAGCGGTATCGGCTATTACGGATATGATATTTCCCTGGTTTTCTATGTTTGGCAATACGCCGGCAGATTTTGACTGTCTGACGGTAGTCATTATTCTCACAATGGTATTGATTTCCGGTACTCTTCGATTTATTCAGGAATCCAGAAGCGGCAGCGCTGCTGAAAAGCTGCTGGCTATGATTACCACTACTTGTACGGTCAGCCGCAAAGGAGAAAAAGCAATGGAAATTCCTATGGATGACCTGGTAGTCGGTGATATTGTACACTTGTCAGTAGGAGATATGATCCCTGCAGATATAAGGATTTTGGATGCAAAAGACTTATTTGTCAGTCAGGCAAGTCTTACCGGCGAAAGTGAACCTGTTGAGAAAACGCCTGAAATAATGCAAACGGAGCAGGACGCCATTACAGACTACAGCAATATAGCCTTTATGGGGAGCAACGTTATTTCCGGCAGCGCAACGGCAGTTGTCGTCCGTGTAGGGGACCATACCCTCTTTGGGACAATGGCTTCTGCAGTAGCTGAAGAGGCAGTAGAAACCAGTTTTACCAAAGGGGTTAATGCAGTTTCCTGGGTACTGATCCGTTTTATGATGGTCATGGTCCCTCTGGTGTTTTTTGTTAATGGCATAACAAAAGGAGACTGGCTGGAAGCCTTCCTGTTTGGCATTTCTATTGCAGTTGGCCTGACACCGGAAATGCTCCCCATGATCGTGACCACCTGCCTGGCTAAGGGAGCCGTATCTATGAGCAAGAAACAGACGATTGTCAAAAACCTTAATTCTATCCAGAATTTCGGTGCCATAGACATTCTCTGTACAGATAAAACCGGAACTCTGACCCAGGATCAGGTTGTGCTGGAATACCATTGGAACGTAGACGGAAAAGATGATGCAAGGGTACTGCGCCATGCTTACCTGAACAGCTATTTTCAGACAGGATATAAAAACCTGATGGACCTGGCGATCATCCGCAAGACTGAAGAAGAGGAATCTGAAAATCCCCAGCTTGCAGATCTGTCTGAAACCTATGTGAAAGTGGATGAAATCCCTTTTGACTTCAACCGCCGCCGTCTGAGCACTGTGGTACAGGATAAAAAAGGAAAGACACAGATGGTTACTAAGGGTGCAGTAGAAGAAATGCTTTCTATCTGTACATTTGCAGAACGGGGAGGACAGGTAAGGCCCTTGACGGATGAAATCCGCAGAAGGATTCTAAGAACAGTAGATGATCTGAATGATAATGGATTCCGTGTTTTAGCCATTGCGCAGAAGAGCAATCCTTCTCCGGTGGGAGTATTGGGCGTCAAGGATGAATGTGATATGGTATTGCTTGGCTACCTGGCTTTCCTTGACCCTCCTAAGGAATCCACAGCAGATGCGATCAGGGCTCTCAAAGAGTATGGCGTCACAACAAAGATCCTGACAGGAGATAATGATAAAGTCACCCGCACGATCTGTAAACAGGTAGGTCTAAAAGTCCGTAACATGCTTCTTGGCCCGGATATAGACAATATGAAAGACGAAGAGCTTGCGAGAGCAGCAGAATCAACAGATGTATTTGCAAAACTGACGCCAGATCAGAAAGTCCGGGTGGTTTCCATCCTCCGGGAAAGCGGGCATACCGTAGGCTATATGGGAGACGGAGTGAATGATGCAGCCGCTATGAAATCAGCGGATATCGGTATTTCCGTTGATACTGCCGTAGACGTAGCAAAAGAATCGGCAGACATTATTTTGCTGGAGAAAGACCTGATGGTCCTGGAGCAGGGAATTATCGAGGGTCGAAAAACCTATGCAAACATGATCAAGTACATTAAGATGACAGCCTCTTCAAATTTCGGAAATATGTTTTCTGTTCTGGCAGCGTCAGCGCTGCTGCCGTTTCTTCCCATGATGAGCGTGCAGCTGATTTTCCTCAATCTGATCTATGATCTGTCCTGCACGGCAATTCCCTGGGATAATGTAGATGAAGAGTTCCTGCGTATACCTCGTAAATGGGACGCTTCTTCTGTGGGCAGTTTTATGGCCTGGATCGGGCCTGCCAGCTCTATCTTTGACTTTACAACTTATATTTTCATGTACTTTATATTCTGCCCATTGTTTGTGTCCGGAGGTGTTTTGTATAACAACCTGGAAAATCATTTCAGCGGTGCCGAATTGACTCAAATGCAGACTGCTTACGCTGCTATGTTTCAGGCTGGATGGTTTGTGGAATCTATGTGGAGCCAGACACTGGTTATCCATATGATCCGTACACCCAAGATTCCTTTTATACAGAGCAGAGCTTCTGTTCCTTTGACTATGCTTACCTGTGCGGGAATTGCAGTGCTTACAATCATTCCATTTACAGTTTTTGGCACTTTGCTGGGATTTGCACCCCTGCCCATAAGCTATTTTGCTTATCTGCTCCCGTGTATCCTGCTGTATATAGCATTGGCGACCAGCCTGAAGAAGGCATATGTACGGCGCTATGGTGAACTGCTTTAAGAAATAGAGGATAAAATATGGTCTTTCCGCGTAAAATAAAAGAAAAGGCCGGAAGGTGAAACATGAAGATTTTAGTTTTCCTTTCCCAGATCAGTATCCCTCTGGTAATTTTTTACATTGTGTCCTATGGACTGCTGAATAAATGCAAAGTATATGAGGAATTTGTAAAAGGAGCGAAAGATGGGCTGAAAACAGTAGTGGGAATCCTTCCTACCCTGATCGGGCTCATGGTGGCCGTGGGAGTCCTCAGGGCTTCCGGATTTCTGGATCTCATAGGAGAGGGAATCGGGAAGATCACAGAATATGCTGGTTTTCCAGGAGAACTGGTGCCTCTGACTATCGTACGGATGTTTTCTTCCAGTGCAGCTACCGGCCTGGTCCTGGACATTTTTAAGGAGTTTGGAACCGACTCCCGGATAGGCCTCATCGCTTCGATCATGATGTCATGTACAGAAACTATTTTTTATACAGTTTCTGTATACTTTATCGCAGCCAGAGTGAATAAGACCAGATATACCATAGCAGGGGCCCTATTGGCTACTTTTGGAGGAATTGCAGCCAGTGTGGTCCTGGCGGGGCTGATGCTCAGGTAAACAGATCAGAGATATAAAAACTGAGAGACAGGTGGATTCCTGGCTCTCAGTTTTTTGCTATACAATAAAATCTGATTCTGCTATAATAAAAACATAGTTGTGCCGCGTTAACATAGTAAAAATGAAAAATATTGACATAAAAACTCTATAATGATAATATGGTAGCACGTTAAAGTGAAGGGGACAAAATCATGAGATATTATGACAAAATAACACCAGACGGAACCAGGGACCTTCTTTTTGGAGAGTGTGACCAGCGTTCTCAGGTGACAAAAACATTAAAAGACCTGTTTGTGGCTCAGGGTTATCGCAGAGTAATGACGCCGGCCCTTGAGTTCTATGATGTCTTTGGGAAAGCGGCGAAATACCTGCCCAAGGAATCCATGTATAAGCTGACAGACGCCAAAGGAAGACTGATGGTGCTCTGCCCGGACTGTACGGCTCCGGTAGCCAGACTGACAGCTACAAGGCTGAAAGGACTGCCGAAACCGCTGAGACTTTACTATAACCATAATATATACCGGGGATTTCCTGAGAGAAAAAGCAAGAGCGTAGAGATTAACCAGGTGGGGATCGAACTTATCGGCGGCTCGCCTCTGCGGGGAGACCTGGAGGTGGTAGAGCTGGCGGCCAGAAGTCTGGATAAAGTCAGCGAAGGAAGATACCGTCTGGAGCTTTGCCATATCGGATATTTTAAGGCTATCATGGACAGCCTGGATGCTGACGACGATACCAAAGAAGAAATCCGCCAGCTGGTGGAGCAGAAGAACTATGCAGCTCTGTCAGATATTCTCGGAAAAGCCAAAGATAACAAGGCGGCCAGAGCTCTCAGAAGGCTGCCAAGACTTTTCGGAGGAGCAGAGGTTTTCCAGGAAGCCTACGAACTATTTGACGAAAACGGCGCCAGAGAAAGCCTGGATTACTTAAAGCAGATTTACGAATACCTTCAGGAACTGGGACTGGGTGACAAGGTACTGATTGACCTGGGTCTGGTAAATCTGGCAGAGTACTATACAGGGATCATATTCCGGGGATATTTCCGGGGACTGGGAGAACAGGTTCTGTCAGGAGGCAGATATGATACACTCCTGGGACAGTTTGGAGAAGACCACTGTGCCATTGGATTTGGTTTTAATGTGGATCTTGCCAGCCAGGGAAAAGAGCCGGAACCGGAGCCTGTGCCGAAAATCCTGGTCTTTACCCAGGATCTGAAGTATATTCCAGCCAGCGTTCAGTACCGGAAAGAACTGGAGGAGAAGGGGATCATGGCGGAAAACAGTGTCTTTGACACATTGGAGGAAACTCTGGAATACGCCAGAAAAAGAGGAATCCTCCGTGTCCATCTGGTAGGGGAGAAGATTGAAGAATATCAGATGGAGAAAGGAACCGGGGAAAATGAGACCAATTAGAATCGCACTGACAAAAGGACGTTTGGAAGATAAAACTGTAGAGATGCTGGAGCGTCTGGGATATGACTGTACCAATGTGAGAGAAAAAGGAAGAAAACTGATCATGCCTGTAGGGGACGGTTCCCTGGAGATCGTGCTTGCAAAGGCAGCGGACGTAGTGACCTATGTGGAGACGGGAGTCTGCGATATGGGCGTGGTGGGAAAAGATACCATTATGGAAAAGGGAGGCACCTTTTATGAGGTAGCGGATCTGGGATTCGGAAGATGCCGTTTTGCTCTGGCCGCATTAAAAGGAACTGATATTTACCAGGGGTACCGGACCAGGACTATTGCCAGCAAATATATGAATGTGGCAAAAAGTTTTTTTGAAGGGAAAAATATGGACGTGGACCTTGTGAAGATTGAAGGCTCTGTAGAGCTGGCCCCTGTCCTTGGTCTGGCCGATGCCATTGTAGACATTGTGGAGACGGGAACCACATTGAGAGAAAATGGATTGGAAGTTATTGAGGACATCTGTCAGGTCAGCGCCAGACTGATCGTAAATATTGCCAGTATGAAACTGCGGAAGAAAGAAATCGAAGAACTGATCGGCAAGGTGGAAAAAGATATAAAAGCAAAAGAAAAAAATTGAAAGGAGATAGTCCCATGAGCTATGAATTGCCTGAAAAGCTGAAGAATCTGCCAAAATATGACCCGGTGACAGAGATTTACCGGGTGCGGCTGGATGCCAATGAAAGCTTTTTGGAAATGCCGGAAAATATAAAACAGGAAATCCTGAAGGCGGTTTCTGAAGTGGAGTTTAACCGCTATCCGGATCCCAATGCTACAGAACTGTGCCGAAAATTCGGAGAGCTGTTTCATGTTAAGCCGGAACTGCTCACAGCAGGAAATGGTTCAGACGAGCTGATCTCCATTATAGTTCCAAATTTTCTGGGAGAGGGAGACTGTATGCTGACCATCCTTCCGGATTTCAGTATGTATACTTTTTATACCCGTATGGTGGGGGCCAGAGCAGAAGCTCTGAACAAAGATGAAAATATGGAAGTGACCCCAGAAGAAATTATCGAAAAAGCGGCTCAGTGCAATGCTAAGCTTCTGGTATTTTCAAATCCCTGCAATCCCACAGCGGTGACCATGAACAGAGAAGATATCCTGAAGATCGTAGGCGCCGTAGACGCCATGGTAGTGGTGGATGAAGCCTACATGGAATTCTCAGAGGGTTCTGTACTGGATGAGATTGAAAACTATGAGAATTTGATCGTACTGAAGACCTGTTCCAAGGCCTTTGGAATGGCGGCTATCCGTCTGGGATTCGCTGGGGCAAATGCCAGAATAACAAATATCCTGAAAACTTTGAAGGCGCCTTATAATGTAAATTCCATGACTCAGGCTGCGGGCTCTGTGATTCTGGGGCATAAAGAGTACTTAGAGAACTGTACCGCTCAGATAAAGGCCTCTGCCCAGGAACTTTATCAGGCTATGAAAGTTCTGGCAGAGAAAAAACAGGATATCCAGAAGCTGTACCCTACAGCTACCAATTTTCTGTATATAAAAACAGACCGGAGCAGCGAAATCTATGAAGCCCTGAAAAAAGAAGGCATCTCTATCCGGAACATGAAGGGTTATCTGCGTATATCTGCCGGATCCAGGGCAGAAAACCAGGAACTGGTCCAGGCCTTAGACAGACTGCTTGCATAGAGAAGAAAGGAGTGGAGTGCCGTGAGAGTGGGAAAGATACAGCGGAATACCCGGGAGACCCAGATATCCCTGAGCTGGGACCTGGATGGAGAGGGAGTCTATAAGGGGAGCTGCGGCGTGGGATTTTTTGACCATATGATGCAGGCTTTGTGTGTCCATGGCGGTTTTGACATTGAACTTGCCATGAAGGGAGATCTGGAGGTGGACTGTCACCACAGCATTGAAGATCTGGGGATTGTTCTTGGAATGGCTTTAAAGGAAGCCCTGAAGGATAAAGGGGGCATCCGGAGATACGGCAGCTTCTACATACCTATGGACGAAGCCCTTGGATTTTGTGCCCTGGATGTCAGCGGAAGAGCCTTTCTGGTCTTTGACGCCAGCTTTGAGAATCCTTCTGTGGGAACTCTGGACTGCTGCATGGTCAAAGAATTTTTCCGGGCTCTGGCTTTCCAGGCGGGGATTACTCTTCATCTGAAAGTGTTGTATGGAGAAAATGACCATCATAAAATAGAAGCCATATTTAAAGCCTTTGCCCATGCCCTGAGGGAAGCGGTAACAGAGACAGACAAAGGCGTGCTTTCTTCAAAGGGAGTGTTGTGATGATAGGAATCATAGATTATGGAGCAGGGAATCTGTTCAGCGTAAAAAATGCTCTGGACTATCTGGGTGTGGAAAACTGTGTCACAGGTGACAGAGAAGAAATTGAAAAAGCGGATGGGCTGATCCTTCCCGGGGTGGGAGCCTTCCCTGACGCTATGGAGATGCTGGAGAAAAAGGGACTGGCAGAAGTAATTTCCAGGGAGGCCTTAAAGAAACCTCTTCTGGGAATCTGTCTGGGCATGCAGCTTCTTTTTGAAAAGAGCTGCGAGTTTAAAGAGACGAAGGGCCTGGGACTGATACCCGGACAGGTAATCCAGATTGAGGCTAAGGGGCTGAAAATCCCCCATATGGGCTGGAACGACCTGCAGGTGCTGAATCCCTGTGCGATGACCGAAGATATGGAGAAAAATCCTTATGTATATTTTGTCCACTCCTTCCGGGCAGACACAGCAGATGAAAATATATCCTGCTATACAGTATATGGAGAAAAGATCCCGGCTTTAGTGCACCGGGGAATGGTTTACGGAGCTCAGTTTCATCCGGAGAAAAGCGGAAAGACGGGACTCAGAATGTTAGAAAATTTTGCAAGGCTGGTGAGAGTATGATAGTATTACCTGCAATTGATATTAAAGATAAGACCTGTGTCCGTTTGCTTAAAGGTGACTACGGCACAGCCCAGAAAGTAGCGGAAGATCCTTTTGAAACAGCCAGGAAGTTTGCCCGTGAAGGGGCCAAGTGGGTACATATGGTTGATTTAAACGGCGCCAAAGACGCCTATCCGGTAAACCGGGATATTTTCCTGAGGATTGCCAAAGAAACCGGCATGAATACAGAGCTGGGCGGCGGGATCAGAGATATGAAGACCATAGAATCCTACCTGGAAGAGGGAATTTCCAGGATAATCCTGGGTTCTGCGGCAGTGAAAAATCCCGGACTGGTGGCAGAGGCGGTGAAAGAATTCGGAGATAAGATTGCCGTGGGAATTGATGCCAGAGACGGCATGGTGGCCACAGAAGGCTGGATGGAGACCAGTGCCGTATGCTACCTGGAGCTGGCTATGGCTATGGAACAGATGGGAGTTAAGACTTTGATCTACACGGATATTTCCAGAGACGGAACCCTTACCGGGGTAAACCTGGATCATCTGGAACAGTTAAATGATGCGGTGTCCTGCCGGGTTATCGCCAGCGGCGGAGTCCGGTCTATAGAAGATATTGAAAACTGTGCGAAACTGGGGCTGTATGGCTGTATCTGTGGAAAATCCATTTATTCCGGCGCTATTAACCTGAAAGAAGCCATTGAGAAGGCAGGTGAATTCTGATGCTGGCCAAAAGAATCATTCCCTGCCTGGATGTCAGGGACGGAAAAGTAGTAAAAGGTGTAAACTTTGTGGGGATAAAAGAAGTAGGAGACCCAGTGGAGTGCGCTATAGAATATGACAAACAGGGAGCAGACGAAATCTGCTTTCTGGATATTACTGCTACTCATGAGGGAAGAAAGACCATGACCGATGTGGTCAGAAAAACTGCCCAGCATGTGTTTGTTCCCCTTACTGTAGGGGGAGGAATCCGCACAGTGGACGATTTCCGGGAAATCCTTCGGGCAGGTGCAGACAAGGTTTCTGTAAACTCTGCGGCGGTAAAGAACCCGCAGCTTATTGCTGATGCGGCAAAAATCTTTGGAAGTCAGTGTGTGGTAGCAGCCATTGATGCCAGAAGAGATGAAGATGGCGTCTTTCGTGTGGTGGTCCATGGCGGAAGAAAAGATACGGGACTGGATGCTCTGGAATGGGCGAAAAGGTGCCAGGAACTGGGAGCAGGAGAGATTCTGCTGACCTCTATGGATACAGATGGATGCCGGGATGGCTTCGACCTGGAACTGACCCAGGCAGTCTGTGACCGGGTTTCGATTCCCGTGATCGCCAGCGGCGGCTGCGGAAAGCTGGAACATTTTTCAGAGGTTTTTGAGAAAACCGGAGCAGATGCGGCTCTGGCGGCTTCCCTGTTCCATTTCCGGGAACTGACTGTAGAGCAGGTAAAAGAACATTTGAGAGAGCAGGATATCCCTGTGAGAAGGAATTGAACATGATAGATATGGAAAATTATTTTAAGAAAAGTGAGCTTCTCCCGGCTATTATTCAGGAAAAGGATACGGGAGAAGTGTTGATGCTGGCTTATATGAACCGGGAGAGTCTGAAGAAAACTCTGGAAACCGGCTACACCTGGTTTTACAGCCGTTCCAGACAAGAGCTGTGGAATAAAGGGGCTACATCCGGCCATGTCCAGAAGGTGGTTGACATAAAAGGTGACTGCGATGAGGATACGCTGCTGGTTACAGTAATCCAGACAGGGGCGGCCTGCCATACCGGAGCTCACAGCTGCTTTTTCAGAGAATTATGGGAGGAAGAGAAAAAATGATGGATGTTATGGAAGGGCTGTATCAGGTAGTCCAGGAAAGAAAAGAAGAAAAAAGAGAAGGATCCTATACCTGCTATCTTTTTGAACAGGGGCTGGACAAAATCTTGAAAAAATGCGGCGAGGAGTGCAGTGAAGTTATTATCGCAGCAAAAAACGGGAAAAATGAAGATACGGCAAATGAAATCTGCGATCTTATCTATCATCTCCTTGTTATGATGGTGGAGTCTGGCATCCCTCTGGAAGATGTGGAAAAAATCCTGGCAGAGAGACGGCAGAAAATCGGAAATCTGAAAAAATTTCATGTAAGTGATCACAATACCTGAGATTTGAATCAAGAAATTTATTTTGTTAAAAATTTGTCCTGTGAAAATCATGCCAGATATGGTAAACTAATCCTGTAGAGAAAATCGCCCTGTAGGGCGGATTATGAATGTTTTTAGAAATGCAGGTAAAAAGATGGAGAAGATTGACGGCAGACGTATACTAAAGATTTTACTGATCATTTTAAAGGTGATTCTTGCGATTCCTCTGGCAGCAGCTTTTATTCTGATTCGCTGTGTACAGTACTTTCTAAAAATTTCCGGAACCGTGGTTTCTTTTGTTTGCATACTATCCTCAGTAGTAGTATCTTTGGCAGCATTGATGGAAATTTTCCTTCAGATTCAGGGAAACGGCCCTGGCGTTGCTGCTATTGTTCTGACAATCTGTGTGGCAGGAGGCCTGATTTATGTTCCTGTTGCCGGCGTAGGTCTGGTAATGGTAGTCCTGGAGGCAGCCTGCAGCTGGATATGGCGGTTTTATATGGGAAATTTTAAGAACTGGAAGGCCTTTTACAAAAGACCAGATTTTCAGTGGTCCACATTTGACGGCGGATACAAAGGAAAAGACACGGAGGAAAGCGAGGCAGGAGGCCGTTATTTCAAGGGACTGAAGACAGTGGAAGAGCTGGATAAAAGATATTTCGCTCTGCTTCGGATCTATCATCCTGATGATGAACAGGAGGAAGACGAGATTACCAGAGGTATTGTGGAAGAGTATCAGTATCTGAAAAACAAATTTACAGAAAATGAAAAAGAGAAAGAACCAGAAGCGGGAGCTGACTGAAAAGGGCAGCGGGACTTCTGGTTTTTCTGCTCTCAGGCAGAAATATCAGAGCACCATGTATCCTGAAAAATGCAAAAAACCAAGGAAGAAATCCCCCTATATGCGTTGACAAGCTTATGGAAAAAGCTATAATTATAGGTAATGAATGATTATTTACAATTATCAAGTGGAGGATTTCAAAATGAAAGTATTAGTAGAAACATCTGCAAGACACGTACATTTATCACAGGAGCATCTGGAAATTCTGTTCGGCAAAGGCCATGAACTGACAGTGAAAAAAATGTTAAGCCAGCCGGGACAGTTTGCCTGTGAAGAAAAGGTAGAGGTAGTAGGAACAAAGGGAAGCCAGAAAATGTCTGTTCTGGGTCCTGTAAGAAAAGATACACAGGTAGAGGTTTCTCTTACTGATGCAAGAAGTCTTGGCGTTACAGCTCCTATCCGTGAGTCTGGCGACATTGCTGGTTCCGGCGCATGTAAGCTGGTTGGCCCTGCAGGAGAAGTAGAGCTGACAGAAGGCGTTATCGCTGCAAAACGTCATGTGCATATGACACCAGAAGATGCTGAAGCAGCAGGCGTAAAGGACAAACAGATCGTAAGCCTTGAAATCGAATCTCCTAACGGACGTTCTTTAACATTTGGAGACGTAGTTGTACGTGTAAGCGCATCTTACGCTACAGCAGCTCATATTGACACAGATGAGTCTAATGCTCTGGCTCCTGGAAAAGAATGCTACGGTGAAATGATCGTGAAATAATTTATAGAGGCGGCTGACCTTTATATTTAGGAAAACAGGGAACTTCTTATGTAAAGTAAGAGGGATCCCTGTTTTTTTCTATGGCGTTGTTGCATTAGTCATATATCCGGAATATTTATACATTTTATGCGAATTTGTCGAGCATAGCTTTGAGACTATAGGCTCAAAGCGGCACAGACTGAGCAATAAGATGTATAAATATTCTTGATTTTGATTCACGAGCTAACGTCATAGAATAAAAATATTTTGATTATCAAAAAATTTGATTGTAATTGATACTTGAATCGGATATAATAAAACCATCAATGAAAAGCGTGGGGAAATGGCTGGAAGGAGTGATGGCATGAGTAATTATGAAGTGCTGCATGACATCCTTGTGAAACTTTTCCAGGAAATCCTGGATATAGAGAGCAAGGCACTGATTACTTCAGAGTTCAAAGATATTTCTGTTAATGATATGCATATTATTGAAGCGATTGGAGAGAGAGAACCCAAGAATATGTCTTCTGTGGCAAAGATCATGTCGGTTACAGTGGGAACTCTTACCATTGCTATTAATAGTCTGGTGAAGAAGGGGTATGTACACAGGGAAAGAAGTGAGGAGGACCGGCGTGTAGTCCTTATTTCCCTGACAAAGAAAGGTAAGAAAGCCAATGCCCATCATATGAAATTCCACGATGGGATGATACAGGCTGTGCTGAAGGACCTGAATGAAGAGCAGCAGGAAGTCCTGGTAAAAGCATTGATGAATCTGAGAACTTTTTTTGACTCTTACAGATGAGCATAAAAATGAGAAGAAAAAGCCGTTTGGGAAAGGCGATAGAGAAGACAGCCTTTCCAGAACGGCTTTTTCAGCACCTTATTTATATTCTGCAAGAAGATATTTTTCTACAACGGGAAAGGGAGCCGGACCGATATCCAGAAGGTTTTTGTGAAATTCTTTCAGATTAAAGCTGCTGCCTGTTTCCGTCTGGACAGTATCTTTTAAGGAAATAAAATTCAGATATCCCAGATAGTATTTCAGGTAGTTGGCGGGATTTTCTATGATGTACTGGAAAATTTCCTGGCAGGTCTCCTGGTCTGTAATTCCGAATACTGCCAGGGTATCGGCTGTGGTATCCATGTTCCAGCCCTGATAATGAATGCCCAGATCTAAAATGGAGTAAAGGCATAGGCTGATGGAACGATTCAGACATAGAAAATCCATGATATCCTGGTCGATAGCAAGGAAAGGAGAGGCATAGCCATAGGCCAGAGATTCTACATAAGTGGCCCATCCTTCTATATAGCCGCTGCAGCTTAAAAGTTCCCGTATAGGATGATGATCCTGGCCGGCAAAATATACGGTCTGATATAAATGTCCGGGAAAACCCTCATGGGTCAGGGTGGTAAAAAGTTCTGCCTGAGATACCTGACTGGACTGATTGATATAGATGGTATTAGGCGTAAGGGTATCCATGGGGGGAGTCAGGTAAAAAGCAGGACTTGAAAATTCTTCCATGGATTCCGGTACATATTTCACCTCATATTCCTTTACTTCCAGCTCAGGAAAGTCATCTGTGATAATATGCTGGAGATAATCCAGCATCTGCTCTGGGGAAAGACCAGAGGAGGGAAGACTGTATGCGCTGGAGATAATCGCAGGATTTTCTGTAAGAAGTTTCTGAACTTTGCTGTAATCTTCCTGAAGCTGGAGAAGGAGGCTTTGGAGGATTTCATCTAAGGAGCGGTAGTCTCCTACCGTACTCTGAACCAAATATTTATAATAATCTTTTCCACCGTCCAGATAAGCCAGACCGCCGGTGTTTTTTCCCCTTCCTTTTAGTTCTTCCAGTCCTTGGGAGAGGGAGAGATAAGCAGGAAAAACAAACTGGCCCATGAGTTTGTCATGCATTTCAATAAAAGAGTCTGCCTGGTGCCGGGAAATCCTCCTGGAGTTTAAGAGTTCCTCTACTCTTTGATTGAACATGGAATACAGGTAATTCTCTGTACCTGTTTCCATAAAGCTCTGGCACTGCTGAATGATTCTGTCTGCACTGACATCACTCATAAACAGCCCTTCTTCAGCCTTCTTTTCTTCAAATTCCAGGATACTCTGGAAGTATTCCGGAATATCTGCCAGAAGAGAAAAATAATCCTTGATATCTGAAGAAGTGCGGAAGGTATATTCTGCCAGAAGTATGGGAAGCTGGGCCTGGATGCCCAGATTTGGCCCAAGGGGTTCCTGGAGAAGATAGGAACTGCCCAGAGAAAGCTGGGAGGAAAATTCAAGGGAAAGGATGTCGTAGATAATCTGATTTTCTTCCGAAAGCTGGGAGAGATCAAACTTTTCTAATTCTCTTTGGAGTTTTTCTGCCTCTTTCTGATTTTTTTCCAGAGCATCCGGCTCCATGGTTCCCAGAGTGACCTGGTATTCATCGATGCCGTAATCCTCCGGATAGGCCAGGGTATAGTGAAGATTCAGGGTATTTGTTTTCATTTCCTGCTGGAAAATATCTTCTATGTAGCTTTCAAACTCCTTATTTTCAGAAGAGGGAAGGCAGGTTTTCAGGAAAAAGAAAGCTGCGCCGGATACCAGTAGAAGGGCTGCTGCGCAGATGAAATACTTTCGCTTCAGAGATAAAATTTTTTTCAAGGGTATTTCCTCATAAAAGGGATACTTCTTTACAGTTTATGAAAAAAGAAAAAGGGTATGTATATTTTCTTGGAAAAATATGCTATGATAAATACGATAATGCAGAAAAACAGGAGGGAAAAAGATGAAGGACTCCAGAATATTAAAAGAGGAACTTTTACAGGGAAATTATGAAGAACTTTTCCGGGAGATCTATCAGGATGATTCCGAAGCCAAGAGGCAGAATGCCAGATACGCACAGGCTGTAGAAAAATTTGAAGAGCTGTTTGGTGAAAAACAGGTGGAGATTTACAGCGCTCCGGGAAGAAGTGAAGTAGGAGGAAACCATACAGATCATCAGCATGGTATGGTGTTGGCAACGTCTATTAATCTGGATGCTGTTGCAGTGGTCAGTCCAGTGGACTCCCCTGTGATCCAGCTTGTATCAGAAGGTTACGACATGGTAGAAGTAGACACCAGAGACCTTGAAGAAAAATATGAAGAAGAGGGCACCACAACAGCTCTTATCCGTGGCGCTGCGGCTGCTCTTACAGAAAAGGGATATAAAATAGGCGGCTTTCAGGCCTATATTACCAGTGACGTGCTGATTGGAGCGGGACTGTCGTCTTCAGCAGCTTTTGAGGTAATTGTAGGAACGATTCTTTCAGGGCTTTTCAATAATATGGAGATTGACCCGGTGGAAATCGCCAAAGCCGGTCAGTATGCGGAAAATGTATATTTCGGCAAACCCTGCGGCCTGATGGACCAGATGGCCAGTGCAGTAGGAGGACTGATCCATATTGATTTCCAGGACCCACAGACACCGTCAGTAAAAAAAGTACCTTCTGATTTCCAGGCTTACCAGTACAGTCTCTGTATTGTAGACACCAAAGCTTCACATGCGAATCTGACAGATGACTATGCAAAGATTCCGGAAGAGATGAAGAAAGTTGCAGCCTTCTTTAAGAAAAAAGTCCTCAGAGAAGTGGACGAGCAGGAATTCTTTGAGCAGATTCCAGGCCTGAGAAGTATCCTGGGAGACCGTCCGGTGCTTCGTGCCCTGCACTTCTTCGAGGAAGAAAAGCGAGTGGAAAAACAGGTGGAGGCTCTGGAACAGGGAGACTTCAGAAGATTTCTGGAGCTGGTGAAGGAGTCAGGAAATTCTTCTTTCAAATACCTTCAGAATATTTACATAAACAGAGATGAGCAGAACCAGGCTATGTCTGTTGCTCTGGGAGCCAGTGAAAGCATTCTTCAGAATCATGGTGTCAGCCGTGTTCACGGAGGGGGCTTTGCAGGAACAATCCAGGTATTTGTAGAAAACAGTTATGTGGAAGAATACAGGAAGAAAATTGACCATATCTTCGGAAAGGATTCCTGCCATGTTCTGAAAGTACGTCAGCTGGGTGGAATTAAAGTAATCTAATAAAAGGGCAAAAAGCAACAAAAAGATGCTGTATGTGATGACAGAAGCTGTGGTCACATGCAGCATTTTTAAATTTACATAATTGTGAGGCCTGGATTTATATGTTGTCGAGGACAGAATTCCTTGGAAAAGTTCAGAAATTTACCTTTAAATTTTCAGAATATTCACGATTGTAAAATATATACAAAGATTGTCGAAGGCTGGGAAGTTTCCCACATTTTATCCTCAAAGTTATACACATTGAAAATAGTGGAAAACCTTGAGAAAGTGGAGTTATACACCGAGTTATCCACATTGTCCACAAAAATCACTGTGGATTTCTTTGATTTACATAATGAAATAAAGAACATAGGTTTTGTGAAGTTGTTATAAAATGGGATTTTTTGAAGAAAAAAGTGGAAAAAGGGTTGACATTTTTGAAATCAAATATTGGTCTGAAGCAGGAAGAATTTGACAAAACCAGACAAAAATTAAACAAATTATCTGAAAATAATGGTTTACAATAATATCGCATGAGTATGCAACAAATCAACAATTAAAAAAAACAAATGAGATAGAATCTTTCAAAAGGGGAGGATATAATAGGACACAGAAATCAAGGAATGAAATGAACAAAGGAGGACGTTATGCCGATTATTTATCATGAACAAGCTAAAGAGTTTCACCTGTTTAACGATGAAGTAAGCTATATCATTGGAATTATGGAAAACGGGCAGATGGAGAATCTGTATTATGGGAAGGCTCTCCGGGACAGAGAAGACTTTTCTCATTTTCATGAAGAAACTATGAGATCTCAGATGTCCATCTGTGTTCCGGAACCGGGATTGCTGTCTATGCATTATACCAGACAGGAATATCCTGTTTATGGAACGGGAGATTATAAGAGCCCTGCTCTGTGCATTCGTCAGGAGGATGGAAGCAGGATTACAAATTTTGTCTATAAAGATTACAAGATCCTGAAGGGGAAACCATCCCTGGCTCCTCTGCCGGCTACTTATGTAGAAGATGACGGCGAAGGAGATACCCTGGAGATTACCCTCCATGACGATAAAATCAATACAGATATGGTACTGTCTTATACAATCTATAAAGACTATCCGGTAATCACCAGAAATACCAGATTTCTGCACAAAGGAGAGAGCTCTATCGTACTGGAGAAAGCTATGAGCGCATGTGTGGAATTTCTGGATATGGACTTTGAGATGGTACAGCTTTCCGGAGCCTGGGCAAGAGAGCGATATGTAAAAAGCCGCAGACTGGAGATGGGAATCCAGTCTATATATGGCATGAACGGTACCTGCGGCGGAGCAGAGCATAATCCATTTATGGCCCTGAAAAGACCAGATGCAGGGGAATACAACGGGGAAGTTTACGGATTCAGCTTTGTATACAGCGGTAATTTCCTTATTCAGGCAGAAGTCTCTACCTTTGATATGACAAGAGTTACGGCAGGTATTCATCCGGAGAGTTTTTCCTGGGTGCTCCAGAAAGGAGAAAGCTTCCAGACTCCTGAAACTGTCATGGTGTACAGCGACCAGGGTTTGAATAAAATGAGCCAGACATATCACAGGCTTTACAGGAAGCGCCTCATGAGAGGCACATGGAGGGATAAAGCTCGTCCTATCCTTTTAAATAACTGGGAGGCCACATATTTTGATTTTAATGAAGAAAAAATACTGAACATTGCCAAAAAGGCAAAGGAAGCCGGAGTGGAACTGTTTGTTCTGGATGACGGATGGTTCGGGGCCAGAAATGATGATTACAGAGGCCTGGGCGACTGGTATGCAAATCTGGAAAAACTCCCTGAGGGAATTTCCGGATTGTCCAGAAAAATAGAAGATATGGGATTAAAGTTCGGACTGTGGGTAGAGCTGGAAATGGTAAACAAGGACAGCGACCTTTATCGTCAGCATCCAGACTGGCTTGTTGCAGCTCCCGGCAGATTTGAGTCCCATGCCAGACATCAGCATGTTCTGGACTTTTCCAGAAAAGAAGTGGTGGACTATATCTATGAGATGATAGCAAAAATTCTCCGTGAGTCCTCTATTTCCTATATCAAATGGGATATGAACCGGTATATGACAGAGCCTTACAGCAGAACGGCAGAGCCGGCCCGTCAGGGAGAGGTTATGCACAGATACATCCTGGGAGTTTATGACCTTTATACCCGCCTGACTGAAGAATTTCCGGAGATTCTCTTTGAATCCTGTGCCAGCGGCGGCGCCAGATTTGACCCGGGTATGCTGTACTTTGCTCCCCAGACATGGACCAGTGATGACACAGATGCCAATGAGAGAACAAAAATCCAGTACGGAACTTCCTATGTGTATCCAATCGTAGCTATGGGCTCTCATGTGTCTGCAGTGCCTAATCATCAGGTGTTCAGAAAGACTCCTATCAGTACAAGAGCCAATATTGCATATTTCGGTACCTTTGGATATGAATTGGACCTGAATCTTCTTTCTGACCAGGAAATGGAAGAGGTGAAGAAACAGGTAGCATTTATGAAAGAGTACAGAGAGCTTATCCAGGTTGACGGGGATTTCTTCCGCCTGTTAAGTCCCTTTGAGGGTAATGATACTGCATGGCAGGTGGTATCTCAGGATAAGAAACAGTCAGTTGCCATGTTCTATCAGAAACTGAACAAGGTAAATGCTTCCTGGCTCCGGCTGAAAGTAAAAGGACTTCAGGAAGACGGCCTGTATCAGGTGATCCTGGCCGATGAACCTGCAAAGACCTATGAGGCTTATGGCGATGAGCTGATGTATGGGGGAATTCCCATTGACAGAATGGAACTGAACAGAAGAGGCGGAGATTTTGCCTCACTGCTGTTTGTGATAAAGAAGGTAAATTAAGAAAAATGAAAAGCCCTGTTCTGCGGCGTGCTCGGATGAGTTACACTGCGGGACAGGGCTTTTTTAGCTTTAAGGATTTTCATCGCCCAGATAATTTTTAAAGAAGCGGTATAAAATATGAGCATTTATCAGGGCAGTAAGGCCGAAGCCGAAGAAAAACCAGCAGCAGGCATATAAAGGCAGGAGAGTGAGGTCCTGATAAGTCATAAACATAGGAAGGATCGTGATCACAGCCAGCAGCAGGGTGGAAGGAAAATGCATAAAAGCAAAAATATAAGAATTTTTCACCAGATTTTTCAGCGTATTCGAGAAGGCGGCGATTACCGGGAAGATATAAAGACCTCCGATCACCAGAAGAACCGCTGCGCCTTCAGAAAGATAAAGAAGAACCTGGGAGATATCCTTACCCTGGAGAGACAGGAAGCGGATATTCAGCAGCAATATGAGCAGCAGAAGGAGAAAAAGCAGCCAGGCGGCCAGGGATTGGAGGAAATTCTCCTTAAAAGCACGGAAAAAGGTCTTGGCGGCTCCGTTGAGATTCCCTTTGACGCTGCGCAGCATACAGTGGTACAGAGCAGTCAGCGCCGGGCCGATGGTGAAAACTGGAATGCAGCAGAGTACAAAGAGAAGATTGCATACGATCACATCTCCGATCTTATTTAAGCCGATATTTAGAAGGTTATTTTCATTAAAGAGATTCATAGCCGGTTTCCTTTCTATACATCATGTGATATTTTCCGCGAGGGTCTAATGCAGCATATATAGTAAAGGGTAACATTGAATATGGAAAATTACTATGGAGAAATTAAAAAAAATAAGGAAACTATGAAAAAATAATACGGATAACAGTAAAAATAGAAGGGAAAACAGGGAAAAAATTAAAAAAAACAGGAAGAATGAAGAGGGAAAAATAAAAAAATATTGTTAAATTGTCCATTGATAAAGGGAAATTCGATGCTTTTTACATGCATTTAAACGGAAAAGCGACATTATGACATATAGTAAAAACATAACTCCATTTATCATTTTTCCATGTGAAATTATAATAAACAATACATTGATGATTAAAGCAATGAAAGCAAAATGACGAATTAAAGGAGGAGAGACTATGAAATTGAAGAGAGTTGTAGCATTAGCTTTGGCAGGGGTTATGGTATTTTCGTTAGGCGCCTGCGGAGGCGGCGGTAATGAAGGCGGCGGAGAAAGCGGCGGAGGCGGCGGAGACCTGTCTGTCATGATCTGGGATACCTACCAGGAAGCCGGACTGAAAGAAATCCTGGCAGATTTCACAGAGGAGACAGGCATTGGTGCAGAAATCCAGGTAGTGCCATGGAACGAGTACTGGACCCTTCTTGAAGCCGGAGCTCAGGGCGGCGATATGCCGGACGTATTCTGGATGCATTCTAATGAGTCCGAGAGATATATGTCAAACGATATGCTCCTGGATCTTACAGATAAGATCGCAGAAAGTGATCTTGTGGATATGAGCAAGTATCCGGAAGATATTAAGAATCTGTATACATATGAAGACAAGGTATATGCAGTTCCCAAGGATGTAGATACCATCGCTCTCTGGTACAATAAGACCATGTTTGACGAAGCCGGAATTCCTTATCCAGATGAGACCTGGACCTGGGACAAGCTGGTAGAGGTTGCAAAACAGCTGACAAAGCCGGACGGCAGCCAGTATGGATTTGCCATGAGAAATGATACCAACCAGGAAGGTTACTACAATATCGTATACGATATGGGCGGACAGATCATTTCTGACGATAAGACAACTTCCGGATATGACGATCCAAACACTATCAAAGCTATGCAGGTGGTTGAGCAGCTGATCAAAGACGGCTCTATGCCTTCTATCGAGACCATGTCTGAGAACGGACCGGACGTGCTTCTGAAATCCGGAAAGACAGCGATGTCCTTCCACGGTTCCTGGATGATCTCTTCCTTCAAGGAAGAAGATTATATTAAAGAAAACTGTGACTGTGCAGTAATGCCTATGGATGCAGAGAGCGGAAGACGTGTCTCCATCTACAATGGCCTTGGCTGGGCGGCAGCAGCAAACGGCGACAATACAGAAAATGCATGGAAACTGATCGAATATCTGGGTTCCGAAGCAGCTCAGACAAAACAGGCAGAATTAGGCGTTACCATGTCTGCATGGGACGGAACTTCTGAAGCATGGGTAAACTGTGCACCGGAATTTAACTTACAGGCTTATCTGGATATGCGCGATGACATGGTAATCAGACCATACTCCAGAAATACCGTTACATGGGAAAACAGAGCCAGCGAGCTTCTGAAAGAGGCCTGGGCCGGAAATATGACCATGGAAGATACCTGCAAGCAGATTGCAGAAGAGATGAACGCTACGCTGGCGGAAGAGCAGTAACATAAGGTGAAAGGACAGCCGTTTTGGCGGCTGTCCCCATAAGAAAAAGGAGTGACACATATGGCAAAGCCGAAAAAGAAAGTAACAAGCCGTGAGCGCAGCGAATTCAGATGGGGCTGGGCGTTTATCATTCCTACGATGCTGGGACTTATTATTTTGAATATTATACCGATTTTCCAGACAATCTATAAGAGCTTCTTTAAGACCGGAGACTTCGGCAGGGGAAATATCTTTGTGGGACTGGAAAATTATCAGACAATGTTTGCAGATTCTCAGGTATGGCAGGCGCTGATCAATACGATCAAATATGCAATCGTAGAGGTGCCGTTTTCCATTGCCATCTCTCTGGTGCTGGCAGTCCTTTTGAACAGGAAGATGAAGGGCAGAAGCGTATACCGTACCATTTTCTTCCTGCCTATGGTAGCGGCTCCGGCAGCGGTAGCTATGGTTTGGAGATGGTTGTTTAACGCAGACTTCGGTCTGATCAACCATGTTTTCGGAGTACATGTAAACTGGGTGTCCGACCCGAATATCGCGATCTTTTCCATTGCAGTGATCGGTATCTGGTCCATCATTGGTTATAACATGGTACTTTTCCTTGCCGGTCTCCAGGAAGTGCCGGGAGATTATTATGAAGCGGCGGACATTGACGGAGCCAGCGGCGTACGTCAGTTCTTCAGCATTACGCTGCCTCTGATCTCTCCCACTATCTTTTTCGTACTGGTTACCCGTGTGATCGGCGCCCTTCAGGTATTCGACCTGATCTTCATGGTAATGGATAAATCCAACCCGGCGCTTATCAAGACTCAGTCTCTGGTATATCTGTTCTATGAATATTCCTTCCGTCAGAAGAATCAGGGCTATGGTTCTGCCATCGTGGTTCTGCTGCTGGTTGTGATCATGATCGTTACGGTATTCCAGATGATCGGACAGAAAAAATGGGTTTACTATAATTAAAAGGGGGTACTGGTATGGAAGCGAGAAGAAAAATAATGTCAGTGATCATACATATTGTATTGATCCTTATGTCAATTACTATGCTGGTTCCCTTTTTGTGGATGATACTTACAGCATTTAAGTCTGTGTCAGAGGCTACCCAGGTAAATCCTTTTCTGATTTTCCCTACGGTATGGAGGACAGAGTCCTTTACGGAAGTTATGGAGAATATGAACTTTATCCTGCTGTATAAGAATACGCTCCTCATGATCTTTTTCCGCGTGCTGTGTGCAGTTCTTACAGCAACCACGGCCGGATATGCTTTTGCCCGTCTGAACTTTAAGGGAAGAGATTTTATGTTCTCCTTGGTACTGTTCCAGATGATGATCCCTTCACAGATCTTTATCATCCCTCAGTACCTGATGGTCAGCGGACTTGGTGCTTTAAATACCATTTTCGGCTTGGTATTCCCTGGTATTGTCACAGCTTTCGGTACTTTCCTGCTGAGACAGGCCTATATGACCCTTCCAAAAGATATGGAAGAAGCGGCCAGACTGGATGGCTGCAATATCGGCCAGACTTTCCTGTTTATCATGGCGCCTCTTACCCGTTCCAGCATGGTCGCCCTGGGAATCTTTACAGCAGTGTTTGCTTTTAAAGACCTGATGTGGCCAATGATCGTTAATACGGATAAGAACATGCTGACACTTTCTGCGGCGCTTGCAAAGATGCAGGGACAGTATGCATCCAATTTCCCGCAGTTGATGGCTGCATCACTGATCGCATGTCTGCCGATGATCGTTATCTACGTGATCTTTCAGAAACAGTTTATTGAAGGTATCGCTACCAGCGGTGGAAAATTATAAGAGATTTAATAGAAACAGACTGGCTTTGAAAATGGGCTGCTGCATAAAAAAAACGGTGCAGCGGCCTGGTTTCGTTTAGAGACACATGGAGGGAATGACTTGAATAGAATGACAGGATACACCAGCTCTGCGAAATATAAATCATTGGAGGATATCCAAAGAGACTCCTCGGAACTATGCCTGTGCTATTGCGGTTGGGAACAATGTGAGCCGGGACACCGTTATGGTCCTAACAGAAGAAGAAATTATGTGCTTCATTTTGTCAGCGAGGGAAGCGGGACGCTTGAAGTCAACGGAAATCAATACAATATAAAAAAGGGAGAGGCCTTTTTACTTCCGCCTGCCACAGAGGCCTGGTATGAAGCTGATAAAGAGGATCCCTGGTTCTACAGCTGGGTGGGGTTTAGTGGGGCGAAAGCAAAAGCCTGCGTAGATAACGCCGGTTTTTCTATGAAAAAACCGGTGCGCAGCATTGCCTGCCTTCCCCACATCCAGGAACTGATTGAAAAAATCCTGGAAGAATATCAGTTGTCTTTTAAATGTGAACTGAGGAGAAATGCTTATCTGTTGGAAATTCTGGCAGATCTGGTAGAAGAATATATGAGCGACGCTCCGGGTATGGTACATTTTTACCCGGGAACTGTGTATGCACGCCATGCTATTGACTACATTAACCAGCATTATAATGAGAAGCTTCGTATCTCGGAACTGGCTACTTATATTGGCGTGAACAGAAGTTATCTGACCAGCAGCTTCAAAAAGGTTACCGGTTATTCGCCCCAGGAGTATTTGATACTGCTGCGTATGGATAAAGCGGCTTCTATGCTGAGAAAAACGGATATGTCAGTCAATGCTGTAGCGGCAGCTGTGGGATACAGCGATCAGCTTGCTTTTTCAAAAATCTTTAAACAATATTATGGGATAAGTCCCAAAGCTTTTCGGGAGAGTGAAGAGCAGCTGGTGCTGTGTACCCATAAGGGAGAATTTCAGACAAAATTTTTTTAGGAGGAAATTTGTATGGCAAAAATAACTTTTATGGGAGCGGGAAGCACCGTATTTGCAAGAAATGTATTGGGAGACTGTATGTGTTCTCCGTCTCTGTGCGACAGCGAAATCGCACTGTATGATATTAATGGACAGAGACTGGAAGATTCTCAGGTGATACTAAGTGCTATTAACCAGAATGTAAATCAGGGAAGGGCGAAAATCAAAACTTATCTGGGAGAGGAAAACCGAAAAGAGGCATTAAAAGGTGCGGATTTTGTAGTAAATGCCATCCAGGTAGGGGGCTACGATCCCTGCACCATTACAGACTTTGAAATTCCGAAAAAATATGGTCTTCGTCAGACTATTGCAGACAGTCTGGGTATCGGCGGCATTATGAGAGGCCTCCGTACCATTCCAGTATTAGAAGGCTTTGCCAGAGATATGGAAGAGGCATGCCCTGACGCATGGTTTTTAAATTATACCAATCCTATGGGTATTCTTTCTGGATACATGCAGCGGTATACAGGAGTGAAAACTGTAGGGCTGTGCCACAGTGTACAGGTCTGCTCTAAGACGCTTTTGGAAGAACTGGGAATGGAAGACAAACTGGAAGGCCGTGTGGAGACCATTGCAGGAATCAATCATATGGCCTGGCTGCTGAAAATCCAGGACAAAGAAGGAAAGGATCTGTATCCGGAAATCAGAAAAAGAGCTGCTGAAAAAAATGCAAATGAAAAGCACACGGATATGGTACGTTTCGAGTATATACGGAGACTGGGATATTACTGTACAGAATCCAGCGAACATAATGCAGAGTACAATCCTTTCTTTATTAAAAATAAATATCCGGAACTGATTGACCAGTATAATATTCCTCTGGATGAATACCCCAGAAGATGTATTAAGCAGATAGCAGAATGGGAAGAGGAGAAAAAGAATATCCTCAATAACGGTGAGATCACTCATGAGAGAAGCCGGGAATATGCTTCTTATATTATGGAATCAATGGTAACAAACGAGCCTTATAAGATTGGAGGAAATGTGATCAATAAAGGTCTCATTGAGAACCTTCCTTCTGATGCCTGTGTGGAGGTTCCCTGCCTTATCGATGGCAGCGGTGTGACTCCCTGCAGAGTAGGAAAACTTCCTGTACAGCTTGCAGCTATGAATATGACAAATATTAATACCCAGCTTCTGACGATTGAGGCTGCCCGCACAAAGAAAAAAGAGGCCATTTATCAGGCGGCTATGCTGGATCCTCATACAGCGGCAGAACTGAGCATTGATGACATTGTAAAGATGTGTGATGAACTGATAGAAGCCCATGGGGATTATATGAAGATGTATAAATAAAGCTTCTTATCAATCTGAAATTTTTGGTATATGAGAGAATGGGAATCACTAAAGGTATTGAATAATAGAAAGTAAGTATTGTACAATGATCATGAGCATTGACTCCTTTTGATATATTGGATTTTGGTCGAAGATATCAGAAAAGGGAGTCAATGATTTTTGTTCTACCGATTACTATATATTATTGCCTGGAGGTCCATCTTTTTTGTGCATAATATATTTTTTGAGTGTTTATTTCGGATGCATATTTAGTTTTATGTACAAAACTTATATCATCACCACATATTTATCTATCATTTTGCTATATACCAGGCTATATTTTAGCGTTAAGATAGTTTATAAATAATTTGACATGTACTTAACAAAGGAAGCATATCTATGATTTGCAAATTACCTACAAAAAATTGTTCTAAATTTAAACCTATGGATAAAATAAGAACTTATAATTGATTGTTTGCTTCGGTATAGAGAAAAAATGTTTGTTCTAATAATAAATAAGTAATTTATAATGGTATTTCAATAAAATCTTCCGGTATAAATCAAAATCCGGAACAAATATTTACTTTTTGTGCAAGATTGCACTATAGCAAAGGGTGTGATATCTTACTTAATGCTTTTAAGATATTCTTAGAGATGAAAGAAAGCTATAAAAATTTTAAGCTATATATTATGGGAGAAGGCGAAGAAAGAGATAATCTTCAAAATATTATTAAAAAAATATAATTTGAAAAATAATGTAATTATGCTAGGCTATGTAGATAATTGCAAAGCACGTTATGTTTATATTTTGCCTAGTTTATTTGAGGGTTTTCCACTTTCTCTACTAGAAGCATTAGCAGAAGGAACATGCGTAATAGCTTCCAATGTAGGTGGCATCAAAGAAATTATTAGGATAGAAGAAATTTATTAGAATACGATTAAAAATAATATAGTCCCATCAGAAGAAATTTCTGGAAATTTTGACGAAACGGGAGGGATCTATGAATCACATAGAAGTTGACAGGCTGAGTAAAAGCTATCACATCGCTAAAAGAGAAGAAGGATTTCTGGGTGCTGTGAAGCACCTGGTGTCCCCTCAGTATGAAGAGAAACAGGCAGTAAAAGGTATAACCTTCTCAATCCAGGAAGGAGAAAGTGTAGCATTTCTCGGTGCAAACGGGGCGGGGAAATCCACGACTATCAAAATGCTTACAGGGATCCTAAAGTCGACTTCCGGGACGGTCCGTGTTCTTGGCCGGGATCCCTTTAAGGAGCGTATGACAAATGCCAAAAATATCGGTGTGGTTTTTGGACAGAAAACACAGTTATGGTGGGATATCCCTATTATAGACACCTTTCGTCTGCTAAAGGATATTTATGAGATACCGGAAGCTGTATACCGGAAAAATATGGAGCTGTTTATGGAAATCCTGGGATTAGAAGAGTTTCTGCAGCAGCCGGCGCGCAGGCTTTCTCTTGGACAGAGAGTACGGGCGGATATGGCGGCGGCAATCCTTCATGAACCTTCCGTTTTATTTTTAGACGAACCTACCATTGGCCTGGATGTTGCGGTGAAACAGAAAGTATATGAATTTCTCCGCTATATCAATAAAGAAAAAAGAATTACGATCCTCCTGACAAGTCATGATCTGAATGATTTGGAATCCTTATGTCAGCGGCTGATCATTCTGGAAGCCGGGAATATACTGTTTGATGATGGATTGAAGAAAATCTACGATCTGTATCCCAAAGCGGAAACCCTGGAAGAAATTGTGATCGGTCTTTTTAACCGGAGGGCCCATTGATGAAAAAATATTTTACATTAATGAAATGTGGAATGTCGGAAGGCATCATGTACAGAAGCAATTTTCTGACCAGCATGTTAGCGAACTTCATTCAGGTTGCGGTTCTGTTTTTTGTATGGAAGAGCATTTTTGCCTATCAGCCGGTGGTTAGCGGCTATACCTGGGAGATGATGAGAAAATATGTATTTGTCTCTTTTTTGTGCAACAGCGCCCTCTCCTTCGGATTTGAGATGCAGGCCGCAGATAAAATCATAAGCGGCGATATGGTATTGGATCTTTTGAAGCCTGTCAGTTACCGTTCGATTGTGTTTTGCCGGGCGGCGGGAACTGCACTGATAGAATTTTTCTTTACCCTGGTTTTGGTAGGGGCGGTTTATCTGGCTGTAAATGGCGCCGCAGGCATAACTCCGATCAGGCTACTGCTTTTTCTGATATCTTTAGTGCTGGGCCAGGGAATTAAACTGCAAATCCAGTATTTTTTCTCGCTGATATGCTTTTATACAGATAATGCCTATGGAGTATTAAAGGGAAGAGAGATCCTGACGAATTTTTTCTCCGGTGCCCTGATCCCTCTTGCAATGTTTCCGGACTTTATAAGAACGGTGATTGACCGCTTGCCTTTTTCGGGGATCGTCTATGTTCCATGCAGTATTTTTATAGGAACTTTTCCAATGAGAGAATGTTTTGAAGCTCTGTTTTTTCAGATTCTCTGGAATGTGCTGTTGTTTTTGGCAGGCAGTATTTTCTGGAAAAAGGCTTCATCGGTGATATCTGTATATGGGGGATAGAAATGATAAAAAGATGGAAACGCTATTTTGTTATTTACTGGAAAATACAATTACAGAATATAAAATCCCTGGAACAGTACCGGGCGGATTTTTTCATGATGCTGTTTTTTACAACCTTATCTCAGGCCTGCAATTTGTCTGTGATCGGCATTATCTATAGTAATATTCCTTCTGTCGGCGGCTGGAATATGTGGGAGATTCTGATCCTGTACGGTTATCTTTTATTCTCAGAGGGAAGTGTTAATTTCTTTTTTCAGGGAGCATGGAAGATTACGCAGATGTTGAATAAAGCGGAAATTGACCGCTTCCTGGTCCGGCCCCTGCCTGTGGGCCTGCAGCTGATCACTGCGAAGATTGACTTTGACGGCCTGAATAAAATGTTCCTTGCCAGCGTGATATTTTTTCTGGGATTTTCCCATTGCAGGATAAACTGGAGGGCTGTGAAGGTTCTTTATTTTGTTATCACACTGGTTATCGCCTGTATCATACGGTTCTGTATGATCTGGATCGCCAGCTGCACTTCTTTCTGGCTTGGGGGGATTAAAAATTCATTGAACTATTTTACCCTGACCATAGGGGAAATGGCGAAGTACCCGCTGACTATTTATCCGGCAGTTTTAAATATGGTATTTGCCTACATCATACCCTATGCCTTTATCAGCTATTTCCCGGCCAGCTATCTGCTGGGTAAGAGCGGCTGCCTCTGGCAGAATCTTATGATCCCGGCTGTCTGCGGAATCATGCTCTTTATAGCCGGGCAGGTGCTGCGGCGGGGACTGAGAAGATATGAAAGTAATGGAAATTAGAAGGGAAAAGGAGAATGTTATGCAAAAAACAATTTTTAAGCTGGGATTTCCTGATTATGTCACTATTGAGACAGAAGAATGGCAGGAAATCCTGAAAGGAGAAAATCTCTCTGCATGGGATGTGTCGGTAGAGATTAAAGAGGAGGGGGAGGCGATGAGCATTGCCGTCACCGCTGAAACTTCCAGGGTCAGAAGCCTGAAACTTCGATGGAACTCTCCTCTTGACAAAAGCTCCCGACTTCTGGGAAGCAGCTGGGAAAGGACTTTTGGAGACGCTCAGTGGAAAGGAATAAGCGGAAGAGCTTTTATGCCCTGGTATTTCCTTGCCTCCTGTCAGGGAAAAACCAGAGGGTATGGGGTAAAGGTAAGACCCTCAGCTATGTGTTTCTGGCAGGCAGATACCAGAGGCATCACCCTGGTTCTGGATACCAGATGCGGGGGAAGTGGCGTAGAATTAAATGGAAGAAAACTGGAGGCAGCAGAAATTATCTGTATGGAGGCAGAGGACTGTACTTCTTTCCAGGCAGCCCAGGCTTTTTGCAGAGAGATGTGTACGGACCCTATCCTGCCGCCCTATCCTGTATATGGAAGCAATAACTGGTATTATGCCTATGGGGACAGCTCAGAGAAAGAAATCCTTCAGGATACAGAATATCTTATGGAGCTGACAAAAGGGGCAAAAAATCCTCCATACATGGTAATTGACGACTGTTGGCAGGAGCATCATCGCCTGAATGAGTATAATGGAGGCCCCTGGAGAAAGGGAAATGAAAAATTCCCGGATATGGCCGGGCTGGCAGAGAAGATAAAGGAAAAGGGAGCCAGGGCAGGTATCTGGGTACGGCTGCTGCTGAACGAAGATGAGAAAATCCCTGAAAAATGGAGAATATCTCATAATGGATGCCTGGACCCCTCCCATCCGGAGGCATTGGCCTATATCCAGGAAGATGTAGAAAACATCTGCAAATGGGGCTATACCCTGATTAAGCATGATTTTTCCACCTATGACATTTTCGGAAGATGGGGATTTGAGATGAACCCATATCCCACCCAGGATGGATGGAGCTTTTATGATAAGGGAATGACCAGTGCGGAAGTGGTGAAACTGCTGTATGGAAAAATTTATGAGACAGCAGCTAAATATGATACACTGATCTTAGGCTGCAATACCATAGGTCATCTGGGAGCCGGTCTGATGCATATGCAGAGGAGCGGAGACGATACCAGCGGTATTACCTGGGAGAGAACCCGGGTTATGGGTGTGAATACCCTTGCCTTCTGTCTGCCCCAGCACGGAGCTTTCTATGAAATCGATGCAGACTGCGTGGGAATTATGGGAAATATTCCATGGAGCCTGAATCGCCAGTGGGCAGAGGCTGTGGCCAAATCTGGCACGCCTTTGTTTGTATCGGCTAAGCCGGGTCTGCTCAGTGAAGAAGAGAAGGAAGAGCTTCATCAGATTATGCTGGAGGCCTCTGAACAGGAAGCTCATTATATTCCCCTGGACTGGGAGTATACAGACTGCCCGGAAATCTGGGGAGATGGTAGGGAAAAAATAGAGTACAACTGGTACGAAGAGGCAGGAACCTGCGCAAAGGGAAATACTTTGAAGTATTTTGCCTATATTCCTCTGTACTGAGAGACAAAAAGGCAGGACTTATACGAGGTTTCTTACCGGGCTTGCCAATGAAAAAAGTGAACAGCCATGGAGCAGACAGATAACGCTCCATGGCTGTTTTTGTACCGAACCAGGCTGGCGGCAGATTTTGCGGATCGGTTTCGCTTTTTAGTGTACGATATTTTAGTTATCTTTTCTTCAGAGCCTTTTTAACACTGAGATACAGCTTCCGTATACTGTAAGCCACAGGATTACGTCCCCGGATAAGGGGGATTGCCAGTGTCTCCTGGAAAATATGAATAAGAGGTCCCGTGAAAAACATGGTGATAATGGTTCCCAGGCCTACCTGAGCGCCGAAGAAGAAACCAACGGCAACACAGATAACATCACTGCCCATACGGCAGAACTGGAATTTAATAGGTGTGCGTTCAGAAAGGCATAGGGCTACAGCGTCATAAACAGATACGCCCATATTGGCGGTAAAATACAGTGCAGCCGCCAGACACATAATCGTAATGCCAATGATCAGCATGATCAGCCGGAGGAATAAGCCGCCATCAGGGAAAAGCCGGGCCAAAAGCCAGGAGAAAAATTCTGTGATATATCCCAGCAGGAACATATTGATAACAGTTCCAAGGCCAATCTTTTTTCTGTCTGCCATGAATACGAAGATAAAAAGAATAAGGCTGAAAATGGTATAAAAAGTACCATAACTCAGAGGAGTAAGATTCCACAGTCCATGAGCCAGCACCTGAAAAGGATCCATGCCGAAGGCCGAATAATTAAAAAAGCCTACTGCAATGCCGCTGGCGCTTACCCCTGCTACAGTCATGACAATTCGCCTTAATCTGTCGGATTTTGATTTCGCTGACATAATAACATCCCTCAAAATAAATTTATTTGCTGCACAGATTTCTATGTTTTTATTTTCTGTGCTAAAATAGATTAAAGAAAAAAAACCAAAAAAACTATCATTATTCTTTCAGAAAATATAAGAATAGTCCCAAAGGAGGAGAGAAAGATGCTGCTGACTAAACCAAACCGGCTTTCTGTAAACGATTCTATGCGGGAAATCCAGGTCCATGGAACGAAAGCCTTTCCCTTTCAGGGATATTTAAATGGAGTAAAAAATGTAGAAGGAGAAGGATGGCACTGGCATTCAGAAGCAGAGCTGGTGCTGGTTCTGGAAGACAGAGTTCAGTGCGGTGTAAATGGAGAGCAGTTTGAGATTAAGAAAGGGGAAGGGCTCTTTATTAACAGCGGCTCTCTTCACATGGCGGGAATACATATGGGAAACTATAAAGGACAGTCCGTTTCCTTTGTGTTTTTGCCGGAATTCATCTCAGGAGACCATATGGGACTGCTGTATCGGAAATATGTAGAGCCAGTTACAGGCAATTCGGATTTTAAAGGATGCCTGCTGAAAAGGGATATCCCCTGGCAAAGAGAGATACTGGAATGTTTAGAGAGGATATATGATTATTGTAAAGAGAATAGATGGACAAGGGAAATGCAGGTGAGAAATGAACTGAGCTATGCCTGGACACTGCTGGCAGAAAGAGAGAGACCGGAAAATGGTATTTATATAGAAGAACCTGGAAACACAAAGCAGGAGAAAAGGGTGAAAGAGATACTGGAATACATGAAAAGCCGATATGCCGATTCCATTACTATAGAAGATATTGCACGGGAAGTAAATATCAGCCGGACAGAATGTTTCCGGTGCTTTCAAAAGATAACAGGTCAGTCGCCTATGGAATATCTGACCTTTTACCGGCTCCAGCAGGCAGCCCATAAATTGCGGAATACAGACAGCAGCATTACGGAAATTTGTATTAGCAGTGGATTTAATCATCCAAGTTATTTCGGAAAGAAGTTTCGGGAAATGTATGGTGTTTCTCCAGCTCAGTATAGAAAAACAATATAATGAAAAACTCGCTGTGCTTTTTACTTTTTACTTCTGAAGCGAGTATGCTGATACTCTAAATAGTACATAATTTAGGAAAGAACGGGAAATGTTAAGTTTGTGATGAGGAATGTAAAATCCCTAATGTGAAATGTAAAATATGGATTTTACATACATTTAACAGAAAGAAGATTGGTGATTTTACAAAACTTCTTTATATTTAATCCTGTCAAAAATAAATCAAGAAAGCAAAAAGCAAACACAAGGAGCGAGTATAATAATGAAGAAGAAAGTATTAGCAGCAGTATTAATGGGAGCAATGGTATTCAGCATGGCAGCCTGCGGTTCAAACGATTCAGGCAGCAGTTCCGACAGCACAGCAACAGAAGACAGCGCATCTTCCGACAGCAGCTCAGACAGCAGCAGTTCAGATGCTTCCGCACCAAGCGGAACAATTTCCGTACTTTCCCGTGAGGAAGGTTCCGGTACAAGAGGAGCTTTTGTAGAACTGTTCGGTGTAGAGGAAGAGAATGCTGATGGGGAAAAAGTAGATAACACTACCGTAGACGCCCAGGTAACAAACAGCACCGCCGTTATGATGACAGGCGTTGCTCAGGATCCTCAGGCTATCGGCTATATTTCCCTTGGTTCCTTAGATGACAGCGTAAAAGCTCTGAAAGTAGATGGAGCTGAAGCATCTGCTGAGAATGTAAAGAACGGTACATACAAAGTATCCCGTCCTTTCAATATTGTAACAGGTGACAGTCTCAGCGATGTGGCTCAGGATTTTGTTGATTATATCCTCAGCTCTGACGGACAGGCTATTGTAGGAGAAGATTATATTCCTGTAGATGATGCGGCAGAAGCTTATGCAGGAACATCACCGGAAGGCAGCGTAGTAGTTGCAGGATCCTCTTCTGTATCTCCTGTAATGGAAAAACTGAAAGAAGGATATGAAGCTGTAAATCCAAACGCTTCTATCGAGATCCAGACAAGCGATTCTACAACTGGTGTAGAATCTACTATCAGCGGTATCTGTGATATCGGTATGGCTTCCAGAGAACTGAAAGATACAGAGACATCTGAAGGCGTTACAGGAACTCAGATCGCTATTGACGGTATCGCAATTATCGTAAACAATGAAAACAGCATGACAGATATTACATCTGACCAGGTAAAACAGATTTATACGGGTGAGGTTACAAACTGGGAAGATCTTCAGTAATCGTAATCTGAAAAAAGAGGAGTAGGAGCAAAGTACAATGAAAGACGTTAAAGAAACAGTTATGAAATATGTGTTTCTGGTATGTGCATGCGCTTCCATCCTGGCAGTAATTTTGATTTGTGCATTCCTATTTGCCAATGGCGTACCTGCCATTGGCAAAATAGGAGTTTTTAATTTTCTGCTGGGGGAGACATGGAAACCGGGAAATGATCTGTATGGAATCCTTCCCTTTATTCTGGGAAGTATTTATGTAACGGCAGGAGCCATCGTCATCGGTGTTCCTATCGGACTTCTGACGGCTATTTTTATGGCAAGATTCTGTCCAAAATCTATTTACAGATTTATGAAGCCTGCAGTTGACCTGCTGGCAGGTATTCCTTCAGTTGTATATGGTTTCTTTGGTATGGTGGTGCTGGTACCTTTTGTCCGGAATTTCTTCGGACAGACTCTGGGATTCGGAGGAAACGGATCCAGCATGTTTACAGCTTCCGTAATGCTGGGGATCATGATCCTTCCTACTATCATCAGCGTGGGCGAATCTTCTATCCGTGCGGTGCCAGACAGCTATTATGAAGGTTCTCTGGCTCTGGGGGCCACCCATGAGAGAAGTGTGTTCTGCACCATCGTACCTGCAGCAAAATCAGGTATCATGGCCGGGATCATTCTGGGAATCGGAAGAGCTATCGGCGAGACCATGGCAGTTATCATGATCGCCGGAAACCAGCCACGTATGCCAAAGGGAATTTTTGAAGGCGTCCGTACCCTGACTTCTAATATCGTTATGGAGATGGGATATGCCACAGACCTTCACAGAGAGGCCCTGATCGCTACAGCGGTTGTACTCTTTGTATTTATTCTGATCATTAACCTGTTATTCTCACTGGTGAAGAGGAGGAGCGCAAATGGATGAGGCAATAAGACCAATTAATGTGCAGACTACAAAGCAGCGTATCAAATCTTATTCCAGCAATCCCGGCTCTCTGATCCTTGCCGTGCTGGTGGGACTTGCTGCACTGATCACTTTCTTGACTTTAGTATTTATTATCGGATATATTCTGGTTATGGGAATCCCGAACCTGAAACCCAGCTTATTCCAGCTGGAGTATAATTCAGACAATGTTTCTATGCTGCCTTCGATTATCAATACCGTTGGTATGACCCTGCTGTCTCTGGTGATCGCAGGACCTCTGGGAATCCTGGCAGCTGTATACCTGGTAGAGTATGCGAAAAAGGGCAACAAACTGGTAAGCGTTGTCCGTGTGACTGCTGAAACCCTGACAGGTATTCCTTCTATCGTATATGGACTTTTCGGTATGCTGTTCTTTGTAACTGCATTGAAGTGGGGCTATTCTATGTTGGCAGGCGCCTTTACCCTGGCGATCATGGTCCTTCCGGTTATCATGAGGACCACAGAGGAAGCTCTGCTGGCAGTACCGGATATGTATCGGGAAGCCAGTTTTGGACTGGGAGCCGGAAGACTTAGAACTATTTTCGTAGTGATCCTTCCTTCCGCTGTACCGGGAATCCTTTCCGGTGTTATCCTGGCTATCGGACGTATCGTGGGCGAGACTGCAGCCCTTATGTATACGGCAGGTACCGTTGCGGAAATGCCTAAGAGCGTTATGTCTTCTACAAGAACACTTTCCGTGCACATGTATACCCTGGCAAGTGAAGGTCTTCATATTGATGCAGCCTATGCCACAGCAGTAGTCCTTCTGATAGTGGTACTCTTTATCAACTGGGTATCCGGAAGAGTGGCCAAAATGATAGAGAAAGGATAATTAAGAAACATGAGCAAGAGTAAATTTTCGATTTCCAACTTGGATCTTTATTATGATAACGGAGCCTTTAAGGCCTTAAAAAATATTAACCTGGAGATTCAGCCTAACGAGATTACTGCATTTATCGGTCCTTCCGGATGTGGTAAATCCACACTGCTGAAATCCCTGAACCGTATGAACGACCTGGTAGAGGGATGCAAGATCACCGGACAGATTCTTCTGGACGGAGAGGATATTTATGGTAATATGAATGTAAACCTTCTGAGAAAAAGAGTAGGTATGGTATTCCAGAAGCCTAATCCTTTCCCAATGAGCATTTATGACAACATTGCTTACGGACCCAGAACCCACGGCATCCGTTCTAAAGTAAAACTGGATGATATCGTAGAGCGTTCTTTAAGAGGCGCAGCCATCTGGGATGAAGTAAAAGACAGACTGAAATTAAGTGCTCTGGGAATGTCCGGCGGACAGCAGCAGCGTCTCTGCATCGCCAGAGCTCTGGCCGTAGAACCGGAAGTCCTTCTTATGGACGAGCCTACTTCCGCTCTTGACCCGATTTCTACTTCTAAGATCGAGGAACTTGCAGTAGAGTTAAAGAAGAATTATACTATTGTCATGGTTACTCATAATATGCAGCAGGCAGCCAGAATTTCTGACAAGACCGCATTCTTCCTTCTTGGAGAAGTTATTGAATACGGTGAGACTGAGCAGATCTTCTCTATGCCGAAGAATAAGAAAACTGAGGAATATATTACAGGGAGGTTTGGCTGATGAGACCAAGATTCGACCAGCAGCTTGAAGAATTAAATCTGGAACTGATTAAGATGGGTTCTCTCTGTGAGAGAGGGATCCGCAAAGCGGTAGATCTTCTTATGGAAGAGAATACAAATGCCAGCATTAAAGATGTGGATATTATAGAAGAAGAGATCAATCAGAAGGAGAGAGATATTGAAACTCTCTGTATGCGCCTTCTCCTTCAGCAGCAGCCAGTGGCAACAGATCTGCGGAATATTTCTTCTGCTTTAAAGATGATCTCAGATATGGAAAGAATCGGAGACCAGGCCCAGGATATCGCGAATATGGCAGAGTTTGTGAAAGTACAGGAGATCGCTCATAAGATTCATATCGGGGAGATGGCAGAAGCTGCTATCAAGATGGTAACCGGAAGTATAGATTCTTTTGTAAAGAGAGATTTAGAGGCTGCCAAAGAAGTAGTGAAATCTGACGATATTGTAGATAATCTGTTCCTTAAAGTAAAAGGAGAACTTCCTGAACTTATGCAGAAGGATGCTAAGAACGCTGAATACTATATTGACCTGATTATGATCGCAAAATATTTAGAGCGTATCGGTGACCATGCAGAGAATATTGCCCAGTGGGTGGAATATTCCATAACAGGGGTACATGAGGCTCTTGGACAGGAGTAGAGGATACATGATTTATTTAGTAGAAGATGATGAGAGCATCCGGGAACTGGTAGTCTATACCCTGAACAGTCAGGGTATGGAGGCAGAAGGTTTCGGAACACCCTCCGACTTCTGGAAAGCTTTAGACAATAAAGTGCCGGATCTGATCCTTCTGGACATTATGCTTCCAGAGGAAGACGGACTGGATATTCTGGCGAAACTGAGAAAAAGAGGAGATACGAAAAATCTTCCCATTGCCATGCTGACTGCAAAGGGCAGCGAATATGATACGGTAAAAGGGTTGGACAGCGGTGCAGATGACTATATACCTAAGCCTTTCCGTATGATGGAACTGGTCTCCAGGATCAAAGCTCTTCTCAGAAGAAGCGGTAAGACAGGGCAGACAGATAAAGAATACACTATAGACGGTCTGTACGTGTCTCAGAAAAAACATCAGGTAAAAGTAGGAGACCGGGAGGTTGTCCTTACTTTAAAGGAATTTGAGCTTTTGCTTTTGCTGCTTTCTAATCCTGGTATAGTATTTACCAGAGCACAGCTCCTGGATAAAATATGGGGATATCAGTTTGACGGTGAAAGCAGAACCGTGGATGTGCATATCCGTACTCTCCGGCAGAAGCTGGGAGAGGCGGGACACTATATTGAGACAGTAAGAGGTATGGGCTATAAGATAGGAGGACCTTCATGACAAAAAGGATTTTTAAATCTATAATCCTGGCGTCTGTGATCGTGCTTCTGGCCAGCGGAGGGCTGACCATAGGTGTACTGTATAACCATTTTGGAAATCAGCTGGAGGAGGAACTCCGCACAGAGGCGGAGTTCCTTTCTATTGCTGTAGAGGACGAGGGCATGAACGCTTTTGACTCTATTCCTTCAGAGGCAGAGAGGATCACCTACATTGACACAGACGGCACTGTACTTTTTGATAATCGTTCAGATGCAGCAGATATGGAAAACCATATGGACAGAGAAGAAATCCAGGAAGCTATGGAAGAGGGAAGCGGAATGGCAGTAAGGGAATCGGACACCCTTTCCCGCAGGACCCTGTACTATGCTGTACGTCTCAGTGACGGCACAGTGCTTCGAGTTTCCAGTGTGCAGTATAACCTGACTGGACTTTTAGGGGGTATGATCCAGCCCCTGTTGATCATTCTGATCCTTGCATTGGTTCTGGCAGGAGTGCTGGCGTCCAGACTGGCAAAACAGATCGTAAATCCGTTAAATGGGCTGGATCTGGACCATCCGGAGGAGAACCAGACTTATGAAGAGGTGGCCCCTCTCCTTTCAAGGATTAATCGGCAGCAGAAATCCCTTCAGGCAGAGATTACTGAGGCAAAGCGTCAGCAGGAAGAATTTTCCATGATCACCGACAACATGGAAGAGGGATTTCTGGTCATAGATTCTCACACAGAAGTTCTGTCTTATAATTCTAGTGCATTGAGGCTTCTGGGAGCTAAAGACAAGGATGCCAGACAGAGTGTATTGGCACTGAATAGAAGCGAAAATTTTCAGAAGACAGTGGAAAAGGTACTGAGTGGACAGCATGTGATATCCTATCAGGAATTCCAGGGCATCACCTGCCAGGTAGCTGCCAATCCCGTGTTCCAGGATGAAAAAGTCACCGGGGCAGTGATTTTGATTCTGGATGTGACAGAAAAGATGAAAGGGGAGCAGATGCGCAGGGAGTTTACAGCAAATGTATCCCATGAGCTGAAGACCCCTCTTACTTCAATCTCAGGTTTTGCTGAGATTATAAGCGACGGTTTTGTAAAACCAGAAGATACGAAAAAGTTTGCGGGACGTATCTTTAAAGAAGCTCAGCGGTTGATCGTTCTGGTCAATGATGTGATCAAGATTTCTCAGCTGGACGAGGGAAAACTTCCTTATGAAAAAGAGAGTGTGGACTTGTACGAAATGGTAAGAGAGATTTTTGTGCGGATGGAAGACCATGCTAAGGCAGAAGGCGTCCACTGCTATCTCTATGGCCCGCATATTAAGGCAGATACGGTAAAAACGATACTGGATGAGATTATTTATAATCTCTGCGATAATGGAATCAAATATAATAAGAAAGGTGGAAGCCTCACCGTAACCATATCTCAGGATGGAGAGCGTCCTGTGATTACTGTGGAAGATACGGGAATCGGAGTTTCCGAGGAAGATCAGAAACGAATCTTCGAAAGATTCTACCGGGTAGATAAGAGCCATTCCAAAGCTATCGGCGGAACTGGACTGGGACTTTCCATTGTAAAACATGGTGCAATGTTCCTGGGAGCAGATATAAAAGTAGAGAGTACCCTGGGAGAAGGCAGCAAGTTTATCCTTACACTGCCGGAATAGCACTAATAGATGCTGAGAAAAAATAGTATCCTGTAAAATCCAGGCTTTATAGACCAGGATTCTACAGGATACTATTTTTTTCATTTCAATATTCTCAAGTAAAATTTTAAAATGAAAATTAAATTTTATAAAAGCAGAATTAAGAAAATTAAATTACATTTTACAAAAACATGCTATCAGATTTAAACTGCCGTTGCTATCATATTCCTGTAAAAAAGAAAATCATTATTTTTCAGGAGGAGTAACGACAATGAAAACACAAAGACTGACGCAGTCGCAGAAATTAATGGTATTTGTACTTACCATGTCTCTTTATGGATTAGCAACGCTGTTTACAGAACTGATCCCTTCCTTCCAGGTGGGAATTGTAGAATTTTCTGTAGAATATTTCCTGTTTATCCCCTTAGTGCTGGCAATGCTTTTTGATCCTATGTCAGCGGCTCTGGGAGCAGCTACAGGAGAACTGGTCTTCAGTGAGATCATGCTGGGTCAGTTTGGCGGACTTGGAGAACTGGAAAAATTCATTACAGTTACCATCGGCGTATATATTGCAGGCCGTCTGGTGAGAAACCCGAAGAACCGGAAAATGGTAGGGATCGCCGCTATCAGCGGTGTAGCCATTCAGCAGATCCTGGGTATGATCGTGGATATCCTGAAAGTTCAGTTTGCAGTACAGGATTTTGAAGCGGTTCCCGGACTTCCCCAGAGTGTGTTTGCCACAGAAGGCTTTGCCTGCCTCAATGATATCATATTTTCAGGAATCCTGTTTTGTATGCTTCCTACCCTTTTCCTGGTGCCGAAGCTTTATGGAAAAATCGAGCCGCTTCTGGGAATGGAGCCAAGAACCGAGAAGACAGCCCTGGCCCCTATCGGGCTGAAGGTACTGGTCTGTTCACTGGCTGCCTTTGCAGTGGCTATTGCATCGGAGATGCTGGCAGAAAGCGGCATGTCTCTCATCGATTGGGAAGCAAGCTGGGCCGAAAGCGGTACAGCAATGGCGGCAGGAATAGCAGTGGCTGCTGCCGTGGCTATTATAGCGATTCTGGTTATCAAGAAAAAAGCAGACAGTGCTGCTGAGCGTGCATAGAGAGTGTGATTATGAACAGTATAGAAATAAAAAATCTTACCTATTCTTATCCGGGGGCCCAGGCCCCTACTTTAAAAGATGTAAATTTAGAGATTGAAAAAGGGGACTTTCTGGCTATCGTGGGTAATAATGGCTGCGGAAAGTCCACTCTTTGTAAAGTTATGAATGGGCTGATCCCCCATTTTATTACCGGTGATTTCCAGGGGGAAGTGCTGGTGGGAGGAATCTCTACGCTGGAGGCAGATATCGGAACGCTGGCTCAGAAAGCAGGCTATGTATATCAGGATTTCGAGAATCAGATCGTTCGTCCGACAGTTTTGGATGACGCCTCTTATGCATGCATGAACTACGGCATGAAGGATTATAAGGAGAGAGGTCTGGAGGCCCTGGATCTCTGCGGTCTTACAGGGAGAGAAAATGATTATGTGTTCCAGTTGTCCGGGGGCCAGACCCATCTTCTGGCTTTGGCGGGAGCGGTTTCCCTCCAGCCGGAGGTTCTGATCCTGGACGAACCTATTGCTCAGCTGGATCCCCACCATGCAGACAGGATCTATGAGATCCTGCGGGAATTAAACGAGAAGCAGGGAAAAACGATTATTGTCATTGAGCATCATACAGAATATATTGCAGACTACTGTAAACATGTGATGCTTTTGAAGGACGGGCATGTGGAATGGAAACTTCCGGCTAAGGAAGCTTTGAGCAGGGTAGAAGAGCTTCAGGCCTGCAATATCTTTCCGCCTCAGGTAACTCTGGCAGCCTATGGGCTGGAGAAAAAAGGGGCCATACCCCATGAAAAGGAATACCCTTCTACTGTAGAAGACGGGAAAAAGGCTTTTCAGAATCTGACTTTTGATAAACGCTATATGGAGTTTCGAATCAGACAGAAGCAGACAGAGCCTTCTGTGGAATACCGGCATGCGGCAGTTTCCTACCGGTCTGTGAAAGGAGAACCCAGAAAGATCTTTGAGGATCTGGATCTGGAAATCTGCCGGGGGGAGAAGATCGCTCTCATAGGTTCCAATGGAGCGGGAAAGTCCACATTAATGAAAATGATGACAGGGCTTTTAAAGCCCTCGTCCGGTGATGTGTTTATCAAGGATATCAACACCAGAAAGGCTAAGCCGGAAAATCTTTCCAAATATGTGTCTCTGGTATATCAGAATCCGGAGGATATGTTTATCAAGGACTCTATAGAAAATGACATTTCCTTTGCCATGAAGGTCCGGGGAGTGAAAGACTGGGAGGAGAGGACAGGAAAGCTTCTGGAACGGTTCCGCCTTACTTCCCTGAAAGACCGGGATGGCCGTCTCCTTTCCGGAGGGCAGATGCGCAGAGCCAGCCTGGCCATCGGCATTGCTCTGGATCCGGAGATCCTTCTCCTGGACGAGCCTACGGCAAATCTGGACATTGCCACCAGAAAGGAGATCATGAGAACACTGAATGATATGAAAGACATTACAGAAACGGTTATGATCGCCACCCATGACATGCAGCTGGTATGTGAATGGGCCCAGAGGATCATTGTTCTTTCTCAGGGAAAGATCATCGCAGACGGAACCAGAGACGAGATCTTCGGCAATGAGGAAGCGGTCCGCAGAGCCGGGATCCGTCCGCCGGAAATCTTTACTATGGGACAGGCCCTTGATAAGGAAGCTTATTGCTACACGGTGGATGAGTTTGTAAAGGGATTTGGAGGTTGAGAAAATGGAAAAAGTAATGAAAAAGCTGACAGACAGCGTAGTAGATAAAATTTCCATGGATTTCCTGCGGAACCAGGTGCTGAAAAACGCCTATGGGAATGATGATACGGTCATTGCCATGCTGGACCCCAGGATACTCCTGGTATGGTACGTGTTTTTTGCCCTGGCGCCCTGGTTTGTCAATGATCTGGTATTCCTGCTGGGATGCTTTCTCCTGGTGGCAGTGACCACCATTATGGCAAGGGTGGCAGGACTTGTCCTTTTCCTGTTTATCCTGGGGGTGTTTTCCCAGACCGGCTATCTCTTTGTGGTATCCCTGCTTTTCGGAGGAAATGCAGAGACGATCCTGCCTCTTCTGATCCTTACCCTGAAGGTGGCAACCGTATCCCTGGCTTCCATTACAGTGTTTTCCGGCCTGGATCCGGATCGGCTTTCTAACGGTCTGATGTGGTACGGCTGTCCGGAAAAACTTTCTTTTTCCATCTCCTATGCGTATCGTATGCTCCCTATGCTTATGGAGGAGTTTCAGAACGTGCTTCTGTCTTACAGGCTGAGAGGAAATGCGCCGGATACAGACACATTTATAGGAAAAATCCGGTATCTGATCTACCAGATCAAGATGATCATCCATTCTTTTTATCCTCTTATGCTGAATACGGCCAAGCGGTCCCGGACAACAGTGGAAGCCCTGGAGATCAAAGGCTACCGTTATGGAGCGGCCAATAAGGAAGTTAAAAAAATGAAGCTTTCCGGACTGAAGGTCACCTACAACGACCTGCTGTTTCTGGCAGTGTCCTTTTTGTGGGTTTCCCTGACAGTTCTGGCAGCCACAATACTTTAGGAGGTAAACAGAATATGTATATGGATTTTCATACACACGGGAAGCTGGCAAAGCGGCTTCCTTTCTCCACTGTGTATACAGACTGGCTTTTTGGAGAAGCGAAAGGAGCAGGGCTGGATGCTTTGTGCCTGACAGAGCATTTTAATACTTTGGGATTTGATCAGGTTTACGGATATCTTCTGGATAAATACCACAGAGATGGAGACACCCTGCTTACAGACCAGGGACTGCGGATCTTCGCTGGAATGGAGACTGACATTGCAGAGGGAGGCCATATCCTCTGTATGGGTGTGCCGGAGGAAATTCTGGAATTAAATAAACGTCTGGAGCCCCACAAGGAAAAAGATACCTTCCTCCCTTTTGAGAAACTTCGGGATCTTTTTGATGAGTATCATGTGATCGTAGGCGCAGGCCACCCTTTCCGGGAAGGAGGCCACATTCCCCAGCTGCCTCTGGAACAGCTGAGACGTCTGGACTTTCTGGATCTCAACGGCAAAGACATTGCCGCAGACCGGGCAGCCACTGAAAAGAAAACCGGAGAACTGGGAAAATTGCTGGACATTCCCGTAGTGGCAGGCAGCGACACCCACCAGGCTGTCCAGTATGGCTGTATCCGGACCGATTTTACAAAAGAAACCAATCGTGTGGCAGACCTGTACGAAGAAATGAAAGCAGGAAGATACAGCATTAAAATCTCCGACTACGCCGGTTTTCAGGTGAAAACCGCCGGCCTCTTGAAAAAAGCTCTGAAAGAAATCCACGCCATCGGCGGAGATTACGTCTCTGTATTGATCAGCCAATAAGAGACAGTACACTAGGGAGAAAGTCTGTGGTATTATATAAGGAAAGGGAAAATGCAGGAGCGGAGGGATGAAGATGGATTTATTCAGTGAAGCAATTAAGATCGTTCTGGAAGCCGGAAGGCAGCTGACAGAGCGGAAGGGCATTGATGATATTTCAGAAAAGGGCCCTACAGATTATGTGACGGCAGTGGATATCCGGGTGCAGAAAATGATTTTTGAGAAACTGTCCCAGATAGATCCGGATGTCCAGTTTTTAGGGGAAGAAAAAGATAATGAAGAGATCGATCCTCAGGGGAAGATCTGGATTCTGGATCCGGTGGATGGGACCACAAATCTCATTCATGATTTTCAGCATAGTGTGATCTCTCTTGCCTATCAAGAGGCAGGAGAAGTCCAGTTCGGGATTGTTTACAATCCCTTTTCCCGTGAACTTTTCTCCGGAAAAAAGGGCTCCGGAGCGTTTTTAAATGACAGGAGGATTTCTGTCAGCAATGTCCGGTCTCTTTCCCAGAGCCTGATCAGTATAGGGACGGCCCCTGGCAGCAGAGAAGACGCAGACCGGGCTTTTGCCCGTATGCGGAGGATCTATGACCGCTGCCAGGACATCCGGAGAGTGGGAACGGCGGCCCTGGAGCTGGCCTATGTAGCCTGCGGCAGATTAGACGGATTTTATGAAGGGCATTTGCATATCTGGGACTATGGGGCAGGGAAGCTTCTTGTGGAAGAAGCCGGAGGAATCGTACTTGCTGATCAGGAAAGAGTTTTTGCATCAGCACCGGGAATCGCAGAAGAGTTCCGCTGTATTGCGGAAGAAGAGGAGAATGTTCTATGACCATCACGGTACCGGGGAGAGAAGGGAAATATACAAAGTCAGACGAGAAGATCCTGGAGTTTATGGAGTCTCATACAGATGAGTTTCTGTTTATGAGTATCGGAGAAGTGGCAAAGCGTCTGGAAGTATCAGAAGCTACGATTTCCAGAGCAGCCAGACATCTGGGATACCGGGACTTTAAGGAAATGAAAAATGAGATCATCGGACAGAAGACCGGAAAAGGAGCTGCAGGGAAAATTGCAGGGACTCTCCTGAAGACTCAGGGATTTGATATAGGAAAATGGTTTGCCATGCAGCAGGAATGTTTGAGCAGTACTCTGGAAAATTTTGATCAGAAGGAATTTTCCAGGTCAGTTTCCCAGATCCAGAGCGCCAGGAATATTTATATCCATGGGAAAAATGCTTCGGCATCCTCCGCCCAGCTTCTTTTTTTCCGCCTGCGGAGATTGGGGTATAAAGTATTTATGGTGCCCTCGGGAGGCTCAGAAGTCATCGAAGGGATTGTCCATGCGGGAGAAGGAGACCTGGTGATCATTTTCAGCTATTCAAAAGTTTCTGTAGAAGGAAAAATGATCCTGGAGTATGCTAAAACAGCAGGATACACCACTATGGCCTTTACCAGCCGCCTGTACGCTCCCCAGGAGCAGCGGGCAGATATTAATCTGTATGTATACAGAGGAGAGAAAGAAGAATTTCATTCCATGACGGCTCCGGCGGCCATGATTGACGCCCTGATTCTGGCCCTTTCCGAAAAAGACCAGGGCGATACCGCCCAGAATCTTCTGAAGATACAGAAACTGAAAGAGAAGTTTAAGCAGAAGTAAAGGAGTTCCTTTGACAGAAAATTATTTTGCGTTTCAATACGGTTGCTAAACAGCCGAAACTTATAAAGTAAAATTGTTTTTTAGACTTTGGATTCGGATTTGGCAAATGGAACGGTTAAAAAAGAAGACTCTACTAAAATAACCGTCCCTCCGGTATATCTAATGCCCGGAGAGGACGGTTATCAGATTTATTCTTTATGGAAAGTTTTTCAGTTACTCAGTTACCCGCTCTGCATCCTCTTAATGACTTTCAGACGGGTGAATTCTTCCCTTTCTTTCTCTTCCAGAGCATTGGAAATGCTCTTTGTAAGAGCCTCGAATTTGGGAATAGTAATGTTTTTCAAAGCATTTGCCCGTTTCTGGGTTTTCTTGATATTTACCGCCAGCCGGTAGGCAGAATTTTCTACCATAGACAGACGGATAGTCAGCTCCTTCACCTTTTCAAAGGCAGCCTTGGCCTCATCCAGAGAGGCTTTTGTGCCGTAGTAGGCATAGGTGGGAGCTCCCGAGTCCGGTTCATAGCGGACCAGGGGGATTTCTGTTCCCATAACGCTTCGGGTTTTGATCTCAATAGAATTCTCTATGGGAACTGTCCGGGAGATTTCCTGTACATTGCTGATGCCAATTTCCATATTTGCTTTTTGAAGAGCGGCGTAGGCAGTACGGAAAGTAATATCAATCTGAGACTGGATATCTTTGGCCTGATCGATAAGCTCCATGAGCTCCCGGATAAGAATATTCCTTTTTTTATCCATGAGGTCGAAGCCCTGCCTGGAAAGAGCCAGGGAATTCTTTGCCAATATCAGGTTTCCTTTAGTGGGAAAGGTATTGGGATCCATATCATCACCTCTCTTTTGGGAAACATTTACTTATTCTTCCTGTGTGGGTTTGTAGTATTTGTCCAGTATCTTAGTATCGATTCTGTCCAGTTCTTCTTTTGGTATCATGCCCAGCAGTTTCCAGCCTTTGTCCAGAGTTTCGGTGATGCTCCTGTTCTCATCGGCACGCTGGCCTACAAATTCGTGTTCAAAGGCCTCTCCAAATTTCAGATAGATCTTATCTATAGGGGAGAGCTCATCTTCGCCGATTACAGAGGCCAGGGCTCTGGCGTCTCCTACCTTTGCATAACAGGAGAAAAGCTGGTTGGCCACATCCTGATGATCTTCTCTTGTAAAGCCTTCTCCAATACCATCCTTCATCAGACGGGAAAGAGAGGGCAGTACGTTAATAGGGGGATAGATAGCCTGTCCATGGAGCTGACGCTCCAGAACAATCTGTCCCTCGGTAATATATCCTGTCAGGTCCGGGATAGGATGAGTAATATCGTCGTTAGGCATGGTCAGAATAGGAATCTGGGTAACAGAACCTGTTCCCCCTCTTACGATGCCGGCTCTTTCGTACAGAGTGGCAAGCTCGCTGTAAAGATATCCGGGATAACCCTTTCTGGAGGGAATCTCTCCTTTTGAGGAGGATACCTCACGCATTGCCTCACAGAAGGAAGTGATATCTGTCAGGATTACCAGGATATGCATGCCCTTCTCAAAAGCCAGATATTCTGCGGCAGTGAGAGCTACCTTTGGAGTGATCAGTCTTTCCACCACCGGGTCGTTGGCAAGGTTGAGATACATGACTACATGGTCAGATACGCCGCTTTCCTCAAAGGTCCGGCGGAAAAATTCCGCTACGTCGTATTTTACACCCATTGCCGCAAAGACAATGGCGAAGTTTTCATCACTGTCCCCTCCCAGAGAAGCCTGCTGTACGATCTGGGCCGCCAGCTGGTCATGGGGAAGGCCGTTGCCGGAGAAAATAGGCAGCTTCTGTCCGCGGATCAGAGTGGTCAGTCCGTCGATGGCAGAAATACCGGTCTGGATAAAGTTTCTGGGGTATTCTCTGGTCACCGGATTCAGAGGCAGGCCGTTAATATTCAGACGGGCCTCGGCGGCTACTGGTCCCAGGCCGTCTATGGGCCTTCCGATGCCATCAAAGGTACGGCCCAGGATTTCCGGAGAAAGATCGATTTCCATAGGCCGTCCGCTGAGTCTTGTGTGGGTATTCATAAGGGACATGTTCTCTGTGCCCTCGAATACCTGGATAACTGCTTTATCCTCGTAAATCTCTACGATACGTCCCAGCTTTCTGCTTCCGTCATCAACACGGAATTCTACGATTTCATCATAGGAGGCGTCCCTTATTCCTTCCAGAACAACAAGAGGGCCGTTGATCTCGCTTAATCCTAAATATTCTATTGCCATTTCCAGTCCCTCCTTAACCGTTCTTTTCCATTACTGTATTATAAAAATCGTCAATGGCTTTCATATAATCATCCATCATTTCCAGATGATCGTTGGGAACATCATATTTAATGGAGATTACTTTTTCAAAAATGTTCTCCCGTTTCAGCACCGATACGGGCATTCCCATGCCCACCAGGATCTTGCATTTCTGGTTCAGATAGAGGATGACCTCCATCATTTTAAACTGCTTCTCCAGGGAAACGCAGGTGTCGTCAGGATGGAAGGCGTTCTGCTGGAGAAAGCCCAGGCGGATCACTCTGGCGATTTCCAGAGTAAGTTTCTGGTCATCAGGGAGCACGTCGCTTCCGATGAGTTTTACAATCTCCATAAGGCTGCTCTCGGAATTCAGAATAGCCATAAGCTGATTCCGGTCTTCCACAAATTTGGGAGAAACGTTTTCACTGTACCAGTGAGCCAGGTCTCCCAGATATTCGCTGTAGCTGGTAAGCCAGTGAATAGCGGGAAAGTGCCGGGCATAGGCCAGAGACTTATCCAGTCCCCAGAAGCAGCGGACGAAACGTTTGGTGTTCTGGGTAACAGGCTCAGAGAAATCTCCTCCCTGAGGAGATACAGCTCCAATAATGGATACAGAGCCTTCTGTGCCGTTTAAATTCTGCATCATTCCAGCTCTTTCGTAAAAACCAGAGAGACGGGAGGCCAGATAGGCGGGAAAACCTTCTTCAGCAGGCATCTCTTCCAGACGTCCGGAAAGCTCTCTTAAAGCTTCGGCCCAGCGGGAAGTTGAGTCAGCCATGATAGCCACGTCATATCCCATATCCCTGTAATATTCTGCCAGAGTAATGCCGGTATAGATAGAAGCCTCACGGGCAGCCACAGGCATGTTGGAAGTATTGGCGATCAGGGCTGTACGGGCCATAAGGGGATTTCCTGTTTTCGGGTCATGGAGCTTGGAGAAATCCTCCAGTACCTGAGTCATTTCATTGCCGCGCTCGCCGCAGCCGATATATACGATAATATCTGCATCAGACCACTTGGCGATCTGATGCTGGGTCATAGTCTTTCCAGTTCCGAAACCTCCGGGTACAGCAGCTGTGCCTCCCTTGGCAATAGGAAACAGAGTATCCAGGATACGCTGTCCGGTGACCAGGGGCACAGAGGCCGGATAGCGGCGGCTGGTAGGCCGGGGAACGCGGATCGGCCATTTCTGGGCCAGCTTTAATTCGTAATCACTGCCGTCTGCCAGGGTCAGCACTCCTATGGTCTGGGTAATATTGTATTTACCATCGGGAACTACAGATTTTACAATTCCATGGATATTTGGAGGAACCATGGATTTGTGGACAATAGAAGAGGTTTCAGGAACCTCGGCTATAATGGTTCCGCCGTAGACCTCCATTCCCGGAGAAATGGTCATGTGTACATCCCAGAGTTTTTCCGTATCCAGGGAATCTACCTGTACACCTCTGGAAATATATTTTCCGGACCTTCTGGCAATTTCAGAAAGAGGCCTCTGTATACCGTCGAAAATATTGTCCAGGATTCCAGGCCCCAGGGTTACGGAAATGGCATCTCCTGTGGCAGTAACGGTCTCTCCTGGTTTCAGGCCGCTGGTCTCCTCGAAGACCTGTACCGTAGTGGTATCCTTTTTCAGAGAAATGACCTCCCCTACCAGGTGTTCCTTACCCACATGGACCATTTCGGACATCTTAAACCCGGTATTTCCTTTTAGATAGATGACAGGGCCATTGATGCCGTAAATAATACCAGTTCTACTCATATTTCAGCCCTCCGTCAAAATTAAAGTTTTCCTTCTCCCCTTCCAGCAGGGTCAGGAGCGTGTAGTCAATAAGAATATTTTTTTCGGGGATTACTGCCCGGATACCTCCCAGGAAAGAAGTCTGGGAGATCAGAGGACAGATTCCTGTGCGTTTTTCAAGTTCCTCTGCCAGAGCCTGGTCACCTGCAGAAAGATAGATTTCCATCTGGTCCTCTCCAGCAGCCTCAAGGGCTCTTTTTATTTTGTCTTCCAGCCAGTCTGTATACTGGGGAGTGGCAATGAAGGCCCGGAGCATGTCTTCTACTTCATCGAAAAGCTTTTCTTCAAGTTCCTGATGCTTTTTGGAAAGACGACGCTTAATATGGAGATGCTCTGAAGAGAGGGCTTTGTTAATCTCTCTGGCAGCATTTTCCGATTCTATTTTAAACTGATTTTCCGAAGCCGCTTTCTTTTCTTTTTTATGCTTTTCCAGGTTTTCCTCCAGAGAAGCACGGTATTCAGAAATGGCTTTAGACGCCTCCTCTTTGGCGCTTTCTATGGAAACTGCGTAAAAGTGCTGCAGTTTTTCTTCCGTTGTCATACCTATCACCTTCCTGTCATAATTTTAGTCCGATAGCTTCATTTACATAGGAAGTAATGAAGTCGGGGGCCCGTCCGGTTCCGTGGCGGTCAGGAATCTCTATAAGAAGAGGAAGGCTGTGATTCAGCCGGACATCGTCTATGATATCCGGAAATTCCTTTCCAAATTTTTCTGTGAGAAGGATCACACCATTTTCCTTGTCGGCGATGGCGTCCTCCAGAGCTTTTTTAAGCTCCTCTCTTTCATGGACAACTACGCCTTCCACCCCGGCCAGACGCATGCCGGTGTAAGTATCAATATTGTCACTGATCAAAAACATTTTCATAGGAAATCATCCTTCCATATATGTCAGCCTAATCTTCCCAGGATCATAAAGGAAATGATCAGACCATAGAGAGCAATACCTTCTGCCATGGCAACGAAGATCATAGACTTACCAAACAGAGAGCCGTCTTCGCTGATCGCACCCAGAGCTGCACTTGCAGAGCTGGCAACGGCGATACCAGAGCCGATGCCGGAAAGACCTGTAACCAGAGCAGCGCCCAGATATCCAAGGCCTTCTGCCAGACCGGAACCTGCAGCGTCTGTAGCAGCCTGAGCGCTTACAGTTCCGCCGAACATAACGATAGTGCCCACCAGAAGGGTTCCGAAAAAGAAGAAGCAGTTGGCTGCCAGAGATTTTTTGTAACGTTTTTTGTTTTTCTCTCCCAGGAAAAATGCTCCAAAGGGAACGATGATGCTTAAGATCAAAGCTGCTGCAATAGTGATTTGGATAATAGTTGTCATAATATAAATCCTCCTAATATTTTCTGTTTTCTATTGAGACCTATGCCTGGTCTGATGAACCTTTGCGGTTTACACGTTTTAAGAAAGGACGGAATTCCTTTCCGCTGCCCTTGTAGAAGCGGCTGAACATTTCGTAGTATTCCAGACGGAGTACCTGGATTCCTACGATCAGGCCCTCCATAGCGCATACAAAAAGATTTCCCAGAACGATGATGAGCCAGTTTGTACTGCCGCCCCCTTCTGCGCCAGCCAGCATAAGGACAACTCCCATCATGGCTGCGTGGCTTACGGCGAAAGCTCCGATACGCACAAAGGAAAGAGTATTCGAAAGAAAACTCAGCATAATTTCAAAAAGTTCAAAGAAACTCTGCACAAAGAACATAGGCTTGCTGCCTTCAATGGAAGGAGTTTTCTTCTCTGCCAGCCGGGTAATGGGCTCCTTCAGCATGATTATGATCAGAGGAACCGCGAAAAGCACCACCAGCACTGCAGCTGCAGGAAGTGGATTTCCTGTGAGCAGCAGGATTGCAGAAACGGTCAGAGTTCCGTAGAATATCAGCCCGCACACCGCATTCTGGTCAAACCAGGTACCTTCCACATCTTTAGCCTTAACAGCATTTATAATGTGGAAGACCATAGTCAGCAGGATCAGGAACATACCAAAGATAATGGCTGCCACAAAGATAGTGTTCATATTTCCAAGTCCCGGGACCAGGGTCATGGCCTCTGCAGGCCTTAGCCATAGGGCGTCTATGATATCCTCGAATCCAAAGACGCTGCCGAACATAAATCCGAAAAAGGTGGAAAAGATACCGGCGGTACCGATAATAGCTGCCAGATCTAAATGTTTCTTCTTATATAACAGGAATCCTCCGATTGCTAAAAGAAGGCCCTGGCCCACATCCCCAAACATAACGCCGAAGATAAAGGAATAAGTGATCGCCACAAAAACAGTAGGATCTAATTCATGATAATCAGGAAGTCCATACATCTTCACATACATTTCAAAAGGCTTGAAGACTTTAGGGTTTTTCAGCTTTGTGGGGGGCTTGCAGCTTATTTTGTTTTTATCATCTTCTACCACGCAGAAAAGGTTAGGGTCATCTTCAATATCCTTCATAAAGGCAGAGGCATCTTTTTCTGTCATCCATCCGCATAATATATAGAAGGTTTCCTGATGCTCTTTTACACAGGCGGCTACTTTCCGCACGTCAAAGTTTGTGGATAGAGCATTTAAGGCTGCCTGGGCGGAAAGGATCTTTGAAGCGTCTCTTTCCAGAAGCTTTTGAATCTCATCCTGCCGGCTGTCGTACTCTCTGCGGAGATTTTCCAGTTTTTTCTCATACTCCGCGCAGAGAGCCTGAGGCGTACCATGATAGTAATCTTTCTTTAAATAGGTACGCTCAAAGTGCATGGAAGAGAATACGGCGTCTACTTTTTCCATTTTGGTCCAGAGAACGAAATACAATCCCCAGACATAATCGGAATCTTCCCTGCAGGGATAGAACATGGTGTCCAGGTCGTCATATACATAGGTTTTGAATTTCTCATAATATTCCCTTTGGATTCTTCCAAACCGTACCTGGACGAAACGATAATGGACCAGTTTATCCACATCTTCAGGCAGAGAAGAAAAAGGGGAGAGTCGGTTCAGATCCTCAGCAATAGAGGAACGCTCCGCCATAATGGCATCACATTCCTGACGCAGCTTTGAAATCCTTTCTCCCAGGGAGTCCAGCAGGGGCTGGATTTCTTCCAGAGAAATATCCTGAATAGGGATATTTTTTGTGCTTCCCAGCAGGCTGGCAAATTCATTTACCTTTGCCAGCAGATCTCTGTAGGGATTGATCTGGATATAGGGAGATAAATGCTGGACCTGAGTAAGCTGGGCCATGGCGTTTTCCAGATGGATCTCATATTTGGAAAGATAATCGTTTACCACCCGGTCAATATCCGTCTTAGGTCCCGTGATACTCAGGAACTTCATCTTCTCGATCATGTAATCACCTCCGAGTTCTTACGTTTTATGAATATAATCCAGTGTCTCAGCAGGCGAAAGTCCATAACGGACACATTCTATGGCCGTGGTCAGCCTGTCTACTTCGTGTTCCTTGTGATAAAGATAAGAATATATCACAATTACTGAGTGTGGATAATTCCTTGCCTCTTTTTCTATAATTGTTTTCAGATTCAGATTATAGAATTCTTCCAGTTTTTCCGGGGCAAGTTCGGGAAAACGTTTTTTGTAATAAGTGGTATCCAGGGCCCGGCGGAATTCTTCCAGGTCGGAAGCCTCCACCAAAGCAGTAATGTCATTTTTTGAGAGCCGGTAGTGCACCGGAATCAGCAGTGCATAGATATCTGCCGGCGACATATGATAATATTTTTTTGAGCGGTAGATCCACTGAAGATTCAGCATGTCAAATTTATTGCCGTAGGCAGTGGTAATCTCCGCAAGATCCCTTTTTTTGAACAGCTTCTCCTTTACCGACCAGATATTGGCAAAGTAGTATTGATCCAGAGCCATACCATAGTCAAAGAGAGAAGGGGTGAAATCATTGCTCAGCTTTTTTAAAGGGGCATAGTATTCTGTACCCTTCAGCTCTTCTACAAAGCTCTCTATGGCAGGGGCTTCGCTAAGCCTTTCGATATTCAGCTTCGAGTGCTGGTCAAAAAAGGATTTAAAAATAGAGAGATCCAGCTCGCCCCGTCCTTCATCGAATACCTTCCGCAGACAGTCTTTCATAATAGCAATCTCGTATCTTTTAAAATAGAGTTTCATGAAAGTCCTCTGTTCAGGATTAGCAAAACGGTATAGTTTGGCAAAATTTTGATGGACGGTGTGAAGGAGGAGCTTTTCAATGTCTCCTCTGTGAAGGCTGTTCTCATCTAAATCTGCCCATAAATCGGAAAATCCAGGCTGCTTTTTCAGATAGGCCATTACCTGGGGAACAGAGTCCATCTGAGCGATTTCCTGAAACTGGGACTCGCCGACAAGCTTGCTCTGCATGGCCCGGATTTTAGTGGACAGACCGCTGTAAGAAAGCAGATTTCCCATAGTCTCACATCCTTAATATTCGGTTATATATTTGAGCAGCCAGGTCTTTATGGTGTTCCTCATAGTGGTCCTCCATCTGCTTCAGTGTACGGGCTGTTTCAGATTCCTGATGAGAAAGCTTTTCCTTCATCCGGACTTCCAGCTCTTTCCTGATACTGGCTGTCTTTTTTTGGGTTTCTTCGTCTATGGCCCGGTCAAAATCCTGAACTGCCTGGTCATATTCCAAAGCCAGCTGTTTCTTCTGTTCCGACACATCATCCATGATGTGAGAGGCAGCAGCTTCTATTTCAGCCAGTTTGTTGATGATGTCTTCCATAGAATTTCCTCCTCGTAAATTACTACCACTTATCATACACCATTTTTAGAGAAAAGTCATATAAAATCCAAGGAAAAAACAGGAAAAAACATAAAATTGCATCAACAAATCAGAAAAGAAAAGGGGTAAGGCAGGAATTCGGGAAATGTACTTGAAATACCCATGGAAAATCATGTATACTCTTTTTTGTAAATCAGGAAAGGCAGGAATACCATGAGATTAAGAAACATACCGGGAGCGAAAGAAACCATTGAAAATAATAGATTTGTAGTTCATGAGCTTCAGGAAAAGAGGGGAAACTGGAAAGAGGTTTTTGGGAACAGCAATCCCATACATATAGAGGTTGGAATGGGAAAGGGCCGATTTCTTATGGAAATGGCGGATTTGAATCCAGAAATCAATTATCTGGGGATCGAGATGTATGACAGTGTTCTTCTCAGGGCTGTTCAGAAAATGGAAGAAAAGGCGGAGGAGGGAACTGCTCCGGAAAATCTCCGTTTTATCCGGATGGACGCCAGGGAACTCCCGCTGATATTTGATAAGAATGAAATAGATAGAATTTATTTAAACTTTTCTGATCCCTGGCCTAAGGAACGCCACGCTAAGAGGCGGCTTACTTCCCGGCAGTTTTTTCAGCGGTATGACCAGATTTTGGCTCCCCGTGGGGTAGTGGAATTTAAGACAGATAACCGTCCTCTCTTTGAGTTTTCTCTGGAAGAAACAGAGGAAGCAGGATGGAAACTTATGGCCCATACCTTTGACCTTCATCACGACCCGTCTATGAATGAAGGAAATGTAATGACAGAATATGAAGAGAAATTTTCCTCTATGGGGAACCCTATCTATAAAATGATCGCCGGGCGTTGATACGCTGGGCGATTATTTTCCGATACAGCGTCCCAGATGAGCAGGTCAGATATCCAGGACCTTTCTTCCTATGACATCATATATTATATAGAAGATTTTTTGGGGGGAATTTATGGGGAAAAAGAAAGGCGGGCTGGAGAATGCCCTGTTTCAGTGGGCTTACCAGAACCGGAAGGCTGGTACAAGAGCAGCAGAAATCCTCAAATCTATAGAAGAGACAGAAAAGATTTTAGAAAGTGTAAAATTCAAAAAAAGAGGATGAAAATAAAAAATTAAAAAAATATAAAAAAAAGCTTGCATTTTGTAAAAGCCTGAGTTATAATATCTCTTGCGTTAAGGAAAACGCAAAAAACATAAGAGATGCGCCTTTAGCTCAGTTGGTAGAGCAGTAGACTCTTAATCTATTTGTCCAGGGTTCGAGTCCCTGAAGGCGCAGTTAAAGCACTGTTTTTGAGGCCGTAGAGCTTCGGGGACGGTGTTTTTTTGTTTTGAATTTACATAGATTTGAAAGAACCATAATATGTTTCAAACATTCTTGTGCTATCATAAATATGCAGCCACAGAATCAATGTCTGCAGGCCGTAGGAAAAACAAAGATCCGGCAGGCCTGCAGGCAGAAAAAAGGCATAAAACAGGCTGTGTCTATTCTATAAAGAAAACAGCGAGGTGTTTGAAATGAGAAAAGAAAGAAGAAACCGGAAGCAGATGAAATATGATCTTATGCGCAGCTATTCAGGAATGGAAGCTAAAGTCAGCCAGAAGGCAAAAGATATTTTCAAAAGAAAACCCTACGCTGTTGCCCATTAGACTCAGCTTAGTTTTTGGCTGGGAAAATTAAAATAAGAATATAAGGGAGTGTGCCCTATTAGGCAAAGACAAAAGGTATGCTTTGCGAGGGCCGCTCCTTTTTTATTCCCGCGAGCAACGAGCCAAGCGGGCATGCTCGCATGTCCATTTGGCGACTGCCGCGAGGGTCTTTGACTATATAAAAGTCCTTGGCGCCAGATGAGCATAAATGCTCGCCTGGCTTTCTACTTTATGGTATAATAACATCTACTCTGGGTGGGGAGAAGGGGAAAGGAGGATTTTTACCATGAATGAAAAGACAAAATATCAGCTTATGAAAAACAGAGAGCTATTAAAGGGATATCAGAAAAGTGATGCAGGAGAGGAGCCTACAGATCAGCAGCAGAAACTGCCTGGGCCCAGGCCTTTAAAGGAAAAACTGGGGCGGGGAGAGATATCTTTGCCAAAGGACTTTGGAGAACTTTCCATAAACGGGAATTTTTTGGAACTTGTCACAGGGAGAAAGAGCAGAAGACAGTACAGGGAAGAGACTCTTACTCTTCTGGAACTGTCTTACCTTCTGTGGACAACCCAGGGCGTCCGGAATATGGCGGGACATAAAAATCCGGTAACTTTCCGGAACGTACCCTCTGCAGGCTCCAGACATCCTTTTGAAACCTACCTGTTTGTCAGCAGTGTAGAGGGGCTGAAAAAAGGAATTTATCATTACCTTCCGGAAAACCACCGGCTGGAACTTTGGGAAGACCGGCAAGATTATGAGACAGAGCTGACTCAGGCACTATGTGGACAGTTTTTTGCAGCTTCCGCCCCTGTGGTTTTTGTCTGGAGCGCCCTTCCTTACAGGACCGAATGGCGTTATGGACAAAAAGCGGCAAAATATATTCTTCTGGATGCAGGCCACATATGCCAGAACCTATACCTTGCCTGTGAGTCTATTGGATGCGGTACCTGTGCCATAGGCGCTTACGACCAGGAGTGCCTGGATGAGCTTTTGGGTTTTGCACCAGGACCCTCAGGGGAAAAAGACTATGAATGTACTGTCTATGCGGCGCCAGTAGGCAGGAGAAAGGAAGAAGAATGACTTATTTGATTACTTTTTTAGAAGGTCTGATTACATTTATATCACCGTGTCTCCTTCCAATGTTTCCGGTATATGTGGCATATTTTGCCGGGGGGAGAAGCGGACAGGAGAAACGCTCTCCCTTTTGGAAAGCCCTGGCTTTTGTGCTGGGCTTTACAGTAACTTTCGGAGTATTGGGAGCGTTTGCAGGAACAATAGGAGGCCTCCTCAGGAGATATCAGACAGAGGTGAATCTGGTCTGCGGATTGATGGTAATTATTTTTGGCCTGAACTTTCTGGGTGCGCTCAAACTGAATCTTTTTAAAGGGACTGGCGGTATGGGACAGAATACAGAGATGGGGATAGTCTCTACAGTCCTTTTTGGTATTGTATTCGGCCTGGGATGGACACCTTGTATTGGGGCATTTCTGGGCTCGGCGCTGATGCTGGCATCTTCACAGGCCTCCTGGGGACAAGGAATTTTGCTGCTTTTATGCTATTCGGCAGGTCTTGGAATTCCTTTCCTCATCAGTGCAGTGCTGATACAGAAGTTAAAGACTACTTTTGACTGGATAAAAAGCCATTATGGAATAATCAATAAAATTTCAGGAGGTCTTTTAATCCTGGTGGGAATACTTATGATGACCGGGCTGATGAATCAGTATCTGGCTTTGGTAAGCTGAGGAAGGAGCGGTTATGAACGCAAAACAGAAATGGATAATGGGAGCAGTGGCTTTTTTTCTGCTGCTGGTGATCGGGGCATTTGGCTATCAGGAACTTCAAAAGGAAGCAGAGCGTCAGCGGGAAATGGAACTGGCCAAGCAGGAAGAGGATATGAGTGCAGAAGACACTTCGGGAGAAACAACAGAAGATGAAAACCAGTCTCAGGAGGAAACTGCAGAATACGCAGACGCGCCGGATTTTACAGTGTGGGATCAGGAAGGAACTCAGATCAGTCTGAAAGAAATTTTAGAAGGAAAACCGGCAGTGATCAACTTCTGGACCAGTAAATGTCCGCCCTGCCGGGAAGAAATGCCAGATTTTGAAGAGTTGTACCAGGAACTGAAAGATCAGGTCCAGTTTATTATGGTAGATGGAATAGGCTGTATGGGCGAAACAGAGGAATCTGGCCGAGCCTATGTAGAAGAACAGGGATTTTCCTTTCCGGTATATTATGACAAGGAAATGGATGCAGTGATAACCTACGGAATCCAGGCTTTCCCTACGACCTATATTCTTAACAGCAACGGAGAACTGGTGACCGGAGGAAGCGGTATGATATCCAAAGCCACACTGCAGGAACTCTTAAATGAAGTAGTGGAATAAAACAGAAAAAGGATAAACAAAAAGAAAGAGCTGGAACATTAATCAAAATCGAGGATATTTATACATTATTCCTGATATAGGATCAATGTGCCAGCTCTTTCTTTTGGCTGTGGTATCTGAAAAATCTGCTGTAAACAGCAGGATATCGTGTTTTTTCTGATACAGAGAATACTTCCAGGATTTTTACTGGAGCATAGAGGCCAGTACCTGGTTTACTACTTTCCCTTCAGCGATTCCTTTGACCTTAGGCATAAGAACTTTCATAATCTTGCCTTTGTCTTTTGCGGTAGGAGTCTCAATGGAAAGTTCCGCCAGAACGCCCTGGATGACTTCTCTGATTTCTTCTTCACTGAGCATTTTAGGAGCAAACTCTTCATAGACAGCAATACGTTTTGAGCATTCTTCTATAATGTCTGTTCTGTCTGCAGGTGTCATTTCCAGAGTTTCTTTTGTCTGCTTGATTTCTTTTAACACAACTTCATTTTCTTCTGCCTCGGTAAGGTCTTCCCTCTTGTCAATGGCTTTGTTCTTCAGGGCTGCCAGCAGCATGGACAGGGAATCCTTCCGGTCTTTATCCTTGGCTTTCATGGCTTCAACCATGGCTTTTCTTACATCATCAATTTTACTCATATCTGAACATCTCCTTTTTTCTAACTGATTATAAGTATACCATTTCTTCGGAACGAGTCAATGGATGGAGAAAAATTCTACTTGATGCGGAGAAGATTCCAATGAAAATAAGCAGCCAGAGAGCGGACAACTACAGTGACAGCCATTCCAAGGACAGTTCCTGCGGCCTCTCCCATGGAATTGCTGCATACCACACAGGTAATGCCTCCGGCAATGGCAGCACTGGCATAAATTTCTCTAACCAGTATATAAGGAGTTTCTCCAGCCATAATATCTCGCAAAACACCGCCTCCTACACCGGTAAGTACGCCAATGAAAATAAAGAAAAAAGCATTATCCTGAGAGATTATCCGGGATGCAGTCTGAATTCCTACCACGGTAAAAATGCCCAGCCCTACAGTATCGCACCAAAGCATGATTTTGTCATAGTACCGGTTTTTAATTCTGGATTGTAAAATTTCCGGATTCGTATAGACGATGGCAAAAAGCATAGTAGAGGTCAAGATAGAGAAAAGGATATATACTGGCTGGGAGAAGGCGGCAGGAGGAGTTACTCCTAATATGATATCCCGCATCATTCCGCCGCCTACGGCAGTGGTAGCGCCGAGAACATTTACTCCGAAAATATCCATTTTTTTCTCAATGGCAGTCATGGCTCCTGAGGAGGCAAAGGCTATCGTGCCAATGATTTCCAGAACAAATATAAATGTATCCATAAAAAAGCTCCTTTTGTCAAAGCAATATATTACACCGCGGACCATTATATCATATAGGATAGGCAGGATTCAATTTATGATTGTATTTGGAAAGGAAAAAAATGTAATTATGATACATATAGATCAGAATTGCGAAAAAGAAGAAAGGATGTTATGATAGACCATAAAGCCGGTTTGGAATAAGATGAGGTGGAAATATGGGAGAGAAATATGTCAGAGAGTATACGATATACTGCCCAAGAACACAGCAGCGGGGAACTCACAAGGTAGAGTATGCAAAAGCTACCTGTACAAGGGTTCCAGACACAATGCTGCATTTTTTGTGCAGCGTAAATGGTAAGTGCAAGGACTGTGAGGGAGACTATCAGGATTAAGAAAGGCTGCAGTATGAAATTCTGGCAGAAAGAGACGGAGGAGCCCCGCTGTGCAGAAGATCATACTGCAGTTTTTTTTGACCTGGAGAAGCTTTTTGGCAGTCTGACGGGAAAGGAAGATATCCAAGTCGTAAATTTGTAGGGGAGTTCTGTGGCCAGGGCAAAGGTAAGCAGAACACAGAATCCCAGCAGCAGGCCTGTCTCTACAGGGAAATCCACTTTTTCCAGAATACGGCTGTCTTTTAAAATGCTGTATACAAGGCCGTGAAACAGATAAATCGGCATTGTACGGACGCCCAGGATGGAATAAAAATGCTGCTTCCTGGGGATGAAGGCACAGAGGGCAAAAATCGCCAGAAAAGAAATTCCATAGCAGACCAGACGGATGAGAAGTCCCCAGCCATTAGTCAGCCCCATGTCTTCGTAGGAATATCTTCCATAGAAAATAAAAGGAGTCAGTTCCTGACCTGTAATCAGGACCCAGCCGCCCAGAAGTCCGGCCAATGAGGCAAGGCCTACAGTAAAAGCTTTCCAGTGTCTGCGAATGGATTCAAACCAGCTTTCCTGAAAATAATATCCTGCCAGAAAAAAAGGATAGAAAAATAAGGTCCTGGGAATGCTGAAAAAGTTTCCCAGCTGAGTAAATCCAATGAGCAGCCCCCCAGTAATGGCAATGAACAGGTTTCCGGGAATCTTTTTAACATAAGGAGTGGCAATTCTCCAGAAGAACAAAGCCATCAGATACCAGAGGGAAAATTTAGGACGGTTAAAGTACAGGCCAGTTTCTTTGTGAATGACAAATACATATAAAAAATAATAGAGCAATTCAAAAACAAAGTAAGGAATTACCAATTTTTGTATGAGCTTTTCCAATCCCATATCTTTTTTGGAAAAATAGCCGGATATAAAAATAAAGGCTGGCATATGGAAAGAAAAAATAAACCATTTTAAAACAGTAAGAAATAAAGTGTTTGTATAACAGGGCTCAATGAAATGGCCAATGACTACCAGCAGAATAAGAAAAGCTTTATAATTATCTAAAAAGTAATTACGGGATTTTGTTGACATAATCTTCACTTTCATATTATTATATTGAATATTATATTTAACAAATATGAAATTAATTAGTAATTTTTTCTTCTGATTTCGGAAGTATCATACACCGTTTTTATGGAGAACGCAAATAGAAAAAAAGTCTGAAATCCCAGGTGATTTTAGGTGAATTTTCACATATTAGGAAAGGAGGAAATTATGAGCGAACGCCGCAGAAGCAGCCAGAGAAGAAGGAGGCAGATGGAGGAAGAAAGACTCAGAGAAGAGGAAAGGCGAAGGAGGATTGCCAGAGCAAGAAGACGCCGACAGGTTATTCGCCGCCGTCGGATGATGGCGCTTGGAGGAGTGCTGCTGCTTTTGATTATTATCGTGGCAGCGGCTGTTACTATAAATAGAAGGAACCAGGAAAGAAAACAACAGGAGGAAATCGAGAGACAGAAGCAGGAAGAAGCAGCGGCTCAGGCTGAGGAGGAGAATAATACTCTTCATATCACAGCTGTGGGAGATAATCTGATCCATGAGGCTTTTATTGAAGCAGGAAGAGACAATGACTGGAATTTTGATTTCCTATATGAAAATATCAAGGATGACATTTCCTCTGCGGATCTGGCTTCTGTTAATCAGGAAACACCTTTGACAACAGATCACGAAAATGCAGCAGGATATCCGGACTTTAATACGCCGTCTGAAGTGGCAGATGCTTTGGCAGATGCTGGATTTGATATTGTTACTCAGGCGACGGAGCATGCTTTTGACCAGGAGGAGACAGGGATTGAAGATACGATTTCTTACTGGGAAGATAATCATGAGGATATAACGCTGCTGGGAATACATAACAGTGAAAATGACTCCAGATATCAGATTATCCAGGAGAAAAACTTTAAAATTGCTGTTATGAACTATAGCACCATGTTAAGTGAGAATCACTCTATCCCTGAAGAATCTTCACATATGGTTGATATTTATTCGGAAGAAAATGCTCAGGCGGACCTGGAGGCTGCAAAGGAAGAGGCAGATGTGGCGATTGTATATCTCCATGGAGGCCAGGATGAGTCAGCGGAGCCGGAAGAAAGACTTAAAGAGAGAGTACAGTTCCTGGCTGAGCAGGGTGCGGATGTGATTATCTGCTCCCATCCTCATATTTTAAAGGGATACGAAAAAATAGAGAAACCTGACGGGTCAGAAACTCTGGTATACTATTCTCTTGGAAATTTCGTCAGCGATCAGGCTAGCCTGGATAACCTTCTGGGAGGAATGGCAGACTTTACCTTGAAGAAAAACGGTGACGAGATAACTATTGAAAGTTATACAATGATTCCTCTGGTCATGCATTATAATTCGGATTATACAGAGTGTACCGTATATAAGCTGGAAGATTATACAGAAGAGCTTGCCCAGGAACATGGTATTCATGAGGAAGATCCAGAAGCAGAATTTACGGTTTCTGCTTTGGAAGAAGCCGCAGATGAAGCCGGGGAACTTCAGACAGAATGGGATTTCCAGACAGACAGTTCTGACGGGGAAGACAGCAGCGGCTCAGACAGCAGTTCAGACAATAGCTCAGGAAGCAATTCTACAGATAACACGGACAGTACTTCTGGCAGATATAATACAGAGGAGAGTAACAGCGGCAGTACTTCCGGAGGATATAATACAGAAGAGAGCGACAGCGACAGTACTTCTGGAGGAGACAGTACAGAAGAGAGCGACAGCGGCAGTACTTCCAGTGGATATAATACAGAAGACAGTGGTACTAACAGTAATTCTGAGGAAGACAATACATAAGAGAGCGACACCAGCAGCCCCAAAAAGAGCTAACGTCAGACTGGTATAAAAACAGAGGCCTTTCCGGAAACACAAAAAGATACGTTCCGGGAGGGCCTCTGTCTCAGAATTGCCCTGTACGTGTGGACATGCAGAGTCAGGACTTTTTAGAAGAGTCTTTGGCAATGCAGTCAGGAGAAAATGGCAGAATAGATTTGTAAGAATCCAGCTGTCCCCTGGATTGAGGGAGAGAAGGGATAAGACCTGTTGCCTCGGTAGTCCCGCATCCGTCCAGGTCTCTGGCGGAAGTTGCTTCTACGTTGTATTTATCTTCCTCAGGGCGAGATTTTTCTTTCATGAAATGGACCTCCTTTTGTGAAATAAGCTTATTTTAGGATTTCCATAAGAAAAAAATATATACAGGAGAAATGAAACATGGGAAAACATAAAGAAAAAGAAATCAAGACAAACGCCATGAGAATTTTGGAAAAAAACAAGATTCCATACGAAACCATACAATATGAGTGTGAGGAATTTATAGACGGGCTTCATACAGCCCAAAAGACAGGAGCTCCTGTAGAGCAGTCTTTCAAAACCCTGGTGGTACAGGGAAAAAGTAAAGAGTACTATGTTCTGGTGATCCCTATTGCAGAAGAGATCGATCTGAAAAAAGCGGCCAGAGTGCTGAAAGAAAAATCTATCGAAATGATACATGTGAAAGATATCACCAATGTAACAGGGTATGTAAGAGGCGGCTGCAGTCCCTTGGGGATGAAAAAGCAATATCCGACGGTTATCCACCAGTCTGCCCTGAAATACGGAGAAATCTATATCAGCGGAGGCCGGATAGGCACTACTTTAAAATTGAACCCGGAAGCTCTCGGCAAAGCAGTAAGGGCAATCTTTGAAGACATCATTGTCTGAGGCGGGAAAAGGGTTAAAGCTGGAAGGATTCTTTTATAATCTCAGCCAGGAACTGATGACCAAGCTGGGTGAGATGGATTCCATCTGTAGTAACCGCGTCGTAACCAAGTTCTTCAATTTTCTGATTTAAAGGCTCCTGGGTAGGGATAAAGCGGGCACCGTAATTCTTCGCCAGTTTATGAATGTTTTTTGCCATTTTTTTCTGCCAGGGAATCCAATCCTGGTACTTGTCGTCCTTGGAAAAAACGAAAGGTTCCAGGGTGATGACCTTTGCTGTAGTTTCTCTGGACAGATCGAAAAGCATTTCATGATAGGAACGAATACTGTCCTCCAGAAGATATAGCTTATCCTGCCAGGAAGCCTGAGAATGGACGATCATGCCAATATCATTAATCCCTACTAAAATACTTACATAGTCCGGACGCAGAGAGATACAGTCATGATGTAAGGTCCGCGCCACCCGTTCGGTTATATAACCGTCTACGCCACGATTTACAATATTCCAGTCTGTATCTGAATCCTTTATTGCCTCTGCAAGTATATTTACATATCCATACCCCAGCTGATTTGGGGAGGCCTTTCTCTCGGCATCTGTAATACTGTCACCTAAAAACACAATGATTCCCATAACATACTCCTCTTTATCCTCAGAAAGGATAGCATACTCCTTTCACCTATTTTAACTGAAAATTCCCAGTATTGCAAACGCTAATTTTCAGCAGGCTCTGGAGAAAGTGGAAAACCAGGTGTTGTATAGCGAAATTCTTCTTTTGCAAAGGCAATGATATCGTTATTTTTCAGAAGTTTTCTTTCTTCAGGGGCCAGAGAAACGCCGTTAATCCGGGTCCCATTTTTGGAATTTAAATCAACCACATAGCAGTTCATTCCTTCTCTTAGGATTTTGGCATGTATTCTGCTGACGGTAGCCTCATCCAGAAAGATATCCGCAGAATCACTCCATTTTCCCACAAGAAGGCTGTTTTTTTTCAGCATAAAGGTTTTTCCAGCGTTTTTTCCTGTTCCGACGAGAGAGGGATAGAGGGAAACTTGATTTTCCAGCAGAACTGTGGGAGACTCCCAGACGGTTTTCTCCGGCTGCTCCAGATTTCTTCCTTTTTCAGCTTTTAAAGGAGGAAAAGCTGAAGTCGGGAATTCCTCTATTTCTTTTTCTATAGAATGTTCAGAAGATTTTTGTAGGCTCTTAATTTTTAGGGGAGTTTTTGATAATGGTTCGGGTGTTCCTTTTTTTCTAAGCAGCAAAAAATAGATAAGTATCCCAAGTCCAATACTGGCTGACAGAGTTAAGAGAAGAATAATAATCCAGAAAAGAGGCAGAAGACGGAAATGCCAGAGAAAGAAAATGAGTATACACAGAAAGAGTATGCCGCACACAGCGGCAAATATCCTATGGGAAGCAGATTCTTCTTCCTCTTCATTATAGAAATCGTCTAACAGTTTTTTGCGGATTCGTTGGGTTTCTTCGTCTGCTTCTGTTTCAGCAGAAGGAATTTGAGGCTCAGGAGATTCTTTCTCCGGATTTGATGGAGATGAATCATATAGAAGTTCTTTTATTGTACGGGGATAGATGTTGTCTTCTGCAGCCTCTTTGTAGACTCCGTAGCCCAGGGAGACTGCACTTTTATCGCTGTGATTGATTTTAGGGAGCAGATATTCAGCCAAAAGTTCAAATCCATATTTTTCCCTGGCTACCTGGAATGGAAACCAGATGAACTGATAGTCACCTGTATGCATATTTCTGTAAATATAAGAAGGAGCCAGAAGAAGATAGTCCATATCTAGAAGATATTCATCCAGAGCGTCACAAACTCTGAGCCAATTCTCCAGGAGCTTTTCCAAGTCCTTATGGGAAAACTTCTCTTTCATAAAAAGATTTTCCAGAGATTGGCAGCCGGTGATATCATAAGAGAAATGTTCTTCTCCGTTTAGCCGCTGTACTTTACAGGGAATCAGTCCAGGAATGGAATTTTCAAGAAAGATGGTTTTCTGATAACTTTGGCCTGCTGTTTGGGAATCTTCCAGAAGAACCAGACAACTGATCCCACGGCTTCTTTTGTAGCTTACATCCATAGTCATCACACTCCTTCTTAGGGGGCTTTTACCGCTTCTATAATATTTCTGGCTTTTTCTACTTTTTCAATAAATAATACAGGCCGGATGACCTTGCTTTTTAGAACCTCATTTTGCTGCCATCTGAGATTCCGGAAAGGAAGTTTTACGGTATGAGAAAAGCTCGCTGTAATTTCCCGTTTACTTCCAGTAACAGAAAAGTAGTTTCCTTGGTTCCTGAGTCGTTGGGCCGCTGCTTGAACACCGTCTCCCGTTTTGTATACAGCAGAGGCACTGCCATATGCGGATGCCTCTGCCAATGCTGCAGTATCCCGTACCCGGCTGTAAGTGCCTATAATGAGGAAAAGAGAAGAAAAAATTACCAGCAGCCAGACTCCGCTGAGAAGAGCCATTTCTACAGTAAAACTGCCACTATATTTCTTTTTTATTATTTTTCCAGCCAAAAATATCCACCTGCCATTCCTGTAAATAAAAAGGGGATAAAAGGAATTCGAAAGCCTTTCTTTCTCCCACAGCAGAAAAAAACTAAAACGGATGTTAAAAATACCCCCAGCAGTCCTGTAAACAATACGCCCAGAGATTCCCAGAAACCCAGAGATATTCCTATGAACAGAAGGATTAGGCCGTCTCCATAACCAATAGCTTCTTTTGTAACTTTTGCTATAAAAAGAAGAAATAATCCAGGTATCAGTCCAAGAAGACTTTTTTCAATGAGAGAAAATGTATCCTTTTCAATAGTTAAGATATCCCATAAACAGACTGCCAGAGACAGAAAACCATAAATTTTCAGCTTCCATAGAGAAACCTCTTTTTCTTTTATGTCCTGTATGCTGCAGAAAGCAAGCATAGTCATATTTATCATCCAGCCTAAATTCATATGATCCTCCTTTTCAGTTCTGAGAACTGCATCTGGTGCAGATATTCAGACCCTGTGCCTCTGATTCTTTTACTGCAGTTATGATTCTGGTCAGACCGCTGCAGTTTTTTGTGCTGTGATAGCGGTTTCCCGTTCTTGTGATATAGACGAAATTCTGAGAGGAAGTGCTTTCCATGCATTTTTCGCAGGGATGATAATGTTCTCCGTATTGATTTGCCCTTTCCTCAATCCCTTTCTTATCCACGCGGCTTATGGAAAGTGCAAGATGGGTACAGGCAGGAGAAGTGTGATAAACGCTTTCCCACTGTGTGATATAGACCAGATTTTCTGAAGAAACAGGCATTCCAGGATTTCCGTGATATCCGGTCCAGGCCTGAGCCTGAGCTTCTACATGGATTTTCACAGGGAAAAACCTGAAAAAGCCCCCTGGACCGGAATAGAAAAAGAAGGCTTTCAGAGTAACGGTTTCATTTTGAAATCCTGATCCCAGAAGATAGATGCCGTTTACGCCGCCTTGGATTCCAGGAAGAGCTTCTCCTTTTAACACATTTCTTACTTTTTCTGTGCCATAAGCCATACAGACAGCATCTGTCACAGCGCCTACAGGTGAACTGCTGTCCTCTTCTGTACAGTAAGCGTACATCCCCAGTTCCTTTGCTCCTTCGCAGAGGGCTGTCTGTATCAGCATATTAATCCTGTATAGATCCAGGATACATGCCAGCAAGGTAATAGTAAGGAAAAAGAAAGGCAGAACAAAAGCACTTTCTGCTGTTAAACTTCCTTTATACCGAAGAGAGCTGCCCTCCTTTCTGTTTTTATACTTTCTTTTTGACAGAATGTCCATGTTCTCCCTCCTTTTACATATCGTAAGTGTAGAATCGTTCTCCCTGCCACTGCTGTCCTTCGGGCCCGGAAATCAGAAAATTCATGGACACAGCATCAAGGCAGGCATCAAAGGAAAAATTTGCCCGTCCCTCTTTGGCACGGATATTTTGTTCCATCATATCCATGCATCGGAAAGTCAGTCTATCTTCAGAAGAGAAGGATAGGAGAAGAAAGAGATAGTCTCGGTAATCCAGACCGGCAGAAGCAGAAGAAGCATCTTCTGTGCTTAGATGATTCAGGTGGGTTTTCCAGGAACCATTGTCTTTAGTCAGAGGAACCTTGCCGCCTGACAGCAGGGTTTTTACATCACAGATGCTTTCAATATAGGCCCACCCTGCGGCAAGGACACCCTGTACCAGAGTCATACCTTCAGGAATCAGCAGGAGGAGAGAAAGGGCAGAGGCACAGGCCTGAAGTTCTGCCCGCTTCTGGGGATCTGTATAGAGAAAGGCAATATTCGAAGCTTCTCTTATGAGCAGCAGCCGATTTACCACGTATTGGAGATTTTCACGGTCAGTATCTTTCCCGCCCAGCACATATTCCACCTGGTATTCCAGGGGGCCTGGATGTGATTCCTGGGTGTAAAAACTGAGACTGTCCAAAATATATTCCTGTATAAGCAGTTTATCGGTTACGGCACTTTTCCCCTGAGACAGGGGAAGAGCCCCCATGCCCTGTTCCAGCTCTCTGAAGGACAGAAGAGATTCTGTCTCCACAGATTTTTCTGAAACAGTTCCTCCGTCAGGAAGAACAAGCCCCAGGAATCCGTGGCTGCGGATATTTTCTATTATTTCCAGAGGATTATTGGAAGGAGAAATGTCTTCCATGGGAACTTCTTCCTCAATGGGAGCTTCTTCCAGTCCTCCTTCTTGAATTTTCTCCTGTTCTTCCATAGCTTCCACATTTTGATTAAACCTGTCTTTTATAAGCTGTATCCCTTTAGTCCCCAGATTATCTTTCATATAGCGGAGAATCTGAGCCTTTACAGCTTCTCCTTTGCCGTCAGAGGCAAGGCGGAAACCAGTTATACCGCATGTATCCAGCTCACAATTTGTGAGACCAGAGGAGAGTATAGGCAGGGCAAAAGTTTCTGTCTGTGCGATGACCTGTGCAAGATTAGGGCGGCTATCCCCATAACCGGAGTCAAGGAAAAACAGATGATAATCTTCTAAAAGATCCCGGTCATACTGAGCGAAAAGAGAATACATGGCAGCACCCATGGCGTTTGCAGCCTGGGCTCTGGCACAGGAAACTCTGGAAGACTGGATACATGCGGCCAGAAGAGAAATGATTACCAGGAGCAGAAGGCTCATGGCACAGGTCATACTGCCTTTTGTTTTCATAGATATGTCTTTCACCCCTTGTCTGTAAATTGGCTAAATACTGTTGCTCTGACTTGTGATCTTTGAAAGAATATTTTCTACCAGACTGGTGAGCTGTTCCTTGAAAATAATCACAAGACCAATTAAAACCACCAATATCAAGATGATTTCCACAACGCCTACAGCGTCTTCGTCTTTCCATAAATTTTTCAACAGAGTCATTGTGTATACACCTCCTCAGATTTATGATTTAAAAGAAATTTAGAAATGCTGGTATCATCAGTATGATGAGAACCACTATAAGCTGAAGAATCATAGGGAGAAGCAGTTTAGTAGAAGCCTCTTCTCCCTGTATCCTGGCTCTTCGGAGACGATCCTCTCCTGCGGAAACGGCTTCTCTTTCCAGAAGCTCCAGAATACTCTGATTCCCTTTTTTCAAATTCTGCACCAACAGAACAGACAGAACTTTATACTCTGCAAGGCCGCAGCGCCTGCCTAATCTTTCATATGCATCTTTTTCATATATCCCTCCTTTCAGTTCCCGGCAGGTTTTTACAAGCTCTTCATATGCCCAGCGGGTTTCTGTAAGGGAGGCTTCTTTTCTTTTCATATAATCCGCAGCAAGCTTTTCAACGGACATTCGTATACTGAGCCCAGCTTTAAGATAAAGAATCATTTTTTGAATAATATCAGGATAGTCCCGCTGCATTTGCTGTGTCTTTTTGAGCTGTGTTTGCTTTTCACGCTCTTTAGACAGAGGAAAAATTCCAAGGCCCAGGAGAAGAGATAAAATCCATATCAGCCAGCTGTCCCGGCTTTCCAGGCGCTGATATGAAACCTCCTGTCCCTGCACAACCGATGGAAGAAGAAGTTCCTTCTCAGAGCTGCCGCTGATATTTTCAGCCTCCTGCTGGACAGCCTTTTCTAATTCTTCAGCAGGGGAAAGGGCAGGAGGAAAAACCAGGACAGACTGTTCCCAGACGTTTTCAGTTTCACCCAGAGAAAGGGTACACCGAATAGTTACCGGGCTGCCTTTGGGAGAAATATGTTCTCCCAGATGTCCGTTCCAGGAAAGCAGATCTGGAGAATTGGTGCTCCAGAAAAGCTGTACAGGATTTTCTGGGATTTCTGAGGGAAATAGCAGGTCTTCCCCTATGCTGCCTTCAGAACCGGTATTTTCTTGAAACCATTGGGACAGAAAAGAATAGGCCTCTTTCAGAAAGGTTTCCACTTGAATCTGGGTATACTTCTGCTCTTCGACGGTTACCTGTATTTCTTCGGTACCTTGAGGCGTATGTATTTTTAAAGTTTCCTCATAAGCGCCTTCTCCCCAGCCCTTCCGGGGAAGTGAATGGGTATCAGTTTCCCTGTTTTCCTGCAGGAACATTCCAAGGCCTATAAGACCGCCGGAAAAAATAGTCAAAAAAGACAGGATGAGTTCTTTTTTTCTTTTTTTCGGAAATTTAAACTTCAATATCCACCAGCCTTTCTCCCCACCGATAAGCCAGGAGATAAATTCCAAGACAGAGGGTCATGATACAGATACCTGCCGGATTTCCATAAAGAACAGACAAAAGAGAAGGGGAGGTAAACTGCATATAAAGGATAATTCCAATAGGGATTAGGCTCATGACTTTTTGCTCTAATATTCTAGAAGCAAGCATGGACTGGATTTCTTTTTTTACATCCATCTGCTCTTCCAGGGAAGAGATACAGTTCTGGAGGACTTTTCGCATATTTCCGCCCATTTTTCTGGATTGAAGAAGGATTTGAGAGAAGTTCTGGATATCTTCAATGCCGGTTCGGATGCCTAAATCTGTCAAAAGCTTATCGATAGATGCCCCATGTTCCAACTGGACTTCCATATAGTAAAATTCCAAAGTCATTTCCCCTTTCTTTCCGTAAATCTTTTCCAGATCCTTTCGAGCTTCTTTTATGGAATTTTCGATAGAATAACCGGCGGAAATACTTACCTGGAGAGCAGCCAGAGCATCTCGGAACTGAATCTGAAGATGCTTTTTCTGCTTCTTTTGCTCCTGCTTTTTCCGCCCCTTGATATACCACAGACAAAGAGGCCAGAGGAAGAGAAATGCCAGGAGATTCTTATAAAACAGATAGTTGACCCCCAGGCAGAGAAGCAGAGACTCGCCTGCAAAGCGCAGCCATTTCTGCCATGAAAATTTAGAGTAATCAGATTTCTTCATAAATAATGCCCGCCTTTTCAAATTTTTCCCGGTGAAGAAGACTACCTGTTCTAATCAGCTCTTCATTCCTTATAAAGAGGGGGTTCAGCTCTACTTCTTCGCCTGCCATGCCTTTTACCTCGGCAATCTCCAGTACCTTACGGCTTTTATCCTTCAGTCTTCCCAGATGGACAAAAAGGTCGAATCCAGAGACGATCTGCCTGCGGATTACGGGAATAGGAAGCTGGATTCCCATTAACGCCATAGTTTCCAGTCTGCTGACCATGTCCCAACAGGTATTGGCATGGAGTGTGGAGAGACTTCCGTCATTGCCTATATTTACAGCTTGGAGAAGCTGGGCGGCTTCTCCGGAACGGACTTCTCCCACTATGAGCCTGCTGGGGCGCATGCGGAGACATGTTTTCAGAAGATCTGCAATGGTTATTTCCTGAGACTTTTCAATATTTGCCTGTCTGCATTCCAGTCTGACCAGATTAGGGATTCCCTGTATCTGCAGCTCTGCGTTGTCTTCAATAGTTATGACTCTTTCATCATTAGGGATATATTGAGACAGTGCATTCAGAAAGGTAGTTTTTCCGGAACCGGTGCCTCCCCCTATCAGTATGGTGTATCCAGCTGTGACTGCTTTCTCCAGAAAACACGCAGCCTCTGGTGTAATACTGCCTAAATTTAAGAGTTTTTCCATGGTTATAGGCTCCTTTGGGAATTTGCGGATGGTCAGAACAGGTCCGTCAAGGGCAACCGGAGATATAACTGCGTTGACACGTTCGCCTCCTGGAAGCCTGGCATCTACTACGGGCTGAAGAGTATTGATCACCCGGTTGCATCTGGAAGCAATCTGACTAATAACATCTTCCAGTTTTTCGGGGGAGGTAAAAGTTTTGGGCCAGAGAATCAGATGGCCTTCCCGCTCGATAAAAATCTGATCCCAGCGGTTCACCATGATTTCAGTGATCGTATCATCTTCCAGCAGCTCTTCCAGCACGTCCATTTTTCTCAGAGAACGGAACAGTTCTTTTCTCAGTTCTTCCATACGCTTGAGAGAAAGATAGAATTTTTTCCGCTCCTCCAGCAACAGCTCATCAATAATATTCAGGACTTCCTGATCTGAGGTTTCCCATGTATTTTCCAGCTTTCGGGCCAAATCTGACCGGATTTTGGAAAAAAGCTTTTCAGATTTATCCAAGGGGCCCTTTCACCTCCAGTATTCTTCGCACTTCTGCACCCCATTTTCCATGGAGGAGACTTTTGGGAAAATCCGGATTTTTTTCTGCGCAGGGAGCAAAAGAAAGATGGAGTTCCGTGATTTTTTCCAATAAACTGTCCGATAATACTTCTGCCATATTCTTGAATTGCTGTATTTTATACTGTGATATCCAATCCTCTAAAACCGGCATATAAATTTTGTCGCAGAGCTCCAGCATTGAGAATAGCTGATCTGCACCGTTTCCTATATCCAGTACCAGCTGTTGGTAACTGCTTTCCTTTTCCAGGAATTCAAAAAGTGCTGTCCACTCCTGGAAACTTATACCTCTGAGATCCTCAAAAGAGGAGACTGGTGAGAAGTAGTCCAGGTTTCCCCAGCTGTGAATAAGAGTATCCAGAGCAGGTTTTTCTCTGCCTGTACGAAGGCAGTAGAAGAAATCGCTGAGATTTTCACAGTCTGCTTCATGAATAGATTTCTGCCAGCCAGAAAAATCTTCCATGTTGATATACAGGGTATTTTTCTGCTCTCCCAGAATTTGGCCCACGGTAAGGGCAAAGAGTGTTTTTCCACATCTTCCCAGAGGAGAATATATTCCTGCCATCCCAAGCTTCTTTTTATATCCCAGCTCAAGTTCGGTGGGAGGGGATTCCTGACAGTATGTCATTACTTCACGGACAAGGCTTTCGGCAGACTGATATTTATATACATATCTGTCTTCTCCAGCTTCAGATTCTTTTTCTGAGGAGAGTATGATCATATGAGGAATCTGAAGTTTTTGCACCTGATCAGTTAAATTTTCCTCTGCGATCAATAAAAATCTGGGACGGTTTTTTTCAGCATATTGACACAGCTTTTCAGAATCAGTAAAAGCCTCTGCCCGAAAGGGGAATTTTTTTCTGGCGTTTAAATAGTCTGCAAAATTTCCAGCGTATCCCGCTTCAGAATCACAGACAGCAATCATATCTTTTTTCAATAGCAGCCTCCTACAAATAAGATGATTCCCGTAAAAATAGGAACAGTGAAATGGTAATTTTCAGGCCTCGGCCCTTTCTTTCTGTAATTTTCTCTAACTCTTTTTGTCCTGTATCCGGAGAAGTAAGAAATAAAATAAGAAATGCGTTCTTTCAGATTCCCACAGAGGATAAGAAATGCCAGAGAAAGGATACCTCCGGTAAGAAATGTAAAAAACAGAAGCTTCACAACTGCAGGATAACCCAGGATGCCGCCCAGAACAGACAGAAGCTTTATATCTCCGCCGCCGAGCATGCCAAAATAATGCAGAGGAAGGAGACAGATTAGAGGAAAAAGGAAACCGGAAAGAAAGTCCAAGATTCCCCCTGGGCCAGAGTGGAAAATCCAGAAGAAAAGACCTGTGCCAAATCCCAGGCAGATCAGCCGGTTATCCACCTTTTCCTGTAATACGTCCATAAATACCCCTCCGCCGGCAATGGTTATAAGCAATATATCCCGGACGGGCACTTTATCACCTCTTTTCTTTTATATCAGTCAAACTGGAGTCATGGACCGACAGGCCCGCAGAATAAAAAGATACTTGAGATTCTCCTGTGTGGAGAAGAGAACATCTGTTGATGTAAGTCAGATTATACCCTTACAAAAGAACTCTGTAAAGGAAAATAATGCACAAAAAGAGTTTTTAGAAGTTCTGCATAAATTTACAGAACAGTATTGACTCTATATTGCATAAGTATGCAAAAAGTTTTATAATACAATTAAATTAGAAAATTTAGAAAGATATAGAAAATTGAACGAATTCAAGTCAGCTGTGGCCTTTTGGAAAAAGGCGCCTGTTAATCATACGATTATTTTGTTAAATATTCTAATATTTATTCTTGTAGAAATTACCGGGTCCTGCGAAGACATAAGACATATGCTCCGGTGGGGAGCAGCAGGAACTCTGGATATTGCCCAGGATCATGAATACTACCGGCTGATCACTGCCATGTTTCTCCATTTCAGTCTCCAGCATCTGGGAAATAATATGCTGGTGCTTTTATTCATCGGAGATTGTCTGGAGAGAAATCTAGGGAAAGTCAGATATGCACTTATCTACTTTCTGGGCGGAGCCGGAGCAAATCTGCTCTCTGTTTTCCATGAAGTATATGTGAATGAATATGTGGTGTCTGCTGGGGCGTCCGGAGGAGTTTTTGCAGCTATAGGCGGGCTGCTTTATGTGGTAGTGAGAAATAAAGGTCATATAGAGAACTTTACCTCACGTCAGCTTCTTATTCTGGCTTTCCTTTCTCTTTACCATGGCCTGACCAGTACCGGAGTAAACAATATGGCTCACCTGGGAGGACTGGTCCTGGGCTTCCTTTTTGCCCTGCTCTTTTATCACAGGAGAAAGTCCTCGATCCCAGTCAGGTGATTGGCAGAACAACTGTAAAGGAAGTATCCTCTCCAGCGGAAGAACGAAAGAAAATCTGACCGCCGTGGGCGGAAATGATTCTTTTACAAATGGCCAGTCCAAGGCCGGTACCACCCTGCTTATAGGTGACAAAAGGTTCAAAAATATCTTTTTGATGGCTGACAGGGATACCGCTTCCTGTGTCTTTTACACACAAATAGATATTTTCTCCGTCACAGCTGAGAGAACAGCGGATCAGACCCTGGCGTCCAATGGCTTCTCTGGCATTTGTGAGGAGATTCAGCAGTACTTGACGTATTTTTGTAGGGTCTGCTGAAATCAGAGGGACTGCAGTTTCTTTTTCATAGAGAAGAGAGATTTCCAGAGTCTGGCAGAGCGGAGTCAGAGATTCTACAGTTTCCCGGAAAATGCTGTCCAGATTTATTTCTTGAAGGTGGAGTTTGGCAGAGTTATTGAAAGAAGAGAACTCTTCCAGCAGAGCTCTGAGAAAACTCATGTTTTCCATGATCTTTTCCCAATAGTCATCTTCTTTGATTTCTGGATGGTGGCTTTCAAATAACTGAAGAAAGCTGTTGATGAGAGTTACCGGGTTGCGGATTTCATGAGAAATCTGAGACAGCAGAAACTGCTGTTTTACCTGTAATTCCTGATAAAGGGTTTTATAGTCAGGATTGCTGTTTCCTGAAAGCTGAAAGACAGAAGATCCTGTTTGCGATTCCATAATATTCCTCCCAATTTGTTTTTCGTAGATAGTTTAGCACTGAAATTTTTAAATGGCAAATAAATTTGTTTTACAAAAAATACCAAATTTCGACAAAAGTGTCACAAATGCCGAATTAAATTCGGATATATTATGAAAGGAAAGGAGAAAAAATATGAAAGAATGTATTTTTTGCAAAATCGCCAATGGAGAAATTCCATCGGCAACACTTTATGAGGATGAGAAATTCAGGGTAATCCTGGACCTTGGGCCTGCAACGAAAGGTCATGCCCTGATTCTTCCAAAGTCACATTATGAAAATCTTTATGAATTACCCGAGGGGTTGGCAGGAGATGCAATGGTGCTGGCAAAAAAAGTCATAACGGAAATGAAAGAGGTTTTGAAATGCGACGGATATAACGTAGTACAAAATAATGGAGAAGCAGCAGGACAAACGGTATTTCATTTTCATATGCATCTGATACCGAGAAGAGACGGTGACAATGCCGGTATCTCCTGGAATCCAGGCACACTTACGCCAGAAGACAAAGAGGAGATTCTTTCAAAATTTTCTTTAAAATAATAGAAATGGATACAAAAGATGAACGATGAGCGGTTTCGTGAAATTTATCAGCAATACTATGGTTTAGTAAAGAAAACGGCGTTCAGTGTTTTGAAAGACTATGATTTTTCAGAAGATGTGGCTCAGGAAGTATTTCTTTTATTTTCGTTGAAAGAACATACTTTAAAGGAAGAATATTATCGTCAGTGGCTCCTTGTAAATGCCAGAAGAAAAGCCATTGACTTTTGCAGGAAAGCCTATCAGGTCCATGAGGTTACGGCCTCTATGTCTCCTGATGAGGATGAAACGAACCAGGATAATGCAACAGAGTGGATTTACGGCCAAAGACAAGATTTCTTTGAGGATGAGATTGCACATAAGATTATGTTGAGAGAATTGACAGGAAAATTATTTCAGGATTTGGCAAACAGAAACAGTGAATGGTATGAAATCATGATGAGAACAGTTGTAGAAGGCGAAAGCCCGGAAGAGACGGCTCGTGCTCTTGGCATCTCAGTAGAAAATCTGAGAGCCAAGAAACATCGAATGAAAGAGTGGATAAAAGAGCACTACAGAGATGACTTTGAAAGAGCCTGATTATTTTACCGCTTTTTCAATAAGCTGCACAATCAATTCAATAGAGTTTTTGTGCTTGCTGGAAGACATTGCGGTAATGTAAGATTCTCTGTGCTCGTAAAGGTCATAGACAGCAGTCAGCAGGGATTCATTTGTAAGTTCTTCTTCTTCCAGAACCTTACTGTATCCCAGATGTTCGAAAGAACGGGCATTGAGTATCTGGTCACCTCTGCTTGCACGGGCAGAAAGAGGAATCAGGAGATTCGGCTTGTTTAAAGCGCTGAGTTCGCAGATAGCATTGGCGCCGGCTCTTGAGATCACAACATCTGCCAGAGCAAAAAGATCTGCAAGTTCTTTTTTGATATATTCATACTGAACATACCCTGGGGTGCCTTCCAGGCTGTCATCTATTTTGCCTTTGCCGCAGAGATGGATGACTTGGAAATCCTGGAGGAGTTCCGGAAGGACTGCTCTTACCGCCTGATTTACGGCAGCGGCACCAAGACTTCCTCCGATGATAAGGATAACTGGTTTATCAGGTGAGAAACCTGTAAATTCCAACCCTTTTTCTCTGCTTCCAGTGAGAAGCTCCTGGCGGATAGGCGTTCCGGTGAGAACAGCCTTTTCTTCAGGAAGATGGGAAACAGTTTCGGGAAAGTTGCAGCACACTTTTGTGGCAAAGGGTATACATATTTTGTTGGCCAGACCGGGAGTCATATCTGACTCATGGATAAAAGTAGGGATTTTCTTCCTGCTGGCGGCGATTACAACAGGAACTGTTACAAAACCGCCTTTGGAGAATACTACATCAGGCTTCAGATCTTTCATGAGTTTTTTGGCTTCCATAAAACCTTTCACAACCCGGAAAGGATCTGTAAAGTTTTTGACATCAAAGTAACGCCTTAATTTTCCAGAGGAAATCCCATAATAGGGAATTCCCAGCTCCTCAATGAGTTTTTTCTCAATTCCTTCATAGGAACCAATATAAGAGATTTTATATCCCAGTTCTTTTAAACGGGGTATCATTGCAATATTTGGGGTTACATGGCCGGCAGTACCTCCGCCGGTAAGAACGATATGCTTCATGGTGTTCCTCCTGATTCTAAAATGTAACTATAAGATAATATGATACACTTGCGGGGAAAAGTCAAGAAAAGATAGGAGTTTCATGGGTAAAATAGAAGAAAAGAACGGCGGTGCAGGGCTTCAGTCTGCTGAAGAAGCGAGAGACAGGGAGTTTGAACAGTGGGTACAGCAGCAGTTTTTGAAGGAAGCGGCGGCTATCGAGAAAGAAATTGACGAGATTCCCGATTCTGAAAACTGGAAACCCACAGAAGAAAGTTTCCAGAAGCTTTTGCAGAAGGCAAAGGAGCAGGGCTCTGTTCAGTCTGCACCGGATTCTGTACAAACTACAGTAAGCGAAGATAAATTCAAAGATAAAGAAAACAAAGATACAAAAGAAGAAATTGTAAGCGAAAAACTGAATAAAGAAAAATTAAATAGTGAAACGAAAAAAATCCTTAATAAAGACACAGGTAGACATAAGTTCGCAGATATTAGAGAGAAGGTGATAAAGTGGGCCGCTGTTGCGGCGGTAACTGTATTTGGAATCTTTGGGGTTTCCATGAGCAGTGAGGCGAACAGGGCGTATATAATGGAAAGAGTAGATAGTATGATGGGGAATGATGTAGGGACAACAATGGATAATGAAGAAACATTGCAAGGAGAAGTAACAGAAGAAGAAGCAAAAGCAGAGATAGAAGAAGTATTAGCGGCGGAGCTTCCAGACTTTTTTTATTTTCCTAAAAATTTACTTTTTAGTACTTATGAAGTAGACAGTGAAGCAAAAATAGGCTACCTACAATATATATCAGATGAAAATTTAGTTGTGTTAACAGCATTTATAAATGACAAAAACGCTTCAGCATTTGCATTAAGTGATTCTGGAGAAATGCTTGGTAATATAACTAGTCAGATTTTTAGCCCGGTTCAATCTACACTTTGGAAGGTGGAGAATGAAGACGATGAAAGACCTACATATATTCTTCAATGGGATTATAAAAATATATATTATGAGTTGACAGGAAAAATAGAAGAAGAAGAAATGAGAAGTATTGCAGAAAATATTATGTATTAGGAGGAAATTATTTATGAAGAAAAAGATAAAGAAGATGGTAGGATTGTGCTTAACTACTGCACTTTTGTTGGGAATGTCTATACCTACATATGCAGAGACAATACCACCAGAATTAGGAAAAGTTGTGGAAGGCTCTACATTGATAGAGGACAATGTTTCTGAAGTTACTTTATATAATCGGGCTAGAGGGAACATCTTGAATAGAGGAGTTGCTCGGGTGTCAGATAATGATGATGGAACAGTCAATGCCTATGGTTCTGTGATTGGTGCGGTAATATGTGATAGAATGGATTTGACATTAGTCTTGCAAAGATATGATGGAAAATACTGGAATGACGTTGCCACAAAGTCATACAGTGCTTCCAATATAGGTGTACTTTCTCGAAGCTTTAATACATCTGTCTCCAGAGGTTATTACTATCGTGTCAAAGCAGCATGTGTAGCAACAGATGGAGGAACAGTTGAGAGTCAAATGCCAGTTACAAATGGTATTTGGGTAGATTAAAAGTGCAATAAACTGTCTACATTTTTGGTGAAATTAATCTATTAGGTAGTGTAAAAAACTTTGTGGCTTTGGTAAAAAATGGCTCCTTTTTGGTAAGAATTACAGATATGACAATTCTTATCGAAAAGGAGTTTATTTATGGCAGTAGCAAAAGACCAAATCCGACAGATTATTACAGAAAACAACATTACCAGTGTGGCTGATGTTTACGCCCTTCTTAAAGACAGCTTCAAAGATATCCTGCAGGAGCTTCTGGAAGCCGAGATGGATGCAACTCTGGGCTATGAAAAAAATTGTAAAGGTGATCTGAAGAGCGATAATAAAAGGAATGGACATTCTTCCAAAACACTCAAA
>NZ_NFHH01000013.1 GCF_002161285.1 Blautia sp. An81 | reverse complement strand
ACTGGCATTTTAGAACAAGTGATGCTAGAACAAAACTCAGTTCGCTGTATCCCACATTTACTACTGCCTCTTAATGAGGTGGCAGTATTGCTAAAAATCAGCAGGTCAGTACACTAGATAGAAAAATTTCAGCCCCAAAGGACTGGTTTCTTTTGGCATTTCATTCAGTTAGATTTTTAGCAATTCTCTATTTTTTCTAAAAGAATCCCTTTTTTTAAAATATCAGAACATGGAATAGACTTTGCAGATAGATGAAAGTTTTATGCTTCGTACAAATTAATAAATGAGAGTGTGGATAAGGATGAATTTTTTAACTATAGTACACACAGATGTGGGAATAAGAAGAAAAACGAATCAGGATTCTATATTGCTGGAGACAGCAGACACAGATTACGGACAGGTGCTGTTAGGGGTTATCTGTGATGGTATGGGAGGTCTGGCAAAAGGCGAGGTTGCCAGCGCTATTTTAATTAAAGCTTTTTCCAATTGGTTTCACAGGGAGTTTCCCCGGCTTTTGTACAGAGGAGTTGGAGCGAAGGACGTGAAAAAGAGCTGGATGGACTTGCTCTTAGAGCAGAATCAGAAAATCAGTGATTATGGGGCAGGGGACAATTTTACTCTTGGGACTACAGCGGCGGCGCTGCTGCTGGCAGGAAATATTTATTATGTGGTCAATGTGGGAGATTCCAGGGTTTATTATCTGGGAGAAGAAGGGATAGAACAGATAACTGTTGACCAGACTTTTGTACAAAGAGAAATAGATGGGGGAAGAATGACTGCTGATGAGGCGAAGATGCATCCTAAGAGAAATATGCTGCTCCAGTGCGTAGGGGCCGGCAGCGCCCTTAAACCGGACTTTTATACAGCCGAATATGAGCCAGATTCTGTGTTCATGATGTGCTCAGATGGATTCTGCCATGTGATACAGCCTGGGGAGTTTTATAGCAGATTAAAGCCGGGATGTTTGACCAGGGAAGAAAAAATGAAAGAGGCAGCTATATATTTCACGGAGCTTAATAAATCCAGAGGAGAAGAGGATAATATGTCAGTTGTTTTGATCCGGGCATATTAGTGTACTGACACGCCCATAATTCAACTAATGACTTGTCTGAATTTGAAAATGATCGTGTCAGTACGCTAGGGGGAGGCTATATGCTGGAAATTGGTTCTTTAGTAGATGGAAAATATAAAATTTTGAATAAAATCGGCCAGGGAGGTATGAGCATTGTTTATCTGGCTATGAATGAAAGAGCAAATAAACAGTGGGCCATTAAGGAAGTGCGCAAGGATGGCGTACAGAATTTTCAAGCGGTAAAGCAGGGCGTCATCGCTGAGACTGAAATGCTGAAAAAATTGAACCACCCGAATCTGCCCAGTATTGTTGATGTGATTGACGGGGATGGAACCTTACTCATTGTTATGGATTACATAGAGGGACGGCATCTGGAAAGTGTAGTGACAGAATACGGGGCCCAAAGTCAGGAAGATGTACTTCAGTGGGCAAAGCAGTTATGCGATGTGCTGGCCTATCTCCACTCCAGAAAACCGCCGATCATCTACAGAGATATGAAACCTTCCAATATCATGCTGAAACCAGATGGCAAAGTGGTGCTGATTGACTTTGGTATAGCTAGAGAATTTAAAGAAAACAGCGGGGCAGATACAACCTGCCTGGGAACCCAGGGATATGCGGCACCGGAGCAGTATGGAGGACGCGGCCAGACAGATGCCAGGACAGATATTTATTGCCTGGGAGCAACTCTATATCATCTTCTTACCGGACACAATCCCAATGAGCCGCCTTATGCATTGTATCCAATCCGATATTGGAATCCGCGTCTTTCTTCAGGTTTGGAAAAAATCATTCTGAAATGCACCCAGAAAAACCCTTATGACCGCTATCAGAATTGTGGTGAACTTATGCATGCGCTGGAACATTATAAAGAACTGGATACCGCTTATAGAAGGAAGCAGACGCTGAAATGGAGAATATTTCTGTGTACGGTTGTTCTGACTGCCCTATTCGGAATGGCAGCTACAGGCTTTAGAGTAGCAGAAAATACCGTAATGGCAAGAACATATGGTGCTTATCTAGAAGAAGCAGATAATCTGGCCTCCACAGATCCAGGGCGGTGTGTCCAGTATTATAAAAATGCTATTGCCTTGGACCCTTCTGAGGGAACGGCATATGAGGGCTTGCTGGAATTTTTTTTGTGGAAAAATAATGAGAGCCGTCAGGATAAACAGACGACTGCAGGAAGTGCTGGGGAAGGCCAGGAGTCTCAGAGGACAGGCAGCCCACAGGTTATTTGTGTTTTTTCTGATGCAGAAGAGCAGGAGATGAGAAGGGCACTGGGAACCCAGGAAAACAGGAATAAGAGTAATGAAGAACATTTAAAGGCAAATAGAGCTGATTATGAAAAATTTGCTTATGATCTGGGTGTCGCTTATTACTTTTCCTATAACGGAATAGGTAACAAGGGAGCTGCAAAAAAATGGCTGGAGATTGCTTCAGAGGCAAGACCTTCGGAAAAACTCAATAAGACAACGATTGACCGAGCAAAAAATCTTTATAAAATCTCGAAATACTATGACAGCTTAGGAATGCGGAATCAGGCAGGAGATTCTATGATATCTTTTTCAGATTATTGGAAAGATTTGGTGAAAATCGTAGACGATGATTCTGCCGACGGAAATAATGTGAACATGCTTCTGTCTTATAAGGAAATAACTTCCCAGATTGCACGAAATGCAGCTAATTTTAAAAGAGCAGGGATTACACGCTGGCAAATGGAAGATAAGCTGAGTAATGCAGCAGACGCTGTGGATAGGATAAAAATCATTACCGGTTCGGCAAATGCTGAGTATGAGCAGGAACTGAAGGAAAACTTAGAAGAAACTCTGGATACTGCCAGAACTATTATAAATTCTACGTTCAATACAGATAATCTGACAGCAGATACTAGGAGGTGAGCTGGGTGCAGGGGATACAGGAGCAGATTGATTTACTCCATATTTTGTTCTATATGTGTCTGGGCATATGCATATTTCTTTTGATATTGGGCGTGATTTTTTTCTTCAAGTTTAACATATGGAATATATTTAATGACCGGACTGGACGTTCTGTGAGAAAAACTGTACAAAGTCTAGAAGAGAAAAATGCGTGCATCGATTCTCTAAAGAGACCGACTCCCTCTGCTGTGGACTCCGAGGGCTTTGGAAAAATGGAAACCCAGGCCTTAAGCCCAGAGGATTTTACCTCTGTTTTGGAACAGGCACAAAAGGAGGCAGATCAGAGTTATGGTCTTTTTCATATTGAAACATGTACAATGCTTATACATACAACTGAGGTGAACTGACAGGTGAAAAAGGAGTTAAAAAGAATGAAAGGAAAGTGGAAAATAAAAAAATATATAATTGTTTTTATACTGATTTTCACTATAGTTCTGAAAATGCCCCTGGAGTCTGTAGGGACAGAGGTGCTGGCTGCGGAAAGAGAGACGATACAGGAAGAAATTGTTGCTGATCCTGTTTATACAATTTCGGGAAGTATTACAGCAAATAGTGTAAAAGTAGAGGGAGCCTTTATTTCAGTAGAGGGACATGACGGCACCGCAGAAACAAACGAGCAGGGAGAGTATAGTATTTCCGGCTTATGCCCAGGAGAGTACACATTAATCGTATCAAAAGAAGGATTTGAGCAGAGAAAAATATCCATAACGGTTATGGAGGGAGAGAAGGAGGAGATACAACCAATAGAGCCTATTGAGCTGGGGTTAAAGAAGTTTGTAATTTCTGCCAATACACAGGAGATTTTTGTAAATGAATCTCTGCAGTTTTTTTATATTTCAGAACTTCCTGAAAGTGAGATAAAAGCCATTGAATGGAAAACAGCTGATTCGGAAATTTTAGATATTGATGAGAAGGGAAAAGCCATTGGGAAAAAGACAGGAAACACAAGTGTTGCAGCGACATTCTATACGAAATATGGATTGTGGATATCAGAACAGGTTTCTGTTACTGTTAACCTGCGGCCTGTAAAATTAAGTCTGGCCGTTGAGCCCCCTGATCCTGGAGCTGACCAGAGAGTCAGGGAAATTGTGTTGAGGGCAGCGATAACGGATAATGAAGGAAGACCTTTAGACGAGGGAGAGGTTCTTTTTACAGTAATAAGAGCGGCAGACGGCAATCTGGGTGAACCAGAAAGTATACAAACTTATACTGCGGAAGTAAAGGCTGGAGAGGCGGCATACACGCTAAGAAAAAATAAAATAGACTTCTATGGGACATATACATTTACTGCAAGATATACAGGTGTAGAGAATAAATATTCAGAAAGTGATGAGACTGCCCAGAGTTATAATTACACTACAGATCCCATAAAGTTTTTTGATGAGAAAGGAGAAGAAATATCCAGTACTGAGGAAAATCCTCTTCAGGTTACTTACGGAAATACTGAAAGTGTGTATTTGAAAAATGAGGACAATATCGAATATAGTGCCCAGCTAAGAAACGATTCGGATGGAGCAGTGAAAATTGCAAAGCAGGAAGCATCAGATAAAGAGGGATACACGGAATTTGTGATTAATACACAGAAGACTTGTAAGTCTGCCATTACAGTAACCTTTATTAAAACAGATATAAGTACAAATGAAACATTGTATACAAATTTTTACGTTCAAGTAAATCCGAGAGAAATCGAAATTGATGAAGGCAATGCGCTCATGAAATACAGTAAGATTTACGATAAAGATTTGACAGTTACACATAATGGGGATACAAAAGACGAAGTAACCTTTATAAAGATGCCAATTTTGCAGTCAGAAGAAGGAGGTATTGTGTACCAGGATGATATTCATGTGGATTTAGAGACAGTCCCTCAAAACTTCCATGGAAGAATTTCAGCTGACTTGGAAAATGTAACTGGAACAGAGGGAATAAGGGGAGAGATAAAATTTAACGAGGCCCAATTAACTTTAAGGGGGACCAAGGCAGAGAATTATGTGCTGACTAATAAAGAAATCACAGTTTCCGCGATAATAGTTATTCATCAAAGACCTGTAGACATAAGAATCCGTGATGCTGAACGAGAATTTGGTCATGGAATTGATAATAGTATAGACAATGAACCCTCCTATCAGTTTTATGATGAATCTCACAATCCTTCAGATACCTGGATGGAGATAGAAAAAGCAGATAAAACAATTGCCGAGGGATTGCTGGAGGCTGATAAATTTGATATACCTGCCTGTACCACTATAATGAAGGAACAGCTTCCAGAGGGAAATCTGACAAAGCCTGGAAAATTTGAATCAGCTTTAACAATAGATATTGACCAGTTAATTTCAAGATATGAGTTTTTACAGAATTATGAGATTACAGTTCGCCCCGGAAATCTGGAGATTATGCCGGAAAAGATTTCTGATGGGGAAGACTATCTTAATCTGGATCCTTCGGACTATCCGGAAAATACAACTATGTATATTTCTGAAGGGGATAAGGGAAAATCAGTATGGGTAAAGGCAGATAATGGCAGACTAAACCTGTATGCGAATCCTGGAAAGCTGTATAACGATGTAATACTGCTGAAAGTACAGGGAAAAGCTATAAATGGAACAGCCGGCGTAAGCCTTACAGCGGAGGGTTATACATTTAATAAGGAACAGGCAACAGGTGGACAGGATATTGAACTTACGTTAAAAATGAGGAGAAATCCAGTCGAAGGAGAGGACAGCGGGAATATAGCAGATTCTGAAGAATTTTCTTATGACATCAGGCTGGATGGAAATATTCCAGAAGTTGCCATTGATAATATCAGAGGAGAAGCAACGGTTATTGATAAGCTTTGGTCGGCGATTACTTTCGGAAATTTTGGTAAAGAAACCTATTATGCCAGGATATCGGTAACCGATGCACTGTCGGGCTTAAAGTTATGGCAATATGCAGTTTTGCCTTTAGATAGGGACATTGAAAATGGGAAAGATCTTGAAGCATACATAGAGACTTTGATAGATAAAAGTAAAAAAGAAGGGGATTTTTCCTGGAGCGATCCAATAAGGGAGGAAGTATACGAGATTCCGGTTGTCAGAGAAAATCCTGGACAGGAGGATTTTGTTGCAAATAATTATGTAATCCTTGTAAAACCCTTTGACCATGTAGAGAATGGTGCGGTGTATACTTCCATGGGAATTATTCTGGATATTAATGAGCCATTTGTTGAGATTAATCTGGCAGAGGGGCAGGAACAAAAAGACATATATAATGGCAGTGTGGATTTAACAGTAACGGTCAGAGACATAAAGCGGCTAGAAGGCGGTGCAGTTTCAGGCATCCAAAAAGTTACTTATAAGGCGGCCATAGGGGAAGATAATTTAGAGAAAACAGAGGATATCCTTTTATTTGAACGGGATAAAGATAAAACATATTCTCTTGAAGAATTAGAAAAAGAATTGCAAAGATTATTTCTGACAGTAGATAAAGAAAGATTTAATTCTAACGATGTCTGGGTTAAAGCCACAGCCTGGGATAATTCCGGAAATGGATACTCGACGGTGAAAAGGCTGAAAATTGACACTGTAAAGCCAGAGGTGCAGGTGAAATATGAGACAGAAGCCTCTGAAGACTATGCCCCGTATTATAACAATGAACGAACAGCAGTTATTACCGTAAAGGAAAGAAATGTAAACCTGGATAATGCCGATGAGCTGTATTTCGACTTGAAAAGAGAGCAGGATTCAAAACCAGTCCGCTACCATATATCTGCTCTAGAGGCCTTAGATGGTATTACAGCAGAGGTTGTAAAAGACACACAGAAGGACAGAGAACCATGGGAATTTACAGATGAGAGAATACTTGAAATCAGAGTATGTTTTGAAAATGACGATAAATATGATTTTGATGTAAATTGTACTGACGGAGCCGGATGGAAGAGTGAAGAAAACAACCAGAGCTATTTTGTGATTGATAAAGCAGCTCCAGTCATGAGTGTTTCTTATAAAAATCTGAGGCAGCCTCAAAATGGGATTTTTAATGAAGATGTTATTCTTCAGATTGATGTGGAAGATTCTTATACAGATCATACATACTCTGGTCTGAAGCGCATATGGTATACCATTTCTGCATTGGAAAATGTAAATGTCAGTGATAAAATTGAACTTTTGAACAACAGCGGCAGTAAGGAACGGGGCAGACGGACATTCAGTCAGATAATTACAGTGCCGGCAGATGTATATAACAGCAACGATGTAAAGGTACAGGCTTTTGCCGTGGACTCTGCCGGGAATCGGGGCGAGAGTGAGATCACAGAGCTGAAAATCGATGTGACCAATCCGGCTGTCTCTGTCTCCTGGGATTTAGATGAGCCGATGAATGGAAGATATTATAAGGATACCAGAACCGCAACTGTTACTGTTACAGACAGAAATTTTGATCCAGACAATGTAAGATTCAACATCATAAATACGGATGGGACAGAGGCCAGTATCAGTGAATGGAGCGGCAGCCCGGATATTGGATTATCTGACAGCTCTGTAAGTACCTGCCAGGTAGTCTTTTCTGCAGATGGTGACTATACTTTCACCCTGAGCTGTGAGGATCTTGCAGGAAATCGTACAGAATATAGTGAGACGGAGGCATTTACCATCGATAAAACAGTACCGGAAATTTCTGTTTCCTATGACAACAACAGTGCAAAAAATGGGAATTTTTATAATAAAGAGCGTACCGCCACTATAACAATACGGGAACATAACTTTAACGAAGCCGACGTAAGAGCAGCTATTACGGCCAGCTTGAAAGGAAAAGAAATTTTTACACCGTCTATCAGCGAATTTTCTGGGAAGGACGATGTGCATAAGGCTACGGTAACTTACGGAACAGACGGTGATTATACCTTTGATGTGGACTATACAGATATGGCAGGAAATCCAGCGGCAGAATATATTCCTGACCAGTTCACTTTGGACCTTACTGAACCAGTGATTGAGATTCTGGAAGTTGAAGACAGATCTGCCAATAACGGTGTAGTATCTCCAGAAGTGAGGGTTACGGACATAAACTATGAGGACAAGAACGTAACTGTTACTATAACAGGGGCAAATACCGGCAAAGCGGATATTGAAAACGCAGTATCCGAAATTGAAAATGGACAGATCATTAAGTTTAAGGATTTTCCAAGACAGGAAAAAACAGATGACCTGTATACTCTTACAGCTAAGGCAGTGGACAGAGCAGGAAACGAGAAAACAGAAACCATTCTCTTCTCCGTAAACAGGTACGGCTCCGTATATGTAATGGATCATGAGACCAGAGACTGGCTCAGCATTGAGAAATATGCATATATCAGCCAAGAGAAGGAAGTAGGCGTGATTGAGTATAATGTAGATACTGTTAAGGAAAGCCAGATTCTGGTGAACCGGGACGGGGAGCTGAAAAATCTGAAAGCAGGAGAAGATTACGAAGTGACAGACTTCGGAACAAAAGCACAGTGGAAAGCAAGGCATTATGTCCTGAAAGCAGAGAACTTTGAAACAGAAGGAAACTATTCGGTAATCTTCAGTACAAAGGATGAGGCGGGCAATGCCATGAACAATACCAGCGTAAAGAGGAAGGGACAGAATCTTCCAATTGAATTTGCAGTAGATAAAACAGCCCCCACAATAGTTATTACCGGTGTAGAGGACGGCGGCTCATACAGAAGTGCAGAAAGGACCATGACTGTAGACGCGAAGGATAATCTGGCACTGAATGAGGTAAGGATATCTATAAATGGCGAGAGACAGACCTACAAAGCAGAGGAACTGGCGGAGAGTGATGGAGTCATTCATGCAGTGATTTCCAGTGCCAGACACTTTCAGGAAATCGAAATCACTGCTTCTGATGCAGCAGGTAATCTGCTGGGACAAGGGGGAATAAAGGATAGAGGGAGGCCAGTGATCCTAAGAGTACTGGTAACACCAAATGCCAAGAGCCGGCATTATATGAATAAGTATCTCTGCTGGGGAGCAGTTATGGGAGTGCTTTCAATCACAGGAGTCAGCATCTTTCTGGCAGTAAGGAAAAATAGAAAAGACAATTAAAACAATAGACCGGCGCTCCCGCTCTGAAAATTACCGATGCAGCAGAAGAAGAATTTCACAATTAGATATAATTTAATGCAAAAGAGCCTTGACTGTGATATGATAGGAATAAATCACAGCAAGGCGTTTGCTTACCTGCAATTATTTTAATAGGAGGGCGGCCAGAACATGATCTACGTCATAAGCGACATCCACGGAGATTACCTGCATTTTGCCCAGATGACGAAGAAGATCAGGTTTTCTTCCGCTGATATGCTTTACATTCTGGGAGACGCAGTGGATAAAGGAAAAGAAAATCTTCGTGTCCTCAGATATATTTACAATACAGAAAATATATATTTTATAAAAGGCAATCACGAATATCTTTGCGAAAGGTATTTGGCAGGCATTATTGGAAGGGATGTCTGGGATGCCTGCGGCGGGAGGAATACCAGGGAAGAAGTGGAACGTCTGAGCACAGAGGAACGTATAAAACTACGGGCTTATCTCAGCGGACTTCCTGTATACGCAAAGGTAAATGCAGGGGGAAAAGAGTATTTTCTCACCCATTCGGGATTTCATGCAGATTATGAGATATATAAGCCGGAAACAGATTTTATAGATATAGAGAGTTCTGTTCTGGCTGCAATGGCGGCAGACCAGGAGAGATATTTGTTTTCAGACGATATCCATTACATACCTGGGACGAAACGATTCGATAAAAGAATTATCGTCGGGCATTATCCCACGCTGTTCCTGCCGGATTTTAAATGCGCCCGCATATACCACGGACGGCAATATACAGATATAGACACCGGCAATGAACGGCGGAAGGAAGGAGGCAGTTTGTCCTGCCTGAGACTTGAAGATGGCCAGGAGTTCTATATATAATTCCTGGAACATTTTAATGAAAAGGTACAGGGAGACAGAATTTTAAACCTATGGAGAGCAAAAATATTAACAGAGAAGATATGCTGGAACTGACCAGGAGAATGACCCCGGCCAGAACATCCTTTACCAGGATTGCAGGCTGTTATGTAGATAAAGAGGGAGATTTTGACGGCAGTTTTAATGTGAATTTTTTGAAACTGTCACAAAAGGACAAGACGAAAAATCTGGAAATTGCAAAGACGATTCCTTTTTCAAAAACAAACATACAGCTGAAAAGATATAAAATTGATGCGACTTCCCGGGAAGTCCAGGGGGTGGTCCAGCTATTGAATGCAATAAAAGACTGCGGATTAAAAAATGATGCTTTGATGGATACGCTTTACGATATTATTATGGAGAATTATGAATCCAGGGAGCCTTATGGGGTCATGATATTTCATGACCGGTATGATGTGCCTGTGAAAACATCTGATAAAGAGAGACAGTGGGAATCAGAGGAGGTTTATGAGTATCTTATCTGTGCTCTGTGTCCTCTTGAAGATGAGTATGAGCCGGAGAAGCCTTTATGGGGATTTCTGTTTCCGGCTTTCACGGACAGAAGCTGCGACTGGAATCATATAAATATTTTTCATGCCTACGGCAAAGAGGGATATCAGAGCCTGGACAGGCTGTTAGGCGTGGAAGAAAAAGATTAAACGAAAAGGAGAAGGTTTTATGAGGTATGAAATTAAAGGCGGTGTATTTCCAATTGTAGTATGCTATTTGGAAAACGGGGAACAGATGATCACAGAAAAAGGTTCTATGGTATGGCAGTCTCCTAATGTAAAAATGGAGACAACAGGAGGAGGCCTGGGAAAAATGTTTTCAAAGGCTTTTTCAGGAGAGAGTATGTTTCAGAATATCTATACTGCTCAGGGAGGCCCCGGAATGGTTACTTTTGGATCCAGCTTTCCGGGAAAGATCCTTCCTGTAGAAATCAGACCGGGCAAAGAGATCATTCTTCAGAAACGAGCATTTCTTGCAGGAGAAAGCAGCGTCAGAATGGACATACACTTTAATAAGAAAATAGGCGCTGGATTCTTCGGCGGAGAGGGATTTATCATGCAGAGAATTTCCGGAAATGGAATGGTCTTTGTAGAGATTGATGGAGAAATCATGGAATATGACCTTGCTCCGGGAGAACAGATGATCGTAGATACCGGAAATGTGGCAGGATTTGAAACAAGTGTTTCTATAGATATCCGCCAGGTAGCAGGCATTAAGAACAAGCTTTTGGGCGGAGAGGGATTTTTCAATACAGTTCTTACAGGTCCGGGAAAAATCTGGCTCCAGACTATGCCGATTTCAGGGGTGGCAGCTACACTGAGCCAGTTTATGCCGCCAAGCGGGAACAGTTGATATGGACTCATATTGGATAAAAGACAGAAAAGGAGATTAAAATGGAGACACTGAAACTGAGAGATAATTTTTACTGGACAGGGATTGTGGATGATAAATTGCGGGTATTTGATATTATTATGTACACGGAGTTTGGAACCACTTATAATTCCTATGTAATGAAGGCCGGAGATAAAACCATCTTGTTTGAGACTGCTAAGGCAAAGTTTTTTGAGGAGTATCTGGAGGAGCTGAAGCAGATTACCGATGTGGAGAAAATCGATTATCTGGTAGTGAATCATACAGAGCCGGACCATGCGGGAAGCGTGGAGAAACTTCTTGAGATAAATCCAGGATTAAAGATCATCGCTACAGGCTGTGCTGTTAATTTCCTGAAAGAAATTGTCAACGGAGAGTTTACAGCCCTTCCGGTGAAGGACGGTCAGGAGATGAAGATTGGAGATAAAACTCTGAAATTTATGGTGGTGCCAAATCTTCACTGGCCGGATACTATGTATACTTATATTGAGGAAGAACAGATTCTGGTAACCTGCGATTCTTTTGGCTCCCATTACGGGTTTAAGGATATCCTTCTGAGCAAGGTCACAGACCAGGAAGGCTATATGAGAGCTACAAAATATTATTTCGACAATATTATCGGTCCTTTCAAGCCGTATATGCAAAAGGCCCTGGAAAGAGTGCGGGAACTGGATATTTCCATGATCTGTACCGGACATGGCCCGGTCCTGGATACCAGAATTGACTTTATACTGGATACTTACCAGGAATGGTGTACTGTGGTAAATCCTAATAAGAAAAAGACGGTGATCATTCCTTATGTAAGTGCCTACGGCTATACGAAAGAACTGGCTGGAGCTATTGCCCAGGGTATTGAAGAAAGCGGAGATATAGATGTGCGCTGCTATGATATGGTAGAGGCGGATCAGGGAAAGGTTCTGGAAGAATTGGGATTTGCAGATGGATTCCTGCTGGGATCTCCCACTATTGTAGGAGAAGCTTTAAAACCTATCTGGGATCTGACAACTTCTATTTTTGCAGGAACCCACGGAGGAAAACTGGCCAGCGCATTCGGAAGTTATGGATGGAGCGGAGAGGCAGTTCCTCATCTCATAGAGAGGTTGAAACAGTTAAAGATGAGAGTTCCCGATGAAGGATTCCGGGTGAAATTTAAACCAAGTCAGGATAATCTTATTGACGCCCATGACTATGGATATAATTTCGGCTGCCTGCTTCAGAATAAGGAGAATACAAAAAAATCTGCCGGACCGAAAAAGCTGGTTAAATGTCTGGTCTGCGGAGAAATCTTTGATGCTTCTCTGGAAGTATGCCCGGTATGCGGCGTAGGAAAGGAAAATTTCGTACCGGTAGATGGAGAAGAAACTTCTTTCCGGAAAGACACCAGGAATTTTTATGTAGTCCTGGGAGGAGGCGCAGCAGGATTTTATGCGGCTTCTGCTATCCGGGAGAGGGACAAAACAGGATCTATTGTCATGATTTCTAATGAGCCTTACCGCCCCTATAACCGTCCAATGCTGACGAAATCTATTATGGCAGAACTGGATGGAGAGCAGATTGCCATTGAAGAAGAAAAATGGTATGAGGAAAATAATATACATCTGCTCCTGGGAAAACAGGTGGAGGCCATCGACACAAAGAATAAAGAGGTGCTTCTGGAAGAAGGGATGAGGCTTTCTTATACAAAACTGATCTATGCCCTTGGATCAGAATGCTTTATTCCTCCGATTAATGGGAAAGATAAGAAGGGAGTTGTGGCTATACGCCGTCTGGAAGATACGAAGAAAATTGCGTCTATGCTTCCTCAGATAAAAAATGTTGTAGTAATCGGAGGCGGTGTCCTGGGACTGGAGGCAGCCTGGGAAATGAAGAAGGCCAAATGCCATGTGACTGTACTGGAAGCAGCGCCTCTTCTTATGGGCAGACAGCTGGATAATGGAGCTGCCGATATGCTGAAGCTGATCAGTGAGGGAAAAGATATCCAGATTCATACAGGGGCCCAGATTACAGATATTCTTGGAGAAGAGCAGGTAACCGGAGTGAAACTGGCAGGCGGAGAAATATTCCCCGCAGATCTGGTAATCGTATCTGCCGGTGTCAGGGCCAATATAGCTGTTGCAGCTCAGGCTGGGATTGAAACGGACAGGGCTGTTGTAGTCAGCGAGAGAATGGAGACGAATATTCCGGATATTTATGCCTGTGGTGACTGCGCACAGTATCAGGGGATTAATTATGCCATCTGGCCTCAGGCTATGGAGCAGGGAAAAGTGGCCGGCGCCAATGCAGCCGGGGACCAGATCGTATACGAAGGTGTATCTGCAGCTCTGAATTTCCATGGCATGGGTACAGCTCTGTTTGCAGCAGGAGATAATGGAAAGAACCCGAATCTGGTATACAAGACAGTGGAACTTAAAGATATGGGTAAGAAACAGTACCGGAAATACTACTTCCTGAATAATCGGCTGTGCGGCGTTATCCTCATCGGAGATGTAAGCACTATGGCAAAAATGACCCAGTTATTGGAAAGACACGCCACCTATCAGGAAGTGATGGAATAGCAGAAAGGGATATATCTGCCGGATTTGTGTTTTATAACGCAGGGAAACGGAAGTTATGAAGAAGGCCTGGGACTGGTCTGAACTGTCCCAGGCCTGAAATTTGCATTTTTTTATTAAATTATGTAACGAATCTTCTCTTTTTTGGATATATGGGTAAAGGAGGTGAGAAACAAGATGATGGATATGGACTCCATATACAGAGAGCAGGCAAATGCAGTGTTCAAGTATCTTATGACACTTTGCTATGAAGAAGATACGGCCCAGGAACTGACCCAGGAAACTTTTTACCAGGCTGTGAAAAGTGCAGATAAATATAATGGCTCCTGTAAGGTGTCTACCTGGCTCTGCCAGATTGCCAAACATTTATGGTATCAGGAGCTGGACCGAAGAAAAAGAAAAGGGACCAGTCAGCTGGATGAGAATCTTGTTTCCCCCAAAGCAGCCCTGGAAGAAGAATTATGTATCAAAGAAGAGAAGATGGAATTATTCCGGAAGGTTCATGTTTTGGAGGAAACCGCCAAGGAAGTCGTACTTCTTCGGCTGACAGGAGAATTCTCCTTTCGGGAGATCGGAGATATCTTTGGGAAAAATGAAAACTGGGCCAGGGTAACGTTTTACCGGGCAAAACAGAAATTAGTGAAAGGATGAGGAAGTATGAAGATGAAATGTGAAGTTATCCGGGATTTGTTTCCAAGTTACATAGATGGACTGACCAGTGAGGAGAGTAATGAACTGATAGAGGAACATCTGGAGGAATGCCGGGAGTGCGGAGAATATCTGGCTTCCATGAAAGAGGAGATCGTAGAGGAAAACCAGCCGGTGAAGAATAAAAAGGCCGTACAGCCTTTCCGGAAACTGAGGCAGAAGACCAGAAGAAAAATCCTTCTGGCAGCAGGGGGAGCCGTTCTGATCTGCGGCCTGATCTTTGGGGGAGGCCTTCTGTATTACAGTAGAACCTGGACGGCAAATTCTGAAGATGTGAAGATGACTATAGAGACCTGGGACGGGATCGCTTCCATCCGCTTTTCTCCGGAGAAGAAAAACAGCAGGCTTTACGCAGAAACTGGAGAAGACAATACCATTACCATAGTAGAAGGTAAGCTGGCTCCCTTTACAAAAGCCTATAATGCCAACGCTTACTGGAGCTGTACGTTTATTGACGAAGACACAGTTATGGGATTAGACGGCCAGAATATGGATTTCAGTGAAGACCAGGTACTGACCATTAAATACAAAGACCGGACAGAGACCATTTCTTTGGCGGATCTGGCCCGGGAGGCTCTGGAGAATCCTCCTGCACAGTCTGATGAGGTGAAGATGACCTGGGCAAAAGAGGACAATGGAACAGTGACACTTGGCTTCTTCCCGGAAATCTTAGGGGTTTCCCTGAAGGTGGAAGATGCAGGAGAAGACCAGATCCTGATCCGCCAGTATTATGACAGCCAGGGAGGGACAGAAGAGAACGGAGCATTCTATACAGTGGACTTTATAGATGAGAATACCATCCGGCTGTCAGACGGTACAGAACGGAAACTTTCTCAGGATGATGTTCTTACCATAGAATATGAAGATAAGACAGAGGAGATTTCTTTCAGTGATCTGTGGGAAGGAAGCCTGTCGGGGGATGCACAGGAGGGTTAAAAAAGAAACTGCCGGGAAATCCATGTTCATCAACTAAAAACATGGATTTCCCGGCAGTTTTCAGCTCACAGACCTGCGCACCGCATTATCCTGGAAACGAAAGTAATCCGGCCTGTGCCGTGACTGTGTGAACTCAAACATGACCCCGTCGCTGTTGTAAGTGTGGCTGGTGATGACCGCCAGACAGTTATACTCGTTTACATCCAATTCCAAATACTTTTCATCTATCTGAGTGATTTTTTCTACTGTCATCACCCGCTTGCTGTTGACAATGGTCATGTGGAGGGTGTTTTCCAGATATTCGTAAATAGAATTTTCTGCAATTTCCGGAGTCAGGCCGCAAGCAGCGCTTTTCAGAAAATAGTTGTGATTGATGATCAGAGGTTTTTCGTCTAAAAAATGGAGCCGCTGAATATAATATAATTCAGAACCCACCGGGAAGCCGGTCCGCCTGGAGATTTTTTCGTCGGCGGTAAGCTCCATGAACTGAAGGACTACGGAGCGGCCTTTTTTATGATTGCGGATAGAAGATTCCTTAAAGGACTCAATACCGCCGATGGTGTAGGAGGTCTGCACTACAGGGCGATAGATATTCCGGACCCCCTTTCCCTGCATGGTCTGGACATAGCCATCTGTTACCAGACGGCCTACCGCTCTGCGGATGGTGTTTCTGGAACAATTATAAGCAAGCACTAACTGGTTTTCAGAAGGAAGCAGTTCCTGGTAGGCATATTCTTCGGATTCTATTTTTTGTTTTAAATCTTTATAAATAAATTCATATTTACTTTTCGGCATTTTCATCACATCCTGTCTTGTTTAAACATCTTATGTTTTCATTATATAAAAAAAATTGAAAAAGTCAAGAAAACAATGTTGACATGTTTAAACAAGTATGCTATTTTATACTTGTTCAAACAAGTTCGTGAAAAGAAGGAGGTACGAGCATGGCAAAATATACAGATGACGTCAAGGCATTGCTGGAGCTGATCGGCGGAAAAGAGAATATTGCGGCAGTGTCTCACTGTATGACAAGAATGAGATTCGTTCTTGCAGACGAAAAGAAAGCAAACGCAAAGGAAATTGAAAAGCTGAAAAGTGTAAAGGGAACCTTTACCCAGGCAGGGCAGTATCAGGTGATCATCGGAAATGATGTGTCAACCTTTTATAATGAATTTACTGCCTATGCAGGAATTGAAGGGGTAAGTAAGGAAGCTGCCAAACAGGCAGCTAAGAGCAACCAGAATCCAATCCAGAAGCTTATGAGCAACCTGGGAGAGATTTTTGCTCCCATTATCCCGGCCTTGATCTGCGGCGGTCTTGTACTGGGCTTCCGTAATGTGATCGACGCCATTTATTTCTTTGACAATGGCACAAAGACCCTTGTAGATATTTCCCAGTTCTGGGCAGGTGTGGACAGCTTTCTTTGGCTGATCGGTGAAGCAGTGTTCCATCTGCTGCCCGTAGGCATTGTCTGGTCCATTACCAAAAAGATGGGAACTACACAGATCCTTGGTATTGTATTAGGTCTGACCCTGGTATCGTCCCAGCTTCTTAACGGCTTCAGTGTGGCTTCCACTCCGGCAGATCAGATACCATACTGGGATTTCGGATTTGCCAAGGTAAATATGATCGGTTATCAGGGACAGGTTATCGCAGCCATGATGGCTGGTTTTGTACTGGTATATCTGGAAAAGTTTTTCCGGAAGATATGTCCGGCGGTGGTCAGTATGATCGTAGTTCCGGTCTGCTCTCTGGTGCCGGCAGTATTTATCGCACATATGGTAGTAGGTCCCATCGGCTGGACCATTGGAAACGCCATTGCAGACGTGGTTTACGCAGGTCTGACTTCTAACATCCGATTTGTATTTGCAGGAATCTTTGGATTATTATATGCACCTATCGTTATGACAGGTCTTCATCATATGACAAACGCTATTGACTCTCAGCTGATCGCAGGTCCCAGCAAAAGCACCATCCTGTGGCCCATGATCGCACTGAGCAACATCGCACAGGGATCCAGCGTGCTGGCTATGACAGTTCTTCAGAAGAAAAATGAGAGAGCTCAGCAGGTCAACGTTCCTGCATGTATTTCCTGCTACCTGGGCGTAACAGAACCGGCGCTTTTCGGTGTAAACTTAAAATACGGATTCCCGCTGGTCTGCGGTATGATCGGTTCTGCCTGCGCAGCAGTGATTTCTGTAGGCTTTGGAGTAGAAGCGCTGAGCATCGGCGTCGGCGGCCTTCCGGGTATCTTGTCTATTAAACCAGAGTATTACCTGATCTTCCTCCTGGCTATGGCTGTGGCTATCGTGATTCCTTTTGTACTGACATTTATTGTGGGAAAGGCAAAATTATCTGCTGCAGACAGACTGGGAGAGGACTACGGAGAGGAGTCTCAGGTTGTTGAAGAAGTAGAGGGACCGGCAGTACAGACAGTAGCGGCAGAACCTCTCACAGAATTAAAGGCCGGACTTACCGGTAAGGTAATTCCTCTGGACGATGTTCCGGATGATGTGTTTTCACAGCATATTATGGGAGACGGCGTTGCCATTGAGCCGGAAAATGATACCGTAGTAGCCCCTGCAGATGCAAAGGTAGGGGTAGTTATGGCAGACTCCGGACATGCCTGTGGTCTGATCTTTGCAAATGAGATGGAACTGTTGATCCATGTAGGAGTAGATACTGTTGATATGAACGGAGACGGATTTGAGCTTCTTGTAAAAGAAGGAGATCAGGTAAAACAGGGACAGCCCCTGATCCGTTTTGATAAGGAAAAGATCAAAGCGGCAGGACATCCTTATGTGACTGTATTTATTGTTACCGAGGAAGGACAGGCTAAGAATATCCAATACCTTACAGGTATGGGAGCAGAGGCAGGAAAGACACAGGTTATCAAGTTTGAGTAAGGAGGATTTTCCATGGCAGATTTTAAGAAAAGCGTTGTTTATCAGATATATCCCAAGTCTTTTTATGACAGCAACGGAGACGGACTGGGAGATTTAAGAGGTGTAATAGAAAAACTGGATTATATAAAAGAACTGGGTGTGGACTACATCTGGATGACGCCGTTTTTTGTATCTCCGCAGAAAGACAATGGATATGACGTAGAGGATTATTATAACATTGATCCCAGATACGGCACCATGGAGGACGTAGAAGAACTGTCACGGGAAGCGGAAAAACGGGGTATCCGCCTGATGTTTGACATGGTGTTCAACCATACCTCTGACAGGAACCAGTGGTTTCAGAAAGCTCTGGCGGGAGATCCTAAGTACAAAGATTTCTATATCTTTAAAAAAGGACCAAAGCCGGGAGTTCCTCCAACCAACTGGGAGAGCAAGTTTGGCGGAAATGCCTGGGAATATGTAGAGAAGTTTGACGAGTATTACCTTCATCTTTTTGATGTATCTCAGCCTGACCTGAACTGGGACAACCCGGAAGTAAGAAAAGAAGTCCAGAATGTGATTAAATTCTGGATGGGAAAAGGAATCAAGGGCTTCCGTTTCGATGTGGTAAACCTGATCAGTAAGGATAAGTTTGAAAATGACTATGAGGGGGACGGCAGAAGATTTTATACCGATGGTCCCAATATCCATAAATATCTCCGGGAACTGAACGAAGCCACTTTCGGAACAGACGCAGAGATCATCACCGTGGGAGAGATGTCCAGCACTACCATGGAAAACTGTTATCAGTATGCAAATGAGGACGGTAAAGAATTGTCCATGGTTTTCAGCTTCCACCATCTGAAGGTTGACTTTATGGGAAATGAGAAGTGGGTCATTGTTCCCTTCGATTTCCAGAAGCTGAAAAAAATCCTCTTTGACTGGCAGGTGAACATGGGAAAACATCATGCCTGGAATGCAGTATTCTGGTGCAACCATGACCAGCCAAGGGTAGTTTCCAGATTTGGAAATGTGGAAAAGTACTGGAAGGAATCTGCAAAAATGTTGGGAACTGTGATCCACTGTCTCAGAGGAACTCCTTATATTTACCAGGGTGAGGAGCTGGGAATGACCAACGCCGGATTCACAGATATTTCCCAGTATAAGGATGTGGAGAGCCTGAATCATTTCCGGATTCTTCAGGAGAAGGGATTGACGGAGGAAAACGCTTATCAGATCCTTCAGATCCATTCCAGAGACAACAGCCGGACCCCGATGCAGTGGAACAGCGGGGAAAACGGAGGATTTACCACAGGCGAACCCTGGATTGAGGTAAATAAGAACTGCTCATACATTAATGCGGAGGCGGAGCTTCAGGATGAAGATTCCATCTTCCACTACTATCAGAAGCTGATCGCACTGCGGAAAGAATATGATGTGATCGCTTATGGGGAGCTGAAGCCTCTGGATGAGAAAAATCCTTCTGTTTTTGCCTATGAAAGGGAGTACCAGGGAGAAAAGATGCTGGTAATCTGCAACTTCTATGGAAAAGAAGTGACCTGGGATTCTGAGACAGAGCTGGGAGAATACCAATGTGTATTGAGCAATTATGAAGTGCATAACATAGAAGGCAGCAGGATAGGGCTGAAGCCTTATGAGGCAGTTGTGCTGTATAAAAAATAAGGAAAAAGAGAGAATATAAACGAAATGGCACTGTTCATGTGGTATTCTGCACAGGACAGTGCTATTTCGATATTTTTTACCTTTTATGTTAAATTCATGTAAAATAATGTAAAAACAAAGAAATAATTCTTGAATTAATTTCCCATACCAGTTATAAATGTAATAGTGCCATTAAATAAAAGTAAAAAATATGTGAAAACACTAATGGAGGAGAAAAGTGAAAATTACAGATTTTTTCAGTCTTTTAGGAGGACTGGCCTTATTCCTTTACGGTATGCAGATGATGAGCAATGGCCTGGAGGCTGCTGCAGGAAACAAAATGAAACAGATTTTGGAAAAACTCACTGCAAACCGGTTTTTAGGAGTTCTGGTAGGAGCCGGGATTACTGCGGTAATCCAGTCCTCATCGGCTACTACGGTAATGGTAGTAGGTTTTGTAAACTCAGGTATGATGACTCTGAAACAGGCAGTATGGATTATTATGGGGGCCAATATCGGTACCACCATTACCGGACAGCTGATTGCTCTTGATGTAGGAGCTATTGCACCTCTTCTGGCTTTTCTGGGTGTGGCCCTGGTAGTATTTGTTAAGAAACAGAAGGTTCACCACTATGGACTGATCCTTGCGGGACTGGGTATCCTGTTTGTAGGTATGGATATGATGAGCGCAGCTATGATGCCTCTGAGAGAATCCGAGACCTTCGTTGCATTGCTGACCAAGTTTTCTAATCCGATTCTGGGAATTCTGGCAGGTGCCATTTTCACCGCTATTATCCAGTCTTCTTCAGCTTCTGTAGGTATTCTGCAAGCCCTGGCTTCCAGTGGGTTGATCGGTCTGGGAAATGCAGTATATGTGCTGTTCGGACAGAATATCGGTACTTGTATCACAGCTATTCTGGCCGCTATTGGGACCAGCAGGAATGCGAAACGTACCACCATCATCCATCTGATGTTTAACCTTATTGGTACCACGATTTTTACAATTGTCTGTATCCTGACCCCTCTGACAGACGTAGTAGAAGCATTTACGCCGGACAATGTAGCTGCACAGATCGCAAACATGCATACATTATTTAATGTTGTGACAACTCTGCTGCTCCTTCCTTTCGGTACTTACCTGGCCAAGCTGGCTACAAAGATCCTGCCGGAAAAGAAGGACGAAAATGTGGATGTTATGCATATGGAATTTATCCGTCCTATGGAAACTAAGAGAGATACACAGATTGGACTTTCTGCCATTGCCGTTACAAGTATCCGCAAAGAAATCCACCGGATGATGACCATGGCAAAAGAAAATGTGGACATGAGCTTTGAGGCAGTGAAGGAAGGAAAGACCATCCATCTGAAGGAAGTGAAGGAACGGGAAGAATATATTGATTTCCTGAATAAAGAAATTTCAAAGTATATTTCCAAGACTCTGGTAAATGAAAGTAATCCCAGAGACTCCAAATACATCAGCGCATTGTTTAAAGTATGCGGAAATGTGGAGCGTATCGGCGACCATGCCATGAATATCTGCGGTTATACCAAGACCATTGAACGCCAGAATATTTCTTTCTCCTCTGAGGTTAAGAGAGAGATTGACGAGATGAAGAAAATCTGTGACCAGGCATTGGATTATCTGGCAGAGATCGGGCAGGAACCTGGACAGAAGGAAGATATCCAGGTGATCGAAGATATTGAACAAAAGATTGACGATATGACAGAAGACTATCGTCAGAAACAGCTGGAGCGTATGCAGAAAGGCACCTGCTCCGAAGAAGGCTGCATCATCTATTCAGAAATGCTTACAGACTTCGAGCGTATCGGCGACCATATCCTGAATATTGGACAGGAAATGGGAAGAGGTAAGGTAAGTGCATAGTAAATAGGAGTCTGCTATACAGGACTTTTACTCTGCAGAGGTAAAAACTGCCGGGTAAGAGTCCTGTGTTTTGTTAATTCCTTGTAAAAAAGCTTTGCAAAAATCTTGTCCTCTGTTATGATAAAATCTGTATGTAACAAAAGAAGAAAGGGGAAAAACTTTGACTTATACTTGGGATGATCTCTTTTGGATTTTTATGGTTTATTCTTTTGTGGGATGGTGTGCAGGCGTAATCGCCAATGCTCTCAGAAGAAAGCGATTTATTAACACTGGATTTTTGAACCTTCCTATCTGCCCTGTTTATGGTGTGATCGGCACAGCCTACTGCATTTTTCTTCAGGAACTGGAGGAAGAGATATTCTTTCTGTTTTTAGGCGGCGCAGTGGCAGCCTTTCTGGTAATTGTTATTACCGGGGTAATACTGGAAAAGGTATTTAATCGGAAGTGGTGGGACTTCAGCCAGGCAAGATTTCAGTTTCAGGGCTATCTGAATTTTGCCCACCTGTTGTTTTTCGGTATCGCAGCTGTGGTGTGTATCCGTTTTGCCAATCCGCTGCTGCTGGATGCTGTTCATATGTTTCCTGATAAAGTGGAGACAGTTCTGGAAATTTGTTTAGGGGTTCTGGTTTTAACAGATGTGGTATTCTGCATTGCAACCGTTACTCAGATGCACCGCTCGGCGGCCCAGGCCGTATTTTTTGATTATGTCCAGAACTTTACCGATGACTTTGGAAATGCACTTACCAGAAGGGTACAGAGGCGAATGACCAAGGCCTATCCCAATATTCAGCTGGGAAAAATCCTGGAAGCGCTGAAACCAAAGGAAAAGGCTGCAGTTTTTGCTCAGGGCTGCAGTTTTTACAAGCTGGTATGGATGTTTGTTATCGGTGCAGTTGCAGGAGTTGCTATTGAGACTGTTTTCTGCCGGTTTTCCATGGGAGAATGGATGAGCAGGAGCAGCTTTGTCTGGGGGCCTTTCAGCATTGTCTGGGGATTTGGATGCAGCTTTCTTACTGCTCTGCTTTATCGTTACAAAGACAGAAGTGACCGGTATATTTTTACCTATGGAACTGTGCTGGGCGGCTTTTATGAGTACGCCTGCAGCGTAATCTCAGAAAGGGTCTTTGGGACGGTTTTCTGGGATTACAGTAAGATTCCCTTTAATCTGGGAGGGAGGATCAATCTTCTTTACTGCTTTTTCTGGGGAATTGCCGCTGTGGTATGGATTAAGATTTTATACCCCAGATTCTCGGCTTGGATTGAGAAGATTCCCATGAAGCCGGGGAAGATCATAACCTGGCTGGTATTGATTTTTCTTCTTGTGGACATGGCTATGTCCGGCCTGGCTCTTTACCGGTATACCGACAGGCTGACAGACCCGGAACCGGATAACGCTCTTGAAGTATTTTTAGATGAACATTTTGATGATGAGAGACTGGAAAAACTTTATCCTAACGCAAAGGTAACAGGAGAAGATGGAACATGGCAAAAAATGAACGAACTGAATTAATGAATATCTGCATGATCTACGATGACAAGGGAAACGTCCTGATGCAGAACAGAAGGAAGAAAGACTGGCCAGGCGTTACCTTTCCCGGCGGTCATGTAGAGCCAGGAGAATCTCTGGTTCTTTCTGTGATCCGGGAGATCAAGGAGGAGACGGGACTGGATATAGAAGACGTAAGACTCTGCGGCGTGAAAGAGTGGTTTGAAGAGGACGGGACCAGAGCCATGGTTTTCTTTTACAAGACCTGTAGGTATTCCGGAACTCTCCGCTCTTCCAGAGAAGGAGAAGTATTCTGGGCCCCTCTTAATAAACTAAACCAGTATTCCCTTGCCAGCGATTTTGAGAGAAATCTGGAACTGTTTCTCTCCGAGGAGATCAGTGAGCTGTTCTATGACCCGGAGGAGGAACATGTGCTGAAAAGCTATTGAGAAGGAGTGAGCTGTATGAAGAAATTATTAGTGGTAGTGGATATGCAGAAGGATTTTATTGACGGCGCCCTGGGAACAGGAGAGGCGGTAAAAATCCTGGAGCCGGTGAAGGAAAAAATAAGAAAAGCTAAGGATCAGGGAAGGGATATTGTCTTTACCAAGGATACCCACTATAAAGATTATCTTATGACCCAGGAAGGACGGAAACTTCCGGTGCCTCACTGTGTAAAAGGAACAGAAGGCTGGGAACTGGATGGAGGACTTCAGGAGCTGGCCAGGGACTGCACTGTTCTGGAAAAGCCTTCCTTTGGCAGTATGGAGCTGGCTGAGCTGGCCCAAAAGGCAGGATATGAGGAGATAGAGCTGATCGGGCTGTGTACAGATATCTGCGTTATTTCCAACGCTATGATCCTGAAAGCAGCTCTGCCTGAGGCAGTAGTACGTGTAGACTCTTCCTGCTGTGCAGGAGTAACTCCTGAGAGCCACAGAAATGCACTAGAAGCCATGAAAGTGTGCCAGATAGAGGTTATTTAGTACGCAAGACAGAAAAAATAAGTGAAAAGGAGCTGGCCCATTAATCATAATCGAGAATATCTATACATTTTATTGCTCAGTCTGCACAGCTTTGAGCCCATAGTCTCAAAGCTGTGCTCGACAAATTCGCATAAAATGTATAGATATTCCTGACATATGTTAATGGGCCAGCTCCTTTTTATATTTGTCAGGGTTTTAGAAATGTGATTTCTACGGTAAAGAGGTCGGCATCTGTGAAGACTTCCAGCCGTCCGCCCTGAAGCTCGGTGAAGCTCTTGGCGATGGCCAGACCCAGGCCGCTTCCTTCGGTATTTCTGGAAGCGTCACCTCTTACAAAACGCTCTGTGATCTCACTGGGGTTGAAGTTCAGTTCTGTGGCGGAGATATTTTTCATGGAAATCTTCACATGATTTTCCGTATCTTCCATAGTGATATAAACCCTGGTGTGAGGCATGGCGTACTTGGTGATGTTTACCAGCAGATTTTCAAAGACTCGGTAGGTTCTCTGAGAATCCAGAGGAAGGACCACTTTTTCCTCTGGGAGCTGCCAGCGGAAGAGCAGATCTGTAGCCTCAATCTTATCCTGAAGTTCCAGCTTTACCTGGCGAAGCAGGCTGACAATGTCCACATCTACGATATTAAGCTGGACAGTCTTGCTTGTAGCCTTGCTGATCTCAAAGAGATCTTCAATGAGCAGCTTCAGCCGGTTGGCCTTCTGGTCCAGGATCTGGATATATTTCTTCTGATCCTCTGCGGGCAGATTCGGATCCTTCAGCAGGTCTACATAGGTAATGATAGCCGTGAGAGGCGTCTTCAGATCATGAGACACATTGGTAATCAGGTCTGTTTTCATTTTAGTGCTTTTTACTTCTTCGTCCACAGCTTTCCGGAAGCCGGTGCGGATTTTGTCGATTTCCTCACGGAAAGGCTCAAAGACGCCTAAATCCTCAGGGATGGTACCATTTAAGTTTCCCTGGGCCAGTTCATTGGTTGCCTGAAGGAGAAGCTGATACTGATCCTGTATCTTCCGCACATATTTCCGCAGAAGAAGGAATAGGATTACGGAATAGATGATCAGGGCTGCCAGTCCCCAGTACCAAAGGAGGCTGATAAATCCCAATATGATGAAATTGATCAGGACAAGCTTCAAAAGCACCCGGGAGGCATTGTCACGGAGATCTATATGGAGAAGCCCCTGATAGATCCGCCGGCACCATTTGGTGATCCATGGCCAGAAACGGTAGATCAGAACTCGTTTCTGGAGATATTCCTTTAACCCCATGGTGAAAATATGCCGGAAACAGGCGGCTGCCCAGTAGCATACAGCAAAGATCAGCACCCAGCCCAGAAGCCCCCACAGGTACTGGATTACAGTAGCCACTGTCTCAGGGAGGCCTATGCTTATCAGCACGCTTCGGATAGACTGATGATCCAGAGCCCCGGGATTGGCCGTTACGCTGGCTGCAACACTGACTACACAAAGGGCGATCAGACACACTGGCTCAAATGGATAGGAGAAAATTTTCTCGTTTCCGGTTTCCAATACTTTTATAAAAGGAAGGAGAAAAGCCGCAGCACATACAAATCCCACAAAGGTCATAAAAAGCACTACCAGATCCGCCGTTGTGTCATAGCCGCTGTTGGCATATAAAATGGAAGGATCATAGTCGGAATATGCTTCCAGAGCCGTTTTGGTCATGGCGAAGCAGTAGATTCTGTCCTGAGGCGGCTGGAAGGTGCCGGAATAATAATAGTAGTCACGGAGATATTCTCCGGGGTCTGACCTGGCCAGTTCGTTTAAAGCCTGGGAGGAATTATCCTTTTCATGGGTGAGAAAAGTTGTGGACTCAATGTTTCCCTTTTTTCCATATTCGATCACAGCCACAAAGGCGTAGCCGCTGTCTGTGTTCAATACGGAATTAGTCTGGATATTGTCCAGAGAATCATAGAGAGATTCCTGGGAGTCTGCTAAAGACTGGTTGGTGTCCAGAGTTGTTCCGCTGCCGTCCAGTACCTCGTATTCAATAAAAGAACGGATAGCGGAAAAATCTTCGCTCCATTGGCTGTACAGATTGCTTTGAAAATCATCGGCAATAGAGCTGATGTCATCCTCATAAGTCTCCTCAGAGGTTCCTTCGGAAGCTGCTGGCTCAGTTGACGCCTCATTGGCAGTCTCTTCTGAAGATCCAGCATCAGAGCTGCTTTCTTCGGAAGAAGGTTCCTGAGTCTCGCTGTTTTCAGCGGAAGTATCTCTCTGAAAAAAGATTTCAAAGGGAGTCACGTCGCTTCCATGCTCTCTCTGATATTCCTCTGCGTAGAGTACATAAGTATCTTTTACCAGCTGGTCCATTAAGTCTGTATTTGAGTAAGAAATCTGCCCTTCCTCTTTCTGACGGCTGATATAATGGGGCCTGATGAACATCATTGCCAGGGAAGGCAGAAAGATTACCAGCGCAATGATAATGGCAGCCAGCCTATGATAGTTTTTCGATTTTATATCCAACTCCCCACACCACCTTTAAATATTTTGGCTCCTTAGGGTTGATCTCGATTTTTTCGCGGATATTCCGTACATGGACCATGACGGTTTCGGTGTTGACGGCACGTTCATTCCATACCCGCTCGTAAATTTCATCTGCCGAGAAGACCCTTCCAGGATTTTTGATCAGCAACAGAAGAATCTTGAACTCCATGGGAGTCATTTTAACGGGAGTATCGTCTACCCGGACTTCAAAGGTGCTTTCGTTGACTTCCAGCCCGCCTATGGTGTATACCATATCCGAATTCTGAGCTTCCTTTTCCTGAAGCTTTTCCATGAACCTGCGGTAACGACGCATCTGGGAATTGACTCTTGCCATGAGCTCCATGGGAGTAAAAGGCTTTGTCACATAGTCGTCTGCACCAATATTCAGGCCCATGACCTTATCTACTTCCTCTGATTTTGCAGAAAGCATGATCACAGGGAAGTCATGCTGTTCTCTCAATTTCATGGTCATGGTGATTCCATCCATTCTGGGCATCATGATGTCTACAATAGCCAGATGGATTTCCTCTTTTTCCAGTATTTCCAGGCCCTCTACGCCATCGGCAGCCATGAAAACCTGATAGCCCTGGCTTTTCAGGTAGATTCCCACTCCTTCTCTGATATCTTTGTCATCCTCCACGATTAAAATGTGATTCATTTCCATGATGTTCTTCTCCTGTTTTATGATGTAAATATAAATTACAATATTTAAAAGTGACCTGCGTAAAAACGAAAGATTTTCTTAATAATTACGAGTCAAAAACCCCGATGTAAGCATACGGGGTTTTTGACCCTCGCAGCAGTCGCCAAATGGACATGCGAGCATGCCCGCTTGGCTCGTTGCTTGCGGGAATAAAACCTTTGGAGGTTTTGGTATGTATCAACGGTTCAGAAAAAAGTCTTTGATCCGGTCCATTCTTGTAGTCATAGAAGCCAGGAGGGCGTCCAGGATTACAAGGGCAGCCATAGATTCGACCACTACTACAGCACGGGGGACAATGATAGGGTCGTGTCTGCCTTTTATCTGGATTTCTATAGGTTCTCCCTGACGGTTTACGGTTTCCTGGACAGCTGCTATGGACGGGGTAGGCTTAAAGGCTGCCCGGAAAATAATAGGAGTCCCGTCGCTGATCCCTCCGGTAATGCCGCCGGAATGATTGGTTTTCTTAATGAGATTTCCCCGGCTGTCTACACCGTAAGCATCATTGTTTTGCAGCCCGTCAGATCTGGCAGCAGCCATGCCGGAACCAACCTCAAAGCCTTTTACGGCGCCGATAGAAAGGATTGCTTTTGCAAGAGCAGCGTCCAGTTTGTCAAAAGCCGGCTCTCCCAGACCTGCAGGGGCTCCGGTGATGACACACTCTACCATACCTCCCAGAGAGTTGGTTTCTTTCATGGCCTGTTCCAGACATTCCTGGGCTTTCCGGGCTGCCTGAGCGTCAGGCATGTACAAAGGATTTTTGAATATTTCTTCTTTGTCGAAACGGGAAGGGGCAATGGCTACAGGACCAATGGCGCAGGTATAGGCAGAGAGGGAGATTCCCAGCTCACCTAATATTTTTGAGGCCACAGCTCCGGCAGCCACTCTGCCGATAGTCTCTCTTCCTGAAGAGCGTCCTCCGCCTCTGTAATCCCGGAAACCATATTTTCTGTCATAGTTCAGGTCTGCATGTCCCGGACGATAATAATTGGCAATCTCGCTGTAATCTCTGGAGCGCTGGTCAGTGTTAGGCACTATCAAAGAGAGAGGGGTACCGGTGGTTTTTCCCTCAAAGACGCCGGAGAGGATTTCTACCTGGTCGGCTTCCTGGCGCTTGGTAGTAAATCTGGACTGACCAGGTTTTCTCCGATCAAGAAATTTCTGGATATCTTCTGCCTCAAGAGGAAGTCCGGCAGGGCAGCCATCTATAACTACACCGATGGCCTTTCCATGGGACTCCCCCCAGGTGGTGATTTTGAAAATGTTGCCGAATGTAGAGCCATTCATAATGTTTCCCTCCTTCTTTAGAATAGACTGTATACCAGGATTGCAGCAATTCCCTGGATGATCAGGATGGCCGGAAGACCAAGGGCGAATTTGGCATGCTGGGTTTTATGGTGAAAGAAACGCATGCCGCAGATTGCCCCCAGAGAACCGCCGCAGATAGCGATGCCCAGAAGAGTTTTTTCCGAGATACGCCACTGATGGGTTTTGGCTTTCTGTTTGTCAACGCCAAAGCAGACAAAGGCCAGAATATTTACAAATGCAAGGTACATAAAAATATTTTTCAGAATCAAATCGGACACTCCTTTGTGTTTTAGGTCACAGCAGGATGGTTTCCGGAATACGAAGTTCTCCTGCCAGATTTTTCTTTAGTTTACAGGGCCCTGTGAGAGGGGGAATATAGGAAGACTGAAGGTCCAGTCCTCTGGAATTGTTTTTTCTTCATGATAGGCCTCGATATTTTCTTCTTGACTTTGGACTCCCAGAATCGAAAATTATTCTGCTTCCCACCGTCCGGAGGCACCGCAGGGCAGGACCAGTCCGGTCTGGGTTACGGGGAGACCGATTTCCTGAGAGTCCACCTTTCCGTGATATTTTTTCAGCTCTACAGAGAGCATATAGGTGAGCACTGCCGGAGCCAGGCCTGTGGTATAGGAATTCAACAGGAAAAACAGGGGTTTTTCTGAGAGGATACGGGTGCACAGCTGTATGAGATGATGAATATTGTCCTCAATTTTCCAAATCTCTCCTTTAGGGCCTCTTCCATAAGATGGGGGGTCCATGATGATGGCGTCGTAGGTATTTCCACGGCGGATTTCCCGCTCTACGAATTTTACGCAGTCATCTACCAGCCAGCGGATAGGAGCGTCTTTCAACCCTGAGGAAACAGCATTTTCTTTGGCCCAGGTGACCATGCCTTTGGAGGCATCTACATGGGTGACACTGGCTCCTGCTGCGGCTGCTGCCAGGGTTGCGCCGCCGGTGTAGGCAAAGAGGTTCAGAACCTTTACGGGCCGTCCGGCATTTCGTATCTTTTCTGAGAACCAGTCCCAGTTTACCGCCTGCTCCGGGAATAGGCCTGTGTGTTTAAAGCTGAAAGGCTTTAAATTAAAGGTAAGAGTTTTATACTGAATGGTCCACTGCTCAGGAAGGCTGAAAAACTCCCATTCTCCCCCTCCTTTTTTACTCCGGTGATAGTGACCGTTCATATGTTTCCATCCCTTGTGGGTTTTCGGCGTGTTCCAGATGACCTGAGGGTCTGGACGAACCAGGAGATAGTCTCCCCACCGTTCCAGCTTTTCTCCGCTGGAGGTATCGATTACTTCATAGTCTTTCCATTTATCTGCGATCCACATACATTGATCCTTTCTATTAATAATTATTCTATAAAAGCTTATTTCTGACATGGTTAGTATAACAGAAGGGAAAAGGGCAGGCAACCGGCTATTGAATTTTAAGTCTTTTCTCTGTTTTTCACGCATACACTGAGTTAGCAGACAATCGCTGTCTCACATCCGGGAGGTGTGCTATGTATGAAACGTTAAAAGAGAAAGAGATCTGTGAAATTCTCCATACAGATACAAAAACCGGACTGACCCAGGAGGAGGCCGGAAAACGGTTAGAAAGCCAGGGAGAGAATGTACTGAAAAAAGGAAAGGAAAAGACTCTCTGGGATATGGTCCAGGAGCAGATTAATGATCCTATGATCTTTATCCTGTTTGTGGCAGCGGCTATCTCCATGCTTTTAAGAGAATTCAGCGATACAGGGATCATACTGGCGGTAATCTTTCTGAACACGGCTATAGGAGTGATCCAGGAGGGGAAGGCAGTAAAGGCCATGGAAGCCCTGAAAAAGATTACGGCCCCTGAGGCTCTTGTAAAGAGAGAAGGCATGTACCGGAAAATTCCTGCGTCCCAGCTGGTACAGGGAGACCTGGTAAAGGTAGAGGCCGGAGACCAGGTGCCGGCGGATATCCGGCTCATCAGTGTGAGGGGACTGTCGGCAGACGAGTCTGCCCTTACCGGGGAGTCCCTTCCTGTGCTGAAAACTTCAAGACCGCTGCCCCAGGACCTTCCTGTGGCAGAAAGGCGGAATATGGCCTATATGTCCTCTCAAATCATGAAGGGAAGGGGCGAGGGCATTGTTACTGCGGTGGGAATGGACACAGAACTTGGAAAAATCGCCCATATGATCAACGAGGTTACGGCAGAACCTACACCTTTGCAAAAGAGGCTGGGAGATCTGGGAAAAATCCTCAGCATCACTGCAGTAGGATTCTGCCTGGCTTTGTTTATCCTGGGACTGTTTCAGCACAGAGATATGCTCCAGATGCTTCTTCTGGCTATCTCACTGGCAGTAGCTGCTATTCCTGAGGGCCTTCCGGCAGTAGTGACCATTGTCCTTGCCCTGGGAGTAGGAAGGATGGTAAAGGTAAATACTATTATAAGGAAGCTGCCTGCAGTGGAAACCCTGGGCTCCGTAGGAGTGGTGTGCTCTGATAAGACAGGAACTCTTACGGAAAACCATATGAGAGTGGCAGAAATTTATGCTAATGATATGATCCTGCCGGTTTCCAAAGTGCGGAAAAGGGAATTCCCCAGACTGATGGAAGGGTTCCTTCTGTGCAACAACAGTATGCTGGGCAGGCAGGAAATCGGAGATGCCACAGAACTGGCTCTGCTCCATATGGGGCAGGACATGGGCTATGACCGGGAAAGACTTCTGGAACAGTATCCCAGGACCTTTGAAATTCCTTTTGATTCAGAAAAAAAATATATGATAAGTGTACATAAGGACAGCGGTCATGAGACTGTCTATGTAAAGGGAGCCTGTGATTACCTTCTGGAAAAATGTGATTATGTTCAGCTTAGAGACAGCCGGGAGCCTATGACTCAGGCTCGGAAGATGAAAATCCGCCTGGCTATGGAGAGTATGGCAAAGGAAGGGCTGCGTATCCTGGCACTGGCCTACCGGGAAAGAGCAGAAGAGAAAACAGAGTCAGCTCTGATGAGGGGCCTTGTCTTTGGAGGAATGGCAGGGATGATAGACCCGCCCAGAAAAGAAGCGGCCTCTTCTGTGAAGATTTTGAAAAAAGCAGGTGTAAAGGTAGCTATGATCACAGGAGATTACAAGGATACTGCCTTTGCTATTGCCAGAAAGATTGGCATAGCGGATTCTGTAGAGCAGTGTATGACCGGAGCGGAAATTGACAGAATGAGCCAGGAGGCTTTCCGCAGAAAAATCCGGAATATCCGGGTATTTGCCAGAGTGACCCCTGCCCATAAGGTAAAAATTGTCAAAGGGTTTCAGGAAGCCGGACAGATTGTGGCTATGACTGGAGACGGTGTAAACGATGCCCCCTCTCTCCAGGCTGCGGATATCGGTATTGCCATGGGAAAAAATGGAACAGATGTGGCAAAGAATGCAGCGGATATGATTCTGACAGATGACAATTTTGCTACTATAGAAAAGGCAATGGAAGAAGGAAGGAGTATTTATGTAAATATTAAAAAAGCGATCCTTTTTCTTCTCTCCTCTAACTTTGGCGAAATCCTGACTATGTTTGCCGCAGTACTTCTGGGACTTCCTGCACCTTTGAAAGCCAGTCATATTCTCTGGGTGAACCTGATCACAGATTCTCTTCCGGCTCTGGCTTTAGGGGTGGATAAAAACGATCCCAAAGCCCTTATGAGCAAAAAACCACGGGACCCGAAAGAGGGGATTTTTGCCCATGGAGGCTGGGCCTTTACTGTTTTCTACGGAATCCTTATAGGATGTATTACCCTCTATGCATTTTACCTGGGCGGCCAGACCTACGCTTTTACTGTACTGGGAGTGTCACAGCTTTTTCACGCCTGGGGAATGCGGGACAGGGAAAAGTCTATATTCCGGATGAACCATCTGGAGAACCCTTTCATGATACTGGCCTTTTTCCTGGGGATTTTCCTACAGGTATTGGTTACGGAGGTGCCATGGCTGGTAGAGGCTTTCGGCACTCAGAGACTTTCCGTGGGAGAATGGCAGCTCCTTTTGGGAATCTCTGCTCTGCCTCTGGTATTTCATGAGCTGCTCCTTCTGCCGGGAAAACTTCTGGGATTTCATAAGAATCAGTGAGTTTTTGCAGGATAGAGAAAGTGAAATTGCATATAAAAATAAAATAACCGTTGTTTTTCCGGTAAAAAACTACGAAAATGCAAGAAAGGCTTGACACTGTATCATATGCCGGATACAATAGGAAACAGTGAGATTCAAAATAATACCAGGAGGAGAACCATGACACCGTACAGAGAGCTTAGCAAAGAACAGTTACAGGCCATGAAAGGCGAGTTAGAAAAACAGTTTGAAGAAGTGAAAGCCAAGGGGTTAAACCTTGACATGTCCAGGGGAAAACCCTGTAAGGAACAGCTGAACCTGTCTATGGGAATGCTGGAAGAGCTGAAGAGCACAGATAAATTAAAGTGCGAAACAGGTATCGACTGCCGTAACTACGGACTTCCGGAAGGCATTCCCGAAGCCAGAAGACTGCTGGGAGAAATGACAGAAGTAGCTCCGGAACATATTATTATTTTCGGAAATTCCAGTCTGAATGTTATGTTTGATACAGTATCCCGTTCCATGACCCACGGTGTCTGCGGCAGCACTCCCTGGTGCAAACTGGATAAGGTAAAATTTCTGTGCCCTGTTCCGGGATATGACCGTCATTTCCGGATCACAGAGTATTTTGGTATCGAGATGATCAATGTGCCTATGACTCCAACAGGTCCGGATATGGACATCGTAGAGGAACTGGTAAGTTCTGACCCGGCCATTAAGGGAATCTGGTGTGTGCCCAAATATTCCAATCCTCAGGGCATCACTTATTCTGCAGATACCGTAAAGAGATTTGCAAGACTGAAGCCTGCAGCAGAAGATTTCCGTATTTTCTGGGATAACGCTTACTGCATCCATCATCTTTATGACGAACATCAGGATTTCCTTCTGGAGCTTTTAGATGAGTGCGAGAAAGCCGGAAATCCGGATATGGTTTATAAATTTGTATCTACTTCCAAGGTTAGCTTCCCTGGTTCAGGTATTGCGGCTATCGCTGCCTCACCCAGAAATCTGGCAGATATCAAAGAACATATGAGTGTTCAGACTATCGGTCATGACAAGATCAATCAGCTTCGCCATGTACGTTTCTTCGGCGGTATCGTAGGCATGCACAAACATATGAAGAAACATGCAGAAATCCTTCGTCCGAAATTCGAAGCAGTAGAGGCTACTCTGGAGCAGGAGCTGGGAGGAGCAGAAATCGGAACCTGGACCAAACCTATGGGCGGCTATTTCATTTCCTTCGATGCTCTGGAAGGATGTGCAAAGAAGATTGTGGCCAAGGCAGCAGAAGCAGGGCTGAAGATGACAGAAGCCGGAGCTACCTATCCTTATGGCATCGATCCACAGGACAGCAATATCCGTATTGCTCCAAGCTTCCCATCCTTAGAAGAGCTGCAGCTTGCAACAGAGATTTTTGTCCTCAGCGTGAAGCTGGTAAGTATTGATAAAATACTGGAAGAAAAATAGAACATGGTGTCAGCCAGCGGACAGCGGCAGGCTTTGCCTGGAGCTGTCCGCAGTATCGCAGCGGCTAGGGAAGGGCTCTTCCCTAGCCGATTATTATATAAGAAACATGAGAATTCTCAGGGATACGGGTTGGTCTGAAAGAAATTTTGTGCTATACTGAAACGAAACAGCATATCAGATACGCAGGTGCGAGTTTTGAAAAGGGGTAAGAAATATGGCAAAAAAGAAATCAAAGAAAGGAAAATACAAAAAAGCGAAAAAAATCATACTGGGCGTTCTGATCGGATATGTGGCGCTTCTGGTCATTGCTTATGGCATAGGAGTGTTTTACTATTCCAATCGTTTTCTGTCAGGAACGGAAATAAACGGCATGGACTGCTCAGGAAAAACAGTAGAAGAAGTTGAGAGCAACATGAAGAGCCAGATTGCTTCCTATGAGCTGGTTCTGAAGGAACGGGGAGATAAAAGTGAGAGCATCAGCGCATCACAGATCAGTATGGAATACATAAGTGACGGCAAGATACAGGAACTGAAGGAGGAGCAGAATCCTTTCACCTGGTTTTTGGCCTTTGCAAGGCAGCAGGACTATACCATGTCCGCTACCACTTCCTATGATGAAAATGCTTTGAATTCTGCAGTTGAGGCTCTGGACTGCTTTAAAGAAGAAAATGTTGTACAGCCTGTAGACGCCCATCTGGAGGTTCAGAACGGACAGTATGTGATTGTTGAGGAAACCCAGGGTACGGCTCTGGATAGTGACAAGGTGAAAGAAGCGGTGAAGAATGCCATTGACAGCGGGGAGACCCTTCTGGATCTGGACCAGGCAGGCTGCTATGTGGAACCTTCCGTTCTCAGCACAGATGAAAACCTTGCAAAGCAGAGAGATGAAGGAAATAAATTACTTACAGTTACTGTTACGATTGACTTTTCCGATAGACAGGAAGTGATCAATGCAGATGTGATGAAGGACTGGCTGACTACCAATGAAGAGGGAAATGTGGACCTGGACCGGACAAAGGTAAGAGAGTATGTACAGCAGCTTCAGTATGAATACGATACCTTTGGAAGTTCCAGAGAGTTTAAGGCATCTTCCGGACAGACCATTACGGTCAGCGGCGGTGATTACGGCTGGCTGATCGCTCCCAACGATACCACAACGAAGATTATAGAAGCTGTCAAGAGCGGACAGTCTCAGACCATAGAGCCGGAGTATACCTACACAGGCTACTGCCGGGATACCAATGATATTGGAAATACCTATGTGGAGATCAGTCTGGAGCAGCAGCATATGTGGTTTTATAAAGACGGCCAGCTGATCGTGGAGACAGATGTAGTCACCGGATGCCATAATAAAGGATGGGATACCAAAACCGGAGTCTACGCCATTATGTATAAAGAGAGAGATGCCACATTGGTTGGAGAAGGATATAATTCCCCAGTATCTTACTGGATGCCATTTTATGCTAATGTAGGTATCCATGATGCAAGCTGGAGGTCCAGTTTCGGCGGTTCTATATACCTTAACAACGGCTCCCACGGATGTGTAAACACACCTACGGAAAATGCGGCCACCATATACAATAATATTGAAAAAGGCGTACCTGTGGTTGTATATTAATAAAAAACAGGTCAGAAGGAGTTCAGATATGAATATAGTAGTTTTAGCAGGAGGAAACAGTACAGAGAGGGAAGTCTCTATTGTTTCCGGAAAAGGCGTATGCGGGGCTCTCAGAGAGAGAAACCACAGAGCCATCCTTTTAGATGCCTATTTTGGCCGGGAAAAGATGGAAGAAGATTTGTTTCCGGCAGAATATGATATTGAGAAAGAAGCTGCCTGGATGCAGGAAAAAAGTAAGCTGCTTAAGGAGACTATGAAGACACGGAAAGAATTCTTCGGTCCTTATGTACTGGATATCTGCAGGGCAGCAGACATTGTTTTCCTGGCTCTTCACGGAGCCAACGGAGAGGACGGAAAGGTGCAGTCTGTGCTGGACCTTATGGGAATTCCCTATACCGGCTCAGGGCATCTCAGCAGCGCCATGGCAATGGACAAGGGGATTACTAAGATGGTCTTTGAGGCAGCCGGCATTCCTACTCCCAGGGGGATCACTCTGGAGAAGAAAACCTGTACTTCAAAGCTGTCTGACTACGGCATGGAATTTCCAGTGATCGTAAAGCCCTGCTGCGGCGGTTCCAGCGTAGGAGTATGTATTGCAAAGGATCAGAAGGAATATGAACTGGCACTGGCTGAAGCCTTTTCCTATGAAAATGAAGTGGTTGTGGAGCAGTTTGTCCAGGGCCGGGAGTTTTCTGTGGCAGTGGTAGACGGAAAGGCCTATCCGGTCATTGAGATCGCGCCCCTGGAAGGATTTTATGATTATAAGAATAAATATCAGGAGGGCTCCTGCATAGAGACCTGTCCTGCAGAAATTTCTGTAGAACTTACCAAGGAGATGCAGAGATATGCAGAAGAAGGCTACAAAGCCCTTCATCTGGAGGCCTATGCAAGACTGGACTTTATTATGGATGATGAGGGAAATATGTATTGTCTGGAGGCAAACACCCTGCCGGGCATGACGCCTACCAGCCTGATCCCCCAGGAAGCCAAAGTTATCGGAATGAGCTATCCCCGGCTTTGCGAAAAGCTCATAGAGGTTTCATTTAATAAATATCGGTAAAGGGGGAAACAGGTGATGAAAAACCTGACATTGGAACATATTGCCCAGGCCTGCCAGGGAATCTATAAAGGGTCCGAGGCAGACAAGACCAGAGAAGTGGAAGGGATTTCCACTGACAGTAGAAAAATCCAGGAGAGAGGACTCTTCGTTCCCATAAAAGGCGCCAGGGCAGACGGCCATGACTTTATCGAAGGAGTCATGGGAAGAGGCGCTTTGGCCACACTTACAGAAAAAGATCTGGGGGAGAAGCCTTACCCGTATATCCAGGTAAACTCTTCTCTTCAGGCGGTGAAAGACATTGCAGAATACTACCTGAAACAACTGGAAATCCCTGTAGTGGGCATTACAGGCAGTGTAGGAAAGACCAGTACAAAAGAGATGATCGCTTCTGTTCTCTCTCAGAAATATCAGGTACTGAAGACCCAGGGGAACTTTAACAATGAGCTGGGTCTGCCTCTTACGGTTTTCAACCTTCGGGAGGAACACCAGATCGCAGTGCTGGAAATGGGCATCAGTGATTTTGGAGAGATGCACCGGCTGGCCAAGATTGCAAGACCGGATACCTGTGTTATTACTAATATCGGTCTGTGCCATCTGGAATTTCTCAAATCCAGAGACGGAATTTTAAAGGCTAAGACAGAAATCTTTGACTTCCTTCGGGAAGATGGACATATCGTTTTAAACGGAGATGACGATAAGCTGATCACAGTGCAGGAAGTAAAGGGCATTAAGCCAGTGTTCTTCGGCCTGGAGAAGGGCCGGGAAGTCTGGGCAGACCAGGTACAGCCTGAGGGACTGAAGGGGATTTCCTGCCGGATACATATTGGAGAAGACAGCTTTTCAGTGCTGATCCCTGTTCCGGGACAGCATATGGTATATAATGCTCTGGCCGCAGCAGCAGTGGGAAGGATTTACGGGCTTTCCAATGGGGAAATCCGCCGGGGTATCGAAAGCCTTCAGCCTGTAAGCGGCAGATTCCACATTATCCATACAGACAGATATACCATTATTGATGACTGCTATAATGCAAATCCAGTATCCATGAAAGCATCACTGGATGTTCTGTCCGATGCCCTGGGAGAAAAGACCGCTATTCTGGGAGATATGGGAGAGCTGGGAGAGGATCAGGTGGAAATGCACCGGGAGGTAGGGGTGTATGCCGCTTCGAAAAATATTGACAGGATTCTCTGCGTAGGCCCCCTGTCTGCTTATATGGCAGAGGCTGCCCGGCTTACAGCCCCTGCAAAGGAAATCCGGCATTTTGAGTCTAAGGAGGAACTGCTGGAAGTCCTTCCTGAAATCCTGAAAAAGGGAGATAATGTTCTGGTGAAAGCTTCCCACTTTATGGAGTTTGGGAAGATCCTGGAAGCTCTTCAAGGATAAATCTTCGGAAGTTTGTCTCCTGTATGGAGAAAGACGAAATCAAAAGAAAAAGACCGCAGAATTATGCGGTCTGATTTTTTTTGAGCATTTCCAGAATAATATTCTGGGTATAGCTGCCAAGGCGCTTTTTCTCCTCTTTTGAGAGCTGTTCCGGGTAGATTGGATCTCCGTATTCTACCACCACTTTACAGGGCCGGATTTTAGGTGAGTGGGCCTCGAAGATCTCTGCAGAATTGTGAATAGCGATAGGGATTATGGGACAGCCGGTCTTAGTGGCGATCTTAAAACTTCCTTCATGGAAGGGAAGCATTTCCAGTTCGCTTTCGCTTCTGCTTCTGGTACCTTCGGGGAAGATACAGATGGATACGCCATTTTTAATTTCCTCAATGGCAGTGAGTATGGTTTTCATCCCCTCTTTAATATCTTTCCGGTCCAGAAACAGACAGTGCAGATATTTCATCCAGTTGGACAGAAGAGGGATGGGTTCCATTTCTTTTTTTGCAATGTAGCCGGTAGTGTCCGGACAGAGGACATAGGTAAGGAGAATATCGAAATAACTTCGGTGGTTCCCGATATACAGGACCGCCTGATCTTTTGGAACCTTTTCATGGCCCAGGGTCGTAATATGAGCTCCGGTTACTTTCAGGATCAGTCGGAATACGGCCTGGATGAGTCTGAGAGAACTGATATCTTTTTTTCTCGGATCAGATTTTCCAACTATCCATTCGCCGAAAAGAATGGGGATGGACAGAATCAGATATCCTACTACAATAATACAGATAATAATAAAACGAAACATATAATTCAATCCTTTTCCATAAAATTTACAGTGTCAGCGGCAGTCCTTCTATACCAACTGGTATATAAAAGACAAAAAATAAAAAAGCGTTTATCAAGATGCATGAATCCTGCCCTGCCTGTCATCATGGAACCATTATAATGAATCTCTGTAAAATCTGCAAGGAAAAAGAGGCATATTTTTGGTAAATCCTGCATAAATTACTGATAAGGTTGAGAAAGTGAAGGCGGCGGGAGATATGAGGAGATGTGGAGCAGGAATCCTGGTTTTTGTAATCCTCTGCAGCTTCCTGGGAGGATGCAGCATTGAAAAGGTCCGGGCAGGAGACGGGGTTACACCGGAATACACCGTTATGAAGGAAGAAGATTTCCCGGAAAAAGTAAAAGAACTGATCAATGAAAATAAAGAAAAAGAGTTCCAGATGACTTATCAGGATCAGGGATATCTCTATTTGCTAAAGGGATATGGGAAACAGGAAACGGGAGGATACAGCATCCAGATCGAGGACCTGTCTCTGTGGGAGAATGCCATTCATATAAAGACTGTACTTATGGGACCTGAGGATGAGGAGGAGCTGACAGACGAGCCTTCCTATCCTTGCCTGGTGGTGAAGATGAAATACCGGGAAGAGCCGGTAATCTTTGAATAGAAAAGGGGTAGTAGTGTGGAGCTGATAACAAAGAAAATGCATATGCTGGAGAGAAAGTGTCAGGCAGTGAGCCAGATTACCTTTGACGAGGATATGAATGTGCCGGATGTAAAGCCCGATATGGGAAGGATGATACAGAAGAAAGGAAACATCCAGATTGAGGACATCCAGATTACCGAGGGAAAGGCTTATATTACCGGGGCTCTCCAGGTATTCCTGCTCTATGTCAGCGACAGTGAAGAACGGAACATTGAAAGCCTTATGGGGAATCTCCCTCTGGGAGAAAATCTGAATCTGGAGGGACTGGAAAACGGCGACAAGGTCCAGCTGAAATGGGAAATAGAAGACCTTACAGTACATTTTATCAATTCCAGAAAGCTGAATATTAAGGCTTTGGTAACATTTACCGCCTATGCAGAGGAAGTAAGAGAGACGGAACTGCCTATAGGAGTGGAAGACGGGGATATCTCTCAGAAAAAAGAGGACCTTTCCGTCATGGGAACGGCAGTACATAAAAAAGATACTATGAGGATAAAGGAGGATATCAGTCTGGCGTCTAATAAGCCGGATATTTACCAGCTCCTCTGGAATACTGTGGAAATCCGGGGACTGGACATACGGACAGAACAGGATAAGGTGGCGGTAAAAGGAGAACTTTTTGTTTTTGTTCTATATAGAGGAAATGACGACAACAATTCTCTTCAGTGGCTGGAACATTCCCTTCCTTTCTATCAGGAACTGGAGTGTCCGGGATGTAATAACGATATGATTCCCAATGTGGAAGTTTCCATGGCCCAGAGCGATTTAAAGGTAAAGCAGGACGAAGATGGAGAAGAGCGGATGATCGGCGTGGATGTAGTCCTGGATCTGGAGATAAATATTTATGAGGAAGAAGAAATATCCCTTCTTCTGGATGTATATACGCCGGCCAGAGACTGCCAGGCCCTTCGGGAAGAAAAGAGGCTGGAAAGTCTGCTGGTGAAAAATTTTTCCAAGTGTAAAGTCAGCGACAGGGTGAAGGCGGAGAACAGCCAGGGAAAAATCCTTCAGATCTGTCACAGCGACGGAAATGTGAAGATTGATGAGACCAGCATTACAGACAAAGGAATCCTGGTAGAGGGAATCGTTCAGGTGAGGATTCTGTATATTATCAGCGATGATGAGATGCCCTTCTATTCTATGGAGACTATGATACCTTTTTCCCATCTGATAGAAGCCCCGGGCATTTCCCAGGACTGCACCTACCATCTCCGTACAGATCTGGAGCAGCTTTCCACTACCATGATCGACAGTGATGAAATCGAAGCAAAGATCATCATTAATCTGAACGCCCTGGTTTTAAAAGGAACAAGAACAGGCATCATCCGGGGAATCGAGGAAAGGGAATTGGATAGAGAGAAACTGAGCAGCATGCCGGGAATCGTAGGATACCAGGTTCAGCCTGGGGATTCTCTCTGGGACATTGCAAAGAAATTTTATACCACTATAGATACCATTATCCAGCTGAACCATCTGGAGGACCAGGAAGTCCGACCTTATGATACATTGATCCTGATGAAAAAAGTAGAGGGATAGAAATATCTGAAAAATAAGGGGCTGCCGCATTAGTCATATGTCAGGAATATTTATACATTTTATGCGAATTTGTCGAGCATAGCTTTGAGACCATAGGCTCAAAGCGGCACAGACTGAGCAAGAAAATGTATAAATATTCTCGACTTTTGATTAATGCGACAGCTTCATTTGCTTTACCTGTTGAAAAATAATGATATTTCAGATAGAATGGAATGTATTAGAAAGGATACAATATACAGAAGTCAGAGGGAGGAGAAATCATGAGATTGAGAGCGCTGGCCAAGATCAATCTGGGACTGGATGTTTTAGGAAAGAGAGAAGACGGATATCATGAACTGCGCATGATCATGCAGACTATTAATATGTATGATCAGCTGGAAATGGAAATAAGCCCGGAGCCGGGCATCCATATTTCTACAAACCTTCCTTTTATTCCCACAAATGAAAATAACCTGGTATATAAGGCTGCAAAACTCTTAATGGATGAATTCGATATTCAGCAGGGACTTACAGTAGAACTGCAGAAATTTATACCTGTTGCAGCAGGTATGGCCGGAGGGAGCTCCGATGCTGCCGCTGCCATGATAGGAGTAAACCGTCTGTTTGGACTGGGACTTACTGTTAGGGAACTGATGGAGAGAGGAGTAAAGGTAGGAGCAGATGTTCCCTATTGTCTGCTAAGAGGCACTGCTCTGGCAGAAGGAATCGGAGACAAGCTCAGGTCTCTTCCTGCCTGTCCCGGCTGCTATGTACTTATCGGAAAGCCGGGAATCAGCGTTTCCACAAAATATGTCTATGAGAACCTTCATGCAGACAGGCTGGAGTATCATCCCAATATTGATAAGATGCTGGAAGCCATTCAATGGCACAATCTGTATAAAATTGCCGATTTAATGGGAAATGTTCTGGAAACAGTGACCATACCTAAGTATCCTGTAATCCAGGAAATCAAAGATCATATGAAGGAGCATGGGGCTTTAAATGCCATGATGAGCGGCAGCGGCCCTACAGTATTCGGCCTTTTTGATGATAAGAATACGGCGGAGCAGGCCTGTGAAGAACTTCGGGCCAGCCATCTGGCAAAGACGGTTTTCTTGACTACAGTTTTTAACAATGGAGGAAGGAGGAAATAAGCATGGAGCTGGAAATGCATATGGATGAATATCTGCCTCTCAGGGATGTAGTCTTTAATACCCTCCGGGCGGCAATCCTTAAAGGAGAGCTGAAGCCGGGAGAGCGTCTTATGGAAATTGCTTTGGCGGATAAGCTGGGGGTAAGCAGGACGCCTATCCGGGAGGCTATCCGGAAACTGGAGCTGGAAGGCTTGGTGGTCATGGCCCCCAGGAAGGGCGCAAAGGTGGCCTCCATTACAGAAAGGGACCTGAATGATGTGCTGGAAGTGAGAAAGGGTATGGAGGTACTGGCAGTATCTCTGGCCTGCCAGCGGATCACGAAAGAAGAACTGGATAAACTAGAGGAGATAGAGGGAAGATTTCAGGCTCAGATAGAGGCGGGAAATCTTACAGAGCTGGCGGAAATAGATGTGGAATTCCATGATACCATCTATAAAGCCACCAATAATCAGAGACTGGTCCAGCTGCTGAACAATCTTCGGGAGCAGATGTACCGCTACAGAGTGGAGTATCTGAAAGACATTGCTGTCCGCAGGACTCTGGCGGAGGAACACCGTTCTATCTGTGAAGCTCTTCGGGCAGGAGATGAGACCAAAGCTCTGGACTTTATACGGGTCCACATAGACAATCAGCAGAAAGCAATCATCCGGGGCCTGAACCAGGAAACCGATTCACCGCAGGAATAAAATTGAAAAAAGTTCACATAATAAAGGAGCGCACCATTTTATGGCGGCGCTCCTTTATTATTACATAGAAACTTTAAGGAGAGACAAATGAGTGAAAAGATATCCAGCAAAATAGAAAAAAATGAGGAATATGTGAGAAAACGTCTGAAAGACTGTGATGATTTTATTATCCGTCCTATGGTTCTGGGGGAAGGAAAGAAAATCCGCTGCCTGGTGGTCTACATCGAGGTGGCGGTGAGCAATATGATGCTGGAGGACTCGGTGATCGGAAAACTGGTCAACCATATGTGGGAGATGCCTTCTGATAAAATCCTGGAATTTGTCCGGGACAATGGTATGGGGATTTCAGATGTCCAGCCTCTGGATACTATGGAGGAAGTGTTTGCCTCTATGATGGCAGGAAATGCCGTGTTTTTCCTGGACGGCTACAGCCGGGCCATCAAGGTTTCCAGCAAGGGATATCCTAACCTGAGTGTTTCAGAATCCACCAGAGAGAAAGTGCTCAGAGGCTCCAAAGAAGGATTTACCGATGCTGTGAAGACCAATTCTGCTCTGGTGCGGAAGCGGATCCGGGACACCAGGCTGAAAGTAAAACAGAAGACCCTGGGAGAAAGAAGCCAGACAGTGGTCCAGCTTTTGTATATGGAGGATCTGGTCCGTCCCGGCCTGGTGGAAGAAATCGAGAAAAGGCTGGATTCCTTTGTCATAGACGGCGTTTTGGACTCAGGTGTTCTGGAACAGATGACAGAAAGCAGCTGGCTTTCTCCCTTTCCCCAGTTTCAGACTACGGAGCGTCCGGATAAATGTGCCGCAGAAATCTTAAACGGCAGGATACTCCTCCTTACAGACCACTCTCCGGTAGGGCTGCTCCTTCCGGCAGTTTTCAATGATTTTCTTCAGGTAAGTGAAGATTATTATAATCGTTTTGCTATTGTATCCCTTCAGCGCCTGATTCGGTACGGGGCAGTAATCCTGACCTTATTGTTTTCCGGCACTTATCTGGCAGTAACGAATTTTCATACCCAGGTTCTTCCCACAAATCTCATATTATCCTTTTCAGAAGCCAGACAGGGAGTGCCTTTTCCCGGAATGCTGGAAGTGCTCCTTATGGAACTGGCCTTTGAGACCATACGGGAGGCAGGGGTTCGGATGCCCGGGCCTCTTGGGGGGACCATTGGTATTGTAGGAGGGCTGATCATAGGACAGGCGGCGGTAACTGCCAATCTGGTAAGTCCTATTGTTGTAGTGGTGGTAGCTGTAACCGCCCTCAGTTCCCTTGCCATTCCTACAGATGAGTTTTCGGCGCCTTTCCGCCTGCTGAAATTCGGCTTTGTCATTCTGGGCGGGACTATGGGGGTTTTTGGAATGCTGCTGGGCCTGTATCTGGTCCTGAGCCACCTGGCAGGACTGAAAAGCTTTGGAATTCCCTACCTGTCTCCTTTTGCTGCACAGAATAAAGAGGGCTACAGCGGAGAACGGGACAGCTTTATCCGCTTCCCGCTGCCTTTCCTTACCAGACGCCCGGTATATGCCAGAAAGGAAGAGCAGATAAGGCTTCGGGACGGGAGAAAGATAAAGGAAAAGGGGGAGCGCCATGTATACTGATAATGCCAGAATTTCCCACAGACAGCTTTTCCGGCAGATTCTTACAGGGCTGCTGGGAATCTATTTCCTGGCAGTGCCGGTGCTGCCGGAGATGACAGGGAGGCAGGGAGTCCTCTGTCTCCTTACGGCGGCGGGAATTTATGGGATTTTATGTATTTATTTTGTCAGACTCAGGAATTTCTTTCAGGCGCCGGAAAAATATATGGGGAAAGTGTGGGGAAAGATTTTTACTCTTCTTTATACCTCCTGGCTGTGGTTTATGGGAGTATACCTTCTTCTCATGACTGCCAGGATCACAGGCAGATTTCTGATAGAAGGCAGCAAAGCCTGGGCAGTGATACTCCTGGCGGCTTTTGCCGCTTATCTGGGCAGTCATCAAGGACTGGAGCGGAGAGGGAGAATGGCAGAAATATCTTTTCCGGTGCTGGTTCTGATATTGGTGGGAATGACGGTTCTGGCGTCTCTTCAGGTCCGTCCGGAATATCTGGAGGAAATGGGAGAACTGACTTTATCCGGCTGGGTCAGAGGGAGCTGGGAGATGTTGTGTGTGTTTCTGCCTTTTGGGTTTCTTCCTGTGGCACTGGGAAATGTAACCAGGCCGGGAGATACGGGAAAAGTCATGTGGGGAACTATAGGGCTGATTACAGGGCTGTTGGTACTGGCCCTTATTATCCTGCAGGGAAGCTTCGGACTGGGCGGCTATGAACATGAGAAATATCCTATGATACGGCTTATGAGCGGCATCCGTCTTCCAGGAGATTTCCTGGAAAGGGTGGATATTTTCTGGGTTGCAGCGGCTGTGTTTGGAATTCTTTTCAGTCTGGGCAGTGTGTTTTTTTACAGTCATGAGCTTCTGGTCAGAATCCATCTGGAAAAATCAGCACTTTTTGCCGGTGTAGCAGTAGTTCTGGGAGCCCTGGCCTGTGAGAGAGCAGGAGTTGATGCAAGCTTTTTTGTACGAATTACTATAGAGCTTTACGGTCCTCTGCTGTTTTTCCTTTTGATTTTGGCAGGATTTACAGGAACCAGGGGAAAAATTATAAAAACAGGGCTTTTGAGCCTCTCTCTTCTTTTTCTCTCCGGATGCGGAGTTTCTCTGGAGAACAGGGTCTTTCCCCTTTCCATGGGGGTAGATTATGAAGACGGACATTATCGGATTGTCTATGGGATTCCCCAGCTGTCAAAAGTCACAGGGCAGAACAAAGAGGAGACCCAGTCCGGGGAAGAACAGTCCCTGGTCTACCAAGGGCTGACTCCTGAGGATGCCCAGGACCGTTTTAATGAAAACCAGGAAAATTATCTGGATATGGGGCATATCAAAGCCCTGGTCCTGGGAGAGGGCATCCTGAACAACAGAGAGGCTCTGGAAGAACTTCTGGCCTTTCTGGAAGAGAATCCTGCAGTAGCTGGAAATATCTATGTGTTTGCCACAGAGGATATGGAAGAGCTGATGAGCCTGGACGGACAGGGAGTAGATTCCCTGGGGGACTATCTCACCGGAATCCTGGAGAACACCCTGGAGGAAAAGGAACAGGAGGCAGCAGTGCTTCAGGATCTGTACGGGGCCTGGCACAGGGAGGAGGAGCTGCCGGAACTTCCCGAAGTAACAATCGTGAATAAAAAGCCAAGTATCCGTCAACACTCCTGATAAGATCAGGAGGTGTTACATAGATGAAGAGATTTAAGATAAATAAAAAGACTTTCCTGTGGGCGGTTCTGATTGGCCTTATGGGTACTGTAATCCTGACGTCGGTGCAGGCGGCAGCTTTTCGGGCAGAAAAAGAAGAACTTCAGCAGCGGCTGGACAGGGAGATACAGGAAGGGATCGCAGAAGAAATCTTCCGTCTTCATGTAGTGGCAAACAGCGACAGTCAGGAGGATCAGGAGCTGAAAATGGCAGTGAAAAAAACTGTGGTGGACTGTCTGGCCCAGGGGCTTGGAGAAAAGGCAGGGCTGGAAGAAACCAGAAACTGGGTTCTTGAAAATCTTTCTGATATAGAAAATGCCGCTGCAGAAACCATAAAGAGCCAGGGAGAGACCTATCCTGTAGCTGCCAGTGTGGAAACGGCCTATTTCCCTGACAAGACCTATGGAGACTGCACCTTTCCCGCAGGAGAATATGAGGCTCTTAATATACGGATCGGAAAGGCGGAAGGAAAAAATTGGTGGTGCGTCCTCTATCCCAGTCTCTGCTTTATAGACGACACCTGGGGGATCGTGTCTCAGGAGAAAAAGGAAGAGCTGAAAGAAGTCCTTACAGAGGAAGAATTTCAGGCAATCCTTGGAAATCCGGAGGAAAAGAAAAAAGTCAGGGTGGGATTTAAATGGTTTTAGTCTTGCAATCTGCCGGGGTTAAGGGTACAATGAAACACAGCGATAGAAACAGGTAAAGAGGTTATTATATGAAGGAAATAAAGGATGCCCCTATCGGTGTGTTTGACTCAGGGGTAGGAGGCCTGACCGTTGCCAGAGAGATCATGCGGAACCTTCCCCAGGAAAAAATCGTATATTTTGGAGACACGGCCAGAGTTCCCTACGGAAGCAAATCAAAAGAAACCATTATCCGCTACTCCCGTCAGATTGTCAGATTTCTGAAGACTCAGGAGGTCAAAGCCATTGTGGTGGCCTGCAATACGGCCAGCGCCCTGGCCCTGGAGACCATATCTGAGGAGACAGATGTCCCCATGATCGGCGTAGTAGAGCCGGGGGCCAAGGTGGCGGTGGAGACTACCAGAAATAAAAAAATCGGGCTTATCGGAACCAGAGGGACTGTGAAGTCGGGGCTGTATCAGAAAGTGATACAGAAGGAGGATCCGGAAATACAGGTCATCGGCCAGCCCTGTCCTTTGTTTGTACCTCTTGTGGAAGAAGGATGGCTCAAGGACGAGATTACTCTGGAGGTGGCCAGGCGGTATCTGGATCCCCTTCTTTCCCAGGACATTGACACCCTGATACTGGGATGCACCCATTATCCCCTTCTCCGCTCTCTTCTGAAGAGTCTGGTGGGAGATAAAGTAACATTGGTAAATCCCGCCTATGAAACGGCTCTGGCTCTGGGAAGACTGCTGGAAGATAAGGGACTTTTAAGAGAAGGAAAAGAAGAGGAAGAATTTCCTTACCGGTTCTTTGTCAGCGATGAGGAAGAGCATTTCCAGAAATTTGCCAATTCTATTCTTCCCTATGATGTGAAAACTACCAAGCAGATACAGATAGAGGAGTATTGAGAAATGGAAAAAGATGTGTTAGTTACCATCAGGGGCCTTCAGACCCTGGAAAATATAGAAAATCCGGAAGAAGTAGAGCTGGTGGCAAAGGGAGACTACTACTACCGAAACGGCCATCATTACATACTTTTTGACGAAGTCACCGAAGGCTTTTCAGAGCCTACCCGGAATACTATTAAGATTACGGACAAAAGCGTGGAGGTAAAGAAAAAAGGCGTTACCAACGTGCAGATGATCTTTGAGGAGAATAAGAAGAACCTTACATATTACGCCACTCCTTTTGGAAATCTCCAGATGGGGATCGCCGCCACAAAGATTGCGGTGAAGGAAGAAGAAGCAGGGCTGGATCTGGCTATTGATTATGCTTTGGAGATTAATGCGGAGCATGCGGCAGACTGCCAGATACAGATTAATGTAAAACCTAAAGAAGCAGGGAATTTTTCTCTGGATGCAACGCTGTAAGATCAGGATCATGAAGTTCTGTTATATGGAATAAACAGGAAAAAAGCTCCCGGAAACATTTATGTACCGATGTTACCGGGAGCTTTTTAGTAATGGTCATATTTATTCTTTATTGGTCAGACTTGATGCCTTTGCCTTCATCCTCTGGAAGAAACCAGGTTTCTTGGCCGGCGGTGTCAGAGAACCTCTCAGGCCTCTTACGCTCATAATATAGATACCGCTTACTTCAGCTTTGATTTCCTTTTTCACAGGAATCAGATCGTATACAGATTCATCAGCCACCAGAGACATGATTCTGGGACCGATCTTTGCCTTTACGATAGGCAGTTTAGAACGACGCATAAGCTTGGGAGTCTGGTCGATGACCATCTGTGGAAGTCCTGACTGCTTAATGGGAAGTCGTTTCTTATCAATTACCAGCATGGTGATGGTCTGCTTTGCCGCTTCCATCTGCTCCTGCTGTTCATCTCTTTTTTTCTGGGCCCTTTTGCCAAAGAAATAGAGGACAACAAGGCCGACGATCAAAATAGCCATGATTATAAAAAATACTATCCAGCCATTCATTTGTATAAAACCTCCTAGAATCTCTATGTCATACTTCAACTATTCTAGCATTGTTTCCTGGAAAAGGCAACTAAAAATGGAGAGAAAGCCTTTCAATTTAGGCCTATATGTGGTATAACACCATTTATAAAGCTAATTTTTAATGAGAGGAATGAAAGCATGAAGAAAAAACTTGTAGCCCTTCTTTTGACTGTGGGTGTTCTTGGCCTTGCTGCCGGATGCTCTAATGAGGAAGAGAATGAAAATACCGAAAATACTGCCCAGGAGACAGAGGAAGAATCTGTGGTCAACGAAGAGGGACTGGTAGTGGCTGTGGATGTAGACAATCTGGAGGACTATGTGACTCTGGGAGAGTACCAGAACCTGACTGTGGAAGAGGAACCGAAAGCCGAAGTGACAGAAGAGGATGTGGATTCCTACATAGAGAGACAGCTTATTAATAATTATGATCCGGTAGAGGTTACAGAAGACCGGGCTGTCCAGGAAAATGACACAGTAAATATCGATTATACAGGATACCTGGATGGGGAAGCCTTTGACGGAGGTTCAGCTCAGGGGCAGGATCTGCTTATCGGTTCCGGCAGCTTTATTGATGGATTCGAGGATGGTCTCATCGGCCATAAGAAAGGTGAGACAGTAAGTCTGGACCTGACTTTCCCGGAGGATTACAGTCCAAATCCGGACTTGGCGGGTCAGGCGGTGGTCTTTGAAGTGACAATAAACTCAATTTCAGAGCCTGCCCAGCTTACAGACCAGTGGGTGGCTGCCAACACAGATTACTCTACCGCAGAGGAATATCGCAATGCCCAGAAGGAAAGCCTGGTCCAGCAGACGGACAATGAGTATGAAAGTCAGGTGAAATCCGATTTATTCCAGCAGGTTACAGAAAATTCAGAGATTAAGGATTACCCGGAGGAGGCCCTGAATGACCTGAAAACGGACATTGAGACTCAGATGGATAATCTGTATACCTCAACTTATGGTGTGAGCCTTGACGAATATCTGGAATCTCAGGGGATATCCCAGGAGGAGGCAGATCAAAGCTTTGACGAGACAGCTAAAAGCTATCTGTCTCAGTATATGATCACCCAGGCGATCCTTGATGCAGAGGGAATTACCCTTACAGAAGCAGATTATGAGAAGGCTTTGGATGAATTCGCCCAGCTCAGCGGTTTCTCTGATGGTGAGGCTATTAAAAGCATGTATTCAGATATGACTGTGCTGAAAGGCAATGTACTCTGGAATGTGGCTTGCGATGCTATTATGTCAACTGCAAACATAACAGAAACCACTGAGACAGCAGAAGAAACCCAGACAGAAGAGGCTGCTCAGTAAAATCCAGAAAGAAAGTATACAGGAAGCAGGAAGATTTAGTGTTTGCCATGTAAGGTAATAAGGGGTGAAAAGAATGGCAAAGAAGAAAAAAGGAAAGAAAAAAAATCAGAAAAAAAAGATACTCATCGGGACGCTGGCCGGCGTAGTGGTGCTGGCAGTGGGAGCTGGGGCAGGAGTTTTCCTGTACCAGAATGTGTTTTCAGGTTCCAGGGAAGAAGTACTGAAAGAGTATATGGCCTGTATAGAAGCAGGCGAGTATGAGAAGATGTACGACTTTCTGGACAGCTCTTCCCAGGAGACAGTCTCTCAGGAGGATTTTGTGACCAGAAACCAGAATATCTATGAAGGTATTGAGGCTTCTGACATCCAGCTTGATATTTCTGAAGGTCAGGACAGAGGGCAGCCGCTATCCTACAGTGTGACTATGAATACCATTGCAGGAGAGATTTCCTATGATAACAATACGGCCTTTGAGCGAGAGGACGGAGACTGGAAGATTGTATGGACCGATGCCATGATTTATCCATCCCTGGGAGAAAACGACAGGGTAAGCGTCACCACTCTGGAAGCAGAGAGAGGGAGCATTTATGACCGGAATCAGAACCTGCTGGCAGGTCAGGGAACCGTACAGTCTGTAGGTCTGGTGCCGGGGAAAATGGATGTACAGCCCCAGGAGGAAATCCAGGCAATTGCCCAGATACTGGGAACTACAGAAGATAATATTAACTCCAGCCTGGACGCATCCTGGGTCCAGACAGATAGTTTTGTGCCTTTAAAAGAAATGACCCAGGAGCAGCTGGACCAGCCTTATACAGATGCAGATGGCAATGAGACTGGACAGACAGTTCAGGAGGCTCTGCTGTCCTACCCGGGAGTAATGATCTCTGAGACAGAGAGCCGGGTGTACCCTTATGGAGAGAGCACAGCTCATCTTCTGGGCTACGTCCAGCAAATCAGTGCAGAAGAACTGGAGGAAATGGCGGACCAGGGCTATAACGACCAGAGCATTATCGGAAAGAGCGGACTGGAAAGCCTTTATGAGGAACGGCTCAGAGCCAGAGACGGGCACAAAATCTCTATTTTAGATTCAGAGGGAAATGAGAAAGAGGCTCTGGCTATGGAGCCAGCCCAGGATGGAGAGGATATTACTCTGACTATAGATATCAACTGGCAGACAAAAGTTTATGAGGCTTACCAGGAGGACGAAAGCTGTTCTGTAGTTATGAATCCTAAGACAGGAGAAATTTTGGCTCTTGTGTCTACGCCTTCCTATGACAGCATGGACTTTGTTCTGGGAATATCCCAGGAACAGTGGGACTCTCTGAATAATGATGAGACCCAGCCTCTCTATAACCGATTCCGTCAGACCTGGGTGCCCGGCTCTTCCTTTAAACCGGTTATTGCAGCCATTGGACTGAGTACAGGAACTTTGAACGCAGAGGAAGATCTGGGAGCCAGCGGACTGTCCTGGCAGAAAGACAGCAGTTGGGGTGACTATTATGTAACTACCCTTCATGAATACAGCGGAGTAGCCAATCTGAGGAATGCGCTGGTGTATTCGGATAACATATACTTTGCAAAAGCGGCTCTTCAGATCGGAGCGGATACCCTTGCCCAGCAGTTAGAGAAACTGGGATTTAATCAGGATATTCCTTTTGACATTGTTATGACTTCCTCTCAGTATTCTAATACAGAGGGAATTGACACGGAAATCCAGCTGGCAGATTCCGGTTACGGCCAGGGACAGATCCTGGTGAATCCTCTTCATCTGGCCTGCATCTATTCCGCATTCTTTAATGAAGGAGATATGATCGCTCCTTATCTGGAATATGAAGAAGGCAAGACAGCTTCTTACTGGATTGAGGACGCCTTTACTCCAGAGGCAGCCCAGACAGTATATGAGGATATGCAGGAAGTAGTCAGCGATGCAGGAGGCACCGGACACGCAGCTTCTTCCGTTGCAGGAGTAACCCTTGCAGGTAAGACCGGCACTGCAGAGATCAAAGAATCCCAGGAAGATACAGAAGGCACGGAGCTGGGCTGGTTTGCAGTATACAATGTGGGAGAATCAGATGAGAACACAGTATTGATGCTGAATATGGTAGAAGATGTAAAAGGCAGAGGTGGAAGCGGATATGTTGTGGACAAAGATGTGGAAATCTGGAACCAGATGGCAGTTTCTGAGTAAAAGACGGCTGGCCCTGTTTTTCGGGCTGCTGTTCCTTGGGGGGACGATTCTCTCTGGCTGCAGCAGCCAGGGAGGAATGGTCCAGGCTGAGACTCTGGAGGATGAGACAGCCCAGGCGGAAGAGACACAGAATAACAGTAATATCCAGGGGAACCAGGACGGGAGCAGCACAGGAGAACTTTCGGTGACTTATCTGGATGTAGGCCAGGGAAATGCCATGGTGGTCCAGTCGGAAGGCCAGACGATGTTTATAGACGGAGGCCCCAGAGAAAGTTCTTCCTTTGTAGTCAGCTATTTGAAACAGCAGGGGATTGAAAAGCTGGATTACATGGTGATCTCTCATTTTGATGAAGACCATCTGGCCGGAGCTATCGGTGCTCTTTACAATTTTCCTGTAGGAACCCTGATCACGGCAGATTATGAAACAGATTCCTCTATTTATGATTCTTACAGAGAAGTGGTGGAGGAGAAGGGCTATGAGGTTATCCATCCTTTGGTGGGGCAGGAGTTTTCTCTGGGAAGCGCCAGTTTCCGGATCGTTTCGCCAGTGAGCTATGGACATGAAGATGAAAACCAGGATTCTGTGGGAATTGTTCTGGAAAACGGTGGGGACCGGTTTTTCATAGGCGGAGACATTGGCCTGGAGGGTGAGCAGGAGATTTTAGAGGCAGGCATAGATATTCAGGCAGACGTTATGCTGATGAACCATCATGGCTCTCATGTAAGCCGGGAATTTTTTCAGACGGTGAATCCTTCCTGGGCAGTGATCAGCTGCGGAGAGGGAAACAGCTACGGCCATCCCCGGCAGGATACCGTGGAGCTGCTCCAGGAGTTTCAGGTACCTCTGTTCCGCACAGACAGACAGGGGACCATTACCGCTGTAAGCAGAGGCCAGGGCATTACCTTTGATCAGGAGCCCTGCAACGACTATACGCCGGGAGACAGCTCCCGGGGAGCAGATGAGGAGACTCAGAAGGAAACAAGAGGAAGCCTCAGTAATTCTACGAGAGAGGCATGTGATTATATTCTAAATATCCATACAAAGAAGATTCACCTGCCGGACTGCGGCTCCGTAAATTCCATGGATGAGGACAATATAGCATACTATAAAGGAGATAAGGAAACACTCATTGATCAGGGATATACACCCTGCGGAAATTGTATGAGATAAATAAGAACAGAATTAGAAAAACCGAATCAGAAAAAGCAGATAAGATTGTTTGCAGGTATTGCGCAGTTTTATCTGTTTTTTATTCATGACAATAGACAGTTCGCAGAGCGTGCTGTTTATTTTTTATAGGGGTCTCCAGACTGCCCTATAGAATAAAAAAGCCCTTATATTGTATTGGATTGGGGCGGAGATGCGGGGCTAAGAATCCGATTATTGAGATATCAACTGTGCAACAGGACTAGAATACCCCTGGATTACAGATTTTCGGAATCTGGGAGGTAGTATTTGCCATGGGACTACGGCCTGAGAAGGGAAAATTGGGCCTGAGAGGTAGGAATAGATATAGGGCTACGGCCCAGGAAGGGGAAATTTGAATCCGAGAGGTAGAAATAACCATAGGACTGCGGCCCAGGAAGGGGAAATTTGAATTTGAGGGGTAGAAAGAGCCATGAGACTGCGGCCCAGGAAGGGGAAATTTGAATCTGAGAGGTAGAAATAGCCATGGGACTGTGGCCCAGGAAGGGAAAAATGGAATCTGAGGGGTAGAAAGAGTCTGGAATGTACCGCCTGGGAAGGAGAATTTGAACCCTGGGAGGTAGTAGTTGCCTGCGCTACTAAAATATGCTATAGTGTAAAACATTGAAATTTTATCTGCGAAAGGAGGATAAAACAGTATGTATGACCATTTTTCAGATTTAGGACGATATGTTTCTATTTTAGACAGGCTTATGAAAATGTATTATGACCGGGGGCTGTCGGATTATGAGATCGGCTGGGGACAGCAGTTTTATGTGGAGTATATCTACGATCATCCAGGAGCCACTCCTCAGGAAATGGCCCAGTGTATCCGTGTGGATAAAGGAACGCTGACCAAGACCATAAAGAAACTGACAGAAGTAGGATATATCCGTGTGGCGGGAGACGAAAGAGACCGGCGGATGAAACATCTGTATCTGACAGAGAAAGCTCTTCCGGCGGCAGAACAGATCAAAAAAATACACGGCGCTTTTTTCGAGGATCTCCAGGCGGGGATTTCCGGAGAGGATCTGAATGTAACAGAAAACACCCTGCACCGCATAGCAGACAACATTAACAAGAAAGTATGGCACAGAATGGAGGAACATCATGGAAAATAAAGAAAGTGTGGAAATATCCGGCGGGAAGAGGACAATGATATTTATCTGTCTGGTAGTTTCAGGAATCGCCTCTTCTACCTTATCAACAGCTATGACTACAGCACTGCCGAATCTGGTAGAATATTTTGGGGTCAATACCTCCCTGGGACAGTGGGTTACCAGCGGATATTCTCTGGCTATGGGAATGATCATGCCTCTCACGGCTTTTCTCATCACCAGGTTTCCTACGAAAAGATTGTATTTATCCGGTATCGGGATTTTTATCCTGGGACTGCTTCTCAGCATCTTTTCCGGTAATTTCGGGATCATGATGGTGGGAAGGGTTCTTCAGGCCTGCGGAAACGGAATCCTTATGGCGGCAGCTCAGGTGGTGATCCTTACGGTTTATCCCATTGAGAAAAAGGGTACCATGATGGGAACTTACGGCCTGGCTACAACAGCGGCGCCTATCATTGCCCCAACTGTTGCGGGACTGCTGATCGATGCTTTTGGGTGGAAATCTATTTTTTATGTGGTCCTGGTGATCATGGCAGTATCCTTTGTATTATCGGCAGCAGTGTTTGAAAATGTACTGGAACTCCAGGATAAGAAGTTCGATGTTCTTTCCTTTGTGGAAAGTATCTTTGCATTCGGGGGCATAACCCTGGGTCTTGGAAATATTACCACTTACGGTCTGATCAGTGTTCAGGCAGGGGCGCCTCTGCTGATCGGAATTCTGGTGTGCTTCTTCTTTGTCGCCCGCCAGCGGGGTCTGGACACTCCTTTCCTGGATGTGAAGATCCTCAGCAATAAAAACTATGCGGTAAGCGTCATCGCCAGTATGGTCCTCTATCTGGTCATGATGGGATCCTCGGTCATGATGCCCCTGTATGTCCAGAGTGTTATGGGCTATTCCGCAGTGGTGTCCGGTCTGGTTACCCTGCCGGGATCTGCGGCTACAGCTATTGTCAGCCCCTTTGCAGGTAAGATTTACGACAAGATGGGGATCAAAAAGATTTTTGTCCTTGGTTCTGCGGTGCTGCTGATCAGCAATCTGGGCATGTTCTTCCTGAGCCTGGAGACCCCTCTCTGGATCGCAGCAGTTTTGAATGTTATAAGGAATATCTCCATAGGCTGTCTGATGATGCCTCTGCTGACCTGGGGAACCAGTAACGTGGACTTCCGTAAAGTGGCAGACGCTTCCTCACTGCTGACTTCTTTCCGTACCATTGCAGGTTCTGTGGGTTCTGCTCTGTTTGTGGGAATCATGACGGCAGTGAGTGCGGCTTCTGAAGCAGCTTATGGAGACAGGGCTTTAATCCACGGTATGAATATATCTTTCCTGTGCATGGCAGCCGGGGCTTTCGTTCTTTTACTGATCGCGGTATTTGCAGTGAGAAAAACAAAAACAGGTAATGATTACTGCAGTAGGTAAAGGCCAGGGAATCGTCTTGCGCCTCTCTTCCCGACGTAGTAAAATGAAACTACGTCAGGGAGGGATAAACTATGGGAATTCTTTACGTATCAGATCTGGATGGCACATTGCTGAATACCAGTGCCAGCCTCAGCCCATACACCATAAAGACCATCAATGGTTTAGTAGAGAAAGGGATGCTGTTTACCTATGCTACGGCACGGTCTTTAAGTTCTGCATCGGTGGCCGCAAAAGGCCTGAATCCTAAAATTCCTGTAATTGTGTATAACGGGGCATATATTATGGAACCGGCAACCGGGAATATTCTTGCGTCAGAAAGTTTTACAAAAGAAGAACGTTCCTATGTGGAAAGAAAATTGTCTGGATATGGAGTGAGGCCGGTTGTGTATTCGTTTATTAAAGGCAGAGAGCGCGTATCTTGGAATCTCTTGCAGATAAACGAAGGAAAAAAGAGATATTTTGGCAACAGACAAGGAGATAAAAGACTTCGCCCTGTTGAGAATGAAAAAAAGCTTTATGAAGGTGAGGCCTTTTATTATACCTGTATTGGGGAAGAAGAAGAGCTAAAGCCCCTTTATGATATCTTTGCCGGGGATGAAAGATATACCTGTACATTTCAACAAGAATTGTATCGTCCCGAATATTGGCTGGAGATTATGCCTAGAAAGGCAACAAAGTATAATGGGATTTTAAAACTGAAAGAATTGTGGCATTGCGATAAGGTAATATCATTTGGAGACTCTGTCAACGATATTCCTATGTTCCAGATTTCTGATCAATGTTATGCGGTAGAAAATGCAGTTGATAGTCTTAAAAAGCTGGCAACGGGAATTATCGGAAATAATGACTCAGACAGTGTTGCAAAATGGCTGGAGGAAAACTTCAGAGAATAGGTAAGGGAGGCGTTTTCTATGGAATGGAAACCATTGCCGGTGGGAATTGATGATTTTGAAAAAATAGTAACAGGGGATTACTTTTATGTAGATAAAACACTTTTTATCAAGGAACTATTGGACATGAAAGGAGAAGTAAACCTTTTCACACGTCCCCGCCGTTTTGGAAAAACTCTGAATATGGGTATGCTGAGATATTTTTTTGAGGGAAATCCAGAAAATGTTTCACGGATATTCCAGGGCTTGAATATTATGGACGCCGGAGAAAAATATCTGGATCATATGGGTAAATATCCGGTTATTATGATTTCCCTAAAGTCTATGAAGCAGCCTTCCTATGAACTGGCTTTTGAAATGCTGAAAAAAGCCTTAAAAGGGGAATTTCAGCGCCATTGGCAGTTGGTCTCAGACAGCGGCAGACTTACCGATGCAGATCAGAAGAGGTATCTGAGGCTGCGGGATCTGGAGGGAACAGAAGCAGACTACGCAGATGCGTTAAAGTTCCTTTCGGAATGCCTTTGCAGATGTACGGGGAGAAAGACCGTCATTTTAATTGATGAATATGATGTGCCATTAGAAAATGCCTATTTCAGCGGTTTTTATGACAGGATGACCGATACCATACGTTCCCTTTTTGAATCTGCCCTGAAGACAAATGAAAGCCTGGAGTTTGCTGTGGTCACCGGCTGTCTGCGAATCAGCAGGGAATCTATATTTACAGGACTCAATAACCTGAAAATCATGTCTGTCACCTCCCAGGCCTGCGGGGAATACTTTGGCTTTACCCCGGAAGAAGTAAGAAGGATGCTGGATTTTTACGGGTTAACAGAAGATTATGAGACAGTCCGCCAGTGGTATGAAGGATATCAGTTTGGCAATGCAGAAGTTTATAACCCCTGGAGCGTGATCAATTATGTGGATTCCTGCCGACTAAATAAAAATAGCCTGCCAAAGCCCTACTGGTCCAACGCCAGTTCCAATAATATTGTCCGTACACTTGTGGAGAAAGCGGATTTTTCTGTAAAACAGGAAATAGAGGATCTGATAGAAGGAAAGACAATCATAAAACCCATCCATGAGGATATTACTTATGAGGATATGGATTCTACCCAGGATAATTTATGGAACTTCCTGTTCTTTACCGGTTATCTGAAAAAGATTCAGGAACACCAGGAGGAAGAAACTATTTATATGGAAATGGCCATTCCAAACCGGGAAGTCCGGTATATCTATAAAAACACGGTGCTCCGCTGGTTTGAAAAGAAAGTAGAGCAGAAGGAATTGTCTCCTCTTTATGAGAGTATCCTCTGCGGAGATACGGAAAAGATGGGAAAAATCCTCTCAGAAAATCTTATGGAGACCATCAGCTTTTACGACTATCAGGAAAGTTATTACCGTGGGTTCCTGGCAGGAATGCTGAAGAATATCGGAAATTATATTGTATTGTCTAACAGGGAGTCGGGAAATGGCAGACCGGATATTTTGCTGAAATATCCCAGTGTGAGAGGAAAGGCTGTGATCCTGGAGATTAAAGTTTCAAAAACCTATCAGGGACTTGAAGCAAAATGTCAGGAGGCCCTGAGACAGATTGAAGAACAGAAATATGAGGAGGCTCTCCGGCAGGAGGGATATAGCCAGATCCTGAAGTATGGAGTGGCTTTTTATAGGAAGGAATGTATGGTTAAGAAATAAGGCAGAAAAACGCTGGGTGCAGATTACACCCAGCGAAAATTTTCCCTTCCTGCCCCCAGTTCAAAATGATACTTGACGATCCCCAGATCTGTTTTGCTGTAGAATCCCAGACCGGCTTTGGCTGAAACCAGATTTCCTTTACAGGTAAATGTGAATTTCTGCTGATTCATGGCGGTAGGAGCCAGAAGAGTAGCGTCAATGCCTCGCAGGAACCAGTCCTGGGGCGCTGCCTCTGCATTCATTACTTTTTCTCTGGGCTTTGAATTGTGAGAGACGCCCTGGGTCTGACCGTATCCTATGGCGATCACCAGACAGAGCTTTTCTTCCAGATCATTTCCTTTCCGGCTAATAAGAGCAATGTAGTTTCTGACGCCGGAAAATTTTCCGTAATGGGCCATAAAACCCTCAAAAGCATGGGGTTCATCCAGGACAAGCTGCATATGAAGGCCGCTTTCTTTATTGCATTCTTTGATAAAGGACCGGAGCTTTTCCACAGTCCCGGCTTCTATTGATTTTTCGTCATAAGAACGGACAGAATGCCGTTCTTTCATTGCCTGTAATAAATCCATTTTTCATGTCTCCTTTTTATGTTTTTATTCCTGCGAGCAAATAGCCAGGCGGACATGTCTGCATGTCCATTTGATTCTTTGCACACTGAGCCTGTTAAAGGTCTGGGAAGTCGTCGCCCTTTCTGTCAGGAGCCTTTTCCATACATTTTTTGATATCTGTGAAAAGGGCGATCAGATTATTGATCTCACTGGCCTCCGGATCCAGATAATAATAGACGCAGGTGCTTTCTTTCCTGCTTTTTACGATCCCGGCGTCTTTCAGTATCTGCATATGATGGGATACTGCAGGACGGGAAAGATTGGTTTTTTCGGCAAATTCAATGACCCGGCTTCCACTGCACTCTCCCTGGAGCATGATACAGAGGAGATGCTGTCTGGTTTCATCTCCGATGGCAGTGAGGATCTTCTGACAGGCCCGGAGTTCTTTTTCAAGTCTCTGGATATCTTCCCGTGTGTTTTTCAATGTAATGCTCCTTTCTGTTTAAACAGTTGAACATATTGTAGCATGTTTTTTGCAGATTTGTGCATCTGTAAAGAAAATCGAGACAGAAGGCAGGATCAGAGGAGAAAAATTTTGGAGATTCTGATAGATTTAGAATATGTACAGCGAAGTATTAAATAGAAGGAAGCTTCCGAAAGAGGGGTGAGGCGGCATGAGAAAAGTAGATCAGGATAATTTTCTCCAGGAATTATCCAGAAAAAATGAGAAAGCTCTGGAGTATGTGGTAGACGTGTACGGCGGATTGATAAAGACCATTGTGAAACGGCATTTGCGGGGGCTGACAGATTATCAGGAAGAATGTATCAATGATGTGTTTCTGGCAGTCTGGCAGCACAGCCGATCCTATGATCCAGAAAAAGGAAGCTTTGAGAAGTGGGTGGCCGGAGTGACCAGGTATAAAGCCCTTACCTATAAGCGGAAATATCTGAACCGGCAGCAGGCGGCAGGACTGGAGGAAATCCAGGAGCCGGGAGAGGAGAGCCGGGAGCTTTCCCAACTTGTGGAAGAGCTTTCCGATGAAACCGAGGATTTCCTGTCCTGCCTGAAAGAAGAGGACCGTTTTCTCTTCCGCCAGCTTTTCATAGAGGAAATGGAGCCGGATGAAGTAGCCCGGAAAAACGGGATTAAAAGGGAAAACCTTTACAACCGGATCTCCAGAGGAAAAAAGAAGATCCGCAGACACTTCCCACGAATAGGCCAGGAGAAAGGAGGCGCTGATTATGAGAGATTTATATGAAGTATTCAACGATTTTAATATGGAAGAAGAAAAAGATCTGGAAGTTATGAATGATCTGGAAAAGCAGAAGTGGAAGAAAAAGCTGAGAAAAGAGATCAAAAAGCCGGTGAAAACGGGAAGAAAAGTAGCTGTCAGCGCAGGCTGTCTGGGAATCGCCGCAGGGCTGTTTTTCACAATGTCAGATTCTGAAGTGATGGCAAAGGCGAGAAAGGTTGTAGAGGACAGCTATCGGAGCATTGCTATTTGGATTATTGGGACGCCTAGGGAGAATGACTATGTTCAGGAAGTTTACGGAAAAGATACGGCTAACGGGAGAGAAGTAACTATCGTAGATATGATCGCAGATGAGGATTTGCTTCAGATTTCTTATAAGGATCGGGACCTGACTATAGAAAATTTCGAGGCAGCAGGATATCTCGATGAGGATATGGAAAAAAGGACGGACAGTACGAAATATTCTTTAGACGCCCAGCTTTTGGTAGACGGAGAGATTGTAGGAGAGGGATGGATTAATTCTTATAGTCTGCGGTTTAATACAAACGCTATTGATAATACCTTTTCTATTTATACAGGAGATTATGGCTGTGACCTGTCCGAGGTGGAAGAGGCGGAACTGATTTTAAAAGAAAGATATTATCCGGATACGGAAGAGTGGAGATTTCATCTGAATTTACAGAAACGGAACTTGAAAAATACAACCAGGGAACAAGAATTAGATGAAACCTATACAATGCCTGATGGAAGGATCATTCACATTTATAAATATGCTGAGAACGAAGGGGGCAGAAAGCTCTATGTGAAAACAGAAAGGCCAGAGGGCTGGGATCCAAACGAAGACTGGAGCGGAATTTTAGACTTAACAGGAGTGACGGATAAATATCGGAAAGTAAAGTTTAAGCATGAAGCAGGGGACGTCTATCTTATAGATCGAAATATTGATAGTGATACCAAAAGTATTGCCATTACTCCGGGCGTAATTCCTCTGGGAGAACCAGGAGAGTCCCTTCCTGAGGACGGCACACCTATAGGCGAAAGCTTTACCATACAGGTAAATAATTGACATCCCCTGATAAGCCTTTTTGGAAAACCGAAGAAAGTGATCAGCAGCAGTCTGAAACTTTTCAACGGCATTGACGGGGCAGGAACTATCCTGGTGGAATATCCGGAGTTTCAGGGAGAACTTCTCTACTCCAAGATCACCGATTCCAGAGTACCCAGCCAGATCCAGGGGGAAGAAGGAACCATGGTGATCCGGGAGATTCCAGACCCACAGGAGATTACTATTTATTATAGAAGCGGAAAAACAGAAAATCTGGAAATCCCCGGATGGAGATGGAGCTGATGGATGAAGTTCGCAGACAGCAGGGAATAATTTTTCCGGCAGACACAATAAACGGAGAATAAAAAATCCAGCCGGCAATAATAAAAATAAAACGAATACCCTCTCTGAACAAGAGCCTTTGCTCTTCGTACAGAGAGGGTAACTTTCTGTACAAAGCAGAATATACTGTTAAAGAGTATTTCTGTTTCGGAGACAGGATTTATGGAAGAAAAAAAGAGGTTTTACAAATCTGCTGTAATAAATAAAAAAGGATTTGAGCAGGCTGCTGCCCAGGAGGCAGACAGAAGACTGATGGAATCTTACTACCCTCCCAGTGCGGGATATCTTCAGGCACTTGTTACAGATGCCTGTGACAGACTGGACTATGAGGGTAGTTTTATTTATGATGAATATCCTGACAAGAATACTATCGAAAGAATCTGCGGACAGATCTGTGGGCAGGCAGAAAGCTGCAGCGAGCTTCAAGGAATGGAAAACAGAGGGACAGGAGAAATGCTGGGAGACTTTGTGGGAGTTTTATTCTGTCAGGAAGTCTGCAAGAGAAGACAGCGAAGAAAAATGGTTATGCCAGTACACTGGAGGCAGAATAAATAGCTATTTTTCTAAAACCCCTGGTTTTGGGGTTGCGGATTTTTCCTAAAGCTTTTACAATAGAAATGGACTGCAGGCAGGAAAGCCGGCAGTTTCAGGGGAAAGATAAGATACAGGGGTAGATTATGACAGATATCAGAGAATTTTTAGATAAATATGTAAATGAAGACCTTGAGCGTATACTGGTGAGTAATGCCAGAAGCTCAAGCCCAGTGGCAAAGCTTCAGGTGAGGCCGGTACCGGTAAAGGGTCAGGTACAGTATCAGGTTACCTACATCCAGGGAACGAAGGCTATTCACGACAACTATAAAAAGGACGAATTGAATTCTTATCTTACAGAACAGATGGAGAAAAATTTCCGTCAGATGCAGTTGGAGGGCAGATATGTCCAGGCCAGAGTCCTGGTGAGCAAAAAAGGAAAAATGGATATAAAGGCCAAAGAAGTCAAGGGAGGAACAAAAGAGGATTTTACGCTTATGCTTTCTCATAACAGAACGAAAAAATATCTGCTGAAAGAAGGCGTTCCTGTTCCCTGGCTCATTGACCTGGGGGTAATGACCCCAGAGGGAAAAATCAAAAATTCCAGATATGATAAGTTTAAACAGCTGAACAGATATCTGGAATTTATACAGGATATTCTTCCAAAGCTGCCCAGAGACAGGGAAATCCAGATTATTGATTTTGGCTGCGGAAAGTCCTACCTGACCTTTGCTATGTATTATTATCTGAAAGAGCTGAAGCACTTTAATATCCGGGTCACAGGACTGGACCTTAAGGCAGACGTAATTGAAAAGTGCCAGAAACTGGCAGATAAATACGGCTATGATAAACTGCGTTTTTTACAGGGAGATATTGCATCCTATGAAGGGACTGACCATGTAGATATGGTAGTGACCCTTCATGCCTGTGATACGGCTACAGATTTTGCTCTGGCGAAAGCTGTAAAATGGGGAGCCTCTGTAATCCTGTCTGTGCCCTGCTGTCAGCATGAATTGAACCGTCAGGTGGCAAACCAGGACCTGGCGCCGATTCTGGAGTACGGGATTTTAAAAGAGCGCTTTGCGGCTCTTCTCACAGACGGACTCCGGGCGCAGATGCTGAAAAGTGCAGGTTACGACGTACAGATCCTGGAATTTATTTCCATGGAGCATACGCCTAAGAATCTGCTCATACGGGCAGTAAAAAATAAAAATAGAAAAGAAGAGCCACAGCAGCCCAGGGAATGGGAAAACTGTATACAGGCTTTCCACGTAGAACCGACCCTTAAGAAGCTGCTGTTTGAAGATATACACGGAGAGGACTGTAAATGAAGAAAAAATTAATAAGAGCCGGTATTTTACTGGTTATTTTTATATGCGGGGTGGCAGGGTTTTCCAGTCTTATGAATTATCAGTCTACAGATAATAAGACAGATATGGAAACTGCATCCAGCCCAAGCATGGCCATGATGATCGAAGATACAGAAGTAAACCGTATGTACGCCTATGCAGACGACATGGATGTAAGATTTGTAAGGGACGGGCTGACTCCTGTAGGTACGGACAGAAGTCTGAAGGTGAGCATTACCCCTAATGGCCGGGAAATCGACAGTCTTGTCTATGAAGTATGCACCTCTGACGGGGAACAGGTAATCGAAAACAATAAGATACGGAGTTTCACAGAGGAGGAAGATGGCAGGCTTACAGCAGAATTTACACTGTCCCAGCCCATTCTGATGAACCAGGAATATGCTCTGAATTTTACTTTAAGCACCGAAGACGGAACCTGGAATTATTATACAAGGCTTCTTCAGCGGGCAGGGCTCAGCACGGCCCAGTATGTAGAGTTTGTAAATAGTTTTTATACCAAGACCTTCGCTCAGGATGACACTGGTGACCTGACTACTTATCTGGAGCCGGATACTTCTGTTGTCAGCAACAGTTTCCGGAGTCTGGATATACACTCAGATGTAGATATGATCACCTGGGGCGACCTGAATCCTCAGATCAGCAGACCGGGAATCCCTACTATAGAGGACATCAGTGAAAACTCAGGAAGCATTTCCCTCACTTATTATATTTCAGCAGAAAATGAAAACGGAGAAGTGGAAAAATATCAGGTAGACGAGTTTTACCGGATGAGTTATAACCAGACCAGGGTTTACCTGTTGGATTTCCAGCGCCATGTAAAGCAGGTGCTTACCACAGAGCAGAATCTTGTGAGCAATGGAAAAATAAACCTGGGGATAACCGATACAGATGTTCAGTATATGTCTGACAGTACAGGAACTATCCTGGCTTTTGTCCAGCAGGGAGATTTATGGTCTTATAATATAGAAACAAATAAGATGACCAGAGTCTTCAGCTTCCGCGACACAGGAAGCAATGATGAGAGAAATGATATCAACCGACATGATATCAAAATTGTCCGGGTAAGTGAAAATGGAGATATAGATTTCATCCTTTATGGCTACATGAACAGAGGCCAGCATGAGGGCCAGGTGGGAACTTCCGTATACCATTATTCTGCAGAACAGAATGCTATGGAAGAGGAATTTTTCCTGCGAAGCCTCCAATCCAGAGAATTCCTTCAGAAGGATGCGGAAAAACTGTCCTATGTCAGTGAAGACGGAAATTTGTATCTTCTATTAGAAGGAAACCTTTACAGATTCCAGATGGAGGAAAAGACTTACGAGGTCCTTCAGGAACAGATTGAGGATGACTGCTTCTTCGTATCGGAAAACAGCCGGTATGCAGCCTGGATGGACGGTATGGACCCTTATAACACCACATCTATTACCTTCATAGATTTTAATACAGGAGAACAGAAGACCATACAGGCAGATCAGGGGACCAGGATACGGCTCTTTGGATTTATTAATAATGATCTGATCTACGGTGTGGCAAATGAAAGCGACATTGTGACCAATGCTTCAGGAGGAACGGATTTTGCCATGACAGAGGTCAGGATCCAGAATTTTGATGGAGAGCTGGTAAAAAGTTATCATCAGGATGGTTATTATGTACTTGATGTAACGATTCAGGAAAATCTTCTGGAATTGTCCAGAGCTACCAAAGTGGGCGACAGCTTTGCAGGGACCAGTGGAGACCAGATCATGAATAATGTCCGCAGCAAACAGGACGAGGTTTTTTCCGTTATCACATCCACGACTGTGCGCCAGGGAAATGTGACATCCATACAGTTTGCAGCAGACAGCTCCGGACAGCCGCCTCTGGTAGTAGATACTAAAATCATAGAGAATCCGGACAGGACTTTGAATATGGAGCTTTCCTCTGAAAGCGAAGACAAATATTACGTATATGGGGGAGGAGAGCTTTCAGGAATCTATGACAGCGCTTCCCAGGCAGTGGCTAAGGCTGAAGAAGAGAGCGGAATTGTCCTGAATACCGCCCAGCAGTATATATGGGAAGCAGGAAATACTGGAGACAGAGCGAGTATTTCTGCCCAGGACCTTCCAGAAGCTGTGGCCCAGGCATCCCTTGATGCGACTGCTTTGAATGAGGCTTTGAAAGGTCAGGGGAAAGTAATAGATATGACAGGCTGTACTTTGGAACAGATCCTGTATGAAGTAAGCGCTCAGCGCCCGGTAATCGCTAAAGGCGAGAATGGTCAGGCGGTTGTTATCATTGGATATGATGATTACAATACCATATTATATAATCCCTCCACTCAGGAGACCTATTACTTCGGAATGCAGGACAGCACCGATACTTTCCAGGCTAATGGGAACGTTTTTCTCTGCTATCTGGAGGATATACAGTAACAGTTTCCGTTTAGCCTTGAACTGTTCAGAACAATGCGATATACTAATGAAATACCCGTAAGAGAAGGAGATAGAGGAATGAAGCTGACAACAGTAAAAGAGATTTACAGAAACAGAGAAGAATATCTGGATAAAGAGATTACCGTAGGAGGCTGGGTCAGAAGTGTGAGAGGCTCAAAAAGCTTCGGTTTTATCGTACTTCATGACGGCAGTTTCTTTGATACTCTTCAGGTCGTATACCATGACCAGATGGAGAACTTCCAGGAAGTTTCCAAATTAAATGTAGGCGCGGCCATTGTGGTAAAAGGAACTCTGGTAGCAACACCCGAGGCAAAACAGCCTTTTGAGATCCAGGCCTCAGAGGTAACTGTAGAAGGAGATTCTGCAGCGGATTATCCTCTTCAGAAAAAGCGTCATACCATGGAATATCTAAGAACAATCTCTCATCTGCGTCCAAGGACCAATACTTTTCAGGCAGTATTCAGAGTCCGCTCACTGGTAGCCTTTGCAATCCACCAGTTCTTCCAGGAGAGAGGATTTGTATATGTCCATACCCCACTGATCACAGGCAGTGACTGTGAAGGAGCAGGAGAAATGTTCCAGGTGACTACCCTGGACCTGAAGAATATTCCCAAGACAGAAGAGGGAGAGGTTGATTTCTCAAAAGACTTCTTTAAAAAACCAACAAACCTGACCGTCAGCGGCCAGCTAAACGGAGAAACCTTTGCCCAGGCTTTCCGGAATATCTATACTTTTGGACCAACATTCCGGGCAGAGAATTCAAACACTACCCGCCACGCCGCTGAATTCTGGATGATCGAGCCGGAGATGGCTTTTGCAGATCTCCAGGACAATATGGAGATGGCTGAGGCCATGCTGAAGTATATAATCCGTTATGTGCTGGAAAATGCACCTGAAGAGATGAACTTCTTTAACTCCTTTATTGATAAAGGACTTCTGGACAGACTGAACCATGTGCTGAATTCTGAGTTTGGACATGTTACTTATACAGAGGCAGTTGAGATCCTGGAAAAAGCAAATGACAAGTTTGACTACAAAGTTTTCTGGGGATGTGACCTTCAGACAGAGCATGAGAGATACCTTACAGAGCAGATTTTCAAACGCCCGGTATTTGTTACGGATTATCCAAAAGAGATCAAAGCTTTCTATATGAAACAGAATGAGGACGGAAAGACTGTAGCAGCTATGGACTGTCTGGTTCCGGGAATCGGGGAGATCATCGGCGGAAGTCAGAGAGAGGACTCTTATGAGAAGCTGAAACAGCGTATGAAGGAACTGGATCTGAAGGAAGAAGATTACGGATTCTACCTGGATCTGAGAAAGTATGGCTCTACCCGCCATTCAGGATTCGGTCTGGGATTTGAGAGATGTGTTATGTACCTTACCGGTATGCAGAACATCCGTGACGTAATTCCTTTCCCAAGAACTGTAAACAATTGTGAATTATAAGAGGAGCACTATGAGATTTTTCCATATAGCAGATGTTCATCTGGGGGCAGAACCTGATAAGGGTTATCCCTGGAGCCAGGACAGAAGCCGGGAAATCTGGGACAGCTTCCGAAGAGTGATAGAGCAGGCCGGCAGAGATCATGTCGACCTGCTTCTTATTGCAGGAGATTTGTTCCACAGACAGCCCCTGGCCAGAGAATTAAAAGAAGTAAATGCCATGTTTTCCACGATTCCAGACACAAAGATTGTGCTCATTGCAGGAAATCATGATTATCTCAGGAAAGATTCCCCTTACCGGAAGTTCCCATGGGGAAAAAACGTCTGGGGTTTGTGGAGCCAGGAGTTTTCGCATGTGGATTTTCCGGAGATGGGAGTGCGGGTGAGAGGATGCAGCTATGAGAGCAGAGAAATCCGTCAGCCCCTCTATGACTCCCTGAAAAAGTCAGGAGAAATGCCAGTGGAGATTTTGCTGGCTCACGGAGGAGATGAGAAACATATTCCTATATCCAGAGAAAGGCTGATAGCAGGAGGATTTGACTATGTGGCTTTAGGACATATACACAAGCCTCAGGTCCTGTTGGAGGACCGGATCATCTACCCTGGCTCTCTAGAGCCTACAGAGAAAAATGATACCGGTGTTCATGGCTTTGTAAAAGGTGAGATTAAAAAAGGGAAAGTAAGGACTGCCTTTGTTCCCTGGGCAGTAAGAGAGTATAAGGAGCTGAGAATTCCTGTGACCAGGGAAACTACCCAGTATAGACTGACCCAGTTTCTCCAGGAATTAATAAAGAAAATGGGAGAAAAACACATTTATACAGTGCTTCTGGAGGGAAAAAGAGATCCTGATACAGAATTTCATTTAAACCAGCTTTACTCCTTAGGGAACATTCGGGCTGTGGAAGACCAGACCAGGCCCGGATGGTCCCTGGAGGAGCTGTGCAGAAAATATAAAGGCAGCCTTCTGGAAGAGTATATCAGAAGCTTTGGGGAGAAACCGGATGAAGAGGCAGAGAAAGCTCTGGAATATGGAATCGGAGCACTCCTGGAGACTGGGGAGGAGATACTGTGATCATAAAAGAAGTTTTCATGAAGAATTTTGGAAAATTCCATAATGAGAGACTCAGATTTCAGCCGGGGATCAATATAGTCTACGGAGGGAATGAAAGCGGGAAGAGCACTCTCTATACCTTCTTCCAGGGAATCTTTTTTGGCCTCCGGAGAAAAAGAGGCGTTGCTTCCCGGACCGACACTTATACCAGATGTCTTCCCTGGGAGAACCCATCCTGGTATGAAGGCAGTGTTTTATTTGAGGCAGGGAAAAAAGACTTTCGGCTGGAGAGAAATTTTGAAAGCCGTTCTCAGGAGGCTGAGCTTTATTGTGTTACAGACGGAGAAAAGATGTCTGTGGAAGAAGGAGATCTGGAAATCCTTCTGGGAGGGGCTACCCAGCGGATATACGAAAATACTGCAGCCATAGGCCAGTTGAAAACCAGGACCGAGGAAGGTCTGACAGAGGAGCTGAGAGAATATCTGACTAACTTTCAGACTGAAGGAGACTTCCGCCTGGACCCTGGAGCAGCTCTTGATCGTCTGAAAGACAGGCGGAAAGAATGGGAGAAAGAGGAAAAAAAAGCAAGAGAGAAAAAAGAAAGAGCAAGGGAAAAGCTTCTGGACAGGATACAGTATACCAGGGAGGAGATAGAAGACCTGGAAGAAAAACTGGAAAGAAGCAGAGAAAGTTTCAGAGACATTGGACAGGACAGACAGGAAGAAAAACCGGCAGAAGACAGGAGGGAATCCTCTTTTCCACTGGTTTTTGCAGCATTGTTTTTTCTTGGATTTCTGGCCGGATGCGCCGGTGCCATCTTTTTTCAGCTATCCTGGCTGATACCGGCTCTGATCTTCCTGTTAGGAGGCGCATTTCTTTTCTGGTATTTCCGGGACAGAGGGGAGAAGGCCTCAGCACGCAGCCGCAAAGAGCAGGACAGGGCCATCAGAAATGAGCGGAAAAAAGGGCAGCAGATAACCTGGAAGGAGGCGCTGCAGGACAAGAGAAATCTTTTATATAATCTTCAGGAGGAACTGGAAGAGCTGGAGAATGACAACGAAAAGATACTGAAAGCCCAGAAAGAAGTCCAGAGCATATCCCTGGCAGAGAAAATGCTGGCCAAGGCAGCGGGGAATCTTCAGAGCAGGAGAGGAAATTTTCTGAAAGAACGGACCTGGGAGATTTTTGGAGAACTTACCCAGGGCAGATACCAGAGAGGGATCATTGATGAAAACTTTCAGATACGGCTGGATACAGGAGACAGGTATGCAGGACTCCACCAGGTAAGCCAGGGGACTGCAGAACAGGTTTATTTTGCTCTTCGTATGGCAGCAGGAGAACTGCTGTGCCGGGAGGAGGAGCTGCCGGTGATCCTGGACGAGACCTTTGCCATGTACGACGATAAAAGGCTCTGTGAGGCATTAGAATGGCTCCATAAGAACAGAGCTCAGGTTATCCTTTTAACCTGTACCAGAAGGGAAATAGAAGCCCTGGAGAGCCTTGGAATTCCTTTCCATCAGGTGGATCTGCAGATACGTGCCGGAATAAGGAGCAATTCATGACATGAAAAGAGGCTGCCCCATGAAACAAAAGCCAAGGATAATTTGGATATATGTTTCATGGGGCAGCCCTTTTGAATTTGAAGTTATTTACAGGTAATACGAATCATCTCAGCCTTTCATATAACGGTGAGAATGTCTGCCGCGATATTCCTCGATTTTGATCCGAATATAATTCCAGGACATATGCAGTACAGGAGCCAGACCGGCAATCAGGAGTACCACGGTAACAAGACTGATGCTAGCGGTGACCGCATAAATATGTGCTGCATAGAGAATCACAAAAAGAGCAATACAGACATTGATGATGGAAATAATTTTGTTCATCATAATAGTGGCACCTCCTTTTATTATGAAAGAATTCTTTTAGTTTCCTATATTATACAACTATTGTCTGTAAATTACAATGAAAAGCCAAAAAAGATTTAATTTTTCTTTTTGCCCTCTTTCAGTTCTTTATTATGCTTAGCAACAAGTTTATTGATTCTTTCTACAGGATTCAATAGCTTGCTGATAGAAGCATCATGATTCAGGGTGTCAATGATCAGGGCAATGTATTTGCTCATATCGCAGTTTACATAATATGGCTTCTGAAGCAGTTCTTCTGTCTGATATACCAGATTGGTGGTCAGAACCCGGTCAAAATCACCGTTTTTGTATGCGGCATCAAAACGTTCCAGTCCGTTGGTGAAGAGACCAAAGGTGGAGCACATAAAGATTTTTGCGGCTCCTCTCTGTTTCAGCAGACGTGCTACTTCCAGCATGCTGTCACCGGAAGAGATCATATCGTCGATGATGATCATATTCTTGCCGGCTACATCAGAACCCAGAAATTCATGAGCTACGATAGGATTACGTCCGTCTATGATAGTAGAGTAGTCCCGGCGCTTGTAGAACATACCCATGTCGATGCCCAGCACATTGGCCAGGTAGATAGCCCGGCTGGTTCCTCCTGCGTCAGGGCTGATAATCATCAGACTGTCGCTGTCTATCTTCAGATCAGGCTCTGCCTTAAAGAGGCCTTTAATAAACTGATAAGCAGGCTGTACTGTTTCGAAGCCATGAAGAGGAATGGAGTTCTGTACCCGGGGATCATGAGCATCAAAGGTGATGATGTTGTCAACTCCCATACTGATCAGTTCCTGAAGGCCCAGAGCGCAGTCCAGAGATTCACGGCGGGTTCTCTTGTGCTGACGGCTCTCATACAGGAAAGGCATGATAACGTTGACTCTCCTGGCTTTCCCTCCTACAGCGGCAATGATCCTTTTCAGATCCTGAAAATGGTCATCTGGAGACATGTGATTGGTGTGGCCGCAGAGAGAATAGGTCAGGGAATAGTTGCAGACATCCACCATGAGATAGAGGTCGTCACCGCGGACAGATTCCTCCAGGATACCTTTGGCTTCTCCTGAGCCAAAACGGGGAGTCTGGGCATCGATCAGGTAAGAAGGACGCTCATAACCTTCGAATTGGAGATTGTTTTTCTCCTGGTGGTCACGGTCCTTCCGCCATTTCACGATGTAGTCGTTAACCTTAGAGCCCAGCTTTTCACAGCTCTTCAGGGGAATGATACCCAGACGGCCTACAGGGAGTGAGTCTAAAGGTGTTGTGATTTTTGGTGCCATGTTCATTTTCCTCCTAAAAGTCTTTTTTGGATTCTGATGTCATTTCCAATAAGCTTGATCATGGTGTAGTTGCTGGAGACACGGGAAAAGATTCTTTCGGAGTAAGTATCCAGAAAATCCTCCATGGTCAGGTTTGTGGAAATGATAGTTGCCTTTTTATTCATGATACGCTCATTGATGCAGCAGAAAAGCTGGGAAGACACAAAGCTGTTGGTGAGCTCTGTACCCAGGTCATCAATGATGAGCAGATCACAGTCATAGATAAAAGAAGCCATATCTGCAGATTGGACATCCTTTTGAAATGTATTCTTCGACAGCAGGTCAAAAAGATCGAAAGCACTGAAATACAGGACAAAAAAGGAGCGGTCCAGAAGCTCTTTAGCGATACAGTGGGTAAGGTAAGTCTTTCCCACACCAGTATCTCCATATATCATAAGATTATTGAATTCTTCCCCAAAGCTGTCGATGAAGTCCCAGGACTTATCATAAGCCTGATGGGCGGCGTCCAGGGCAGTCAGGCCGTTTGAGGAATCTGTAAACTCAGAAGAGTAGTACTGAAAAGAAAAATGCTCAAAATTTTCCCTTTCCAGGATATCCCGGATATTGGACTGGGTATAGAGAAGATCTACGGCAGCTTTACGGAAGCAGGCACATTTTTCTCCCTCTATATAGCCAGTGTCCTTACAGATGGGACAGTCATAGTGAAGTTCCAGATAATCAGCAGGAAAGCCGTTCTTCAGAAGCAAGGTCTTTCGCTCATCAGCCAGAACGCCGATAGCTGCCTCCAGGTCGAAGTCTTCTTCCTGGCCTGCTCCCAGTACAAAACGGGCCTTCTTTAGCCCTAGAGAAGCAATCTCCCGGCGGATTTCACCCAGACGGGGGATCTTCTCCTCTGCCAGACGGATATGTTCGTCCTGCTCATGTTTATGTAAAAACTGTTTTTGGTTGTAGTCACGCATAATTGCTTCATATTGAAAATTTTTTAGTGGCACGGTAAGTCTCCTCTTATCTATTTTCCAAGAAGCTGCCTTTCAAGCTCTGCCATGTTGTAGTTTCTCTGATGAAAATTGTTGAATTTGTTTTTGGAACCGGCAGCAGGGGCCTTTGGCCTGGCCTTGGCTTTTTCTGCTTTTTTCTGCTGGAAATTCATATCCAGAGAGTCGATATCTGAAAGATGATGGACTCCTTTCTTGAACCAGCTTTCCAGAATACTGTCTGCGTAGGAAAAACTGGCCTTTCCTGTTGACAGAACAGTACGGCTGCAGGCCTCAGTAATGATGTCCATAGTAAACCCGTACTGGTTCAGCCAGAGGTTCATATACTGGATTTCCTTATCCAGAGGATTCCTGTTGGTAATGCCGAATGCCCGCAGGATAGTAAAATAATTCTTGTTATATAAATTAGTCTCTTCTTTGGCCTGGCTTACGGTAGTGATCTTCTGCTGAGCCCAGGACAGTCCCACTTTCTTTATATATGCCATGGAAGGGCTGCCTTTGGAGACACAATATTCGATAAGATATTCCAGAAGCTCGGCGGATAAATGTACTTCATCATAAAGGTAAAGGAGCGTCTCCGTGTCTGTGGAGGTAAGGATCCTTCCCAGATACTGTTCTGCAATAAAAAGAAGCTGCCGCACCTCTTCCTGATCCCTGAGGGCCCGGAGCCTGTTCCGGGATACGGCAGGGGAGGAAGGCGTTTTTTTCTCAGGCAGCTTTGAATCAGGGACAGAAAAACGGACACTGGTCACATTTCCGTCCTGGTCAAAGGAAACATCCAGAATATTGGATTCCTTCCAATAGCGGAGCGCTCTCAAAATATCCGTTTCCGTACAGTTAAAAGTATCTGCAATGGAGGAAAGCTCCATCTTTGCCCTTCCGCCCTGACAGCAGCGCAGAAGGTAGAGATATATTTTGACAAATTCTCCATTGGCCTTAGGCATATAGTCTTCCAGAAATCGGTTGGAAATCAATGTGAAATCCCCTGGAAAGCTGTTGTAAACTTCAAACTGTCCCATGTTTAACATCCTTTACATTTTATATCTTCCTAATGAATCAACCTCAGTATAGCATATAATTTTTGAAAAGAGAACAAAGATTTTTTTCGACGGTGGAAAGAGGCAAGTTGAAAAAAATTGCTGGGATAAATGTGGATAATGTGGATAAAAAAGTGGATAATTTTTATGGGAAACCGATAGTATGTCGAAAGTATGAGGCTTTTGGCGTATTTTCGTTAAAAATGCTGTCTGATTATGTCAACCCTATTATGCACAAAAAAATCCACATGCTCTGGGGAAAGAGCATGTGGATGGATTGGTGGATAATGTGGATAACTCTACATTCCCAGGAGGTTTTCCCCGATTTTATATACGTCTCCTGCCCCCATAGTTATCAACACGTCTCCGTGGATACAATTTTTTAATAAAAATGCTTCAATCTCGTCAAAAGTAGAAAAATAGTGAACGTCCGTGCCTTTTTCAGCGATAAGGTCTGCCAGATTCTTAGAAGAAATCCCCAGATTGTCAGTCTCTCTGGCCGGATAGATTTCTGCCAGGACTACATTATCTGCCAGGGACAGAGCCTGGGCGAACTCTGGCATGAGAGCTTTGGTCCTGGTATAAGTATGAGGCTGAAAAACACACCAGATCCGGTTATGAGGATAATTTCGGGCAGTCTTCAAAGTAGCGGCAATTTCTGTAGGATGATGAGCATAGTCATCAATGACTGTTACGCCAGCTACTTTTCCCTTATACTGGAATCTTCTGTCAGTACCTCCGAAATGGAGGAGGCCTTTCTGAATGACTTCTGTGGACAGACCGATCTTTCTGGAAAGTGCTATGGCAGAAAGAGCATTGGACACATTGTGGATGCCTGGAACAGACAGAGAAAAACGTCCGATATTTTCTCCCTGACAGATACAGTCAAAGGAGGGATGAGCTGTCTCGTCAAAGACAATATTTTCGGCTGTATACTGGGCAGGTCCCTTTAAAGCATAAGTAATGATCTCACAGGGAAGTTCCTGGGTGATTTCCTCAACATTAGGGATTTCTCCATTGATGATCAAGGTGCCGTCTTTAGGCAGTTTCTGGGCAAAAAGCCGGAAAGAATGACGGATATCCTCAATATCTTTGAAAAAGTCCAGATGATCGGCATCGATATTCAGGATAATGCTGATCTTCGGGAAAAAGCTGAGGAAACTGTTGGTATATTCACAGGCTTCGGTGATAAAGGTTCCAGAGTGCCCAACCCGTATGTTTCCGTGAATGGCAGGGAGGATTCCACCTACGGAAATAGTAGGATCTTTTTCTCCTTCCAGAAGGATATGAGAGATCATGGATGTAGTGGTAGTTTTGCCGTGGGTGCCGGATACGGCGATAGGCAGCTCATAATTATTCATCATCTGTCCCAGAAGTTCTGCTCTGGTAAGCATGGGCAGCCCCATGGCCTGGGCCTGCTTAAATTCCGGATTGTCTGGATGAATGGCAGCCGTATACACCACCAGTTCAATGTCTTCGGTGATATTTGAAGCTCTCTGACCGATAAAAATCCTGGCGCCTCTTGCTTCCAGCAGCTTTGTCAGCTCAGACTCTTTGGCATCAGAGCCGGAGATGACAAAATCCTCTTCCAGAAGAATCTCTGCCAGACCGCTCATGCTGATGCCGCCGATGCCGATAAAGTGAATATGCATTGGTTTATGAAAATCAATCTGATACATGATAAAAGAATCCCTTCCTTTTTTACTTGAAAATTTTAAGAACTGCCTCCAGTATTTCCGGAGAACATTTACCAGATGGAAGAATCCTTCCATCTGATAAAAATTATACCTAAAATCTCAGAAAATGGAACCCCCTATCTTTAGGGAGTGGTTAAAAACAGGTAAAATGTCACAAAAAAAAAGAATATGTCGAAAAAAAATTGTTAAAAATATTCACTTTTCCGAAGCGTTGTGGTATAATGTAAAAACCATAGAATATACAAGAGGTGATTGCATGATTAAGAAAGAGATGATTGCAATGTTATTGGCCGGAGGACAGGGCAGCCGACTGGGTGTTCTGACTGCGAAAGTGGCTAAACCGGCTGTGACATTCGGCGGAAAATACAGGATCATAGACTTTCCGCTCAGTAACTGTATTAATTCGGGAGTTGACACCGTAGGGGTGCTGACACAGTACCAGCCCCTGCGTTTAAATACGCATATTGGTATCGGTATTCCCTGGGATCTGGACAGGAATGTAGGCGGCGTATCCATTCTTCCGCCCTACGAAAAGAAAACCAATACGGAATGGTATACCGGCACAGCAAACGCCATTTATCAGAACCTGGCGTATATGGAAAATTTTAACCCGGATTATGTACTGATTTTGGGTGGAGATCATATCTACAAGATGGACTACGAGGTAATGCTGGACTTCCACAAAGCAAATAAAGCAGATGTCACCCTGGCATGTATGCCTGTTCCATGGGAAGAAGCCTCCCGTTTCGGACTAGCTATTACAGACGAAACAGGAAGAATTACAGACTTTGAAGAAAAACCGGAAAAGCCTAAGAGCAATCTGGCTTCTATGGGAATTTATATTTTCAGCTGGCCAGTATTGAAAGAGGCGCTGATTGCCCTGAAAGATCAGTCTGGCTGCGACTTTGGAAAACATATCCTGCCTTACTGCAGAGAGAAAGGCCAGAGACTTTTTGCCTATGAGTATAACGGATATTGGAAGGATGTAGGAACTCTGGGTTCTTACTGGGAAGCCAATATGGAGCTTATTGACATTATCCCTGAGTTTAATTTATATGAGGAGTTCTGGAAGATTTATACCAAAGGAGATATTATTCCTCCTCAGTATATTGCCGCAGACGCAGTGGTGGACAGAAGTATTATCAGCGAAGGAACAGAAGTGTACGGCGAGGTACATAACTCTGTTATCGGCGCCGGAGTTATTATTAAAAAAGGCGCTGTAATCCGTGATTCCATTATCATGAAACAGTCTGTTATCGGAGAAAACGACGTGATAGATAAAGCGATCATTGCCGAAAATGTTACAGTAGGCGACAATGTGGTAATGGGTGTGGGAGAAGAAGTTCCCAATAAGCTGAAGCCTAATGTATATTCTTTTGGACTGGTAACAGTAGGGGAGAACACCGTAATTCCGTCTAATGTAAAAATCGGAAAGAATACAGCTGTTGTAGGCGAAACTACAGCGGAGGACTACCCGGGCGGCGTGCTGGAAAGCGGAGAAACATTGAATAAGGAAGGTGAGACAGAATGAGAGCGATAGGTATTATTCTTGCCGGCGGCAATAATCACAGAATGAGAGAATTATCACAGAAGAGAGCCATTGCTGCAATGCCTATAGCAGGCAGCTACCGCAGCATTGATTTCGCCCTCAGCAATATGTCAAACTCCCATATTCAGAAGGTGGCCGTACTGACTCAGTACAATGCCAGATCTCTGAACGAACATTTAAGTTCCTCCAAATGGTGGGACTTCGGAAGAAAGCAGGGAGGCCTGTATATTTTCACACCTACCATTACCCCTGACAACAGTTTCTGGTATCAGGGAACAGCGGATGCTATTTACCAGAACTTAAGTTTCCTGAAAAGCAGCCATGAACCATATGTGATCATTGCTTCAGGAGACTGTGTATATAAACTGGATTATAATAAGGTGCTGGAATATCACATTGCAAAGAGAGCAGATATCACAGTAGTATGCACAGATGTAAGCGGAGAAGATGCTACCAGATTTGGCTGTGTGAAGATGAATGAGGACAGCCGGATCGTAGAGTTTGACGAGAAACCTATGGTAACTCAGTCCACAACGATTTCCACAGGTATCTATGTGATCAGAAGAAGACAGCTTATTGAACTCATCGAAAAATGCGGACAGGAAGACCGCCATGATTTTGTAAAAGATATCCTCATCCGATACAAAAATCTGAAGAGGATTTACGGATATAAAATTGATACTTACTGGAGTAATATTTCCACAGTAGAATCCTATTATAAGACCAATATGGATTTCCTGAAACCAGAGATCAGAGATTATTTCTTCCGTCAGTATCCCGGTGTTCAGTCCAAGATTGACGACCTGCCCCCGGCAAAGTACAATCCAGGTTCTGATGTGAAAAACAGCCTGATTTCCAGTGGCTGTATTATAAACGGCCAGGTGGAGAATTCTATTCTCTTTAAGAAAGTTTTTGTGGGCAATAACTGTGTGATCAAAAATTCCATCATATTAAATGATGTATATCTGGGCGATAACACACATATTGAGAACTGCGTTGTAGAGAGCCGGGATACTATCCGGGCGAACTCTTACTATTGCGGAGAGGACGGTATCAAAGTGGTTATCGAAAAGAACGAAAGATATGTTCTTTAATATCTTACTTAGGAACAGAGCGGAGAAATCCGTTTTGCGGGCAGACTGGTCTGCCGGAATATATTTCCAAAATAAGACATAAAGCACGACTGAACAAGGCGGCGATGAAAGGGGAAGGTTGTATGAACATCACAGATGTAAGAGTAAGAAGAGTGGCCAAAGAAGGCAAAATGAAAGCGGTAGTTTCCATTACTATTGACGAGGAATTTGTAGTTCATGACATTAAAGTCATTGAAGGTGAAAAGGGATTGTTTATTGCAATGCCCAGCCGTAAGGCCACTGATGGGGAATACAGAGATATTGCCCATCCGATTAATTCTGCAACCCGTGAGAGAATACAGAATATTATTCTGGAGAAATATGAGCAGGTACTTGCGGAGGAACCACTTGAGGAATCTGTGGAATAAGAAAAAGATTGTGAAAAAGTAAAGAGGCGCTGCCGTATTTTACAGAGTCAGGAATATAGATTTGTTATATTGCCTGCACAAGTAAAATATGACAGCGTCTTTTCCTGCTGTAATGAAAGTTTTACTGCTGGCGCCAGCCGGCGGGATATTTATTTTTCAGTTGGTTTCCAGAGACTTTTCCCCAGCCCAGAGGATAGCCGCTGATACATACCAGATACCAGCCAGGTCCTGGGGCAGACTCCTTCTCATCAAGAAGAAGGGTTTCCCCTTTAAGATAACGCTGTGCCCGATGGTCATCTGGGTCCAGGTTCAGAACGCGGGAATAATCTTCGGCAGAAAGCGCCATAGCCAAAGGCTGACCAGGCTCAAAACGGTTTTTCTTCAGTTGACCCAGATACAGGCCCCAGCGGAGAAATTTCACACCTTTTACAGACTCCGGTCCTGTTTCCGGCAGATAGTATACATGATCCCCCCGTACTTCCACTCTGGACATATCCAGAACAGTGGAAAAATCTTTAAAGAAATCTTCCAGCAGCAGCCGGGAAGACTTTTCTATTTTCCCCTTTTCAAAGCCTCTTTCTGATACTTGGGGGGAGGGCAGCCCATCTTTCTGGAAAAGCGCCAGGAAATGCCCCTCTCCGGCCATATGGTGAGGAAAGATCCTTACACACTTTTCTAAGCGAGGGTCATGATTGCCCCATTGGGGACGGCCTTTGGAAAAGCCTTCATATCCTGGAATATCCAGGAGCTTCATCTGGGGGAAATTTTCCAGAATGTAGGAAATCACCCCTTCATTTTCCTGGGGAGAAAAAGTGCAGGTCGAATACAGCATCATTCCCCCTGGCCTGAGCATGGAAATCCCTCGGGATACAATCTCTTTCTGGAGACTGCTGAAATATTCCGGCCTGGAAGGATCCCAGGTTTTGGCAACGTCCGGTTCCTTACGGAACATGCCCTCTCCTGAACAGGGGGCGTCTATGAGTATTTTGTGGAAATACTCAGGAAAAACTTCAGCCAGACGTTTGGGCGTTTCTGTAGTTACCAGGGAGTTATCAATTCCCCAAAGCTCCAGATTTCGCATAAGTGCTTTGGCCCTGGAGGCGCTGATATCATTGGCGACCAGGAGCCCCTGTCCCTGAAGCCGGCTGCCAAGTTCGGTAGCTTTCCCTCCGGGAGCCGCACAAAGATCCAGTACCAGCTCCCCCGGATGAATAGGAAGGCGGCTGGCAGGGGTCATAGCACTGGGCTCCTGAAGATAATAGAGTCCGGCCTGATAATAAGGATGCCGGGATGGTCTGTCCTCACTGCTGTAGAAAAATCCATTTTCCACCCAGGGAATAGAGGTAAGCTGAAAAGGAGAGATTTCCATAAACTTCTCAGGACTGATTTTTTTCGTGTTTATCCGGAGTCCATACTGCCGGGGAGCCTGATAGCTTTCCAGAAAATCCCGGAATTCATCTTTCAGCATTTCTTCCATCCGGGACAGAAATGCCTGTGGAAGCTGTGTACACATAAATAGTTTCCTTTCTGATGTTTGCGTTACGACATAGATTTTCCCTTATCCGGAAGAGGATAGAGGGTTATGCTGGCTTTTTTACGGGGACTTTTCAGCCCGTCGGAAAAAACTTTCCGTAAGAGGAAGGACACAGTGGTATTGGGAGCCTGCTTCCAGAAGTCATCCAGCCAGTGTCCTGTCTCTATGAGCATATCCGGCAGTTCTTCGCTGCCGTCTTTACATTTGTCATAGAGATTGTCCATTTCGTCCATAAATTTGTATCCGTGAAGATCCCAGATAAATTTATGGAGATGCTCCAGTTCCAGGTAATCAGTAAGCAGAGAAAGCCTCCGGAAATCATCGAAGGTCATAGGCTGCTGATCCAGAATTTTCTGTCTGTCCTGATCACTGCAGATACTGTAAAACATAATTTCATCCAACATTAACTGTCTTTCAAAAGAGCTTAATTTTTTTTCCATAAGAATTCTCCTGTCCAAGTATTATGGATTTATTATATAGCTAACCCAGCCGTAAATCCATATTAAACTACTGATAGAAAATTATATTACTAATTAATATACGGTATAAACAGCCCATTTATGACGCGTAAATTAAAAAAATTTTATTTTTAGACAAAAAAATACCGGATAGTCTCATGACGAGACTACCCGGTAGGATTCTAAAATCGAAGCGACGTGATTCGAACACGCGACCTCTGCGTCCCGAACGCAGCGCTCTACCAAACTGAGCCACGCTTCGCTGAGATGTTCAACAGATGTTATTATATAGAATAGAGCTGCAGATGTCAAGCGAAAAATCGGAAATATATAAGGGCTGAGGATATAAAATTTACAGGAAAAGATTTGACAGCCACAGGAATTCTAACTATAATGAGGCTATGATTAATGAGAGAGGTGGAAAGATGAGCAGATAGTTCGTTTTTGGAAAACGTGAAACTTGCAGTACAGTTCCTTCCGGAGGTCCGGAAGGCGGGTTTTATGTTGCCAAAAGCAGGCTATGTTCTCATCGCCTCTCTTTTTTGCTGCCCTTAATCGGACAAGGTAGGCTTCAAAGAGACAGTCCTTTGGCAACGGATAAGAGGAGGGATAGATATGTCTCAGATAAATGTAAGGGGTCTGACCTTCGGTTATGAGGGAAGCTTTGACAATATTTTTGAGAATGTTTCTTTTTCCATTGACACGGATTGGAAACTGGGTTTTGCAGGAAGAAATGGAAAAGGAAAGACAACTTTTCTGAAACTGCTGTTAGGAGAATACGCCTATAAGGGAAGTATTACTGGGAGTACGCCTTTTGATTACTTTCCCTATGTGCTGAAGGCAGAGAACAGGGAAAAGACAGCGGCAGAGTTTCTGGAAGAATTAAAGCCGGGATGTGAGCAGTGGCGGGTGTTCTGCGAGATGGATAAGCTGGGACTGGGGGGAGACCTGTTGTATCGGAAGTTTGATACCCTCAGTTTTGGAGAACAGACAAAACTTCTTTTGGCAGTGCTTTTTTCAGGAGAAAATGATTTTCTGCTTTTGGATGAGCCCACCAATCATCTGGACCAGGAATCCAGAGAGACTGTTAAAGGTTACCTGAAGGGAAAGAAAGGATTTATCCTGGTATCTCATGACCGGGACCTGCTGGATGCCTGTATCGATCATATACTGGTGCTGAACCGAAAGACCATAGAGATCCAAAACGGCAATTTCAGCTCCTGGGAGGAGAATAAGCGGCGCAAAGACGAGTTTGCCAGGAGAGAGAATGAAAAGCACAGAAAGGCCATCGGAAAGCTTAGAGAGGCTGCAGGCCAGACAAAACAGTGGGCGGAAAAGAGTGAAAGCTCTAAAATCGGCTTTGATCCTACAAAGGAACATGACCGTCCTACCAGAGCCTATATTGGCGCAAAGACCAAAAAGATGCAGAGCAGGGTCAGACAGATGGAAAAGCGTATAGATAGGGAAATCCGGGAGCAGGAGGGACTTCTTCAGGATATTGAGGAAATTACGGCTCTTAAAATGATGCCTCTGAAATATCATAAGGACAGACTGGTATGGGCGGATGGATATGGCTTAAAGTATACCGACGGCAGTAAAGAGCTTTTCAAAGAGCTGAATTTTGAAATTACCCAGGGAGAGAGGATATTTATTACAGGAAGAAACGGACAGGGAAAATCTACTCTGCTGAAAAAGCTCATGGAAAAAGCTACAGAAAGTCCCCAGTTCAGACAGGGAGAAGGCCCTGCAGAAACAGGGGAACTGAAGACTGCATCAGGGCTTATCGTGTCTTATATCAGTCAGGACACTTCTTTTCTCAAAGGCAGTATCCGAGAGTTCTGCAGGGAAAGAAAACTGGATGAAAGCTTGTTCTGCGCCATTCTCAGACAGATGGATATGGACAGGAATCAGTTTAGAAAGAATATGGAGGAATTTTCAGAAGGGCAGAAGAAAAAGGTCCTTCTGGCATCCAGCCTTCTTACGCCTGCACATTTGTATGTATGGGATGAGCCGCTGAACTATATTGACGTATTCACTAGGATTCAGATTGAAAACCTGCTTTTAGAATACAGGCCTACCCTGCTGGCAGTGGAACACGATGTGAGATTCCGGCAACGGACGGCAACCAGAGTTCTTAGTCTGGATGAAGGAGAAATGCAGAGGAAAGGTTCTAAAGACGGAGAGGACTCATATACTTTAGGGATAAGAGTCTAAAGGAAGGGCTTATGCCGGGATATAGGAGATTTATCGCATATGTATATGAGTATCTTCAGGGAAAGAAGGGAGACGGAAAAGGATTTATCAAAGTAGAAGCCAGGAATGGAATCTGCAGAATGAACTTTAAACTAGAAGGAATTCCGGGAAGGGATTCTGTAAAGGCAAAAGCCTATGGTTATGTAAGAGAAGGAAAAATCTGCAGAGGAGTCCTTCTGGGTCAGGGAGAACTGGCAGGAAATCAGGCACAGTTTGAGCTGGAGATGAGAGAGGACCATATGGGAGACAGCAGCTACAGTCTGAGTGATTTAGGGGGACTGCTGATCCTGGGAGAAAATGGAGAAACCTATGCAAGCGGCTGGGACGAACAGCCGGTAAGGCCTGAGATGATAGAACTGCCTTTTAAGAAAGAGCAGGAAATCTCAGCCCCTGAAGAAGAGGCGGAAGCTGAAGAAGAGCTGCCGACAGAAGAATCTGCACCTCAGGAGACTGCAGAAGAGCGGGAACAGGAAGAACAGAAAATTTCTGAGGAGGAAGAGCCGTATACGGAAAATATGTATGAGGAAGAAGCTGAAGAAACCGACAGTATTCCCATGGCAGAGGAACAGAAGCCGGAAACTCCTGTGGCGCCGGAGACGGAAGAAGCAGAGGAGAATATCAGGATTGCTGACAGCCCGGAAATGGAGAGCCAGTCAGCGGCAGCAGCCAGGAACAGGTGGACTCCTTTTGGAGACGATGAAATTAACGAATGCAGGAAGATCACTCCGGCAGATTTCCGGATTCTGGGGAGACGGGACAGGGGACTGATGAACAATAATTTCCTCAGATATGGAATGAAAAATTACGGCCACCTGCTTCTGGGGAAAAGAGAAGAGGATGGAAGATACATATTGGGAGTGCCGGGGATTTATGAACGGCAGGAAGGGCTTATGGCCAATATGTTTGGATTTCCCTACTTTAAGGACTGCGGGAAGGCTTCGGGAAGAGGAAAACGGTTTGGGTATTGGTACAGAGTCATTGATACTCCCCAGCTCTGAATTTCAGGAAAATAGTGACAGATGAACTGTGCTAAAAAGGCTCAGACGCGAACAGATACTGCCTAGTGTACTGGTTCGGCGCCTGGGCTTTTTGCCTTAAAAATTTCTTGACCTGGACCCATGGGGGAGATATAATAAGTTTCGTCTGAAACATAAATTTTCTGGAGATGTACTCAAGTGGTCGTAAGAGGTCGCACTCGAAATGCGATAGGTCCCCAGGGGCGCGTGGGTTCGACTCCCACCATCTCCGTCAGATTATGACGTCGTCTATGGATATCGCGTAGCGGCGAGGAATTATAGGACACCCTGTAAATAACGGGGTGTCCCATTTTTGCACTCTTTTAGATTATTTCAGGCTTTGCTTGGAGATCAGATTGCACCAATGGGGAAAATGAGAGGAAAAAGGCCAATTCTAATAATTGGTCTACAACACCACTTTTGACACAGAAGGTTCTCCCCGCACCGCTTTTTCTTAGAAGTGACACGGGTGTTTTTTGCACAATAGAAAAAGCACTGCGGAGCAACTTGAGGCGCTTATTGATACGCCATAAAGAAATCTCCCATTTTTCCCTCTGATGCAACTGGTAAATCTTACCTCGGACAGCATAGTTGATTACGGCCTTGCTATTGCCTTGCGGTAAACACAAATGGAAATGATCGCAGTAATCACCTCCGTGATCCAAAACGCATTCCAGACGCCAACCGCTCTGAAAAGTCTGCTGAGTAAAAACGCAGTCGGGATAATAACTACTACATACCGGCAAAGGGAAATCAGTAAAGAAGGGGTGCCTTTTCCAAGTCCCTCCAATGCGCCGGAAGAGGTAACAGAAACCGCCGAGACGATAAAACCGGCACCGATGATACGCAGGGCCGTTTCCCCGGCCCGAATCGTCGCCTCTGTGTGGGTAAACAGCCCCATCAACTGGCCTGGGATCAGTAGGCATATTACTGTTCCAAACACCATAATAATACCACTCATGCACAAAACGATCTGATAAATCTGGCTGACCCGTTTGTGCTCCCCCGCACCGTAGTTATAGCCGATCAGGGGGCGCATCCCCTGCACAATGCCATTCGCCGGAAGATAGATGAATGTCTGCAATTTGTAATAGATCCCCAAAACCAGAATATACACTTCGGAATAGGCAGCTAAAATCCCATTGAGCGCCGAAATCAAAAGAGACGGAAGTGCAAGATTCAGGGTTGCGGGAATGCCGATAGAATACAGCTTGATGACCATCTTTTTGCTGGGCAAAATGTACTGCCTGCGGATATGCACGCGAATTGGCCGCAAAAGATAGACTACAAGGTAAATCGCCAGTGTCAGAGCCTGTCCGATGCCGGTTGCCAGCGCAGCGCCTTCAATTCCCATTTCCGGGAATGGGCCATAGCCAAAAATCAGAACGGGGTCTAAGACGATGTTTGTGATGCACCCGCACATCAGGCTGATCATGGTTGTCTTCATGTTTCCTACTGCCTGGAACAGTTTCTCAAACGCCATGCTGACGGTAACAATGAGCGTAAAGGCGAACGCAACGATAGAATAGCGGACGCCAAGTTCAATGACCGCTTCGGATGAAGTGAACATCCGCAGGAAAACCGGCATGATGGCGATACAGCAGACTGTCATAACAACGCCATGAATCACGGCAAGCACAAGTCCCTGGGTGGCGGCCTGATCCGCTTTTTTGTGATCCTTAGCCCCCAGATGGAAGGCGATCACTGCATTGATCCCAACGCCAAACCCAATGCCCACAGCATTGATAAAATTTTGAACCGGGTAAACCAGGGATAACGCTGTCATCGCTTCCTCGCTGATCTGCGCGACAAAAAAGCTGTCCACAATGTTGTAGAGGGAATTGACCAGCATGGATAACACCATGGGTAGGGACATGGATAAAATCAGCGGCAATATTGGCTTCTCTTTCATGAAAGTATCATTCATTCGTGGCTACCTCCGGTATTCCTTTTCTTGTCATAAAACAGATTGAATCTTTTCGGAAACCGAAGGGCTCATAAAACCGTTCAGCCTCTTCTGTGATCAGCATGCCCAGCAAGGAACGGTAGGTATCTTCTGTTGTAATCGTTTTTAAGAGAGAAGTACCTACACCTCTGTGACGGAAATCCACATCCACAACAACATCGCAAATATAGTACTGGGTGGCATAGTCTGTTATAACTCTCGCAAATCCGATTTGTCTTCCGTCAGCGGTATAAGCTCCATAGCAGACAGAATGTTTCCATGACTCAATAATTGCTTCTTTCCTCCTGCTGCACGCCCATACAGTCTGTGATAGAAGGCGAAGTACTGTTTCTGTTTGTAGGGAATCAAGCCCCTTTTTAATCTGTATCTCCATATTGTCTCTCCTTCCTGATTTCTACTGTGTCTTTGCATCGCCACAAAGTGCTTCTTTTCTCTTGCCTGCCTGAAAAAGCAGGAACGCCAGAACAAATGTTGTCGCTTCGGCGACAGGAAAGGACAGCCAGATCCCGGTAATCTTCAGGAGCTTTTCCAAGCACCACATGAATGGAATGAGCAGGAGAAGTTGCCGCAACAGTTGAATCAACATACTGGGCATTAATTGTTCTGTAGCCTGAAAATAGGTGGAAATCATCGTAGAGAGGCCGCAAAACAGGTAGCTGGCCGCCATAATCCGCATAGCGGATATTCCAAAGGAGCGCATGGCTTCCGACGCCGTAAATAATCCCAAAATCTGCGCTGGAAAGAGGAGGATGGCCAACGTCCCCAGTATCATCATGCCAGTGACCAAAGCAGTTCCGTATCGGAAAGCGGCATGCAGCCTTTCACTGTTGCCCGCGCCATAGTTAAACCGCATGACAGGCAAACAGCCCTGGATCAAGCCGTTTACCGTCATAACGATCAACTGCTGCACCTTAAAATACGCGCCGAAGAAAGCGATTGCCGTATCGGAATACGCCACCAGAAACAGATTGACGAACGTCACCATAAACGAACTGAGGGCATTCATAATGAAAGACGGCAGTCCAAGGGCGAAAATGCGGCCGATCAGCCGCTTTTGCAAACGAAATCCTTTGATCTTTATCCGCACTTTCTGTTTTTTGCCCAGCAGCAAGACAAATGCCAAAATCATGGACAGCAAATAGCCTGCAACAGTAGCCACCGCAGAGCCACGGATTCCCATAGTGGGGAAAATGCCAACACCAAAAATCAGAATGGGATTGAGCGCAAAATTGACCACCACGCCCGCAATCTGGAACCACATGGGAGCGACCATATTTCCGGTGGCCTGTATCATCTTCTGGATGGCGATATGCACCATATTGGGAATTTGCATGAACGAACATACGCTCATATAGGCAATGCTCAACTGATAAATTTCTTCATTATTGGTGAATGCCCGAAAGTAGGGTTTCATAATCAGCAATGACAGAAGATTGAGCAAAGCCCCAATTCCAAAGGCCAGTAACAATCCGTGTGTAACGGTGGTATTTGCTTCATCCTGCTTTTTCTGTCCAAGATACCCCGCAATCAGTACATTCACGCCGACACCAATCCAGATAGACGCCGCATTCATCAGTGTTGTAATCGGGAATGACAGAGAAACAGCCGTCAGCGCATTCTCACTCAGCCGCGCTACAAACGCGCTGTCTATCAGATTATAGGAATATTGCAGAAACATGGAGATCAGCGGTGGCAGCGACATTTGCCAGATGAGCTTTCCGACAGGAGCAACCGCCATTTTGTTATTCGTCTGCATACTCTACCTCCTCGTCCACAAATTGTCCGGCGCAGGAAAACTGCGCCGGACAGCAGGACATTAAATCCGAACAATATAGTTTTGTTTGCGTGCTGCGGGTTGACCGGCTTCCTGGGCTGGATAACCCAATGCAATCGCACCGACGCCGCGCAAGGTTTCCGGCAGCTTCCACTCCCGCAGGAGAGCCTTGCCTTTTTCACTGTCAAAAATCTCACGTTCCCGATGCACCCATACGGTTCCCAGACCAAGGGCATGGGCAGCGAGCATCATATTTTCAAGAACGCAGCTTCCGTCTTCCACAAAGGTGCTTGCGGAGCCATCTGCCAGAACCAAAATCACGACAGGCGCGCCATAATAGGGGTCTGCATTGCTTCCCATCACTTCTGCATTTAGTTTTGCAATCTCCTGTCTATATTTGGGGTCTGTAATTGCTATGATAGTGGGAGATTGATGTCCTCCGCCAGTAGGTGCGTAAGTCCCCGCTTCCAGTACAGCGTCCAGCGCCTCGGAAGGGACAGGCTCCGATTTATAAGCCCTTACACTGCGGCGCGTCTTGATCAGAGACAAAAAATTATTTCCCATACTGATATAGTCCTCCATTCTGCCAACACTTCCGAGATACGGGCAACAAAAAAGCCACACGGCTATCACAAGATAGCTGTGTGGCAAAAAGATGACCGAATCCGGAAAAGTCCACTCAAATTTTACGATTATCATTATAGTGAAATCTCAGGAGCCTGTCAAGCATTAATTATTGTGATTACAGAATGGTAGCGGTGGCTATCTATTGTTTTTGATGTTATTTTACGGCGTATAAGCATTGTAAGCCGTGATGTAATTAATGCCTCTAGAGCGTAACCTTCACAACCCTGCCCTCCGTTAAGGTGAAGATCAGGTGGCCGCCCCGGCAGACCTTGACGGACTCCACCAGCTTATTCCACCTCTCATCGGTATAGACGGGATTGGGATCGCCACATTTTTGCAGCATTTTCTCAAAGGCCGCTTTGACTTCCTCATCCCGGAGTCTGGGAGAATCGCAGGTCTTGTCGCCGTCGTACTTGTGGTTACAGTACCAAACATTGTAATGCTCGCCTGTACTGCGTAGCCGCCAGACTTTGTGGCCATAAAAACTACCGCAATCACCGCAGATAAGTTTTCCGGCGAATGGGAGCTTCGTGCGTACTTTCGCCCGGCGCTTGGCGGATGTCGCCAGCATCGACTGCACCCGGTCAAACACTTCCGGCTCTATGATTGGTTCATGGGAGTTGCGCACACGGACGGATGGCACCTCGCCGTTGTTTCTCCGGACTTCTTTAGTCAGATAGTCTACGGTAAAGGTTTTCTGGAGAAGTGCCTCACCTTTGTATTTCTCGTTACTGAGAATGCTGCGGACAGTGCTGACGCTCCATTTGGCTCTGCCTGCTGGCGTCAGGACGCCCATATTCGTCAGGATGGCGGCAATCTCATTGATGGTCTTGCCGGATAGAAATAAGTCATAGATTTTGCGGATAATAGCAGCTTCTTCTTCCACAATCTCCGGTCTGCCATCCGCGCCCTTTTTATAACCGAGGAAACGCGAGTAGGCCAGGGACACTTTCCCGTCCCGCATACTTTTCTGTTTGCCCCAGCGGACGTTCTCACTGATGGAGCGGCTTTCTTCCTGTGCCAGAGAACTCATGATCGTGAGCATCATCTCACACTTCGGGTCAAAAGTATGTAAGTTCTCTTTCTCGAACCGCACCTCGACACCAACCGCCTTAAGTTCCCGTACGGTTTGAAGTGTATCTACTGTATTCCGGGCGAAACGGGAGATGGACTTGGTCAGGATAATGTCGATGCCGCCATTCAAAGCCAGATCGATCATCCGGTTGAAGTTTTCCCGGTTCTTGGTATTGGTGCCGGTAATACCGCGCTCCGCAAACACTTCTACAAACTCCCAGTCAGGATTGCTTTTGATATGGCGGGTGTAGAAATCCACCTGCGCCTCATAACTGGATTGCTGCTCGTCCTGTTCCGTAGAAACCCGGGCATAGGCGGCGACCCGCTTCTTGCGAGTCGCAACGGATAGCGGCTGTTGCTGCAGTGTTTTAGTTGCCGCTATAATCTCTATTTCTGGCATATTTATAGTTTTTCCTCCTTCCTGTATCGCATTAATGCTTTTTGCCGTGCTGCCTCGCGCATCTCATCCGTCCAGCTCAGCCTGCGGGACTGATGTTTCCAGAATACATCTACCGAGGAGCCGTTTTTTAGCTCGAAGATCAGGTGATTGTGTTCTGGAACCATGATGTGGGAAATATGCTCCTGCACGATGGTTTGGTTTATCTCTGGTAGTCCTAAGACTTCTTTGACTTTCTCGATCAGTATGGTTTCTGGTATTTGTTGCGAGTGGCAGACGGATTTTCCGTATTTGGTATATTGGCCGCAGATCCAGATTGGCCGGTCACTATTCTTGATGTTGGTGTATTTTCTGACGTAAGCAGCGCCGCAGCAGCCGCACACAATCAGGCCAGAGAATAGCTTTTGACTATTGTCGTGGTTGGGATTTCTGTGCGCCATAATCTCTCTTTGACGGGCGCTACGGCGGGCAATTTCTTGCTGGACAGCCTCGAACGTCTGCCTGTCGATAATTGCTTCATGGCTGTTTTTGACATAGACTTTGCGGAGCTCTCCCGTGTTTATCCGTTTCTTTTTGGTGCGGAAATCCTCACTGAAGGTCTTTTGCAGCAACAGGTCACCGGCATATTTTTCGTTAAGCAAAATATTTCTGACAGATGCGACAGACCAGGTGCCACCAAAGTAGGCTGGGATGTGCTGCTCAATTAGTGTTCTGGCGATTTTGCTGTAACCCATGCCGGAAAGGTAGAGCCGAAAAATCTCTTTGACAATCTCCGCTTCTTCCGGCACGACCTCAAACCTCTCACCCATCAAACGATAGCCAAAAGTGTGGCCTCCGGCAGGTTTACCCTGATCGTATAGTTTCTGGATCCGCCACTTCTGGTTCTCACTGGCTGACCGGGCTTCCTCCTCGGCGTACATTGCAAGAAGTGTTAAAAGCAGTTCTCCATCTGGACTGATGCTATGCATGTCCTCTTTCTCGAAGTAGCATTCAACCCCTATCTTCTTGAGCTCCCGGATTGTCTCCAGCAGGATGATGGTATTCCGGGCAAAGCGGGTCACCGATTTGGTGATGATAAGATCAATCTTACCCTCCCGGCAGTCCTGTAGCATGCGTTGGAACTCCGGGCGGTGGATGGTCGTGCCGGAAATCCCGTTATCTGAGTAGATGGCAACCAGCTCCCAGTCCGGGCGTGCCGCAATATAATTCTGGTAGTATTCCGTCTGGGCTTCCAGTGAGTGGAAAGCGGCATCCTTATCGGAAGAAACCCGGGCATAGGCTGCCACGCGGGTGACCTTAGGCTTCTTCGGACTAGCCGGTATTTCTTCAATACGCATAATCTTTACCTCCTGCCACCATTCATCACTCTCTTGCCTGGAGAAGTCAAGTCCTGATCTCCGTAACTTTCCGGTTTTCCCGGTACCATTTGGTGCGGCAATAGTCTGAGCAGAACAGCGCTCCCCGCCGCTTTGTTTCCGGCAATGGTTTATGGCAATAGCGGCAGAGCGGGGCGTTCTGCTTTTCCGCCTTAGTCTTCCGCGCCCCACTGGCCGCAAACCCTTTGCGCTGGCAGATGGATTTTACGGTATTGGGGGATAGTCCTAACTCCCGGCCGATAAAGCTGTAAGGGTAATTTTCTTTCCGCAATGCGGCGATCTGTTCTAACTGTTGTTCTGTCATGGTTCTCCTCATATTTATGGTGCTCCTTTCTTTTATTAGGGCGTCCGGAAAAGACCGCCCCTTAAAGCCGTCCCGGCGCACTGGTTAGGGGTGGATTCCCTGGAAACAGGGAGAGAGCCGTTTCCCAAAAAACTTACGGTCGGCGCAGTTTGCGGACGCTTCTTGGCTTTGTTCTCTTCCCGATACGTCAGGCGGTCGGTCATAGGCTTCTTGCTACTTACCGCTCTTTTCTTTCTGCCGATGGGTGCATTTATAAACCTGGCAGCTCCGCTGCTTATGCTGATATTGCTATTTTGTACCATATGTACACATTCCTTTCTGTGATTAACCTGCCCTGATTAAAGCACATTTTACAGATATGGCAAGGGCTTTTTTGGGCTACATTTGGGGCGATCGGACGCTTAAGCGCAAAAAATAACAGGGGTGAAAAATCTGGCATTTTGCAGGCGAGTGGGATGGAATAAACTTGAAAATATTTTATTTTAATGCTCGAATAATGGGTTGGGGATATTTTTCTCCCTACTAGATATAAGACAGAATGGAAGATTTTGAGTCTGGATCTGTTGGATATTTTCTCCAACTTCATAAAAAAGGACGCACCCGTAGGTGCGTCAGCATGACAGTATGTCTATTTATCACTACTGCCTAGCCACCAACAACTACCCAGCAGCCATGCGACGGACAGAGTAACCGCTGTAGCGGTACCCATTGCTGGCGCTGACGCCGCCCGAATAGAGACTCAAGTAATAAGCGTAGCTTGACGAATACGGAGTAGATGACCAATAATCACCGCCTGATCCTGCAGCGTAGAGCGAGCTATAGTCGAGGTAGCCGCCGCGCAGAAGGTAGTGATTAAGTAAGATGGTCACAATTATATAAATGGTGCAAAATTTGTCGTCCGTATCACCCACAATGAAAATTAGCGCAAATATGTCATAATATGATATACTTTAGTAAGTGGCGTTAGTGATATCCATAGACGACGTCACAACACAGAAAACTGTCCTCAGGGATTCGTTCCCCGGGGACTTTTTAATTTTGTGGAGAAGTTTTCGTCGCTGGGTTATTTTACTGCTTTGCAGTGCTGAGGCGGTTGACTTGCCCATGGGAATCCTTTACAATGAGTCAAAGACCCTCGCGGCAGCCGCCAAATGGACATGCCTGCATGTCCGCCTGGCTCATTGTCCGCGGGAATAAAATAATAAGAGCAGGAGGCAGAGACAAGTGGCACTGACAGCAGATGAAAAGTATATGAAAGAGGCAAAAAAACAGGCTATGAAGGCCTATGCTCTTGGAGAGGTTCCTATAGGCTGCGTGATTGTCTATGAAGATAAGATCATTGCCAGAGGATATAACCGCAGAAACACGGACAAAAATACTCTTTCTCATGCAGAACTAAATGCTATCCGAAAGGCCAGCAGAAAGCTGGGGGACTGGAGGCTGGAAGGCTGTACTTTGTATGTAACTCTGGAGCCTTGTCAGATGTGCGCAGGTGCCATTGTCCAGGCAAGGATAGACCGGGTAGTCATTGCTGCTATGAATCCAAAAGCAGGCTGCGCAGGCTCTGTGCTGAACCTGCTTGAAATGGAAGGGTTTAATCATAAAGTCCAGGTGACCAGAGGGGTTCTTGAGGAAGAGTGCGGTGGAATGCTTTCCGGCTTTTTCCGGGAACTGAGAGAGAAGAGAAAAAAGCAGAAGGAAAGAGAGGAATAGAAATGACAAAACAGGAATTTCAGGAACTGGTAAATAAGGGAACTGTGTTGCTGGACGGAGCTACAGGCTCCAATCTGATGAGAGCCGGTATGCCCAGAGGTGTGTGTACAGAACAGTGGATATGCGAGAATCCAGAGCCTCTTTCAGAGCTGCAGAGGGCTTATAAAGAGGCTGGCTCCCAGATTGTCTATGCGCCTACATTTTCTGCCAACAGGATCAGCCTGACAAATCATGGACTCCAGGATAAAGTGAAAGAGCTGAATACCAGACTGATAGAAATTTCCAGGAAAGCAGTGGGGACAGATTGTCTGGTAGCAGGAGACCTTACCACAACAGGGCAGCAGGAAGTTTCCTATGAAGAATTGCTGGAGGCTTATAAAGAGCAGATAGAAGCCCAGCTGGCAGCAGGCGCAGACCTGCTGGTAGCAGAGACCATGCTGGGAGAGACAGAACCCATGGCTGTGCTGGACGCGGCAGCATCCCTGTGCGACCTGCCGGTAATGTGCACCCTTACAGTAGAGTCAGACGGCAGTCTGTTTTTTGGGGGAAATATATATGATGCAGCCAGAGCGCTGGCAGATATGGGTGCAGATGCTGTGGGAATCAACTGTTCCACAGGGCCGGATCAGCTTCTGGCAGTGGCAGAGAACCTGAGAAAGGCCATAGATATTCCTTTGATCATAAAACCAAACGCAGGAATGCCGATAATCGACGCCCAGGGCTGCCCGGTATATTCTATGAATGCAGGGGATTTTTCCCTTCACATGAAAAAACTGGTGGAAGCAGGGGCAGATATTGTAGGAGGATGCTGCGGAACCACTCCGGAGTATATTAGGAAACTTAAAGAGCTTTTATGACTTGGATGAGTGGGAGGATATGTATTTTCTGATGAGGAGAAGAAGCAGGATGAGACAGGATACGCCCAGGACAATTTTGGCGGCCTGGGTATAACTGCCGAAATATTCTACTGCTTTCTGCCAGGAAGAGCCGGCGGCGGCTCCTGCACAGATCAGAACTACATTCCAGAGAAAGCTGCCCAGTAAAGTCATCCAGAGAAACCTTCCAAAAGCCATGCCCGCCATTCCAGCCGGAACAGAGATCAGACTGCGGACAATAGGGATAAAGCGGCAGAGGAATACGGTATAATTCCCTTTGCTGTCAAACCAGTCTGCGGCTTTTTGAAGGTCAGATTTTTTTAGATGCAGTATTCTTCCGGCCTGGCCGGAAAGAAAGGCATCCAGCCTTTCGGGAGATAAAAGACGGCCTGCCTGGTAGAGGATAATTGCCCCGCCTACACTTCCGGCAGTGGCAGAGAGAACGGCTCCAGGTATGGCCATTTTGGTATATGTAGTCATAAATCCTCCGAAAGTAAGAATGACTTCTGAAGGGATAGGAGGAAAAAGATTTTCTGCCAGAATTAAAAGGGCCATGCCCAGGTATCCATAATTGTTCATAATCTCCAGTATCCATTTTTCCATAAATAAAAAACCTGTTTTTTACTATACTATGCAGTAAAAAACAGGTTATTCGTCTTTTTTTACCGTGCACCGCCCTTCGAGACTCTCCCATGGACGTTACCTCTACAGTTAACTCGGCCCAGGCACCCTCACGGCACACAGAAGGTTCTGCTTAGTGCTGCTGCATTCCTGCCCTGACACGGTTCACAGATTCCTGTTGCGTAAGACCCAAACGTCAACGCCACTTATAGAGGGCAGCTCCACAGAAAGAAACCCCTCGGTTTGGCATCACCCCTGCTGTAGCGGATTGCAGGTACAGGGCACCGCTATCTCCCCGGCTGCACGGTGTTTACAGTATAGCGGTTTTTAAATGGCTTGTCAACATAACATTCAGCAAAATTTTTTTGTTGAGCCCCCTGGGAAAATATAATATAATAGGTTTAGCTGAGGGGATAAAGTATAGTTTTATCCGCTGTGCAGATACTAATAAAGATGGGATGTGGAAAAAATGAAAAGAATCGGTTTGCTTACAAGCGGCGGTGACTGCCAGGCATTAAATGCCACCATGCGAGGCGTTGTAAAGGGTCTCAGCACCAATCTGGAAGAACTGGAAGTTTATGGTTTTGACGATGGCTATAAGGGCCTGATCTATGGCAACTACAGAATGCTGTCATCTAAGGACTTTTCAGGGATACTCACCAGGGGCGGCACTATTCTGGGAACTTCCCGCCAGCCTTTTAAGCTTATGCGGGTTCCTGATGAGAGAGGCCTTGACAAAGTAGAGGCTATGAAACAGACTTATCATAAGCTGCGTCTGGACTGTCTGGTCATCCTGGGAGGAAACGGAACGCAGAAAACAGCCAATCTGCTGAGAGAAGAAGGATTGAATATTATCCATCTGCCAAAGACCATTGACAACGATATCTGGGGCACAGATATGACTTTCGGGTTCCAGAGTGCTGTAAACATTGCTACAGATGTTATCGACTGTATTCACACAACGGCGGCATCCCACAGCCGTGTGTTCATTGTGGAGATCATGGGACATAAAGTGGGATGGGTAACTCTTCACGCAGGTATCGCAGGAGGAGCCGATATTATCCTGATTCCGGAAATCCCTTATGACATCGACAAAGTTGTAGAGGCCATCAATAAGAGAAATAAAGCCGGAAAAGGCTTTACCATCCTGGCGGTGGCAGAGGGAGCAGTTTCCAAAGAAGATGCAAAGCTTTCCAAAAAAGAGCTGAAGAAAAAACAGGAAGAAGACAAAAAGAAATATCCCTCTGTAGCCTATAAACTGGAAGATGAGCTTCAGAAGAAATTAAATCTGGATATCCGTATTACCATTCCAGGACATACTCAGAGAGGCGGAAGCCCCTGCCCATACGACAGAGTTCTTTCTACCAGACTGGGCTCTGAGGCAGCCAAGCTGATCCTTAATGACCAGTATGGATATATGGTGGGAATTGTCAACGGCAAGGTAAAGAAAGTGCCTCTGGAAGAATGCGCCGGAAAGTTAAAGATGGTTTCTCCAGATGAGCAGCTTGTACAGGATGCAAAGCGTATCGGCATCAGCTTTGGTGACTAAGCTTTTACATAATCACAGGCAGCAAAAAGGAGAATTTACATGAGCTATACTGCTCTTTACCGAAAGTTCCGTCCTCAGAACTTTGAAGATGTTAAGGGACAGGAACACATTGTGACAACATTGAAGAACCAGATCAAAGCTGACAGAATCGGTCATGCTTATCTTTTCTGCGGGACACGGGGAACCGGAAAGACCACTATCGCAAAGATACTGGCCAGAGCGGTGAACTGTGAACATCCCGTAGACGGAAGTCCCTGCAATGAATGCCCTGCCTGCCGGGCAATCAATGCAGGCACTTCTATGAATGTGATAGAAATCGACGCTGCTTCTAACAACGGTGTGGATAATATCAGAGAAATCCGGGAAGAAGTGGCTTACCGCCCTGCCCAGGGACGCTATAAAGTATACATCATAGACGAGGTTCATATGTTATCAACAGGAGCTTTTAATGCCCTGCTGAAAACACTGGAGGAACCTCCTTCTTATGTAATCTTCATTTTGGCTACTACAGAGGCCCACAAGATTCCCATCACCATTCTTTCCAGGTGTCAGAGATATGACTTTAAGCGTATTACTGTAGAAACCATAGCAGACCGGCTTATGGAGCTGATGGAGAAGGAAGGAAACGATGTAGAGGAAAAGGCAATCCGCTATATCGCCAAGGCAGCTGACGGCTCCATGCGTGATGCCCTGTCTCTTTTGGACCAGTGCATCGCTTTTTACCTGGGGGAGAAGCTGACTTATGAAAAGGTCCTGGAGAATCTGGGAGCTGTGGATACAGAGGTGTTCAGCAGACTGCTGAGGGAAATTCTGGCCCAGCATACTTCTCAGGCTATAGGAATACTGGAGGACCTGATCATAAAAGGACGGGAGCTGGGACAGTTTGTTACGGATTTTATCTGGTATCTCAGGAATCTGCTTCTTATTTCTGCCTCAGATAATCCTGAAGAGGCAGTAGATGTATCCAGGGAAAATCTGGAACGGATGAAAGAAGAAGTCCAGATGGTGGATACGGAGACCCTTATGCGGTATATCCGGGTATTTTCCCAGTTGTCTAATGAACTTCGCTATGCTTCCCAGAAAAGGGTACTGGTGGAGATTGCTCTGATAAAGCTGTGCCAGCCGGTGATGGAGACTAATCTGGACTCTCTCTTCGACAGGGTCCGGGTACTGGAAGAAAAACTCAGCGACCCCGGACTTTTTGCCTCAGTGCAGAACCGGGGAGGGGAAGGCAGAGACAGAAGATATGAGGAGGCAGGAAACCTTAGTCAGGAGCTCAAAGGAGAAGAGATTCCCCCGGAAAAGAAGCCGGCTAAGGCAGCGCCGGAGGATCTGCAGTATGTAAAGAAAAACTGGAACTCTATTATCAGAGAGACGAAAGGGCTTTTTCAGCAGATGCTCCTGGAATCCACTCCCAAATATGACGGAAATACCGGGGCGCCGGTTTTGTATGTGGAATTCCGGAATTTTCTGGCTCAGACATGTATTGACAATCCGGAAAATCTGCAGGTACTGAAACAGGCCATACAGAAAAAGATCGGGAAAGATCTGGAAGTGAAGATGGTCCTGAAAAAAGACGAGCCGGGAGCCGGAGGAGGAAATCTGGCAGATATCTCTGTAGATGAGATGCTCCGGCAGAATATCCATATGGATGTCACTGTGGAAAATATAGAAGATGATGAAGATTAGGAGGAAATAACAGAATGGCAAAAAGAGGAGGATTTCCTGGAGGCATGATGCCGGGAAACATGAATAATTTAATGAAGCAGGCCCAGAAGATGCAGCGGCAGATGGAAGAAAATCAGAAGGCCCTTGAGGAAAAGGAATTTACTGCTGCAGCAGGCGGCGGAGCCGTAGAAGTTACGATTTCCGGTAAAAAAGAAGTGACAAAGGTGAAGCTGGCAGAAGAAGTGGTAGATCCAGACGATATCGAGATGCTGGAAGACCTGATCATGGCGGCAACTAATGAAGCTCTCCGTAAAGTAGAGGAAGAGTCTGCGGCAGTTATGTCTAAGCTGACAGGAGGCCTGGGCGGCGGATTTCCTTTCTAAATTTGTACAACACTGCCGGAATTCCCGGATTTGTACGAAAGTAAAGGAGAGAATAAGTTGGAGTATTACAGCAGTCATATTAATAAGTTAATAGAAGAATTTTCCAGATTGCCGGGCATTGGTGCAAAATCTGCACAGCGCCTGGCCTTCCACGTTTTAAATATGCCAAAAGACCAGGTGGAAAGCCTGGCCAGGTCCATTATAGATGCAAAGGAAAATGTACAGTACTGTAAGTGCTGCTATACCCTTACAGACCAGGAAATCTGCCCCATCTGCAGCAATCCCAAGAGAGATAAAAAGGTGATCATGGTGGTGGAGAATACCAGGGACCTGGCGGCCTATGAAAAAACAGGAAAGTTTGATGGGGTGTACCATGTGCTCCACGGGGCTATATCCCCCATGCTTGGCATTGGTCCAGATGACATTAAACTAAAGGAACTGATGGAGCGGATTTCCCAGCAGGATGTGGAAGAGGTGATCATTGCTACCAATTCCAGCCTGGAGGGAGAGACTACAGCTATGTATATCAGTAAGCTTCTGAAGCCTGCAGGTATTAAGGTGACCAGGATTGCCAGCGGGGTGCCGGTAGGAGGAGATTTGGAATATATTGATGAGGTAACACTTCTCAGAGCCCTGGAGGGAAGAGTGGAACTGTAGAAAGGGTGAGAAGGCCAAAATGAGAAAAAAGGTAACTTCCACAGACATTGCCAAAGCGGCGGGAGTATCCCAGGCTACAGTGTCTATGGTGCTGAACAAAAAGTATAATGTATCCTTTTCACGGGAAACTGTGGAAAAGGTAGAACAGGCGGCCAGAGAGCTGGGCTATGTACTGCCTAAAAGGCGGGGAACAAAAAACAGCAAAAACAGCCGGCTGATCGTTGTCTTCTGCCCTACTTTGACAAATCCTTACTATGTAATGCTGCTCCAGGGAATTGAGACAGTGGCAAAGGAGAAGGGATATGGGGTCTTTACCTGCAACACCCAGAGGGAACTGAAAATAGAGGAACAGTACCTGCGGATGATGCCCGGCGTGGCTCCGGCAGGAATCATCTATACCTGTAATCCCAGCTATGCCTTTATGGACCAGGTAGAGGAACTTGCAGAAAAGATTCCCCTTGTGATCATCAGCAACCGGGAGAGAGTAAAGGTAGACGCCATAAACCAGGACAATACCAAGGTAGGAAGTCTCATGGCAAGACATCTGCTCAATCTGGGACACAGAAAGGTAGCCTTTATTGCGCCGCCCCTTACCAAGAGACAGCAGCAGCGCTCCAGACGAGTAGAAGGCTTTGTGAAAGAGTATGAGAAGGAAGGACTTACGGATTCTGTGATCATTAAGGCGGCAGATGATATCTGGGATGAAGTCCTGCCCAGCATAGATTCAGAGTACCGTATCGGCTATAACCTCACCAGGGAACTGCTTTCTGAGCGCAGAGATATAACGGCTATTGCAGGTCTTAATGACATGATTGCTTTTGGGATCATTGACGCTCTTCAGGAAGAAAAGCTGAAAGTGCCGGGAGATGTATCTGTCATCGGCTGTGACAATATTATTTTTTCCAGAATGTCTCACATGTCTCTGACAACCATCGAGCATTTTGTGCCTCTGAAGGGAAGAGATGCCTGCGACATCATCATGCGGAAAATAGAGTCTGCCCGGAATGCATATTCAGAAAACCAGCCTACCAGCATCTATCATATTGAGTATCAGCCTAAGTTGATCGTCCGGAAAACAACCGGATATGCCAGGCAGAAAAATAAATAAATTAAATGAAATAGAAAAAAATATTAATAATAAATATATGCAGATGGGTAGAAAAACCTTGGAAACAATAGGAGGCCCTCCTTTGAAACTGAGAAATGTATTAATAAAACAGAACTATATTAATAATTTTACATATTAATAACAGAAACACCTCTTGCAGAGAATTAGTTTAAGGCGTAAACTATATTCAAGAACAAATAAATCGCCAAGAGCGTAAACGGAGGTAAAGAATTATGAAGTTTTTTATTGACACAGCCAAGGTTGAGGACATCAGAAAAGCAAATGATATGGGAATTATCTGCGGTGTTACAACAAATCCATCACTGATTGCAAAAGAAGGCCGTGACTTCAATGAAGTTATTAAAGAGATCACATCTATTGTAGACGGACCTATCAGCGGCGAGGTAAAGGCTACTACCACAGACGCAGAAGGCATGATCAAAGAGGGCCGTGAGATTGCAGCTATCCATCCGAATATGGTAGTAAAAATCCCAATGACTACAGAGGGATTAAAGGCTGTGAAGGTACTGGCTTCAGAAGGAATCAAGACAAACGTAACATTGATTTTTACAGCAAATCAGGCGCTGCTGGCTGCCAGAGCAGGAGCAACCTATGTATCTCCGTTTTTAGGAAGACTGGATGATATTTCTACAGACGGTGTAGAACTTATTGAGACTATCGCAGACATCTTCGCAGTAGCAGATATTTCTACAGAAATCATTGCTGCCAGCGTTCGCCATCCGGTTCACGTAACACAGTGTGCTCTTGCAGGAGCGGATATTGCCACAGTTCCTTACAAAGTACTGGAGCAGATGACACATCACCCATTGACAGACGCAGGTATTGAGAAATTTAAAAAGGATTATATCGCAGTATTTGGGGAATAATCAAATTTCAGGAGGAAAATAAATGAACAAGTTAGAACTTCAGAAGACAGCTAACGAAATCCGCAAGGGCATCGTTACAGCTGTACATTCTGCAAAAGCGGGACATCCCGGCGGGTCTTTATCCGCAGCAGACTTATTTACTTACTTATATTTTGAAGAGATGAATATTGATCCCAAGGATCCGAAAAAAGCAGATAGAGACCGGTTCGTTCTTTCCAAAGGCCATACAGCTCCTGGTTTATATTCTACTCTTGCATACAGAGGCTATTTTCCTGTAGAGGATTTGAAGACTCTCCGTCATCTGGGTTCCTATCTTCAGGGACATCCGGATATGAAACACATTCCCGGAGTGGATATGTCCAGCGGTTCTTTAGGACAGGGAATCTCTGCGGCAGTAGGGATGGCTTTAGGCGCTAAGCTGGACGGTGATTCTTACAGAGTGTATACTCTCCTGGGAGATGGAGAAATCGAAGAAGGCCAGGTTTGGGAGGCTGCTATGTTTGCAGGCCACAGAAAACTGGACAACCTGGTTGTGATCGTAGATAATAACGGGCTGCAGATTGATGGTAAAATTGAGGACGTATGCTCCCCATATCCTATTGATAAAAAATTCGAAGCATTTAACTTCCATGTGATCAATGTTGCCGATGGCAATGATTTTGACCAGCTGAAAGCAGCTTTTGATGAAGCTAAGACCGTAAAGGGAATGCCTACAGCCATTGTCATGAAGACTGTAAAAGGAAAAGGCGTATCCTTCATGGAAAACGAAGTAGATTGGCATGGAAAAGCTCCTAACGACGAGCAGTATGAAACAGCAATGGCAGATTTGGAAAAGGCAGGTGAAGCATTATGTCAGAAGTAAAGAAAATCGCTACAAGAGAGAGCTATGGAAACGCCCTGGTAGAGCTGGGCAAGAAATATGAGAATCTGGTAGTTCTGGATGCAGACCTGGCAGGTGCTACAAAAACTGGTACCTTTAAGAAAGCTTTTCCAGAACGCCATATTGACTGTGGTATCGCAGAATCTAATATGATGGGAATTGCAGCAGGACTTTCTACAACAGGAAAAGTTCCTTTTGCAAGTACCTTTGCTATGTTTGCAGCAGGACGTGCTTATGAGCAGGTTCGTAACTCTATCGGCTATCCTCATTTAAATGTGAAGATCGGAGCTACTCACGCAGGAATTTCTGTAGGTGAGGACGGAGCTACTCATCAGTGTAATGAAGACATTGCTTTAATGCGCACAATCCCAGGAATGGTAATCCTGAATCCGTCTGATGATGTAGAAGCAAAGGCTGCAGTGGAAGCTGCATATAACCATCAGGGACCAGTATATCTTCGCTTCGGAAGACTTGCAGTACCGGTGATCAACGACAAACCGGATTACAAGTTTGAGATTGGAAAAGGAATTGTCCTGAGAGAAGGCAAAGACGTTACAATCTTCGCTACAGGATTATGTGTAAATGAGGCACTGGTTGCAGCAGAAAAACTGGCTGCTGATGGCGTAGATGCAAAGGTTATCAATATCCATACCATCAAACCTCTTGATGAGGAACTGGTGGTGAAAGCTGCACAGGAGACAGGCAAAGTTGTTACAGTAGAGGAACATTCTGTTATCGGCGGCCTGGGCGGTGCAGTTGCAGAAGTTCTCGCTGAGAAAGCACCTACAAAGATGCTGCGCATTGGTATCAACGATGTGTTCGGCGAATCCGGCCCGGCTGTACAGCTTCTGGCAAAATACGGAATCGATGCAGAAGGCATCTATGAAAAGGTTAAAGCTTTTGTATAAAAGAAAATAGAAAAAATAGCAGAAAAGGAGCCGCTTCATTAAACAGAGAAGGAAAAATTCCCGTCCTGTTTAGTGGAGCGGCTTTTTTATGTCTGGACGCTGATCCTGGCAGTTCCATAGAAGTAACGGCGGTAGGCCAGGAGGATTCCAAAGACAATGGCGTCTGCCATGCGGACTACTGTAGACAGCTTTGTGGTCTGAAGATTAAAATGGTCAAAATTTCCGGCGGAATTTACTATGCCGGTTATGGAGATATCTCCTACGGGAGGCAGCTTTTTCTTGACGCCCAGCCCCGGCTCCAGGGCACCTCTGGAAATAGTGAGGCATCCTGTGTGTTTTCTGGTTCCCAAAGAGGCGTCAACAGCGATCACCAGGCTGTCCGGGTGGCGCAGATTAATTTCTTCAATGGTCTCCCTGAGATTCAGGGCATGGACTGGATTGGATAAAGTCCCATACACATATGCAGAGGACAGTCCCTGCCGGGACAGACTGTGACCCACCAGAGGACCTAAGCTGTCACCAGTGATCCTGTCGCTGCCGATACAGACAAAAACCAGTTCCCGGAAGTTCTCCTCATAAGAAGAAAGAAAATCAAAGAGAATAGCGCCAAGTTTGATGCCGGCCCCATTATTTTCAATGTAATACATAGAATCTTTTTTTATGGACATAGGAATCTAACCTTTCTGAAACCAATTTCATGCTTTTATTCTGTCCGTTTTTCATTTCCTTATCCCTGTAAATTTTGTCGTTAAAAAAATTAGTTTCCCTGCTGAATCTGATAAATTTCGCAGAAAGAATGTGCTATCCTTTTCATCAAAAAGGGGTGAATATTACATGATAGAAATTGTCTATGAAAAGGAAAAACAAAAGTCTGAGGGGAACGAAAGCTTTTTCCGTATTCCCAATAACATACGCCAGATAGGAGAAGTGGGAGGAACACAGAAAATCTATATAGAAGATTATGCGTATACTTATCTTTGTAGAATCTCATCTGAGAATTTATCCAGAGGAATAGGAGCCATATTGCTGGGACAGGCCAACTGGAAAGAGGGAGTTTCCTACCTGTTTGTTAAAAGTGCAGTGGCCCTTCCTGATATGGAAGTCAGTGAAGAACATCTGGAGTTTACACAGGAAATCTGGAATCATGTATACGAAAAGAACAAAGAGTATTTTCCGGACCAGGAAGTGGTAGGCTGGTTCCTGTCGATTCCAGGATGCTCTATGGAGCTTCATCAGGTTATCTGTCAGACCCACCTGGACCATTTTGGAGGCAGTGATAAGATTCTGTTTGTCATGGAGCCTCTGGAAAAAGAGGAGGCATTTTACCGTTATGAAGAAGGACGGATGTCCAGGCAGAGCGGATTTTATGTTTACTATGAAAAAAATGAGCCCATGCATAACTTTCTTATTGCTCAGAATCAGAAGATGGAGAAAAAAAGCGAGGAGGTAGATGACTCTGCAGTACACAGCTTTCGAAAGAAAGTAGAAAAAAATACTCAGCAGGAAAAGTCCAAGACAGGATTCCCAGTAATGAAAGCTGCGGGAATCTGCGCAGCAGTAGCTGTGCTGGCAGTGGGAGTGCTGTATTTGAACGACTACCAGAAACTTCAAAGCACCAGAGAGGTTCTTGCGGATATTGACCAGGAAAATCAGGGGACTGTCCAGGAAGAGACAACACCGGTAAACGGAAATGTCACCAGGGAAAATGAAGAAATTGATAAAGAAAACAGCGCCAGTGGAGAATCGGAACAGAATACTGCAGAAGATGATACCATATCCCAAGAAGAGGAGACTGACCAGACACAGGAGGAAAGTGACCAGATGCAGGAGACAGAGACTGGGGAGGAGAGCTCTTCTCAGGCATCTGTTGAGATTCATCCTTCCTATACTATTCAGCAGGGAGATACCATAACAAAAATCAGCATAAAAACTTATGGAAGCACAGAAAAGGTCAGGGAAATCTGCGAATTAAATAATCTGTCAGTAAATGACCTTATCTATCCGGGACAAAAAATTTTACTCCCGTAAACTTTTGTGTTATACTAACTCTGAATCGACACCATGGAAATCTAGTAAGAGTATGGAAAAGTATAGATGATACACTAGGGAAGAAATGTATGAATATTAAAAATATTTTGAATTTTAGAAGGGAAGATTCGGAAGAAAATAAGCTTTGGGATTTTTGGTATTTTCTGAAGACAAGACGTCCGAAAAAATCGGTGGTAATTCTGACAGCGGTGCTCATTGCTGTTATAGCAGGGATTTTTATCGTTTTTAATCATGTAGATGAGAATTATGATGTGCTTTCCACAATGGAAAATGAGGATACACAGTCTTCGGAGTATATAGAATTTGGTGACAACCTGCTGAAATACGGAAATGAAAGTGTTTCTCTTTTGTCCCAATCAGGAGATACCCTATGGGACCAGTCGTATGATATGAGCGATCCGGTCTCCAGTATCAGAGGCGATATGGCGGCTATCTATGACAGACGGGGCACCTCCATGTATATAATTGAAGCAGATGGTCCTGTTGGGCCGGTAACAACGGATTTTCCTATTGTGAAGGCAGAGGTGACGGAGAGCGGTTCCGTAGCCGCTATCCTGGAGGATGGAGAAAGAACCTGGATAAACTATTATGCATCTGATGGCAGCCTCATAGTAGAAAACCAGACACGAATGGAAAATAATGGATATCCCCTGGATCTGGCGGTTTCACCAGATGGTACGATTATCGGAGTCAGCTATCTTTTGGTGGAATCTGGAGAAATTTCAACCCAGGTGGTTTTTTATAACTTTGGACAGGCAGGCCAGGGACAGGTAGATAATGTAGTTGCAGAATTTACATATGAAGATACATTGGTTCCAGATTTGGTATATTTCAGTGACGGTACCTGTGTGGCTTTCAGAGATGACGGATTTTCTGTTTTCCAGGGAGGAGATACCCCAGAGGAAAGAGAAAGTATAGAAATAGATACCCAGCTGATCAGCCTTTTTTATAATGAAGAGTATTTTGGAATTGTCACCGATGGAGAAGAGCAGGGAAACTCATACTTTATGACTTTATATGATTCTTCGGGCAGAGAAAAGTGTTCACAGGGATTTGATATGGATTATCAAAGCATTTCCATCAGCGGAGAGAAGATTATTCTTAGCAGCGGTACACAGGTAGAAATGTATAACTTCAACGGAAGACTGAAGTTCCGGGGAGACTTTTTAGAAGGAACTGTGAAAAATCTGTTCCAGATGTCCAGGAACCGTTATCTGCTGATCTCTGATGAAGGAGTCCATATGATCCGTTTGGCATGGTAGCAGAAGACAGACACGAAAGACAGGTGAAGATATATGAATTGGTTGGCTATTGTAATACTGGCAATTCCTGTTGCTTATATTTTCAGTGGAGTACAGAGAGGAATGGTCCGTACAGGGTTTTCATTTCTTTCAGTTATCCTGACACTGATCCTGAGCTTTGCTCTGAATCCTCAGATCACAGAGTATGTTCGGGAGAAGACGCCGGTCTATGATGTGATCCAGAAAAACTGCCAGGAGAGTATTTCCAGGACTACAGAAGAAAAACTCAGTGAAGAAGCAGACACAGGAGAGCAGAATCAGTATATTCAGGGACTTCCTCTTCCGGAAAATGTAAAGGAAATTCTTATAGAGAATAATAACGCGCAGGGATATCAGCATTTCCTGGTAGAAACTTTCTCAGAATATATTTCTCATAGTATAGCTACAATTATCGTCAGCATAATCGGGATGCTTCTGACCTTTCTGATAATAAGCATTGTCCTTCATATAGTTGGCGGAATCCTGAACGGAATCTTTTCCCTTCCCGTCCTGAATCTGCTGAACCGAGCAGGAGGGGTTGTGCTGGGAGCTGCTCAGGGAATCTTTGTAGTATGGATTGTTTTTCTGGTATTGTCTCTGTTCTGGGATACTTCATGGGCTCAGAGCGGTGTGACTATGATAAAAGAAAACTCTATGACCAGTTATTTATATGAACACAATCTGCTTGCTGAACTTTTATCAGGACTATTATAAAAGGAAGTCAGGGATGCATATCATAAAGATGTGGGCCCTGACTTTTTTATCAAGTTGATGATGGTTTTCTGCTTCTTTGCCAGTAGGATTTTAGCCTGTGATCAGGGGGATATGTCTTGAAAAAGAAAAAAATAAAAAAAGTTATTGAAAGTTGTTGACAAATGGAAAATGCTGTGGTATTCTAACATAGCTGTCGGCGAGAGCGGTGCTCTCAGGAACTTCTGAAAATCTTGAAAAAAGAAATTTTCAAGAAAATGAAAAAAGTTCTTGACAAGCCAGAAAAGATGTGA
>NZ_NFHH01000012.1 GCF_002161285.1 Blautia sp. An81 | reverse complement strand
CTAGTGTGCTGACTTGATGATATTTAACTAAATATTCTGGTAATCACAGCTGTTCTGATGTATAATCAAAAAAAAAACGGCGGTGATTCCTATGGCAAGACCAAAAAAATACAACATCCATCTTACAGAAACAGAATTGAATAATTTGAAATCTGTTATCCGTAATAAAAAAACTTCCAAAACTATCCGCTGCAGATGCCAGATCATTCTCGATCTGGACGAAGCACACGGAAAAGTTTTAACCCATGAACAAAGTGCCAGATCCAATGGTGTCTGCATGGCAACTGTCACCAACACTGTAACAAAATATATCAATGGCGGCATTGATGCTGTTACTGAATTTAAGCGGAACATAAATTCAGATAATGCCCGGCGTAAGGTTGACGGACGTACGGAAGCCCGGCTGATCGAACTTGCCTGCGGCCCTGTCCCAGAGGGGCACTCTCGGTGGACCATCCGTCTGCTTGAAGAAGAATCCAAAGTAATTCTGGAAACCCCTGTCGGCAGGGAAGCAATCCGCAAAGCTTTAAAAAAAACAAACTTCGACCTCACAAAAACGACTACTGGTGCATTCCAGCAAAAGAAGACCCAGAATTCATAGCCTGCATGGAGGATATCCTTGATGTGTATGAACTCCCCTATGATGAGAAGCATCCAGTTGTGTGTATGGATGAGAAGCCGTACCAGCTTTTGGGAGAAATCAGGGAGCCTTTACCAATGATTCCCGGAAGCGACCAGAAAACCGATTCGGAATATGTCCGCAAGGGCACCGTCAGCATTTTTGCTTTTGTAGAGCCGCTCGGAGGCGTTCACCATGTGAGTGTACGTGAACACCGTACAGCCACAGACTGGGCAGAGGAGATCAGATATCTTGTAGACAACATGTACCCCGATGCTGAAAAGATCATCCTTGTGATGGATAACCTTAATACCCATAAACCGTCATCTCTGTACAAACGGTATCCGGCGGAAGAAGCAAGGCGTATCATAAAAAAACTGGAGATACATTACACGCCAAAGCATGGCAGCTGGCTGGATATTGCTGAAATAGAGCTTAATGTAATGACCAGGCAATGCCTTAACCGCCGCATCGCTGAAATAGAACAGTTACGCAGCGAACTGTCCGCATGGGAAACGGAACGGAATACAGTGGCAGCAAAGGTTAACTGGCATTTTAGAACAAGTGATGCTAGAACAAAACTCAGTTCGCTGTATCCCACATTTACTACTGCCTCTTAATGAGGTGGCAGTATTGCTAAAAATCAGCAGGTCAGTACACTAGATTGGAATTTGTAGGGGGTGTATGATTTGAAAAAATTAGGAATTTTTTTACTCATCCTATTACTGTTTATATGCTTATCTGGTTGTTCTGAAGTAGTTAAATTAGTAAATGATAAAAATAGTGCAGGTAATCCTTTAAGTGGGAAAAACACAGATGAACGCATTATTATGTGTCTTCAACAAACTTACCCTGAACACACTTTTACTATTGTTACGCCTTTTGATAATGACGCAGATTGTGGGGTATATTCAGATGAAAATGGAGTGGAATTTAGTGTATCAAAAATAATCTATAATAATACTTATCATTTTGGCTGTAGTGATGATTATTTGAAAACATTACTTGAAGAACAAGGATATATTGAGCGCATTACTGAGATTACAGAACAATATCATCTTCGTTTAAGATATGATGATGAAAACGAAACAGTAGGTTTAGCGGCTGATGAAGAAAATACAATATCAGAATACGCAGCTGCCATTTCTGAAATATTAAATTCTGTAGATGTTCCAAAGGTAAAATTGCCGGAAGAATTAGGATTTTCAACTGGTGAAGTAAATTATTATACGCTACCAAATTGGGGAAAGCTTTTATGCCGATGTGAAGTGGGCAAGAATGCTCACAATGAGATTTTTTCTTTTGGCGATGTGAATTTAACTCAGCAAGAAATTGAGCAACGATTGGAAAGATGTTATGAAAGACTTAAAGATTAAGCAATAAAATATCCGTCATGAAGATACAAATAAATTCTAAGTTGTAGAGCTGATAATTTGAACCGGCGGCATTCCAGGAAGTGTACTGAACAAGGTGTCTGTGCGTTTCCTCTTAAAGAAATATCCGGTAACGGACAGAAATTCAGGCTGCGGATATAATACGCCAGCTTCCAGAAGTTCACAGGAGCATTGGGATTATGCTCAGGAGATTGCTCCGAATATTTTTCTGGGACTGGGCATAAGGCTTGAGATAACAGAAGTTATTTTAAATGTATGCTTGTTTATATTTAAGGTTCCTGCTGCCAAATCCTTATTAACAGGAATCGCTATAGGCGTGATCTTTTGCTTTTGGGATTTTACAGAACGGAAACAAAGATAAAAAACAGATGTTCTGAACATTGAGCAGATACTGTGTTGGAAAGGAGATTCTTATGGATAGTTTTATGGAAGCTTTGTTAAGTGAGAAAACAGGTAAGATTCCAGATGCGTATGACTGGTTTGCTCCGCTGATTGGGGACTGGGACTTTGAGTATCATGACGGCTATCATACAGATGCTCTCAGAACTGTAAAAGGAGAGTGGATCTTCCGGAGGGTTTTGAATGGTGCAGGAATTGAGGATCTGTTTATATGTCCTTCCAGGGAAACTATGAAGTCGGATCCCCAGCCGGATGGAGAATACGGAATGGCGATCCGAATGTTTAATGCCAAAGAAAAATGTTATGATATGACATATACCTGCGAAAAGTATATGACTCGTCTTCGTTTTGTACAAGACGGTGGAAAGCTGATAGGAACAGTCCTGGATGATCCCTTCCAGAAATGGATCTTTTCTGATATACAGGCAGAAACTTTCCATTGGCAGAATGTAACAGTTCTGGAAAACGGGGAATGGCAGGTAAACAGTAATGTTTATGCAAAACGGAGAAAATAGAAAGCCCATTTCCGAAGTCAGAATATAATAAGTATATTAATGTTGCGATTTGAAACATCCTGGGCTATAATAGAGAAAAAGCAGGGAAGTGATTTTCGCTATGAAAACCAGATTTTATGAATACCTGACAAGAGTTCGGAATCTGCGGGGATATACCCAGGCCCAGATGGCAGAAAAGCTGGGGATATCACGTTCTACTTATACGAATTATGAAAGAGGCAACCGATCACCGGATCTGGAAACCCTGGAGCATATCAGCGATGTTTTGGGATGTACTTTAGACGAACTTTTCGGGAGAAGCAAGGGAGAACCGGGCCGGGAAGTGCAGTATGCAGATCTGATGTGCGAACCGGAGGGAACCTATGATTATTCTGCAAAGAAAAAGCGGCTTGCCATTGGCGTTCAGGACTTTCGCTTTCTTCGTGAAAGAAATGCCTATTATGTAGATAAAACACAGTTTATTGAGGAATTTCTGGATTCCTGGTATCAGGTGACTTTGGTGACAAGACCAAGACGGTTTGGCAAGACTCTGAATATGACTATGCTCAGAGAATTTCTGGACTGCACCAGAAACTCTGCCTGGCTGTTTGCGGAAACAAAGATTGAGAAAAGCGTATATGCGGATTGGATAAATCAATATCCGGTGATTTTTCTCTCCTTTTTGAATGTAAAGGCAGAGAATTCCCGGGAAATGATAAGACAGCTTTCAGATCTTTTTCTGGAGGAATATGACAGATACATGGATCTGACAAAAAGCGGCAAACTGTCTCAGAGAAAGAAAGAGATGTTTTTTCAGAATTACCGCTCCCTTAGCGAAAAACAGGGGGCTGAGGAGCAAAGGAGCTGTCTTTGCCATGGACTTAAGGATTTGTGCGGTATTCTGGAAGAATACTATGGAAAGAAAGTGTTTCTCCTTCTGGACGAATATGATACGCCTTTTATGTATGCAAATTCCAGAGGATATTATGGACAGGTAAGAGAAATTCTTTCAGGGATGTTGAGCTTTTCACTGAAAGGAAACTCTTCCCTGGAAAAAGCCATGCTTACCGGTGTTCAGAGAGTGGCAAAGGAGAACATTTTTTCCGGTCTGAATAATCTGATGGTATGTACTGTAAAAGACCCGGAATATAAGGATTGCTTTGGGTTTACAGAGGAAGAAGTACGAGAACTTCTGGATTACTGTGAAGCGGAGTTTTCCGGGCAGGTAAAGGCAATGTACGATGGCTACAAAATAGGGGATACGGAACTTTATAATCCCTGGTCCATATCCTGTTACGGGGCCAGAAAAAAACTGGAGTCTTACTGGGTCAATACCAGTGAAAACAGTATTTTGAAGAATGCCCTTCGTGAACAGGGACAGCTTTTTTTCCAGTCCTATGAGGAGCTGCTGGAACGGGGCCAGGTTACAGTGAATGCAGATGCGGCAGGGGCTTATTACGAAAACCAGAATGAGACGGCTTTCTGGGGACTTCTGCTGAACGCAGGTATGGTGACCATAGAGGAGGAGATCCGGGAAGATCTGTATAAAGTCCGGGTACCGAATCTGGAAGTTTGGAAAGGATTTCAGGATTTGACGGCCTCTTATTTACAGGTGGAGGAGGGAAAAATAGACAAAATGCTGTATTATCTCCAGACAGGAGATATGGAGCGCTTTTCCCGAGAATATAAAAGGATCCTGCTGGAAATTCCCTCTTATTACAATCTGAAAGACGAAAACAGCTACCATATGATGAGGCTGGGGATGTGTGTTTTTCTGCGTGGAACTTACCAGGTGAGAAGCAATCGGGAGAGTGGCAGAGGAAGAGGAGATATCCTGCTGTATTCCAGAAAATGGGGATGTCCCAGTATGATCCTGGAATTTAAATATACCAGAGATAAGTCGGAGAACCTGGAAGACCTGGCACTGAAAGCTATCGGACAGATCAAGGAGAAAAATTACAGTGCAGACATGACCGGTCAGGTCTGGTATGTGGGCCTCGCTCACCGGGGAAAGGAGGCGTCAGTAAAGTGGGAAATGCAGATTGACTTTCCAGATAAGAGAAGAATATAATGAAAGAAGCGAGCAGTGCTATCACGTAAGTCCGGCGGATACCACTGCTCTTTTTTTACAGAAAGGAAAAGAAAAATGGTAAGACAACTGGCGAAAAGTATCAGGGAATACAAAAGAGCTTCCATTGCCACGCCTCTGCTGGTAAGCGGGGAAGTGCTGATGGAATGTACCATTCCTTTTATCATTGCGCGGCTGGTCAATGAAGTGAAAGGCGGCTGCGATATGGGGGTGATCCTGGGGTATGGAGGGATTCTGGTCTGTATGGCCATGTTGTCCCTTTTGTTCGGAGGTCTGGCCGGATCCACCTGTGCCACAGCCTCCTGTGGCCTGGCGAGAAATCTGCGGAAGGATATGTTCTACAGTATCCAGGGATATTCTTTTGAGAATATTGATAAGTTTATGACCTCTTCTCTGGTCACAAGGATGACTACAGATATCACCAATGTACAGAATGCTTATATGATGATCATCCGGACAGCGATCCGCTCGCCGCTGATGCTGATCTTTGCTTTTGTGATGGTATTTGTCATGGGCGGCAGGATGGCGTGGATCTTTCTTTTCGTGGTTCCCGTGCTGGCCTTTGGCCTGTCACTGGTTATTTATAAGACTATGCCCCTCTTCCGGAAAGTGTTTAAAAAATATGACAGGCTGAACAGCTCTATTCAGGAGAACATCAAAGCCATGCGGGTGGTGAAGTCTTTTGTCCGGGAAGACTACGAGCAGGAAAAGTTTAACCGGGCGGCTGAGGACGTATGTACAGATTTTACCAGGGCAGAGCGTATCCTTGCCCTGAATAATCCTCTAATGCAGTTCTGCATCTATACAGTTATGACCTTTGTGCTGTCTTTCGGCTCTTACACTATCATTACCTCCAGAGGGCTGGATCTGGATGTGGGACAGCTTTCTGCGTTGCTGACCTATAGTTTTATGATGTTGAACAGTCTGATGATGCTGTCCATGGTGTTTGTCATGATCACAATGGCTGTGGAATCAGGAAAGAGGATCGCAGAAGTGCTGGAGGAAAAAAGTTCTTTATCCAATCCGGAAGCCCCTGTATATGAAGTGAAAGATGGCTCCATCTCCTTTGAACATGTGAGCTTTAAGTATTCAAAGGAGGCAAAGCGGCGGGTTTTAAAGAACATTGATCTGGATATCCGTTCCGGAGAGACCATTGGCATTATCGGAGGCACAGGCTCTTCCAAATCTTCCCTGATCCAGCTGATTTCCCGCCTGTATGATGTGACGGAAGGAGCTGTGAAGGTAGGAGGGGTGGAAGTAAGAGATTATGACCTGGATACTCTGCGGAATCAGGTAGCGGTGGTTCTCCAGAAAAATATTCTTTTTTCCGGGACGATCCGGGAAAATCTCCGCTGGGGGAATAAGGAGGCTACAGACGAGGAACTGGTCCAGGCCTGTAAGATGGCCTGTGCCGATGAGTTTATTTCCCAGTTCCCTGAAGGATACGATACTTACATAGAGCAGGGAGGAGCCAATGTATCCGGCGGCCAGAAGCAGCGGCTCTGTATTGCCAGAGCTCTTTTGAAAAAGCCCAAAATCCTGATTCTGGATGATTCCACCAGTGCGGTGGATACCAGAACAGACGCCAGGATCCGGAAAGCAATGAAAGATTACATCCCGGAGACCACCAAGATCATTATTGCCCAGCGGACAGCTTCTGTAGAGGACGCAGACCGGATCATTGTGATGGAGGGCGGAGAGATCAATGCCATAGGAACTCATAAGGAGCTGCTGGCGTCCAATGAAATATACAGGGAGATCTATACCTCCCAGAATAAGGAGGGAAACCAGCTTGGAGAATAAAAAGAAAAATACGATTGTAAGACTGTTGAAAACCATGCTGGGTTTTTACCCGGTTATGCTGCCGGCAACGATTGCCTGCATAGTATTTAATGCAGTGGTAAGTTCTATACCCTCTGTCTTTATGCAGAATATTATCGCTGTTATTGAGAAGAACTGGCAGAAAGGAGACTGGGGCGCAGTGGGCGGCCAGATCCTGAGACTGGTTTCCATACTGGCAGTTTTTTATATTCTCTCTCTGGCAGCAGGCTTTACTTTTAATCAGCTGATGGCGATTATGACCCAGGGAACGCTGAAAAAAATGCGGGAAAAGATGTTTGGAAAAATGCAGCGCCTTCCCGTTAAATATTTTGATACCAATGATCACGGGGATATTATGAGTTATTACACCAATGATATCGACACGCTCCGCCAGATGATCTCCCAGAGCTTTCCCCACCTTCTTATATCCGGCGTAACGGTGCTTACCATCTTCGGGATCATGGTGTATTATTGTCTCTGGCTGACCCTGGTAGTGGTCCTTGGGGTAGCGGTAATGACTGTACTCATCAAGAAGGTAGGGGGCGGTTCGGCGAAATTTTTCATTAAGCAGCAGAATGCCCTGGGAAAAGTGGAAGGCTTTGTAGAAGAAATGATGTACGGACAGAAAGTCATCAAAGTTTTCTGCCACGAAGAAGAAAGTGAAGCAGACTTTGACCGTTATAATGATATCCTTTTTGAAGAATCCAGAAAGGCAAACCAGTATGCTAATATACTGGGCCCTATTTTGAATAATATCGGAAATATCCTTTATGTATTGGTAGCTATTACAGGAGGGCTTCTTCTTACTCTGAACGTCCAAAATGTGAGTATATCCGGTATTCCCATTGGAATCAGTATTGTAGTGCCCTTCCTGAACATGACGAAACAATTTGCAGGAAATATCGGCCAGGTATCCCATCAGGTGAATGCGGTAGTTATGGGAATCGCCGGCACGGAAAGGATCTTCAGCCTGCTGGATCAGGAGTCAGAACAGGATCAGGGGTATGTGACTCTGGTCAATGTCCGGGAAAAATCCTGCAAGAGTCAGGCGGGGGCAGATGATCAGCAATCCGGAGAGGGAGAAGTGCTATTTGAGGAATCCAAGGAGCGGACCGGACTGTGGGCCTGGAAACATCCCCATCGGGAAGCCGGCACAGTAACTTATACCAAACTGGAGGGGGACGTGAGGCTGCAAAAGGTAGACTTTGGATATGAACCTGGAAAGACCGTACTTCATGATATTTCTCTCTATGCGAAACCGGGGCAGAAGGTAGCTTTTGTAGGAGCCACCGGCGCAGGCAAAACGACTATCACAAACCTGCTCAACCGTTTTTACGATATCGCTGACGGCAAGATCCGCTATGACGGGATTAACATTAACAAGATCAGGAAAAGCGATCTCCGCCGTTCCCTGGGGATCGTACTTCAGGATACCAATCTGTTCACCGGTTCGGTGATGGAGAATATCCGGTATGGAAAACTGGACGCTGCAGATGAAGAGTGTATTGCCGCAGCAAAGCTGGCGGGAGCGGATGATTTTATCACCAGGCTTCCGGAAGGCTATGATACCCTTCTCACAGAAAACGGCGCAAACCTGTCCCAGGGACAGCGGCAGCTTCTGTCCATTGCCAGAGCGGCTGTGGCAGACCCGCCGGTCATGATCCTGGATGAGGCTACTTCTTCTATTGATACCCGTACAGAGGCTATCGTACAGCGGGGAATGGACGCCCTGATGAAGGGAAGGACTGTTTTTGTTATTGCTCACCGTCTGTCCACGGTGAAAAATTCCGATGTGATCATTGTACTGGATCACGGGCGGATCATCGAGAAAGGAAATCACCAGGAGCTGCTGGAAAAGAAAGGACAGTATTATCAGTTGTATACGGGAGCTTTTGAACTGGAGTAAAACGCTATGCCCGGTCCCCGAGAGCTCCGTAAATAATGGATTTATATGGAGCCAGTTTATCCCAGATCCACCGGTTGCTGTCAACTTCTGTTTCCCCGCAGTCAATAATCTCTGTATGGCTGCGGATACTGTGGATCAACTGTTTCAATGCCTGACGGAGAGAGAGGGGGAGCAGGGGCTGTGCAGCGGAAACCGCCTGGGAAAAAGAATCTACATAGGTATGGGCGAGGATTTCAATAGCCAGTGAATCCCGGCTGATCTTCAAGGGGGTATGCTGGCAGTTCTGATATTCTTTCAGGATATAATCAGCCAGCTGCAGAGAACCGTTGCCTTTTTCCCGGAGATAGTCCTTTAGATTTTGATCACAGACAATCTGTACCAGTTGAGGCTGATAATGAATCGAAATTTCATGAAATAAATTTTTTTCTGATGGTGTCATAGAGTATTCTCCTTTGTAATAGAATAAAGGTATTTTATCTCAGAACTTCAGGAAAGGCAAGGCAAAGATAAAGCGGAGTATGATGGATACAATGGAAAAGTAAAAATTAGGACTTGCCCGGAAGAATAAAGTGCGGTAAGATCGGTTCAAATCGTGTGGCGGCTGACGACAACCCTATGAAGCTTATAGCACTGGCCATGCGCCCCTTCGGAAGTTCCGGGATTTCCAGAGCAGATGTCCGGGAAATGACTGCTACTATGGAATAAATGTTTCAGGCCCTTTTCCAGGCAGGAACCGAGGGGAAGGGCCTGAAGATAAAAAAAGATAAAAGCACAGGACAGACCAGGAAAGATGTGATAGGATATAGAAAAAGGTATGGGAGCATATGGTATGGATACAAATATATTTTTATTTTTTGAAAAACATCAGGGGGCCCTTCCTCTGTATGAAAAGCTGGAAGAAGCGATCCAAAGAGAAATTGACAATGTAACGGTGAAAGTCCAGAAAACCCAGATCACTTTTTATAAGAAACGTCTTTTTGCCTGTGTATCTTTTGCCAGGGTGCGGAAAGCGGCTCAGCTTCCGGATCCTTATATGGTTGTGACCTTTGGTCTGGAGCATAGGGAAGAATCTCCCAGGATCGATATTGCCACAGAGCCTTATCCAAACCGGTGGACTCATCATGTCGTGATCCATGAAAAAGAGGAAATTGATGAAGAACTGATGGGCTGGATAAAAGAGGCAGCGGTTTTTGCAGAGACCAAGAAGAGATAGAAAGCCCGGGAACAGATAGGGAAAAACTCTTGACACAGAAGTGTGACAGGATATATACTTTAATAGTAAAATATTTATAATTAAAATAAATTAGAGGAAACCATGAATTATTCACTTGATACTCTGTTATATGGGATGCAATTCCGTAGACTGATGGAAAAGGAGATGGCTCCTATTGAAACAACCTATGGGCTGCAGAAAATCGATATGCAGATTTTGATCTATCTGAAACATGCAAAGGAACTGAATACGTCTAAAGATATCATGAAGATGAATATGTTTACAAGAGGACATATTTCCCAGTCTCTGAGCCGACTCCAGAAAAAAGGATACGTAAGAATGGAGCAGGATCTGGAGGACAGAAGATGTACCCATAATTATCTGACAGAGGACGCTCAGACTATTATCGTAAAGCTTGAAGAAATTTACCGAAAGATCAGGAATATTGTATTTGATGGAGTGACGGAAGAGGAAAAAAAGACCCTGGCTGCGGTAGCACAGAAAATGAACCATAATATCAGTAAATTTTTGTAAGAAAAAGAAAGGGATGTTTTACCGACACCCCTATCTTTTTTAAGTAAATAGTTTAAAAATAAAATATTTATAAATGACTGAAAGGAGATAGGCAAATGGATCAGAATAAACTGAGTGTTTATGCACAGAGCAAACAGGAAACCTGTATTTCAAATGATAAAATCCCCAAAAATCTGTATGAAAAATACGGGGTAAACTGCGGGCTTCGCGATAAAAACGGAAAAGGGGTCCTGAAAGGGCTTACGAGGATTTCTAAAATTGTCTCTTTTAAAGACTAGGATGGAAAGAAAGTTCCCTGTGACGGGGAATTATGGTACAGGGGCTATAATATTCACACATTGATTCGTTCAATTTCAAAAGAAGAGTATGGATTTGAAAAAATCGCATATCTTTTACTATTCGGAGAGTATCCGGACAGCCAGGAAACAGAGCGTTTTTCTGAAATTTTAGGAGAAGCCAGAGAACTGCCCCAGAACTTCACCAGAGATGTGATCATGAAGGCTCCTACAAAGGATATTATGAATACCATGACGAGAAGTATCCTGACCCTGGCCGCTTATGACAGCGGTACACAGGCGAATACCCTGGAAGACAATATCCGCCAGGCGGTTCAGTTGATCGCAGAATTCCCTCTGCTGGCGGTATACGGCTATCATGCCTATAACCATTATGACAATAACGGCAGTATGTATATCCACCGCCCGGATCCAAAACTGTCTACTGCCGAGAATTTCCTGCGGCTTCTGCGCCCCGATGCTTCTTACACAGAACTGGAGGCTAAGGTGCTGGATGTTGCGCTGATCCTTCACATGGAACACGGAGGAGGAAACAATTCCACCTTTACTACAAGGGTAGTGACTTCCTCAGGCTCGGATATCTATTCTGCTGTGGCAGCTGCCATGTCTTCTCTGAAGGGGCCTAAGCATGGAGGAGCCAATATCAAAGTAATGGAGATGATGGAGAATATCCGGGAAAATGTGTCAGACTGGAAGGATATGGACATGATAAAAAATTATCTGGGAAAGATCCTGGACAAGGAAGTCTTTGACAAAAAAGGTCTGATCTACGGTATGGGCCATGCAGTTTATTCTGTTTCAGATCCCCGGGAAAGAATACTGAAAGAGTATGTAGAAAAGCTTGCTGTGGAAAAAGACCGGGAAGAGGATATGAATCTGTATCAGGCCATCGAAAAACTGGCGCCGGAGATTATCGCAGAAAAACGGCATATTTATAAAGGGGTCAGCCCAAATGTAGATTTCTACAGTGGATTTGTCTATGACATGCTTGGAATCCCGCAGGAGCTTTATACGCCTTTATTTGCCGTGGCAAGGATCGTGGGCTGGAGCGCCCACAGGATCGAGGAACTCATTGATATGGACAAGATCATACGTCCGGCTTATATGAGTGTAATGGAAGAAAAAGAATAAGAAAGGTGGAAGCTCTTTGGACAAGTTCGTTATTTTTTATGATGACAGGAAAAACAGCTGCATAAATTGCGCAGAAAAATTCGGCCAGTATGAAAATGTAGAATGCAGGAAAATTTCGGATTATCAGGATCAGAGCCTGGTATATACCACCGGGGCCAGAGTGGGACTGATCTTTGAAAGTGAAAACGGGAAGCTGCCTTATGGAGTTTCTCACATCATATGGAAGATCGTTGCAGATAAAAACAGAAATCATATGATTTTGATCACCGGAGGAAGCCGGGAACTGAAAGCTGCCCGGGCTGCGGTAAGTGACCTGGATGAAAGAGGATATCATATATTAAATCTCTATACCAGATATGTCATGGAAAAAAACAAAATTACCCCAGAGGAAGCTGTAGAGTGGATCTTAAAAGATATTGAAACAGAAAAACCAAAACGCATGAAAGAGCGGGTAAAAGAAAAATATCAGGGCATGTCCAGGCGGGAGCTGAGGAAAGAGCTGCACAGAGAGCTAAAAGAATACAGAGAATATCAGAAAAAGCAGATCAAAATCCGTAAGCAGAAATTATCCTAGACGGAAGAGATTCCATTGCTATTATAGGAAAAGCAGGTTATAATGAGCAAGAACAGATACTATGAGGAGGATAAATTATGCTGGAAATCGGAACCAAGGCGCCGGCTTTTGAACTGCCGGACCAGAATGGCGATATACACAGGCTGGAGGAATATAAAGGGAAGAAGGTAATTCTTTACTTCTATCCAAAAGACAATACTGCCGGCTGCACAAAGCAGGCTTGCGGCTTCGGGGAACTTTATCCTCAGTTTTTAGAAAAAGGTGCGGTAGTGATCGGGGTAAGCAAGGACAGTGTAGCTTCCCATAAGAAATTTGAAGAAAAATATCATCTGCCCTTTACTTTACTGTCAGATCCGGATCTTACCTGCATCCAGGCCTATGATGTTTGGAAAGAGAAAAATATGTATGGAAAGAAAACCATGGGCGTAGTGCGTACTACCTATCTGATCAATGAAGAAGGTGTGATCCAAAAGGCTTTCGGGAAAGTAAAGGCTGCGGACAACCCAGCTCAGATGCTGAATGAATTATAGCCCCCTTTTGAAATTTACTACCCGAAGGAATTTTACTATGGCAGAAATTATTGAAATAAAAGATTTTAATACCCCTGAACTGGATGTTTATGCCAGGCTGACGGAGAACCAGCTTTTGAACCGTCATGAACCGGAAAAGGGGATTTTCATTGCAGAAAGTCCTAAAGTCATAGAGCGGGCTTTAAATGGAGGCTGCGTTCCACTTTCTTTTCTTGTGGAAAAACGGCATCTGGAAACCCAGGCCAGAGAAATTTTGGAGAGATGTTCTCAGATTCCTGTATATACAGCGGAATTTGACGTGCTGACCCAGCTTACCGGATTCAAACTTACCAGAGGCATGCTATGTGCGATGAGGCGTCCCAAACTTCCAAATCCAGAGGAAATATGCAGAGACGCGAAGAGGATCGTTATATTGGAAAATGTTGTAAACCCTACAAATGTAGGGGCAATTTTCCGTTCTGCCGCAGCTCTGTATATGGATGCAGTGCTCCTGACCAGCGGATGCAGCAATCCTTTATACCGGAGAGCCGCCAGAGTCAGTATGGGAACAGTTTTTCAGGTTCCATGGACTTTTCTTGAGGGGGACTTTTCCTGGCCGGAACAGGGAATTTCCCTCCTTCGTAAAATGGGATTTAAGACAGCAGCTATGGCTCTCAGGGAAGATTCAGTGAGTATTGATGATCCGGCACTTATGAGGGAAGAAAAACTGGCAGTAGTTTTGGGAACAGAAGGTGATGGACTGGCTTCTTCTACTATTGCAGACTGTGATTATACAGTAAAGATTCCCATGTCTCATAAAGTGGACTCTTTAAATGTAGCAGCAGCAAGCGCTGTGGCATTCTGGCAGTTAGGGAGAGGGCAGGACTAGGAAAAGCTTCGTCTCTATGATGCTATGGAACACCAGGAAAAATGTCTGCAGCAGGCGGGGAAGGGCATGGCGCCTGGAACAATGCCTGTTGATATATAAGTATATAAGAAGAAAGGATGCGTATTATGGAACAGAGCGTAAGAGAGTATGTAAGTGAAAAAGTAAAAGAGCTGATGAGTGCTCCTTCCTGCTGTGCAGAGGCAAAGACGGCCTGTGAAAACTGGCTGAAGGCAGCAGGAACAGACCAGGAAGCGGAGCAGACGAAAAAACTGATTGCAGAACTGGAAATGGACATTATGCCTGTAGACGGTCTGATTGCTTTTGCAGGATCAGAAGCAGGAGCTAAGGTGTTCGGAGCAGAGAAGGCAAAACAGATAGAGGCCCACGGAAAGGAAATTAAAGCGGCAGGAGCCAAATACTGCGACTGCCCTGCATGCGCGGCTGCAGAGGCAATTCTGGAAAAGAAAGACCAGATGCTATAAGTTTTTTAGACAGAGAAACACCGTTGTTATACCCAGGCATACCCGGGATAACAGCGGTGTTTTTTAACTATTTATCTCCGTTAAATTCTTTGATGGCCTCAATCATGGCCGCAATATTTTCAATAGGAACGTTTGCCTGAATATTATGGATAGTATTGAAAATATATCCGCCATCTTTAGAAAATATGTCCAGACGTTCTAATACCTGTTCCCGAACATCCTCTGGTTTTCCGAAGGGAAGTACCTTTTGAGTGTCCACGCCCCCACCCCAGAAAAGAATGTCTTTTCCATAAGTTTCCTTCAGCCTTTTTGGCTCCATTCCTTCAGCAGAGCATTGAACTGGATTAATGGCATCAAATCCCCCTTCAATGAGATATGGCAGGATAGGAAAAATCCCTCCACAGCAATGTTTTAGGGTTTTCCAGGTAGTATTTTCATGGACCCAGTTATTTACCTTTTTATAATAAGGCATATAGAGTTCTTTAAAAATTTCCGGGTTAATTAAAGGCCCTTTCTGGGTACCGAAATCTGTACCACAGATATACATTATGTCAATATCACTGCCAAAAGCATCCCAATATTTTTTTAGATTCTCAATTACGATATCTGTACCCTGCTCAAAAATTTCTTTTACGTATTCCGGATAGAGAAGGGGTGCAGTATACCATTCCTCAATGCTTCGGATACCTTTTGGATTTTTTAAATTTGGACCGGGAATATTATTGGCATCTCCCAGACCAAAATAACCTGGTGCCACCTGTATGGCCCTTTGGTTATTCTTTACGCTATCCAGAACTTTTTTGTGATAGGAAATCTGATCATCGGAGACCAGCATATAATCCTCCACATTATCTGCTGGATCTGCATGGTCTTCATCAAATTCCGGGGAACGCGTGAGATTGTCAAAATAGTAGCCATTTGCAGTCATATGCCCAGAGGGAGGACAGGATGTATCTCCTTTAGGATATACGTAATAGCCTCCCTGACCATCGTCAGTCACAGAGGCATCAGCAGGAATCAGCACAGGAATTCCCTGATAAACCCATTCCTTCCAATCTGTATTCGTATGTCCATAAGTATCTCCATAATTGTAAAGCTGTTGTATATCACAGCCCAGACAGTCTGCAAGGTCAGGCTCTACATAGGCAGTCATGGTAGACATATCATTAATCTTTGGAGGACGATATTCCAGCCCATAGTAGTCCCTTAGACTGTTTAATACAAAGCGTTGATCATGGAACAGCTCATGCCCCCAAAATCTACAGGTACTTTGTCTGGCTCTTTGTGGGCGAAGGCTGCCAGAACTCTTTCTTTTGATGTCATAAACATACTCCTTTCTACGGTATATTATAATAATTTTGTGCTTTAATTTTAAACTTTGATTTTTTCTGATATAATGTATAATATAACAAAAAAACCAGTCTGGCACTGTTGAAATTTGCCTGTTAATATACATTTTGTGCTATGTTAGAACTACCCATGGAGGAAGGATATGGAATTGGAAGAAATAGAGAAAAAAGTTGTCATACCCAATGAACAGGGAATTTTGAGCAAAAAGGGGCTTTATTTTTACGCACCTTCAGATTTTGCACGGAGATATCTGTTCTCCGTATTGTGGGGAGGCGAATACACGTGCGCTCCACCTTATCAGATACAAAGGGAAGGGCTAAAACTTTTTCTGGCTTTTCGTATTCTTTCAGGCAGACTTTATTTCCAATATGAAGAGCAGATTTTTATAGCCCAAGAAGGAGATATTGTCCTTCTCGATTGTATGAAATATCATTGCTACTATGCGAAAGAACAAGTTTCCTTTCAATTTTTTCATTTTACCGGCAACTGTTCCCAGGAATATCTAGAATTGCTTTATGAGAGAACAGGCCCCCTTTTTGGCCATAAATCTGGTACGGGTGTTGTGTTTGCCGAAATTCTGGAAGAATTGTCTAAAACTCAGCCGGAAGAGCACAGACTTTCTTATCTGCTCCATAATCTTCTTGGAATCCTGGCTGAGAACGAACCGGTTTCTATGGACACTGCTGTCATTCAAGCGGTCAGTTACATGCAGGAACATTATAAGGATGGGATAACCGTGGAAAATATTGCAGATAATGTATCTTTAAGTAAGTATCATTTTTCAAGAATCTTCCGAAAGCAGACAGGACAGTCTCCTCATCAATATCTTACAGCTCTCAGGATTAGGAAAGCTACGGAACTGATCATGGAAACCCGGCTGTCCATAGAAGATATCGGCGCCAGATGCGGTTATTCAGGAGCCTCTCATTTTATACGGGCTTTTAAAAAGGAAATGGACTTTACACCTGCTTCTTACAGAAAATATTTTGACTCTTCCGGCTTTCGAAAAATGTAAAGTATTCCAGATGATTTTAACAATCTTAAATATTCACTCAGCTCGTTGCTTTGTGATATAATGTCGGCAGGCAAAGTAATAACGGAAGGGAGGAAGACCCATGGAAGCTCATAAAATTTTTTCCATGAGTTTTGCGAAAGTTTATCCTCTGTATATTCAAAAGGCAGAGAGAAAGAATCGGACTAAAGAAGAAGTGGATGAGATTGTTTCCTGGCTTACCGGGTATAGCCGGGAAGAGCTGGAAGGCCAGATCAAGAAAAATGTGGACTTGAAGACGTTCTTTGAAGAGGCGCCCTGTATAAATCCCAATGCAGCTTTGATAAAAGGAGTGGTATGCGGTGTGCGGGTAGAAGAGATAGAGGACCCGCTTATGCAGAAAATACGATATCTGGATAAACTGGTGGATGAACTGGCAAAAGGAAAGAGCATGGAAAAAATATTGAGGAAATAAAAAAGGATGCGTAAAAGTCCCAGGTGACTTTGTTGCGGTAACTATGCAGGAGAGATGAAGAATATAAGCAATAAAAAAGTATTATTAATAATAAATAAAAGTATCTTACATTTCTGTCCATAATCTGGTAAACTAATATACTATGGATTAAATTATATGATGCCAAAAACAAAAGGCGGTATCATAGGGGCAAATTACTTTTGAACCCTTACCTCATTATATGTAACAAAAGATATAGGGAGTGTTAGTAATGATTCCAGAAAAAGAAAACAGGCAGCCGGAGCTTCTTGTGGGGATTGATGTAGGCTCTACCACTACGAAGCTGGTTGCAGCAGATAAGGACAGCAAAGAAATACTATATTCCAGTTATAAGAGACATAATTCCAGTCAGGTGCAGAGCGTTCAGGCTGCTTTGGGACGTCTGAAAGAACAGTTTCATGACAGACCGGTACGTGTGGCTATGACCGGGTCAGGGGCAAAGCCTGTGGCAGAGGCTCTGAATGTTCCTTTTATCCAGGAAGTTGTAGCCAACTCTGTGGTTTTGTGCGAGAAATATCCAAATGTCAGAACTGCCATAGAGCTTGGCGGACAGGATGCGAAAATTATTTTTTTCCGAAGAAACCAGGAAGACGGGAATCTTGCGGTTTCTGATATGCGTATGAACGGAAGCTGTGCAGGAGGTACCGGCGCTTTTATTGACGAGGTAGCATCGATTGTTAAGGTTCCTGTGGAGCAGTTTAATGCCCTGGCTCAAAAGGGCTCCTGCGTTTATGATATTTCCGGAAGATGCGGCGTATATGCCAAGACGGATATTCAGCCGCTGCTTAACCAGGGAATCGCAAAATCTGACCTGGCTCTTTCTGCTTTCCATGCCATTGCAAAACAGACAATCGGAGGACTGGCCCAGGGGCTGGATATTGAGAAACCAGTAGCCTTTGAAGGCGGTCCTATGACTTTTAATCCTGTGCTTATCCAGGTTTTTGCCCAGAGGCTGAACCTGTCCCGGGACGAGATCATCCGACCTGAAAGACCGGAGATCATTATTGCTTACGGTGCAGCTCTTTCCTTGAACACCATGTTTCAGGATCGAAAAGAAATTTACAGAATTGAAGAACTGGAAGACAGGCTGGGAGAGATCAAACACAGAAAAGAGCTTTCAGTGGGTAAGAAAGGAAGGCCTTTTTTTGTTGAAAAAAAAGAGTACAGGGAATTTATAGAGCGCCATAAGCTTCCGGCCATAGCAACACCTGAACTTCAGGAAGGGGAGACTCTTCATGTCTATCTGGGAATTGATTCCGGAAGCACTACCACAAAATTTGTGCTTATGGATGAAGAGGAAAATATCCTGGATTCCTTTTATGCGCCTAACGAGGGTGACCCACTCCTGGTAGCCAAAGGCGCGCTGATTTCCATGAGAGAAAAGTATAAAGAAAAAGGAGTACAACTGGATATTATCGCCGCCGGCACTACTGGATATGGAGAACAGCTTTTTTCAAAAGCCTTTGAGACAGAATGCCATGTGGTAGAAACGGTAGCTCACGCCCGGGCAGCCAGAAAGTATGTAGAGAACGCTACATTTATACTGGATATTGGCGGACAGGATATGAAGGCCATCTGGCTGGATAATGGAATTATCACCAACATTGTGCTCAACGAAGCATGCTCCTCGGGATGCGGTTCTTTTCTGGAGAATTTTGCAGCATCGCTGCATATTCCGGTGGGGAAAATCGCTGAAGCCGCATTTGCATCGGAGAATCCTGCAGAATTGGGCAGCCGGTGTACGGTGTTTATGAACAGCAGCATCATCACCGAACAGCGAAATGGCAGACTGCCTGGAGACATTATGGCAGGTCTTTGCCGTTCTATTATAGAAAATGTATTTACGAAGGTGATCCGTGTTTCTAACCTGGACAGTCTGGGGAACAAGATCGTTGTTCAGGGAGGAACTTTTCAGAATGATGCAGTGCTGAGGGCCATGGAACAGTATCTGGGGCGGAATGTGGTAAGAGCCCCATATCCGGGAATCATGGGAGCTATCGGGGCAGCATTGATTACAAAGGAAAGATTTCATGAACAGGGGGAGAAGAAAACGTTTATCGGCCTTGAAGCAATGGATGACTTTTCTTATACCCAGGAATCTAATTCTCCCTGTCCCTTCTGTACCAACCATTGTAAAAGAACCATTGTCCGTTTTTCTAATGGAAACTCCTGGATCACCAATAACCGCTGTGAGAGAGGAGAGGTTCTGGGAGACCCTAAGGACAAAGAGGTTCAGGCGAAAATCAGGGAGAAAAAGCAGGCGCTGAAAGAGGTGCCAAATCTTTTTAAACTCCGGGAAGAGCTTCTTATGAAAAAATATCCTTACCCGGAACCTGAAACAAACAGAGAGATTACCATTGGAATTCCAAGAGTCCTTTCTTTCTGGGAGACTATGCCGTTCTGGGGAACTTTTTGGAAAGCCCTGGGATTCAAAGTCAAAGTATCTCCTGCCAGTACAAGGAAGATATATGAAGAAGGGCTGTCTGCGGTGACTTCAGATACGGTATGCTTTCCGGCCAAACTTGTCCACGGACATATCCGCAGTCTGGCTAAAAGCGGAGTAGACAGGATTTTTATGCCCTCCATTACAACGGTAGAATCAGAGAATACAGAGGACACCAGCCAGTCTATGTGTGCAGTGGTAAAGGGGTATCCTATTGTTGTCAGAAATTCAGATAACCCTGAAAAACGTTGGAATATACCTTTTGATGCGCCATTATTCCACTGGTCTACTTATGGTGATCGGGAAAGACAGCTGACAAAGTATATGGAGGAGACTTTCCAGATATCACCGGAACAGACGCGAAAGGCCATAGAGGCAGGAGATGAAGCTCAGACATCTTTCCGTCAGGAACTTCTGCATGCAGGAGAAGAAGTGTGCCGGATGGTTCAGGAAAAAGGAACCTATGCGGTAGTTCTGGCTTCCAGACCTTATCAGAATGACGCGTTGGTAAATCATGACTTGCCGGATATGTTTACGAAAATGGGAATCCCTGTGCTCACCGCAGATTCTCTCCCAGGAGCAGACCATGGAGAATTAAAGAAAAGCCGGCTGGATGTTGTAAATAATTTTCATGCCAGAATGCTTTCCTCTGCTATTTTGACAGCAGAAAAAGACTATCTGGAATATGTGCAGATCGTAAGCTTTGGCTGCGGCCATGATGCCTATCTTTCTGATGAGATCATCCGTCTGATGAAAGATATTTCGGGAAAAACGCCGCTGATCCTGAAGATGGATGAGAGCGATATACAGGGACCTCTCCGTATCCGTATCCGTTCTTTCACAGAGACGGTGGCTATGCAGAGGAACAGAAGAAAGAAGCTGACAGTTCATGAACTGCCGGATCCTTATCCTGTAAAATATACGAAAACGTCCAGAAAAGAAAAAATAGCGCTGATTCCAAATACCTCTCATGCCTTCAGCAGGGTGATGGCTGCAGCTTTTGCCGGACAGGGAATCCGCACAGAACCTCTGGAGCTGGGAAGAGAAGAGGCAATCCGTCTGGGAAAACAATATGTACATAATGATATCTGTTTCCCTGCCCAGATTGTTATCGGAGAAGCATTAGCTGCATTGAAAAGCGGAAAGTATGATGACAAAGAAGTGGCTATCGCTATGGCGAAATATGTGGGAGACTGCCGCCTTACCCATTACAGCGCTCTTTTAAGGAAAGCTCTGGATGATGCGGGATATTCCCATGTACCGATACTGACCAATGATGACAAAGATTCTCATAACCTTCATCCCGGATTCCGAATGAATCTCCTCACTTCTGTCAGGATTGCATTCGCCATGCCTATGATTGATGTCCTTGAGGAGCTTCTGCGGAAGATACGGCCTTATGAGAAAGTTCCGGGAAGTGCAGATAAGGCTTTTGAAAAAGCTTTGGACCAGGTAATAGATGGTCTGGAAAAACATGGGATAATGGGAGCCAGACATGGCTTTGAGAAAGCTATAGACATTATGAATCAGGTAGAATATGACCGGTCTCATCCTAAACCCAGAGTACTGATCGTAGGTGAATATCTGCTGAATTTCCATCCGGGGGCAAACCATGATATTGAAGCTTATCTGGAAAAGAACGGATTCGAGATTATTGAGGCCAGAATGACAGATGTTATCAGAAAGACTTATTTCTATCAGGATGCCCAGATCCGGGAATATCATCTGGATAAACCAGTTCCTCAGAAAGTATGGCTGCGGACAGCAGATGTGGCTTTTAACCTGGCCCATGATGTGACAGATAAGATTGCCAGGAAGAGTCCTCTTTACACGCCGGCCTGCCGTATGCAGGATCTGGTAAAGGACAGCGATCCTATTATCCACCATACTTTTGATGCAGGAGAGGGAGTCCTGATTCCAGGAGAAATCCTTCACCATGCTAAAAATGGATGCAGGGCCTTTATAATCCTTCAGCCATTTGGCTGCCTGCCGAATCATGTGGTAGGCCGGGGAATTATAAAGAAATTAAAGGAACTGTATCCAGATGCCAGCATACTGCCTTTGGATTATGATCCAGATGTGAGTTTTGCAAATATTGAGAATCGTCTGCAGATGTTGATCATGAGTTTTCGAAATAAACAGGAGGACAGCTGATATGAAGATACTGACTTTTGGAGAAATTATGCTGCGGCTGAAGACCCCGGAGAACTTAAGGATTCTTCAGGCTCAGGATTTTGAGGCCAGCTATGGAGGAGCGGAGGCGAACGTAGCCGTGTCTCTTGCCATGATGGAAGATCCTGTAGATTTTGTGACAAAATTGCCGGATAATCCAGTAGGACTGGCCGCCCATAATGAGATCCGCCGCTTTGGAGTGGATACTTCAAAAATCCTGAAAGGCGGAGAGCGTCTTGGAATCTATTATTTTGAGAAAGGCACCAATATCCGACCTACCAATGTAGTCTATGACCGGGCATACAGTTCCTTTGCCCAGGCTGGTACGGAAGAGTTTCACTGGGAAGAGCTTTTAAAGGATGTGGATATTTTTTATTTTTCCGGAGTTACGCCTGCGGTAAGTGAGAATATTGAAAAGGCGGTGCTGGAGGCTGTAAAATACTGTAAGGCCCATTCTATTGAAGTGGTCTGCGATCTGAATTACCGGGGAAAAATGTGGAGTACCCAGAAGGCTCAGAAGGTTATGAAGGAATTGATGAATTATGTGACGCTGTGTATTGCTAACGATGAAGACTTTGAGTCTGCTTTGGGTATTCATGCCTTTGATGGGGACATGGCCCACGGGATTGACCAAATCCATACTTATAAGCAGGGAATGGAGGAAATCCTTCGCCAGTATCCCAACTGCAGGGCAGTGGCCAGCGTTCTCCGGAATATGAGGACTGTGGAAGACGGAGACTGGATGGGAATTTATCTGAAAGACGGGAAATTCTATGAAAGCCCGGTTCACAGGGTTCACAGCCTGGAAGCTGTGGGAGCCGGAGATGCCTTTGCAGGAGGTCTGCTCCACAGTCTGGCCCGTGGCTTTTCTCCACAGAAAACCATAGATTTTTCTATTACAGCCAGTGTATTGAAATTGATGATCCAGCACGATTTTAATGTGGTGAATGAGGCAGATATCCTGAAGATCATGAAATCCGGGGATACAAACCTGCAAAGATAAGAAAGATTATAACAGGGGACTGGATAAACCAGGAAACAGGTTTATTGACAGGCCCCTTTCCTTTATATTAAAATAATAGAAAAGTCAAAAAGATAGGAGAGAATACATATGGTACATCATATTGTAATGTGGAAATTTAAACCAGAAGTTGAGGAGAGCAAAAAACCAGAATTAAAGAAAGCAATGGCAGAAAATCTGAAAAGCCTGGTAGGCAAGGTGCCAGGGCTTCTTACTGTAGACTTTGTTTCAGAGCCTCTTCCTTCTGCTACCCATGATATGGCATTGGTAACGACTCTGGAAAAAGCAGAGGACATTAAGGTATACGGTTCTCATCCTGAACATGTAAAGGTGGCAGATACCTATGTACGGCCTTATACTACTGAGAGAGCATGTCTGGATTATGAAGACTAAGATTTCCGGAAGGGAGACATCATGGATAAAGTCATTTTAGGAAAAACAGGGATTGAAGTAAACAAAAACGGCTTTGGAGCGCTGCCAATCCAGCGGATCACCAAGGCAGAAGCAGTTTATATCCTGCAGAAAGCATTCTATAACGGAATCAATTATTTTGATACGGCAAGAGCTTATACAGACAGCGAGGAAAAGATAGGAGCTGCATTTTCCTATATAAGGGATAAACTGATCATCAGCACCAAGACTGCCGCTAAAACCGGAGAGGGATTAAAGAAGGATTTGGAGGAAAGTCTTCGGATGCTCCAGACAGATTATATTGACATCTATCAGTTTCACAATCCGGATTTCTGTCCCAGACCTGGAGATGGTACAGGACTTTACGAAGCAGCCCTGGAGGCAAAGCGTCAGGGAAAGATCAGACATATCGGTATTACCAACCATCGGATTCCCCTGGCAAAAGAAGCGATAGAGTCAGGACTTTATGAAACTCTTCAGTTTCCATTTTCTTATCTGGCTGCAGAAACTGATTTGGAACTGGTTGACGCTTGTAAAAAAGCAGATATGGGATTCATCGCTATGAAGGCCTTGTCAGGAGGACTGATCCAGAATTCCGCCTGCGCATACGCTTTTATGGCACAGGCCCAGTTTGAACATGTGGCTCCTATCTGGGGAATACAAAGAGAAAGCGAGCTGGATGAATTCTTATCTTACCAGGTCTGTCCGCCAAGCCTAACAGGGGAGCTGAAAGAAGTAATGGAAAAAGACAGAAAGGAACTTTCAGGAGACTTCTGCAGAGGCTGTGGATATTGTATGCCCTGTCCTGCGGGAATTGAGATCAACAACTGTGCCAGAATGGGACTGCTGCTGAGAAGATCTCCTCAGGCATCCTGGCTGTCTGCAGAATGGCAGGAAAAAATGAAAAAAATAGAGGAATGCAAGCACTGCGGTCAATGCATGAAGAAATGCCCTTATAGTCTGAATACACCGGAACTGCTGGCGAAAAACTACGAGGACTATAAAACATTTTTAGATTAAAGACAGACAGTGGGTTTACAGGTACATAAGTGAGGGGATGCCTCGCTGTGAGCATAAGAAAAGTTCTCCCAGGACAGACAGGGAGAACTTTTTTTGCCATAACAGGGCAAAGGAATAACATGAGGTTGGAAATCTTACGAAAATAGGATATAATAAACAGATACGCAGAGGCGTTTGGGCCCTTGTACACGAGGGTATGGTTTCATTTGTAATAGATTTGACGGCAACAGAAGGTGAATACATGAGTGAAGGAAAAAGATATTTAGATAAAGTAACCGGACAACTGAAGGAGAGGATTGGAGAAGTGAGAGAATCCATTCTCCAGGGACAGAAAGATATTGAGGGGATGCATGAGTATTACTGGGAAAACTATACAGAGATGGACCAGTACGGCTATGAGGATTTCGATAACCAGCAGGCACTTCTCCATCAGGTCAATGCAAACCAGGAGCAGCAGGCTTATCTTCACAGGCTGGAGAAAATGCTGGATTCTCCTTTTTTCGGAAGAGTAGATTTTCGCTATGAGGGGGAGGAGGAGTCAGAAAAGTTTTATATAGGGATCGGAAATTTTTCTCAGAAAGCAGGACACATGCCCCTGATTTATGACTGGCGGGCGCCGGTAAGCGGTTTGTTTTATGATTTTGACAAGGGGCCTGCTTCCTATGAGGCCCCTCTCGGTCTTATGGAAGGGGAGATTACCTCTAAATGGCAGTATAAGATCCGGGGTGGCCGGATGATTTACGAATTTCAAAGTGATATGAAGATTGATGACGAGATCCTGAAGGCAGAATTGGGCGGCAATGGAGATGTGCAGCTGAAAAACATTGTCCGGACCATTCAGAAAGAGCAAAATGCCATTATCCGGAATACGAAAGACCGGATAATGGTGATCCAGGGAGCAGCAGGATCCGGGAAAACTTCTATTGCGCTTCATCGGATCGCATATCTGCTGTACCATGATCGGAAAAATCTGAAATCGTCGGATATTTTGATCCTGTCTCCAAACAGTGTGTTTTCAGACTATATTTCCCATATCCTTCCGGAACTGGGAGAAGAAAATATCCAGGAAATGAGTTTTGATCTTTTTGCCTACCGTGAACTGCGGGATGCGATCAGAGACTGTCATGACCGGTATGATCAGATAGAGCTGGAATTACAGGGACTGACGAAGGAAGAGAAAAGAAGGCTGGAAGAAAAACAGTCAGAGACTTTTGTGTCTCAGGCGGAGGGATTTCTTGCATTACTGGAAGACGAGCTGATGGCCTTTAAAGAAGTGGAGTTCAGAGGATTAAAACTTACGGAAAATGAACTGATTCATCTGTTTTACTTTAAGTTTCAGGATATTCCTCTTTTGTCCAGGATGGATGCAGTTATGGAATATTTTATAGACGAATATGAAACTCTTCATGACTGTACTCTTTCAGAAGAAGATCTGGATACTATTGCCAAAAAATTTCAGAAACTTTATGTGACCAGGGACTTATATAAGATCTATAATAAATTTCTGGAAGAAAACGGCTATCCCATACTTCCTGATGTACCCCAGGAAAAGCGGGTGCTGGCCTACGAGGATGTATATCCTCTTTTGTATCTGAAGTACAGACTCTGCAGGGTCCGGGATCATAGAAATATCAAACATCTGGTCATAGATGAGATGCAGGATTATTCTTATCTCCAGTATCTGATCCTACGGCAGATGTTTAACTGCAGAATGACCATATTGGGAGACCGGGCCCAGACCATGGAGGAACGGAACCACGATGTTCTGGAATTTCTGCCGGGGATCTTCGGAAAGGATATGCGGAAGATCATCCTGAACAAAAGCTACCGGAATACAGTGGAGATTGCTGAATATGCCAATAGGACTGCAGGTATTCGGGATATGGAGATCTTTCAGCGCCACGGGAAAGAAGTGGAGGAGAAAAAGCTGGATGGAAAAGAGGAGGCTGTGGAGGAAATTTTCAAAAATCTGGCCCTGGGTTCCAAAGGCTATGAGACAGCCGCTCTGCTGACAATGAGCGAGGAAGAAGCCCTGGAGGTTTATAAGAATCTGAGGGAAAAAGAAATCCCGGCCTTTTATGTGGACAGAAACAGTTCTTCTTTTAAAAAAGGATTGACCGTTACCACCTTTTATCTGGCAAAAGGCCTGGAGTTCGATCAGGTATTTGTGCTGGCCAGAAAGAAGAAGACGCCTCTGCTGATCCAGGCAGAGTATATCTGTGCCACCCGGGCACTTCATGAATTGTATGTTTACGAATGTTTATAAAATCATAAATTTGGGCAATCCTATCCGTAAGGAGAATGTATCTTTTCAAAAGTTATTTACTGTTGACTAACTGGGAAGGGACATTTTAGAATATAGGAAAGATAACAGCCTTGACAACGGAGGGAGGTATTCTTATGCAGGCATTGTCGCAGACAAAGCGTGGTGAAAGCTACACCATTAAATGGATGTTCGGAATACCTGAGGTGCTGGAATTTATGAAGCGTTACCAGATTCAGGAGGGCAGTCAGGTTCAGGTGATCCAGAATCATAAGGACTGCGTGATCATTGGCGCCCGGGATAAGAGACTGGCAATCGGTAAAGAGATCGCAGACCGGATAAAGGTATGAGGATTCAGCCCATTATGAAATGCAGCGTTCAAAGAAGAACAAAAAGACTTCTTTGGACGCTGCATTTTTGCTAGGAATTTTGCCGGGGGTGTTATATAATGATACCAAAGTGGAAGAACAAATATTTTTGCGGACAGAAAATGACGTCTGTATAGCAGGAAGGGAGCAGAGGATATGAATACGATTGAATTATTAGATAAACTGCAGAGACAGGCTATGAGCGATGAAAAACTTAGAAAGGAGCTTCTGGAGACCAGAAAGGCAGAGAATCCACTGGGAGCTTTTTGCAGGAAATGCCGGGAATTAGGCTATGAGATCTATGAGATGGAACTGGTCACTGCAGGAGAAGAATTTTATGCGGAGATGAAGAGAAGTACCAATGGCGGAGGAGAGAATTCTCCGAAACTGGACGGGGAAGACGATTTTTATGAGATGTTCTTAGCAAGCATGGAGGAGGAAGAGGAGTATGAGCAGGGTAAAAAGAAGTGAAAAACTGAACTCTCTGTTTTCGGAGGACTATCGGGTGATCGATTTTCTTCCCTACCATGTGGCAGAACATGGCAACAGTATTTTTGAAGAGGTGGAAAGTTATTTCCTTCAGGATAAACAGCTTCAGGAATTCTGCGATAAAGCCATTGCCATTATTTTAAAGGTTATCTGTTATTATCCCTTTGAAGTATATGTAGAGGAGTATCCCCCTTTAAAACCGAAAAGAAACGGCTGGCTGAAAGAGAAACGATGTGATCTTCTGGTGAAGATCTTAAAAAGAGTCATTATGAAGAAAAAGGGGCAGGTAGATATTCTTCTGGGAAAAGAAAATTCTATCATCAGCATTACAGGAGGAGTCCTCAGCATTGCAGTATACAATGAGAGCGAATCCCTGAAAGATCTGCTGGATAAAGTGGTGGAGACAGAAGGACTGTATTATTGGAAATACAGGGTATGAATTTTTGAGGGTTAAGCCCGGTTTATTCTATCCGAGAGAGGAAAAGGAATATGTTCTTTAAGAAAAAAGAAAAGCGGCTGTCCTTTGACCGGAACAGACAGATTCCGGTAATACGTTCCAGTATCTGTACGGGAGAAAAGACTGCCGGATTTAAAGATCAGGAAACAGGAAAATTCCAGGATATCTGCTGCATCCGCAGCGACAAAGATCTGGAAGAATTTATGAAGACTTACGGAATCTCCAGGGAGGAGATCAGGACAGAATATTAAGACAGAGGAGAATACATATATGTTGAGAGAGATCAATCTGGCGGAAGTTTCCGACGGAAAGCTGTACACATCCAGAGATATGGTAAAAGCCGGCTGCGACGATTGCCGTGGATGCTGTGACTGCTGCAAAGAAATGGGAAAATCGGTGGTTCTGGATCCCTATGATGTATTCCGCCTGGAAGCGGGACTGGGCCAGAGTTTTCAGGAGCTTCTGACCTATGCCCTGGAGTTAAACGTGGTGGACGGGATCATACTTCCCAATCTGAAAATGGCCGGCGAGGCAGAACGGTGCAGTTTTCTTGATCCGGAAGGAAGGTGCAGCATTCATCCCCATCGACCTGGATTCTGCCGGATGTTCCCTCTGGGACGGATCTATGAGGAGGAGGGATTTCATTATTTTTTCCAGGTTCATGAATGTCCGAAACAGCCGAAGACCAAAGTAAAAGTAAGCAAATGGCTGGACACTCCGGAACTGAAAAAATACGAGGCCTATGTTTTGTCCTGGCATAACTTTTTAAAGAAAGCGGAAAAAATCCTGGGACAGTTCCAGAATCCGGAGGAAGCAAAAAATGTATCTATGTATATCCTGAAGAACTTCTTCCTGGCGCCCTGGGACTTTACCGAAGATTTTTATGGGCAGTTCGAAGAAAAGCTGAAAGTGGGGGAGAAGTATTTTTTCTGATTGGCGCAATGGCAAATGACCAAATTTATAACTATGTCTCGGATTATATGGATGGTGTCATTACAAGAGAACAATTCTGGGTATTAGCAAAGTTTAAATATCCTACACATCAGATTAACTTCTGTACTAAAGAAGCATTACAATGTTTAAAATACAGGGGCTATGAGGAGGTTAAATAGGTTATGGAGAATCAGGGAAGAGAAGACCGGAAGGATAATGATCTGTTTTTTACATGCAGCCTGATAGACTATATTGCCAGAAAGACAAAAAATAAGAGAGCCACAGTCGTTCAGTTATTGGGTAAAAAAAGGCTGGAAAAAATATATGATTTAGCAGATATTTACCACAGCGATAATATTGAACGGGTCAGCGATGATTTTATAGAGGAGGCCCATATTCCAACAGGAAACTTTGACAATGTGGGTGATTGTAAATATGCGATACCAACCCATTGGGATATTGGAAAAGTTTATAAGAGATTAATTAAAAACGTTGCCCAGGAAAAACATATAGGTGTTATTGAAGCGCTACAGATGGTGTATAATTCTTTTATCAGTGAAAAAATAGATGATTATAATAGTAGCGTATATTATGAAAATCCTTCATATTTGTATGAATGCTTTGTAGAAAATAAAATGCTATAGATCAGGCATCACAGAAAAATCTGCCAGAAAGCACTGGGGAATCGAGGACCGGGAAATCAGATGGATAATTCCGGAATATATGAAGAAGGTTATAAAAATTTTGATCTATTATAAAAATCTTGTAGATAGTATCACACCGGCTCCAGCACCAGAGCCAGTAAATATAACAGTATCGAAAATATAAGAAAAAGTCTGGGATTTTCCAAGAAGGAGATTGCAGTTTTTGGAGACGATATGAATGACTTGGAAATGCTGTCTGGATATGAACACAGTACTGCAATGGAAAACGGGGAAGAAAGAGTAAAAAATGCGGCAGGATTTATTACTTTGGACAATGACAGCAATGGGATTATTTATGGATTAAGCAAATATTTGGATATAATATAAAATTTCTCCCGTCAGGCTCACAGTTTTCGCTGTGTTCCCGGCGGGAGATTTTTACTATTCTTCAGGGGAAGTGGTGACCGCTTTTTCTGCCCTGTGGAAGAGCTTGCTGCTAAAAAACAGGATCAGTCCCACAGCTACAATCCCAATGGAGATAAATTGAGAGGTAGACAGGCTTCCCACAGTTCCCCGGTCATCTGCCCGCAAAAACTCAATGAGGAACCGTCCGATACCATAAAGAATCAGATAAAGAGCTCCGGTTCTGCCTTTTGGCCGTGTCTTTCTGCTGTAGAGGAGAAGAATGGCCATGATCAGAAAATCCCCTGCCGAAGAGAAAAGCTGAGTGGGCAGCAGCTTTACCCCTGAGGGAGCCATGCTGTGTTCCGGAAAGACCACACCCAGGAAGGAATCTGTTTCCCTGCCATAACAGCAGCCTGCCAGAAAGCAGCCGATCCGTCCGAATCCCTGAGCAACGGCGATGGAGGGAGCAAGTAGATCAAAGTACTCCAGGAATACCAGTTTTTTCTGCCGGCAGTAAATAACTGCGGAGAGAACACCTACAATGATTCCTCCATAGACCACAAAGCCCTCGCCGCCCATAACGGACATAGGATCTTCTATAAACTGATCAAACTCTACAATTACATAAAGCAGTTTTGCTCCGATAAAGCCGGAGAGCACGCCGATAATGGCGATGGTCAGAACTGCGTCATCACTCATTCCACGCTTCTTTGCACGGTACATTCCCATAGCAATGCATACCAGAATTCCCACAGCGATCATCAGCCCATAACTGTATATGGTAAATGGTCCTATGGAAAATAATTCCATTCTCATATCTTTTCAGCTCACTTTCCTGTATAAAATTTCGTCTCCTCATTATAGCATTTAATCCCAGAAGGAACAAGAAAGATTTGCCGGAGGAATTCTGAAGATTTTCTAAACAGGAGCGAGGCCGTAATAAATTTAAGACATGGACCCAACATATATAGCATAATTAATGTCTTGCTTTGTATAGTAGGCGATAGCTACTTGGCTGTCAACTGATATAGGGTCTGAAATCGGATCACAAACAGATAACAACGTAGTATTCGATAGTTACTTGGATTCCCGGGCTGATAAGATTATCTTTGGCAGGATTGAACTCTGAGATATTGGTTTGAACTTGCTCAGCATTCGATATATCAAATGCTACCTTACGATCTTCTCCTTCTCCAGGATAAAGTCTGCTGCCAGTGTTTTTTAAGTCTGCATACATTGTATTTTCATCAACGGAAAGGACATAACCTACGGTAGTCTGGATATCCGGGGTAGTCTCTGCTTCATCAGCATTTACGGAGGAAGCAGCGTATGAGGAATCTTCCACGTCAGATGAAGGCGTAGTTTCGTCTTCCGATGCTGCATTGTCCGATTCAGTAGTGTCCGCATTTGGCGCAGAAACTTCTATATCGGAAGAAGGATTGAAAAATGAACAGCTAGAAGTAAATGGTAGAGTAAAACAAGTTATGATGCTTAAGAGAACATATTTTTTCACAAAATTACCTCCTCGCTTTTTGTTTATAGAATAACAAATCATAATAATAATTCAACCTTTAAACTGACCAAAGGATTTAAACTTTTTATAAATTCTTATAAAGTATAGATAAAGATACTCAATGGCTTGGAAAAGTATCATCTAAAGGATGTTTTTAGATATTTTGTTATTGTCTTTGTGGTGGATTTTTTCGATTTTTAAAATATCTATGAATTTTTCCATAAGGAATCACAACCAATATAGCAGCCAATAATAGGCCGATAGCCGGAAGAAACGATAGAATAATTTCTTTTATATCATAAATCCGTTTGCTGTTTTGCACAATCCAATCATAGAGGCTTCCCATAGCAGATGCGGAACAGTGATAAGAAAATTGAATCAGCCGATTTTCTCCTTGGATTTCATTGTGAGAAATTTGGTATCCGTCAGGCATGGCAGAACTATCGATGGTCTCATCAGCCGGAACCTGAACTGTAACAGATATATAGCTCCATTCTGCATCAAAAGTATGCTGATAATAGCGCAACTTTAAAATCTTTGTGCTGTCAGGTAAAATGGACGGCCAAGGAATATTATCGCTAATAATGGCAATATTGTCCTCTATTTTTTCTGAAATGTCGTAAATCATATAAGGACTGTCTTTTAAAGCGATAGCAAGGAGCATTGCCAGGCAGCTTGCGAATAGTAATACAACGCATACAACTATACGAATCACCCCAAAGATCCATAAGCCTATTTTTTTCATAAGCTTTTCACCACCAATCTATAATAATTTGACATTATTATAGATTATTCATATTTTGCAATCAAGAGGCTGCTTTTTCTGTCTCAACCTTCCTTTCGAACCCGAAAAATCTTACGGAACAGGAAGCGTACCAGGGGCCCGCAGTAAAATACCTGCCAGATAAGAGCCATAGGGAAGTTGCAGGCAACGGTCTGGAGCCATACAGGAAGGAAATGGATCCCGGGATGTTTGAAGATAAAAGTGGCCCAGAGGCTCATGATCGGACACATAAAGGCAACGGTTACACAGGCCCTTACGGTAGTGACCAGCAGGGGATTATCTTTTCCCGGAACCGCCATTTTAAAAGCGATTTTAGGAGCCAGACGGTCAATGAAGAAAAACCCCATGACAAAGCAGATGGGAAACATAAAACGCATTTCTGACAAAGCATTGGGCAGGGCACTGTAAGTCAGCCCTCCGTCTCTCAGCCCTGCATTATAAAGCTCCATGGCGATGACCATGAAAAAGGTCATCAGCACTCCATAAGTCAAATCCTGTAGTTTGCTACAGGATTTGACTCCTGCGGCAGTCGCCAAATGGTCCTGCTGGGGCACGCCCGCTTGGCTCGTTGCCCGCAGAAATTCCTGAAATTTTGTTTTTGGCATAATTTAAGTCCTCCTTTGTTTTTTAGACAAACAAAAACGCAGTCTATACACATAGACTACGCCTGAAAGACTTATTTCTATTGTTTATGTAAGACATACGTATTGTCAGCTTTTTGCGGAACATATTATAGCAGGAAATATTTTGAACTTTAAGAGAAAATCAGACTTTTTTTCTATGGCCGCCAATGGTAGAATAGGAAAAGAATCTTATGTGATAGGAAGCCGAGGGCAGAAATTATGAAAATTTTACATACAGCGGACTGGCATTTGGGAAAGCTTCTGGAAGGAAGGAGCCGTCTGGAAGAACAGAAAATTGTTATGGAGCAGCTGGTGGCTATGGCCGAAGAAGGGCAGGCGGATATGGTCTGTGTGGCCGGAGATATTTTTGACAACGGCCATCCTTCTGCGGGAACGGAAGCTCTTCTCTACCAGACTTTGAAGGATCTGAGCAATGGAGGGGAAAGACTGGTGGTCCTGATTGCAGGGAATCATGATCAGCCATCAAGGCTGGAGGCGGTGATCCCTTTGGTAAGAGAACACGGGATCCTGATCTATGGAACGCCCCGCTCAAAGATTGAATCGGGACAGTATGGAAAGTTTCAGATAGAGTCCCTGGATGAGGGAGTCTTTTCTTTTGAAAAAGGGGGAGAGCAGGCAGTAGTTGCCTGCGTGCCCTATGCCAGTGAAAGGACCCTGAACGAGGTACTCTACCGGAACCAGGAAGAAGACCAGGAAAGAGCAGTTACCTATGCCCAGAAAATGCAGGAGCTTTTTGCCAAAAGAGCCCGGTGGTTTTCAAAAGACACTATAAATATCCTGATGGCTCATGTTTTTACTCTTGGCTGTATCAAGGACGGATCAGAGCAGAGTCTGAGCCTGGGGAACAGTTATCTCCTTCCTATGGAGACTTTTCCGGAAGAGGCAGATTATGTGGCGCTTGGCCATGTGCACCGGCCACAGAAGGCTGTGGGGAGTCAGGGCAGGATCCGATACAGCGGATCTCCTCTCCCTTACCGGCTCCAGGAAACTACGGTGGCAAAGGAATGTCTTCTGGTGACTTTGCACCCGGGCCAGAAGCCGGAGACAGAAGATCTGTATTTTGACAATCCAAAGCCTATTGAAAAATGGGTATGCGGGGACTACCAGGCAGCTTTGGAAAAGTGTATGGAAAATCAGGACAGGCCCTGCTATGTTTATCTCCATATCCATACGGACAGCTTTATAAGAGAAGAGCAGATCAAAGAACTGAAGAAATACAAAGAAGATATTCTGGAAGTGGTTCCTCTTTTTCCTTCCCGGGACAGGGAGGAAGAGAAGGGAAACTTTCTGGAAAAGAGTTTTCAGGAGCTTTTTACCGAATATTATGCGGAGAGAAAAGGCGTAGAACCGGAAGCGGAACTTTTGGAGACTCTCACAGAGATCATAGAAAAGGAGAGGGAATATGAGACCGATCTGGATAAAGATTAAAGGACTGAACAGCTTTCTGGAGCCTCAGGAGATTGACTTTCAGGAACTGACCGGAGAAGGGCTTTTCGGGATCTTCGGGCCGACGGGAAGCGGGAAAAGCAGTATCCTGGACGGGATCACCCTGGCTTTATACGGAACCACAGCCAGAAACAGCACGAATTTTATCCATGTGAGTACAGACAAAGCGTTGGTAGACTATATTTTTTCTGTAAAGACAAAGGAAATCCATACCTACCGGGTGACCAGAGGATTTAAGCGTTCAAAAGAAGGCAGCATCCGCAGCGACGGCGCCCGTTTTCTGGAAATCCTGGAAGACAGAGAAGAAGTGCTGGCGGATAAGGTGGGATCTGTAAATGAAAAATGCAGAGAAATTATCGGCCTGTCAAAAGAAGATTTTTTCCGGACCGTAGTCCTTCCTCAGGGAAAATTTTCCGAGTTCCTCAAGCTGGACGGTATGGAACGGAATAAAATGCTGGAGAGATTGTTCCATCTGGAAAAATACGGGGAATCTCTGGTCCAGATCATCCGGGGGAAAGTCCAGCAGTGGCAGGGGCAGGAGAAGGAGCAGCTTGGGGCCCTTTCCAGATATGGAGAAATCACCCGGGAGAAAGTCCGGGAGCTGAAGGAGAAAGAAAAGACCTGCCAGGAACAGTTCCAGAAGGATGCCCTGAAGCTTCAGGAGTCCAGAAAAAAACTGGAAGAAGAGAAAGTCCGGTTTGAAGCCCAGAAAGAGTACGACAGTCTGGAAAAAGAAGCCCGGCTGCTGGAAGGACAGCAGGGAGAAATGCTTCTGGCAGAAGAACGGATCGGACAGGCACAGAAAGCAGAGCGGCTTTGGAAGGTCCTGCAGGATTTCCTTCAGGGACAGGAGAACCTGACAGAGCGGAGAGAAAAACTGGAGCAGCTTTTGGGAGAACAGAAAAAACTGGAGCAGGAAAAAGCAGTTCTGGAAGAACAGGTAAAAACGGCCCAGGAGAAAAAACAGAAAGAGCTCCCTGCCCTGGAAATCCAAAGGATCCGGCTGGAAGAGGGAATCGCCCTTCTGGCAGGACTGAAAACCCTGGAAGCGGAATCACGAAATAAGAAAAAAGCCCTGGAAGACCGAAACCGCCAATTACAGGAAGACCAGGCCAAGCTGGAAAAACTGGAGAACGATCTGAAGCTGTACGAAGAAGAAAGAGAAAAGGCTGCTTTTGCTCTGAATAAGGTTAAAGTAACAGTCCAGGAGCAGGAGACGATCCAGGAGGGGTACCGGCTCTGGCTGGAACTGGGAAGAAGAAAAGAGGAAGAGAAGAGAAAAAAAGAGGAACTGGGACAGCTTTTGGCCCGGCAGGAAAAAGAAAATGGAGATCAGCAGAAACTGGCTGAGGAGAAGGCCCAGGCAGCGTCCCGGCTTTTAGAAGTCCAGGAAAAGAGAAAAGAGGATGAGGCTGCTCTGGCAGGGCTTGCTCATCTGGAAAGCTTTAAAGAGAAGCTTTTCCGTGTAGAAGAAGAACAGGTCAGGAAAAAGGCCCTGGAAGAGCAGAAAAAGGAACTGGCAGCCCAGGAAGAGAAACTTATGCAGGAGCTTCAGAGAGCCCAGGAAGTGAAGAACCTGGCTATGGAGGAAAAGGCCCGGGCAGATGAAGCCTACCGGAAGAATCTGGCTTACATACTGGCCAGAGATTTAAAGGAAGGACAGCCATGTCCGGTCTGCGGCAGCATACACCATGAAAGCCTTTCCTCTTCTATGGAGGACCAGGAAAATCCTGAGGAAAAGAGAGAACAGGCAGAAAGAAAGCTTCAGGAGATTTCCGGAAACATTACCCGGTTTAAGACTCTTCTGGAGAATAACCGGCAGCAGGAGAAAGTCCGCAAAGAGGAGGAGGGACGGCTGAACCGGGAGTTTCTTCATATGGATCTGGAGGAGGAGAAAAAGAACCTTTCTGTCAGAGAGCAGGAAAGAGAGAAACTGACAGAAAAGACAGAAACTGAAAAGAAAACAGAAACAGAAATCCAGAACAGGATCCTTGAGCTGGAAAAGTCCATTGCAGGGAAAAAGGCCCGAATAGAGAGCCTTGGAGGAGAAGGGACCAGAAAGCAGAAGGAGCTGGATAAGCTGCAGGAGGAAATAGTGGACCTGGAAAAAGGGTTTGAAAGCCTGCCCCGGAAAGTTTCAAAAGAAGATTTCCCCGGCATTTATCAGGAACTTCAGGAGAAAAATCAGCGCAGGGAAAGGTGTCAGGAATATCTGGAAAAATTAGAGACTGCCATTGAGGCCAGAAGAAAAAGCAGGGAAAAGGGATCCAGGATTATTCAGGAGGAACAGAACGAAAAGACCAGGCTGGAAGCAGAACTTTTGAGAATGGAAAAAGAGCTTCAGGAGAAGAAGGAGCAGATCCGGGAAAAGACAGGAGCTGCAGAAGGGCTGGAAGAGAAAAAGGAAAGCCTTCTCAGAGAAAAACAAACGCTGGAAACCTATATAAAAGAGCAGGAGGAGCAATGGCAGCTTTTTCAGGAAAGAGAAAAACGTATCGGACAGGAACTGGCCTCAGGCCAGGCTCTGGCAACAGAAGGAGAAAAAGAAGTCCGGAAACGGGAAGTAGCTCTGAAAGAGAGTATGGCAGAGGAGGAAGTAGAGAGTATTTCCTGGATCCAGGCCCAGCGGATGGAAAGGGAGGAGCTGGAAACTTTCCGGGAAAAACTGGAAGCTTTTCAGAATAAGGTTCTGTCTGTGAAATCCCAGATGGATTCTGTAAAAGCCCGGTCAAAGGGAGCAAAGATATCCGAGGCCCAGATGGAGGAGCGAAAAAAGGGAGTACAGGATCTGGAAAACCGTCAGGTCGAGACAAACCGGATCCTGGGAGGTCTGCGGAAAGAAAGAGAGCAGACTGAGAAAGCCTGGAAAGAAAAAGAGGCTCTGGAAGAAAAGATGGGACAGATCCGTCACAAGCTGGATCTTTTACAGGAGCTGGAAGGACTTTTCCGGGGAAAGAAATTTGTAGAATATGTAGCCCGGTATTATATGGAGTATGTATCCAGAGAGGCAGATGAGAAGTTGAAAGAAATGACCGGAAACAGTCTGGGACTGGAGACAGACCAAAGCGGTATGTTTATTATCCGGGATTATAAAAACGGCGGCGCCACCCGTCCGGCTTCCACTTTATCAGGAGGCGAGACTTTTATGGCTTCTCTGGCCCTGGCTCTGGCCCTTTCTTCCCAGATCCAGATGAAAGGAGCAGCTCCTATGGAACTGTTTTTCCTGGATGAAGGCTTTGGAACCCTGGATGAGAAGTATCTGGAGATCGTTATGGAAGCCCTGGAGAAAATCCGGGACCGGAAGCGGAGCGTAGGGGTGATCAGCCATGTGGAAGAGATCAAAGCCCGGATTCCGGTAAGGCTTATCGTAGAGCCCTCAAGGGCAGGAGAAGGCGGAAGTAAAATACACATAGAAAGGGAGTAAATCTTGTGAGAAAAATGCGGCTTGCAAAAAGAGAGATACAGGAGAAAAAACGGCTTATGGAAATCCTGGAGCAGGCAAAAGTGCTGCGGATCGGCACCATGGACCAGGATGGGATCTATATTGTCCCGGTAAATTACGGATATTCGTGGGAAGAAGGAGAACCTCTGAGATTTTATATCCATTCGGCAAAAGAAGGGAGAAAAGTCCAGGCCTTTGCCGCCAGGGAAGACGTGGGGTTTGAACTGGATCTGGAGCAGGGCGTGATCCGGGGAACTTACACCTGCAGTTATTCTTATGCTTATCAGAGTATTACAGGGACAGGAAAGATCCGGCTTTTAGAAAATAGGGAAGAGAAAGAACATGGACTTTCCAGGATCATGGAGCATATGGCCCCGGAGGCAGAACTTTCCTTTTCCCCGGATATGCTTCAGGCGGTAAATGTATATTGTCTGGAAACGGTTTCTTTTAGAGGAAAGGAGCGGAAACCGAAAAAAACTGAAGAGGAGGAAAAGACAGATGATCAGTTATGAACAGATCGAAGAATTTATCTGCCAGTACCCGGTGTATCAGTACGCTTTTTTTTCTCCAGAGGACATAGAGTTTTCTGAAAGAGTAAGGTGGATCTGCCAGAATGAATGTGAAAGATATGATACTACCTGGGCCTGCCCACCGGCAGTGGGAACTGTGGAGGAGTGCAGAGAAAAGTGTCTTACCTATAAAGAGTGCTTTCTTTTTTCCACTATTGCCTCAGTGTCAGATGTAATAAATTTAGAAGAGACTTTGGCTACCAGGGGAGAACATGAAGAGATTACAGCTTCTATTGAGAAGTTCATCAGAAGCCAGGGAACGGAGTGTATCGCTCTTTCTACAGAATCCTGTGATATTTGTGAACACTGCGCCTACCCTGAGGGACCTTGCAGATTTCCGGAGAAGATGCATCCCTGTCTGGAAAGCCATGGCATTATCGTCAGTGAGCTGGCAGACAGGTATTCCATGGATTTTACCCTGAGCCCTACGGAGATACTTTGGTTCAGTCTTATCTTTATGAAGTAATTTTTTCATAGAATCTGTCATAAGCTGTGGTAAGGACTATAGGCAGGGGGACGGAACTGTTGAAGAGAAGGCTGGGGGATTTTACAGGCAGGATCGGAGATTCTCTGGATATTCCCAGAGACCTGTCATACCGGGAATCTGTGCTGACCCTTACCGGGTCCAGAGAAGTATTTATTGAAAATTATAAATGTATCCGAAAATATCAGGATACCTGTATCCTGGTCCTTTCTAAAGAAAATAAGATCCAGATTGAAGGCACCAGACTGGCTATCGCCTATTACACAGATGTGGAAATGAAGATTACGGGAAATATCTGCAGAATTATTTTTCTGTAAAGGAGGCTGGAGCTTGCAGAAATTGGAATCCTATCGAAAAGGCTATGTGCGTATCCGCTTTTGGGGAGAATCCCCGGAGCGGTTCCTGAATCTCTGTGCCTATCATAAAATCCCTGTCTGGAATCTGGTGAGCAGAGACAATGCCTATGAGATGAATATGACCGTAGAAGGTTTCCGGCATATCCGGGGAATCTGCCGGAAGTCTCATGTGAAAATAAAAATCATCGGAAAGTATGGACTGCCCTTCTTTTTTTACAGAAATAAAAAGAGAAAGGCATTTTTTCTGGGCTTTTTTCTGGGGTTATGTCTTCTTTTTCTTTTGTCCAGACATATCTGGAACATCCATGTGGAAGGAAATGTATATAACAGCACCCAGAGCATCCTGAATTATCTGGAAGAACTGAATGTCCGTCATGGCGTACTGAAAAAGAATCTGGACTGCTCTTATATAGCTGCCCGGATGAGAGAAGAATTCCCGGATATCACCTGGGTATCTGCTAAGATTTCCGGCAGCAGGCTGATCCTGGAGATAAAGGAGAACGGTTCTCTGGAAGAAAGGGAGACAGGAGAGGGGGTGCCAGTAGATCTGACTGCTCAGACAGAGGGGATTATTGTATCTATGGTTACCAGGAAGGGAACGCCGCTGAAAAAGCAAGGAGATACCTGCACTGCCGGAGAGATACTGGTAAGCGGAAGGCTGGATATTAAAAATGACAGCGGGGAAATCATAGGGTATGAATATACCCAGGCAGATGCGGATATTTATATCCAGCATGACCTGGAATACTATCAGGAATTTTCCATGGATTATAAAGAACCGGTGTACACAGGGGAACAGAGAAAGGGAATCCTGCTGCAGGTTGGAGATTATTATCTCCGCCTGAAAAGAAAAAGTGCCTGGGAAGATTATGATACAGTCACGGAACTGAAACAGGTAAAACTGACAGAAAATTTTCGGCTGCCTGTTTACTATGGAAGTGTGACAGATTATGCTTATGAAGAAAAGACTTTCACCTATTCTCAGACAGAAGCCAGAGAAAAAGCCCAGGAAGACCTGAACAGCCTTTTAAGAACTTTAGAGGAAAAAGGGGTTCAAATCTCTGAGAATCATGTTAAAATAGGAACACAGGGCAAAACCTGCACTGCCAGAGGAACCCTGACAGTAATCGAGAAGAATGAGCAGAAAACTCTTACTGAAATATTAGAACAGCCTACAGAAAGGAACACACAGGAGAATGAGTAATATTTGTGAAGAGAGGATGGAATTTCCTGCGGAACATGAGAGGAATGTTTTCGGACAGTTTGATGAATATGTAAAAAAAATGGAGAGGACTTTGGGGGTGACGGTAATCTCCAGAGACGGGCAGCTGAAGATTCTGGGACCGGAGCATGCCTGCCGCCAGGCGGTAAAAATCTTTACCCAGCTTTTGGAACTGTCAAAGAGAGGAAACACGATTACAGAACAAAACGTAAATTATGCCCTGTCTCTGGCGGCGGAGGAAAGAACTTCCGCTATTACAGAGATAGATAAGGATTATATCTGTCATACTTTAAACGGCAGGCCCATCAAGCCTAAGACCCTGGGACAGAAAGCCTATGTAGATGAGATACGAAAGAAAATGATCGTCTTTGGACTGGGGCCTGCAGGAACGGGAAAAACTTACCTGGCTATGGCCATGGCCATTACAGCTTTTAAAAACGACGAGGTAGGAAGGATCATCCTTACCCGTCCGGCTATTGAGGCAGGAGAAAAACTGGGATTTCTCCCGGGGGACCTGCAGAGCAAAGTAGACCCTTATCTCCGGCCTCTTTACGACGCCCTCTATGAAATCATGGGAGCAGACAGTTTCTCTAAAAATATGGAGAAAGGGCTGATCGAAGTGGCGCCTTTGGCCTATATGAGGGGACGGACTTTAGATAATGCTTTTATTATCCTGGACGAAGCCCAGAACACCACTCCGGCCCAGATGAAAATGTTCCTTACCAGAATCGGTTTTGGCTCCAAAGTCGTGATCACCGGAGACCAGTCTCAGAAAGACTTGCCTCATGATGCAAAATCAGGACTTGATGTAGCCATCCAGGTGCTCAGAAAGGTAGAAGACATTGCTTTCTGCCAGCTTACCAGCAAAGACGTAGTGAGACATCCTCTGGTACAGAAAATCGTACAGGCCTATGATGATTACGAGAAGAAACAGAAACCTGAGAAGAAAGAAAAATATGTAAGAAAAGACAGAAGGAGATAAGATATGACGCTGAATCTGGATATGGATGCAGACTATCAGAAAGAGTTTGATTTTGACCTGGAGGAAACTGGAAAAAAAGTCATGGAAGGGACCCTGGATCATGAAAACTGTCCCTATGAGGCAGAAGTGAACTTGGTGCTTACGGACAATGAAGAGATCCGCAGGACCAATCGGGAGTTCCGGGATATAGACCGGGAGACGGATGTGCTTTCTTTTCCTATGCTGGAATATGGCCGGCCAGGGGATTTCTCTCATGCCGAGGAGGACGAGTCCTGTTTTAATCCGGATACAGGAGAGTTGATCCTGGGGGATATTATGATCTCTGTGCCGAAACTGAAAGAGCAGGCGGAGGCTTATGGACATTCCCAGTTAAGAGAGTATGCTTTTCTTATTACTCACAGCCTTCTGCATCTGATGGGCTATGACCATATGGAGGCAGAGGAGGCTGTTCTCATGGAAAACAGGCAGAGAGAGATCCTGGAAACCCTGGGGATCACAAGATAAATGTATAAAGTAGAAAAATCAGTCGATACTATAAACAAAAATATTTCAGGAATCGGATAAGGAGGATTCTGTATGAGAAGAATGGTTTATGGTATCGGCTTATTTCTTGCCTTTCTTTTTCTGGGGGCAGGTTTTTTTCTGAGCTATCAGGTGGCGGATCTGAGGCAGGAGATGTCTAAACTTCAGGAGAGCAGCGCCCAGGAAAGACAGCAGGTATCCACCCTTGTTTCTTCTAAAGATCAGGAACTGGTATTTGAGACTTATGAGGAAGGCAGCCTTTTACGAAACCGTTATCGGATCACTGCCTATGGACCGGAACAGATTGTTTTGCGTCAGGAGGAAGAAGAAAGCAATGGGTCTGACCAGGAATTTCTGCTGAAAGTGGAAAACGGCTGTATTACGGTATATGACAAAGAAAGCGGGGAGGTTTTTGAGCATACCAATATCCCCCTGGAAACCCTGCCCCAGGAGCTTCAGGCGGAAGTTCTTCTGGGAAAGACGCTGTCAGGAGACCAGGAACTTTACAGTTTTTTAGAGAACTACTCAAGCTGAAGATGTGAGAAATTCCAAGCCTACTGTATATGCACAGATGATTCCACTGTCTCCTGGTCTGACAGTGCTGTATGGGCCTGGTCCGCTGTAGCGACCAGATCGCCTAAAAGCTCAAGTTCTCCGTAAGCGTCACTTAAAATCGTAAGAATATACGGATTATCTTCTTGAAAAGGCGGCGTCCCATGTGATAGTCATCTCAGAACTTTCTGCTTCAAGAATGTTGATAAAAGGTTCTTCGGTTTCTTCATTGACTTCAGTTTCTGCGGCTGTTTTAGCTTCAGCCCCTTCTTTAGATATGTTCTCTGCTTTATTTGTCTGTCCGTCTGAAATTTTCTGGAATGCAGCAGCAGACAGAAAGACTACAGATCCCATCATGACTGTGCACTGAAAAAGTTTTGTGATTTTTTCTATAAGCCATATCTGTTCTCGTATCGTAATAATTTTGAAAAAAATATACATAATTTCATAACAAAAATAGTAGCATGCACTTTAACAAAATACAAGAATGCTGAGGAAAAGTTCGCAGTTTTTTCACAATTTATCCTTCAGTGATCAATCGACGAAAAAAACAAGATACTGAAAGTATAGACGAACCGGGAAAAATAGTGTATGATTTACCGTATCAGTTCAGCCCTGTACAGGGTGGAACCGTTAGGAAGAACAACATTTCATGAGGTGCGGACAGATGAATATTCGTGAAAAACTGAAAGATAAGAAAAGAGTTGTGATAAAAATAGGCTCTTCTTCTCTGACTCATAAGGAGACTGGCCGCCTGGATCTGATCAAAATGGAGATTTTGGTCAGAGAGCTGGCAGACCTTCACAATCAGGGGAAGGACGTCATTGTGGTATCTTCCGGAGCCATTGCGGTGGGAAGAGCAGTTATGGGAATCCATGAGCGCCCTTCCGCATTAGCCCAGAAACAGGCCTGTGCAGCCATTGGTCAGGCCAGGCTGATGATGATCTATCAGAAGCTATTTGCAGAGTATAATCAGACGGCAGCTCAGGTACTGCTGACAAAGTATACCATGATCAATCCCAAAACAAGAGATAACGCCAGAAATACTCTCCAGAGCCTTCTGCATATGGGGGCTATTCCCATTGTCAATGAAAATGACACCGTGTCTACAGATGAGATTGAGTTTGTAAATACTTTCGGAGACAACGATACCCTTTCTGCCCTGGTGGCAGCACTGACAGATGCGGATATGCTGATCCTTTTGTCAGACATTGACGGTCTCTTTACAGACGACCCCCATTTGAATCCGGATGCGGAGTTTATTGACGTAGTAGAAAAGATTGACGACCATTTTATGAAAATGGGAAAGGAAAGTTCCGGCAGCAGTGTGGGTACCGGAGGCATGGCTACCAAGCTTTCCGCAGCCAGGATCGCTACCGGTGCGGGAGCGGATATGGTTATTGCAAATGGAGCAGATTTTCATGTGATACATAAGATCATGGAGGGAAGAAATTATGGAACTCTGTTTCTGGCAGACAGAAAAGAGAGAGATGCCCTTCACAAAATGTTTGAAAATTTATAGATAAAGGAGTACGCAGATACATGGATCAGAAAACCATTGACAGAATCAATGAACTGGCCAGAAAGGCTAAAACAGAGGGACTTACCCCTGAAGAAAAAGAAGAACAGAAAAAGCTGAGAACAGAATATATTGCGGTGATCCGCATGAACCTCCGGGCACAGCTTGACAATATTGATATTCAGGAAAAAGATGGAAGTATAACAAACTTAGGAGAAAAATATGGCCTCAAAAAAGGAAATTAGAAAATATGTCTTTGCAAAACGTAAAGAAGTGACACAGGAAGAGGCAGACAGACTCAGCATGTCTATCTTTGAGAAGGTAGTCAGCCTTCCCGAATTCAAAGAAGCCTCCTGTGTATATGCCTATGTAGATTATAATAAAGAGGCATCCACCAGGGAGATCATCCGAAAAGCCTGGGAGAATGGAAAACGGGTGGCAGTGCCAAAGGTAACAGGCCCTCATGAGATGAAATATTATTATCTGGAGGACTTTTCTCAGCTAAAGCCCGGCTATTTTCAGATACCCGAGCCGGAAGACTGTCCGGAAGCAGCAGAGGAAGATGCTTTCCTTATCGTTCCCGGGGTGGCCTTTGATGAGAACCGCCACCGGGCCGGTTATGGGCAGGGATTTTATGACCGATATCTTGCAGGACACAGAAAACACAAGACGGCAGCCATTGCTTTTGAGTTTCAGATTGTGGAGGAAGTGCCGGCGGAAGATACAGATATCTTTCCAGATAAAGTAATTACGGAGAAAAGAATTATTTGCTGATGGACAGCTCCATTTGGGGCTGTCTTTTCTATTTGACAAATTTAGTTGAAAAAGTTAAATTGTTAATATATACTAATTAGATAATGCCCGGAAAGGACTTTGATATAAAATGGAAAATAAAGAAATAGTGTTTACTACAGAAATAGATCAGCTCATAGAAAACATGGATCTGACCCAGGAGCCGCCTATAAAGGAGCCGGAAAGGCAGTACTGGTTTATGAAGAAGGCCCGGCAGCTTGTCCAGGAAAAGGAACAGGAACTGGGACGTCCATTAACTGCCTGCACAGTGACTTTCGGCTGCCAGATGAATGCAAGAGATTCAGAAAAACTGGCTGGTGTACTGGAGCGTATCGGCTATGTGGAGACAGAAGATGAGAATGCAGACTTTGTTATCTACAATACCTGTACGGTCCGAGAAAATGCCAACTTGCGCGTCTATGGAAGGCTAGGCTATCTACACAGCCTGAAAAAGAAAAACCCCCATATGATGATCGCTCTCTGCGGCTGTATGATGCAGGAGCCCCAGGTAGTGGAAAAGCTAAAAAAAAGCTATTCTTTTGTAAACTTGATCTTCGGTACTCACAATATCTATAAATTTGCGGAGCTGGTAGTTTCGGCTCTTTTGTCTGACCGTATGGTCATCGACATTTGGAAAGATACAGACAAGATCGTGGAGGATTTGCCCACAGAGCGAAAATATCCTTTCAAATCCGGGGTAAATATCATGTTTGGCTGCAACAATTTCTGCAGCTACTGTATTGTTCCCTATGTAAGAGGACGGGAGCGGAGCAGGAATCCCAGGGATATTATCCGGGAGATTGAACGTCTGGTAGCAGACGGGGTGGTGGAAGTTATGCTTCTGGGACAAAATGTAAATTCTTATGGAAAAAACCTGGAAGAGCCTATGACTTTCGCACAGCTTCTTCAGGAAGTGGAAAAAATCCAAGGATTGAAGCGGATTCGGTTTATGACCTCTCATCCTAAGGACTTATCCGACGAGCTTATTGAGGTGATGAAAAACAGCAAAAAAATCTGCCGCCATATTCATCTGCCGCTCCAGTCAGGAAGCAGCCGGATATTGAAGCTGATGAACCGGCGGTATGATAAGGAAAGGTATTTGGAGCTGGTGAGAAAGATTCGGGAGGCTATGCCGGATATTTCCCTTACTACAGATATTATTGTGGGATTTCCCGGGGAGACTGAGGAAGACTTTTTGGAGACTATGGATGTAGTTGAGAAAGTCCGCTATGACAGCGCCTTTACCTTTATCTATTCCAAGAGAACAGGTACTCCCGCAGCAGTGATGGAAGACCAGGTGCCGGAAGAGGTGGTAAAAGACCGTTTTGACCGGCTGCTAAAGAAAGTACAGGAAATCGGAAGAGAGATGTCCTCCAGAGACAGGGGAACTGTCCAGGAAGTACTGGTAGAAGAGCAGAACAACCAGGATCCCCATCTGGTTACAGGAAGGCTCTCAAACAATCTGCTGGTACATTTTCCAGGAGATACTTCTCTTATCGGCCAGCTTTGTCAGGTAGAGCTTCTGGAGTGCAGAGGATTTTATTATATGGGCAGGAAAGTAGGATAAAGAGGCAGAATGGGAATTTCAATAAAAGAAGTGGATGTATCTGTGGTTTCCCCCATGATGCAGCACTATATAAAGACAAAAGAAGAATATAAGGACTGTATTTTATTTTATCGTCTGGGCGATTTCTATGAAATGTTTTTCGAGGATGCAGAAACCGTATCCCAGGAGCTGGAGTTAACCCTGACGGGAAAGGACTGTGGTTTGGCCGAGCGGGCGCCCATGTGCGGCGTCCCCTTTCATGCTGCGGACAATTATATTAACCGGCTGGTGGAAAAAGGCTATAAGGTAGCTATCTGCGAGCAGGTGGAAGACCCTAAAAAAGCCAAGGGCATTGTAAAGCGGGAAGTAATCCGGGTAGTTACTCCGGGAACAAATCTCTATACCCAGGCCCTTGATGAGACAAAAAACAACTATATTATGTCCGTAGCCTATATCTCCAACCGTTTTGGAATTGCTTTTGCAGACGTGACCACAGGAGCCTTTATGGTTACAGAAGTAGAGAAGCTTCGGAATCTTCTGGATGAAATCTACAAATTTTCCCCGGCGGAAATGATCTGCAACGAGGCTTTCTGCATGAGCGGCGTGGATTTGGAAGAGCTGAGAAACCGGCTCCATATATCTGTGTCGGCTCTGGATAACTGGTATTTTGATGATGACCTGTGTGACAGGACGCTAAAGGAACATTTTCATGTGGGTACGCTGGAAGGGCTTGGATTGAAGGACTATGACTGTGCAGTGATTGCGGCAGGGGCTCTCCTCACTTATCTTCTGGAGACTCAGAAGACTTCTCTGGAGCATATGCGAGAGATCACGCCTTATATCACGGATAAGTATATGCTGATCGACAGCTCTACCAGGAGAAACCTGGAGCTGACAGAGACTATGCGGGAAAAAGAAAAAAAAGGGTCTCTTCTCTGGGTGCTGGATAAAACCAAAACCGCCATGGGAGCCAGGATGCTTCGGTCTTTTATTGAGCAGCCTTTGATCGAGCAGGAGGCGATCAACCGGCGTCTGGATGCCGTAGAGGAAATTAATCGTCAGGAAATGGACCGGGAAGAAATACGGGAATATCTGGGGCCGGTTTATGACCTGGAGCGTCTGATCAGCCGGGTCAGTTATCAGTCTGCCAATCCCAGGGATCTGATCGCTTTTAAGACTTCTATAGGGATGATTCCCCATATCCGCAGGCTTCTGGCCCAGTTTCAGAGCGAGGAGCTGCAGAAAGTCTATGAAGATATGGACGAGCTCCAGGATCTGTACCAGGTCCTGGATAAGGCTATTGTAGAAGATCCGCCTTTGGCTATGAAAGAGGGCGGGATCATCAAAGACGGCTATGATCATCAAATTGATGATTTCCGTCAGGCCAAGACCAAGGGAAAAACATGGCTGGCTGAACTGGAGGCAGAGGAAAGAGAGAAAACAGGAATTAAAAACCTGCGGATTAAATTCAACAAAGTTTTCGGCTATTATCTGGAAGTGACCAACTCTTTTAAGGATATGGTCCCGGATTATTATACGAGAAAACAGACTTTGACCAATGCTGAGCGGTATATTACTCCCCGGCTAAAGGAACTGGAGGATATGATCCTGGGGGCGGAAGACAAGCTTTATGCTCTGGAATATGACCGGTTTGCTGAGATAAGAAATATGATTGCCGGGGAAGTGGAACGTATCCAAAAAACTGCCCGGGCTATTGCAAAGCTGGATGCCTATCTTTCTTTGGCATTGGTGGCCTCCAGGAATCAATATGTCCGGCCAAAGATTAATACGAAAGGCATTATCGACATAAAGGACGGACGCCACCCGGTAGTGGAGAAGATGATCACCAATGACATGTTCATTCCTAATGACACTTATCTGGATAACGGAAAGAACCGGATATCTGTGATTACAGGCCCCAATATGGCAGGAAAGTCCACTTACATGCGTCAGACGGCACTGATTGTTTTGATGGCGCAGATTGGTTCTTTTGTACCGGCCAGTAAGGCAAATATCGGTATTGTAGACCGGATTTTTACCAGAGTAGGAGCTTCTGATGATCTTGCCAGTGGTCAGAGTACTTTTATGGTGGAGATGACAGAAGTAGCCAATATCCTGCGGAATGCCACTGCAAAAAGCCTGCTGATCCTGGATGAAATTGGAAGAGGCACCAGCACTTTTGACGGTCTGTCCATTGCATGGGCTGTAATCGAACACATCAGCAATCCAAAGCTTTTAGGCGCCAAGACTCTTTTTGCCACTCACTATCATGAACTGACGGAACTGGAAGGAAAGCTGCCGGGAGTAAATAACTACTGCATCGCCGTGAAAGAGCGGGGAGATGACATTGTGTTTCTGCGTAAGATCGTCAAAGGCGGTGCAGATAAAAGTTACGGTATCCAGGTGGCTAAATTGGCGGGAGTTCCAGATTCAGTTATTAACAGAGCCAAGGAATTGGTGGAAGAACTGGTCAGTGCGGATATCACCGCTACGGTGAAAGATATTGCCTCGGAGGGAAAGAAAACGAAGCTCAAACAGCCGGTTCACTATGACGAGGTAGACATGGAACAGATTTCTCTTTTTGATACGGTAAAGGATGACGATGTATTAGAGGAGCTGAAATCTATTAAAATTGATGAGCTGCGTCCGGTAGATGCTTTAAATGTACTGTACCGGCTCCAGAATAAGCTGAAAAACAGATGGTGATAAATTGTGAAAGAAATTGCAGTATTAGACCAGAATACAATTGATAAAATAGCAGCAGGAGAAGTGGTTGAGCGGCCAGCTTCCGTGGTAAAAGAGCTGGTGGAAAATGCTATTGACGCAGGAGCCACGGCAGTAACTGTGGAAATCAAGGAAGGCGGTATTTCCTTTATCCGTGTTACAGACAACGGCAATGGTATTCCTAAAGACCAGGTACCTATGGCTTTTCTTCGTCATGCTACCAGTAAAATCCAGAAGGTGGAGGACCTGCTTCAGATTTCTTCTCTGGGATTTCGGGGAGAGGCTCTTTCCAGCATTTCTGCCGTGTCTCAGATGGAAGTGATCACTAAGACTTCGGAGGCCATGACAGGCGTTCGGTACCTTATAGAAGGGGGCAGAGAAAAATCTCTGGAAGAGATCGGCGCCCCAAATGGCACTACCATGCTGGTACGGAACCTGTTCTTTAATACCCCTGCCAGAGCCAAATTTTTAAAAACAGCTATGACAGAGGCCGGTTATGTCAGTGCCTATATGGAACAGCTTGCTCTTTCTCATCAGGACATTTCCTTTAAATATATGGTAAATGGACAGATGCGTCTCCACAGCTCAGGAAATTCCAACCTGAAAGACGTCATCTATGGGATATACGGCAGAGATATTACCAGAGAGCTGCTGGAAGTCCGGTTTGAACGTCCGGGAATTTTGATAGAGGGATTTATTGGAAAACCAGTGATTTCCAGAGGAAACCGAAATTTTGAAAATTATTATATTAACGGAAGATACGTAAAGAGCAAAATCCTGATGAAAGCCATTGAAGAGGCTTATAAGCCTTATATGATGCAGCACAAGTATCCCTTTGTGTGTCTTCAATATACCATTTCCGGAGAGGAGATTGATGTAAACGTCCATCCAACAAAGATGGAAGTCCGGTTTCAGAACCAGGGGGCTGTGTACAACGCTACTTATGATATGATCACCCAGACTTTGTCCCGACGGGAAATGATTCCTCAGGTGGAGCTGGAAAGCCAGAAGGAGAAGAGAGAGGCTCAGAAAGCAGAAAAAAAGAACCAGATAAAGAGCCCTGCACCGGAGCCTTTTGAAACGGGATTTCGAAAAAAACAGGCGGCTTTATCCCAGCAGATAAGGGAAGAGAGAAATTCTTACAGAACTTCTGATAAAGAGGAACAAGAAAGAATTTCTCCAAATACAAAAGAGGAGAGGACCAGCTCAGGAATCCGGATTGCCACGGTGCCTCCGACTCCTCCTGCTGATTCGGCTCCGGAAATCTCTAAAACGCTGGAGAAGCCGAGCCCCTCTCTGAAAGAAGCTTTACTGACTTCTGAGGAAAAAGTGAAAAAGACTCAGCCGGCCCCTCAGCAGATGGAGCTTTTCGATGACCGTCTGTTATCGAAAAAAGCCAGGGCCCGGCACAGGATCATCGGCCAGCTTTTTGAGACCTACTGGCTGGTAGAATATGACAACAAGTTTTATATTATTGACCAGCATGCTGCCCATGAAAAGGTTCTTTATGAGAGGTTTATGAAAGAATTTGAAAGCCGGGAGGTGACTACCCAGATGGTGTCTCCTCCTCAGGTAATTTCTCTGAACCTCCAGGAAGATATGCTTTTAAAGACCCATATGGAGGTGTTTAGAAGATTCGGATTTGAGATTGAAGAATTTGGCGGCAGAGAGTACAGTATTCACGGAGTTCCCGCAAATATATACGGGATTTCCGTTCAGGAACTTTTCGTAGAGATTCTGGACAGCCTGGAAAATGAAAATACCAGACAGCCTTTGGATATTATTGCGGGCAGGATCGCCACGGCTGCATGCAAAGCGGCGGTAAAAGGAAATAACACCCTTTCCTTTGAGGAAGCGGACAGACTTATAGATGAACTGCTGGGGCTGGAAAATCCTTACCATTGTCCCCATGGAAGGCCCACGATCATATCTATGACGAAATATGAATTAGAAAAGAAATTTAAAAGAATTGTGTAGGTGATTTTTTTGAAAAAGCCTTTGATCGTTCTCACAGGCCCTACAGCAGTAGGAAAAACCAGCCTTTCCATTGCTTTGGCAAGGGCAGTGGAGGGTGAGATTATTTCTGCAGATTCTATGCAGGTATATAAGCACATGGATATCGGTTCCGCCAAGATAAAAAAGGAAGAGATGGAGGGTATCCCCCATTATCTTATCGATGTCCTGGAGCCGGATGAAGAATTTCATGTAGTCCGTTTTCAGGAAATGGCCAAAGAAGCTATGAAAGAAATCTATTCCAAAGGGAAAATCCCTATCCTTACAGGAGGAACGGGATTTTATATTCAGGCAGTGGTAAAGGATATTGACTTTTCTCAGGATACGGAAAAATCCTCTGTAAGAGAAAGATTGGAAAACCTTGCCCAGGAAAAGGGAGGGGAATATCTTCATGAACTTTTGGCCCAGCGGGACCCGGAATCTGCCGAAAAAATCCATCCCAATAATATTAAACGGGTTATCCGGGCGCTGGAATATTACGAACTGACCGGGGAAAAGATTTCTCTTCATAATGAAAGAGAAGGAGAAAAGGTTTCTCCCTATAATACGGCCTACTTTGTCTTAAATGACCACCGGGAAAGACTGTATGAGAAGATTGACCGGCGGGTGGACCAGATGCTGGATGAAGGGCTGGTAGAAGAAGTCCGCCGTCTGGCACAGATGGGATATACCAGGGATATGGTATCCATGCAGGGACTGGGCTATAAAGAAATCCTGGCTAATCTTGAAGGAGAATATTCTCTGGAAGAAGCCGTTTATGTGCTGAAAAGAGATACCCGGCATTTTGCCAAACGCCAGCTTACCTGGTTCCGCAGGGAGAAGGATGTGATCTGGGTGAATAAGCCGGATTTTGATTATGATGATAAGAAAATTTTAGAATATATATTGGAAAACTGTAAGAAAAGAGGGATTCTGTAATGGGTGAAATGGAAGCAATGTACCGGGAACTGGGCATCAGTTCTCAGGTGCTGGCTTATGGAGACAAAATAGAAAAAGAACTGAAAAGCCGCTTTGACGAAATTGATAAAACTGCGGAGTACAACCAGCTTAAGGTACTCCATGCCATGCAGAAAAATAAAGTCAGTGAAGCCTGCCTGTATCCTTCTACGGGATACGGATATAATGATATGGGAAGAGATACTTTAGAATCTGTATATGCAGATACTTTTCACACAGAGTCTGCCTTGGTGCGGCCTCTTCTGGCCTGCGGCACCCATGCTCTGGCAGTGGCTCTGGCAGGAAATCTCCGTCCTGGAGACGAGCTTCTCTCTCCAGTAGGAAAGCCCTATGATACTTTGGAGGAGGTTATCGGTATACGGCCATCGAAAGGCTCTCTGGCAGAGTATGGCGTGACTTACCGTCAGGTAGAGCTTCTGGAAGACGGAACCTTTGATTATGATGGAATCCGGGCAGCTATTAATGAAAACACAAAACTTGTGGAAATCCAGAGATCCAAAGGGTATCTGACCCGTCCTACCTTTTCCGTAGAGCAGATTGGAGAGCTGATTTCCTTTATTAAGGGGATCAAATCAGATGTGATCTGTATGGTAGACAACTGCTACGGAGAATTTGTAGAAAGGCTGGAACCCAGCGACGTTGGGGCCGACTTAGTGGTGGGTTCCCTTATTAAAAACCCTGGCGGCGGACTGGCTCCTATTGGAGGCTATATTGCAGGAAAAGAAGAATATGTGGAAAACGCTGCTTACAGGCTTACCTGTCCAGGCCTTGGCAAGGAAGTAGGCGCCAGTCTGGGCGTGAATTCAGCCTTTTATCAGGGATTTTTCCTGTCTCCTTCTGTGACTGCCGGAGCTTTAAAAGGAGCTATTTTTGCGGCAAATATATACGAAAGACTTGGATTTGCAGTGACTCCGGACAGTAAAGAAGAGCGTCATGATATTATCCAGGCAGTGACTTTCGGAACACCGGAAGGGGTCATTGAATTTTGTAAGGGAATCCAGGCAGCGGCTCCGGTGGACAGCTATGTAGAGCCGGAACCCTGGGCTATGCCTGGCTATGACAGCGATGTGATCATGGCTGCAGGTGCTTTTGTTTCAGGTTCTTCCATTGAACTGTCTGCAGACGGCCCGATCAAGCCTCCTTATACTGTATATTTTCAGGGAGGACTGACCTGGTATCACGCTAAGCTGGGAATTCTCATGTCCCTTCAGAAGCTTGTGGATAAGAAACTGGTAACTCTTCCTGAATAATAGGAGCTTCTATGGAAAGAAAAAAAATCTGTATCATCGGAGGAGGCGCTTCCGGACTGATGGCGGCTATTATGGCGGCCAGAGAAGGGGGAGAGGTCACTCTTCTGGAACATAATGAAAAAACAGGAAAGAAACTTTTAGCTACAGGAAATGGAAGATGTAATCTCACCAATACCTGCCAGGAGCCTTCCTGTTATCACAGCCTTTCAGGGAATCTGGCCTGGGAGATCCTCCAGGGATTTTCTTTCCAGGATACTATTCGCTTTTTCTCTCAGATCGGCGTCTATACGAAAAACAGAGAAGGCTATCTCTATCCGGCCAGTATGCAGGCATCCAGTGTGCGGGATCTGCTGGAAATGGAAGCCAGATACCGAAAGGTAAAGATTAAATGCAAAGAGCATGTAAAAGATATCAAAAAAGAAGGAGAAGGGTTCCTGGTGGTTACGGAGACCTGGAGCTATCCGGCAGACAAAGTAATCCTGTCTGCAGGCTCACGGGCCTCAGCCATACAGGGAGCAGACGGCAGCGGATATGAACTGGCAAAAAATTTGGGCCACAGCCTTATACCGCCTCTGCCGGCGTTGGTCCCTTTAAAGGGAAAAGGAAACTGGTTTTCTAAATGGGCAGGAGTCCGCACAGAAGGGAGAGTTTCTCTTTTGGCGGAGAACCATATTTTTGACCAGGCCCAGGGAGAAATCCAGCTTACGGATTATGGAGTTTCAGGCATTCCCGTGTTTCAGGTCAGCGGCAGGGCAGTGCGTCTGAGAGAAGAGGGGCTTAAGGTAACCCTTCTTCTGGATTTTCTTCCGGACTTTGACCGGGAGGGATTGGCGGCTTTCCTCAGAGCCAGACAGGAACAATGCCCTTATAAGTCTGTAAAACAACTTCTGATAGGTCTTCTGCCGGAGAAACTGGCAGAGGTGCTGATGACGGGAAAGCCGGATATCTCAAAGCTGGCGGAAAAAATCAAGGAATTTCCGATAGAGATTACTGGTGGAAAATCCTATGAGCAGGCCCAGGTATGTTCTGGAGGCGTGCCTCTTTCAGAGGTCTATTCGGACACTTTGGAATCCAGAAAGGTGCCGGGGCTGTATCTGGCAGGAGAGATTCTGGATACAGACGGTATCTGTGGAGGCTACAATCTGCAGTGGGCCTGGACTACAGGAGCCCTGGCAGGGAGAAGCGCTGCTCGGAATATCAGAAAAACTTTACAGGAGAGGAGTTGAGCTCATGCTGACTTTACAGCAGATAAAGCTGCCTGTTTCCCATACCAGAGAAGATCTGGAGAAAAAAATATTAAAAACTTTAAAAATATCTCCCCAGGAACTTCAGTCCTGGAAAATCCGGAAGCAGTCTCTGGATGCCAGAAAAAAACCAGAATTGTATTTTGTATACACGATTGATGCGTCAGTGAAAAAAGAAAGTAAGGTTTTGAAAAAGGTTAACAGTAATAACATTATGTTAACTAAAAGAAAAAAATTTTTATATCTGACAGCACCGGAAGGTCTCAGCATGAAAAACCTGGAATCCTGCCGGCCAGTAATCGTAGGCAGCGGTCCGGCTGGCCTTTTCTGCGCTTATTATCTTGCACGCGCAGGGCTGCGTCCCATTGTTCTGGAACGGGGAGATGATGCAGATAAACGTCTGGAAAAGGTAAGCTGCTTTTGGGAAAAAGGAGACCTGGACACAGAGAGTAATGTGCAGTTTGGAGAAGGAGGAGCAGGAACTTTTTCTGACGGAAAGTTGAATACCCTGGTAAAGGACAGCCAGGGAAGGAATACTGAGGTGCTGAATATTTTTGTGCGAGCAGGTGCCCCGGAAGAGATTTTATATGTGCAGAAGCCTCATCTGGGAACAGACCAGCTTGTAGAAATCGTAAAGAATATCCGGAATTATATTGAAGAACACCAGGGAGAGGTTCGGTTCCGGAGCAAAGTAACGGATTTGCTTATAGAAGAAGGAAAAGTCAGGGGTGTAGTGGTCAACGGACAGGAAGAAATCCTTACGCCTTTCGTAGTCCTGGCAGTAGGCCACAGTGCCAGAGATACTTTTTCCCTGCTGGAAAAAAGAAATATCAATATGGAGCCCAAGGCTTTTGCTGTAGGACTTAGAGCAGAACATCCCCAGACCATGATCAACCTCTACCAGTATGGCAAAGAAGAACCGGGAAATCTAGGGGCTGCGTCCTATAAGCTTACCCACCGGGGAAAAAACGGGCGGGGGATTTACAGTTTCTGCATGTGCCCTGGAGGCTATGTAGTCAATGCTTCCTCAGAGCCGGGAAGACTGGCAGTTAACGGTATGAGTTATCACGACAGAGGCAGCCGAAATGCCAACAGCGCTCTGATCGTAACTGTAACTCCTGAGGATTTTTCTGGTTCGGGACCTTTGGCTGGTGTGGAGTTTCAGCGGGAGCTGGAAGAGAAAGCCTGGAATCTGGGGCAGGGAAAGATTCCTCTTCAGCTTTACGGAGACTTCTGCCAGAATCAGGACTCCTCAGTCCTTGGTCAGGTGACGCCTTGTACCAAGGGGGCATGGAGTTTTTCCAATCTCCGAAAACTTTTTCCTGATCAGATCAGCGAGACACTGATAGAGGGGATTCAGGCTTTCGGAGAGATCATTCCCGGCTTTGACCGGAAGGACATGGTTCTTACCGGTGTGGAGAGCCGTACTTCCTCACCAGTGAGGATTCCAAGAGATGATAGTTTCCAATGTAATGTGGAAGGGATTTATCCCTGTGGAGAAGGCGCTGGCTATGCAGGAGGCATAACTTCCGCAGCCATGGACGGCCTGAAAACAGGAGAAGCAATTGTGAAAAAAATCAGAAATTTATTTTAAGGCATATACATCATTTTCAAACTGTGCTACAATGAACCTGCGAAAACTATATGCCGAAGAGAGTATCGCAGCGAAAAAATGAAGAAAATAATGGATATGGCAAAAGAGGACAGACCCTATGAGAAGTGCCTGCGTTTAGGAGCCGGCTCCCTGAGTGACGGGGAGCTTTTAGCTGTGCTGCTGCGTACAGGTACAAAGGGATGTCCTTCTGTGGCTATGGCAGATGAAATCTTAAATCTTTCCAGAGACAAAGAAGGCCTTCTGGGACTGTATCAGCTAAGTCTGACTCAGCTCCAGTCTGTAAAGGGCGTGGGAAAAGTAAAGGCAGTTCAGATTAAATGTATCGGGGAACTGTCCAAAAGAATCGCCACGGCTACAGCCAGAAAAGGGCTTTCCTTTAATCAGCCTGAGACGATAGCAGAATATTATATGGAGAGACTTCGTCATGAAGAACAGGAGATGTTGATCTGCATGATGCTGGATACAAAGAACCATCTTCTGGGGGAGGAAATGGTTTTTAAAGGCACGGTAAACAGTTCTCTGGTAAACCCCAGAGAGATTTTTCTGGCGGCAGTTTCCTACCATGCAGTGGGAATCCTGCTGGTACATAATCATCCCAGCGGAGATCCGGCTCCCAGCCGGGCAGACCTGGATTTTACACAACGGGTGTCCAGAGCAGGGGATATTCTGGGAATCCCTTTGATCGATCATATTATCATTGGTGATCATAGATTCCTGAGTTTTCGCCAACGGGGGATTTTTTAATGATAGAAAAAGGGGAGCATGAAGATGCCGTTGCATAAAGCGTTTGGAGTAGACCTGGGAAGCAGCGCTGTGAAAATATATTCCCAGCACCAGGATACTATTATAGCGGAAAAAAACATGATAGCCATACGCAATCAGGACCAGATCCTGGCTGTGGGAAATGACGCATATGAGATTTTTGAGAAGAATCCGTCTAATGTGTCTGTGATTTCTCCTGTCCTTGGGGGAAAAATCGCAGATATCAATCATACAGAGATGGTCTTAAAGGCTTTGCTGGAAAAGACAGATGCCCAGGCTCTGTTAGGGTACAGCCTCTATCTTGCTATACCTTCCGATCTTTCTGAAATCGACAGGAGAGCCTATTATACCATTGGAAATTCCAACAGAAAAAATAAAATTTATATGGTAGACAAAACCATTGCAGATGCAGTGGCTTTAGGAATACCGATCCTTCATACAAAAGGCACTATGATCGTTAACATGGGAGCCCAGAGTACGGAAATATCCGTAATCGAACAGGGACGGGTAGTGGTGAGCAAGATGCTGGACATCGGAGGAAAACAGCTTAATGAGGGAATTGCCAATGAAGTACGGAGACGTTATAATCTCCACATTGGAAACCGGACAGCCCGCCGTCTGAAATTCTCTCTGGCTTATCTTGGCGAGGATATTATGGAAGCCAGAAAGATTGTTGGGGTAGACAGTCTCAGCGGCCTTCCCAGAGAGGAAATCGTTCCTTCCGATGTGATTCATGAGACTATCCTGGCTCCTGTAAGAAAGATATGTGAAGAGATTCAGTTCTTTCTTGAGAGAATACCTCCTCAGATACGCCATAATATCGAGGACCAGGGAATCTTTGTGGCTGGAGGTACCAGCAGGATCCCGGATATGGAATGGTTTCTGAAACAGGAGACAGGGCAGAAAATCCGGCTTTCCGATTACTTTGAATTCTGTACAGTCTGTGGACTGAAAGAGATCATGGGAAACCGTACATTGAGAAAATGGGTGAGATAACAAGTATAAAGCTGAGGTTTTGAGAATGAAGAAAAAATTTAACTGGGTGATAAAAAGCAAACATATTCTGGTCATCATGATTCTGATCTGCATCAGTCTGATGGCTCTGGCGGCTACGGTAAATCTGCCTGTGGGCCCTGTAAAGAATGTAATAGGCTATGCCATCATACCTTTCCAGAACGGGATCAACAGTATTGGAAAGGCTCTTGACGGAGCTACTGCAGGCCTTCAGAGTAAACAGCAGCTGGTGGAAGAAAATCAGCAGCTCCAGGAGAAGGTGAACCAGCTTACGGAACAGAACAGTCAGCTTACGCAGGACCTGGATGAACTGGATCGCCTTCAGGAACTCTATTCCCTGGATCAGCAGTACAGTGAGTATGATAAGGTAGCGGCTCAGGTCATTGCCATGGACGATGAAAATTGGTTTTCTACCTTTACTATTAACCGGGGAACCGATGATGGAGTCCAGGTGGACTGTAATGTAATCGCAGGAGGCGGACTGGTAGGTATTGTGACAGAAGTAGGAAATAACTGGGCTACGGTCAGATCCATTATTGATGATTCCAGCAATGTCAGTGCAATGACGGTAAGTACCTCAGACAGATGTATCGTGGCAGGAGACCTCAGGCTTATTAACGAAGGAAAACTTCAGTTTATCCACCTAAAGGATGACGAAGACCGGATACAGGAGGGCGAAAAGATCGTTACATCTGACGTGAGCGAAAAATTTCTCCCGGGTATCCTGATCGGTTATGTCAGCGAGGTAGAAGAAGACCCGAATAACCTTACAAAAACAGGAACCCTTACACCGGTTGTGGATTTTGAACATATTCGTGAAGTCCTGGTAATCAAAGAATTAAAGCAGCAGAAAGGGGATTCGTAAATGAGAATTAGGCGAAAACTTGTTTATCTCCTGGTGATCCTGGTCTGCTTTATTTTACAGACAACTGTCTTTCAGGGGCTGGCTATTGGCTCTATCGTGCCGAATCTGCTGCTGATAGTTACGATTTCATTCGGATTTATGCGGGGGAAGGTTGCCGGGATGTGGACCGGTTTCCTCTGCGGAATTCTGAAAGATATCTTTTATGGAAATCTTCTGGGCTTTTATGCACTGATCTATCTTTGCATAGGATATGGTGCCGGATGCTGCATGAAGATTTTTTATGACGAGGAAATCCGCGTTCCCATGTTTTTAGTGGCAGTGGGGGACGTTCTTTACGGCTTGGCCGTATATGGATTCCAATTTCTCCTTCGGGGCAGGACGGATATGTTTTTTTACATTCGGAGAATCATTATCCCGGAGGCAATCTATACGGTACTGATCACAGTGATTTTGTACAAACTGCTTTTTATACTTAACAAAAAACTTACAGCACTGGAAATGAAAGAGAGAGATTCCTTTTGGTTAAGAAAATAAAAAAATTCATTAAACGTATAGGGCTTAGAAGAACTACGGTACTGACTCTTTTATTCATCGGACTTTTTGCCATTCTTCTGCAGAGACTGTTTTCTCTCCAGATCATACATGGACAGGAATATGCAGATAATTTTAATCTGAGTATTACCAGAGAAAGGACCATCAAAAGTACAAGAGGGAATATCAGAGACAGAAACGGACAGCTTCTTGCCTATAATCAGCTTTCCTATTCAGTCACTCTGGAAGATAACGGAACTTATGATACTACCAGAGAGCAAAATCTTACGCTGAACCATGTGGCCTATGAACTGCTGCAGATTCTTCAGAAGCACGAAGAAAGCACAGACATCAGTTTCTATATCGATCTGGATGATAACGGAGAATACGTATATACTGCCAGCGGGTTTACATTAAACCGATTTAAAGCAGACGTATATGGGGAAGCAGAAATTGACAGCCTGGAAGAGGATGAGCTCAATGCTACTGCTCAAGAGCTGATGGATTATATGTGCAGTGAAGAAAGATTCGCCTTGGTAAACAATAAGAGCCCCTACACTGCTCAGGAACTTTCTGATCATGAGCTCCCTGAAAGTTTTACTCCAGAGGAGACTCTGGAAGTGGTAAAAATCCGCTATATTCTATCTACTAACAGTTACCAGAAATATATCCCTGTGACCATTGCCACAAATGTCAGTGAAGATACTGTGGCAGAGATCATGGAGCGGAAGGACAGCCTTCAGGGTGTGGATATTGAAGAGGATTCCATCCGCGTTTATGACGATGCGGAATATTTCGCAAATATCATCGGATATACCGGAAAAGCTTCTGCAGAAGAGCTGGAGGCGTTGGAAGAAGAGGGATATGATGACTATTCCACCGATGCGATCATCGGAAAATCCGGGGTGGAACAGCTCATGGAGACTCAGCTTCGGGGACAGGATGGCTCAGAGGAAGTGGTCGTAGACCGGCTGGGTAAGATTTTGGATATAAATGAGAATTCCAAAGTAGACCCGGTGGCAGGAAATGATGTGTATCTGTCCATTGACAAGGATCTGCAGAAGGTGGTCTATGACGTTCTGGAACAGAAAATCGCCGGAATCCTTGTGGAGAATATTGTTAATACAAAGACTTTTGAATATGTAGAGGGAATGGATACTGCAGAAATCAAAACCCCCATTTACGATGTATATTATGCGCTGATTGAAAACAGCGTATTGGATATCGGACATTTTTCTGCAGAAGATGCAACTACCCTGGAACAGACGGTGTACAGCCTCTTCCAGCAGCGACAGTCACAGGTGTTTTCGGAGATCGGCTCAGAGCTGACCAGTGAAAATCCGACTGCTTTCCAGGACTTGTCTGAGGAGATGCAGGAGTACCAGCAGTATATCGTCAGTGATTTTTTAATACAGGATACCGGGATTCTATCTGAAGGCGCCATTGACGTTTCTGACTCTGTATATAAGGCATGGCAGAACGGAACCATCAGTTTAAAAGAGTTCCTTACCTATGCTGCAGGAGAAAACTGGATTGATATTTCCAGGTTTTCTGCGGAAGGAGAGTATCTGTCTTCTTCAGAAGTATATACGGCCCTGTCAGAATATCTGACAGAATCTCTCAGTGATGATGAGGGATTTTCAAAGATTATTTATAAATATATGCTCCAGTCCGACATGATCTCCGGCACACAGCTTTGTATGCTTCTCTATGATCAGGGAGTGCTGGAACAGGATGAGAATACCTACAACTCCCTTGCATCCGGTTCTCTGAGAGCATATGACTTTATGATCCAGAAGATCACCAGTCTGGAAATTACACCGGCTCAACTGGCTCTGGATCCCTGTTATGGTTCAGCAGTGGTTACAGATCCTAAGACCGGAGAGACGCTGGCCTGTGTTACCTATCCTGGATATGACAATAACCGTCTGGCCAATAATATGGATTCAGACTACTATAACCATCTTTTGGAAGACCTGTCACGGCCCTTATATAATAAGGCCACCCAGGAGACAAGAGCCCCCGGTTCAACTTTTAAAGTTGTCACCGCTATAGCAGGTATTGAAGAGGGAATCGTTGACAGTAATTATGGTGTGGTCTGTGACGGCGCCTTCCATTTTCCAAATTCATCAGATTTTGTGAAATGTACCAATATTTATGGACATGGCTATATGAGTGTTGTAAGCGGTATCGCAAACTCCTGTAACGATTTCTTCGGACAGGTTGCTTATGACCTGGGAACAGATTCCAACGGTGAATTTTCAGATTCACTTGGTTTGGAAACTTTGAACAAATATGCTAAAATGTTCCGCCTGAATGAAAAAACAGGTTTGGAAATAGAAGAATCAGAGCCTCAGCTGGCAGATGCAGATGTAGTCCGTTCTGCTATCGGACAGAGTAATGCCCAGTATACCACATCGCAGCTTGCCAGGTATGTAACCACTATTGCAAGCCGGGGGACCAGTTATGATCTGACCCTTTTTGATAAAGTTACTGACGCAGACGGCAATGTTCTGGAAGATTACTCACCGGAAATAAAAGGTGATCTGGATGTTTCAGACAGTACCTGGAGCACTGTTCATGAAGGTATGCGGGGAGTGGCTACAAGAAATCCTATTTTAAGCTCCCTGGATGTTGCCGTGGCAGGAAAGACCGGTACTGCGCAGGAAGATTTATCACGGCCTTCCCATGGTTTATTTATCGGATTTGCTCCTTATGAGGACCCGGAAGTTGCCATGGCTGTTCGTATTTCTTACGGATACAGTTCCGGAAATGCGATATCTGTTGCAAATGATATTTTCAGCTATATGTACAATCTGGAAGATGAATCGGAAATTGTTTCCGGTACTGCAAACACAGATAACATATCCACCGCACAGACGGATTAAAAAATACCAGAGATGCATAAAAGGAAAATATCAGGAGGATGAGGTATGAGTGAGATTATTGTAGTAACGTCCGGAAAGGGCGGAGTAGGAAAAACCACGGTAACGGCAAATCTGGGGCTGGGGCTTGCAAAAATGAATAAAAAAGTGGTAGTAGTAGATACTGACATCGGCCTTAGAAACTTAGATGTGGTCCTGGGGCTGGAAAACAGGATTGTCTATAATCTGATCGATGTGATCGAAGGCAGCTGCCGGATGAAGCAGGCCCTGATAAGAGATAAGCAGTGTGATACCCTGTATCTTCTTCCTTCAGCCCAGACAAAAGACAAGACTGCCATTACCCCGGAACAGATGGTAAAACTTACAGAGGACCTTTCGGAAGAATTTGACTATATCCTGCTGGACTGCCCTGCAGGAATTGAACAGGGATTTAAAAATGCCATTGCCGGGGCCAACAGCGCTATTGTAGTTACAACACCTGAAGTTTCTGCTATCCGGGACGCTGACAGGATCATCGGCCTTCTTCAGGCAAATGAAATGCCAAAGATACAGCTGATCATCAATCGTCTGCGTATGGATATGGTGAAACGGGGAGAAATGATGTCCGTAGAAGATGTGACAGAAATCCTTGCTGTAGACCTTCTGGGAGCCATACCAGATGATGAGGCAGTAGTGGTAGCCACCAATCAGGGAGAACCTCTGTGCGGAAAAAATTCTCCTTCAGGACAGGCCTTTGAAAATATCTGCCGAAGGATTTCCGGAGAGGCAGTGCCTCTCATGGATTTCCAGGGAAAAACAGGAGTTATGAAAAGACTGTCTCAAATTTTCAGAAGATCATAAGAGGGAGGCATGGGTATTATGAGATTTCCAGGCAGACGTTCCGGCCTTATTGCAAAAGACCGCCTCAGGCTTCTTCTTACATCAGAAAGGCTTGACTGTACGCCGCAAATGATGACCATGCTGAAAAACGATATGATAAGAGCTGTGGATAAGTATTTTACTGTTCAGGATAAAAAGGTAGAAATCCGTTATGTAAAAGACCGCAGTACGCTTCTGATAAAGATCCCTCTCCAGAGTGATATAGAAAAATCCTCTCCGGGAATGTCCTTCTGGAGATAATAACTAAGCAATAAATCGATAAGCAACCATAAGAAAAAGGTGTTTTCATGATTAGACTATATAAATTACGTGACTATGATTTCAGATTGGTAATCGCTCTTGTTGTTTTGAGTACCATAGGCGTACTCCTTGTAGGAAGTGCAGATGCATCCCTTCAGAACCGACAGCTCATGGGATTGATCCTGGGACTGGCAGCTATGGTGGTCGTTTCTTTGATGGACTTCAGCTGGATACTTAATTTTTCCTGGGTAATCTATTTCCTGAATATTTTACTTCTTTTGGCAGTCCGGCTTTTCGGAAACGATGCAAACGGAGCTACCCGCTGGATCAGCATCGGAGGCTTCACCTTCCAGCCTACAGAGCTGGCAAAGATTGTCATTATCTTGTTCTTTGCCCGATTTTTTATGGAGCATGAGGAGGATTTAAATACACTGAGGACAATTGTAAAATCTATTATCCTTCTGGCAGTTCCCCTGGCCCTGATCTACATCCAGCCGGACTTGAAAAATACACTTACAATTGTTATACTGTTTTGTATGATCATTTATATGGCGGGACTGAGTTATAAGATCATCGGAGGAGGGCTTTTGGTGGTCATTCCGCTTGTGATTGTGTTTCTGTTTATTATTATGCAGCCCAATCAGTCACTGATACCGGACTATCAGAGAAACAGGATCATGTCCTTTCTGAATTCTGAAGAAGATGAATATTCCGATTCCGTCCTTCAGCAGGAAAACTCTGTAATGGCTATTGGTTCCGGACAGCTTACAGGAAAGGGCCTGAATAACAATGAGGTCTCCTCTGCAAACAATGGAAATTTTGTATCTGAGAACCAGACAGACTTTATCTTTTCTGTGGCAGGGGAGGAGCTTGGCTTTATTGGCTGTGCGGCTATTATCCTGCTGCTGCTGTTCATTATTTTTGAATGCATAAGGATAAGTTTAAGAGCAAAGGACCTGTCGGGAAAGCTTATATGCTGCGGTATGGGAGCCCTTATCGGAATACAGAGCTTTATCAATATAGGAGTTGTCACAAATATCCTGCCTAACACAGGTACTCCTCTTCCCTTTGTCAGCTATGGACTGACCTCCATGGTCAGTCTGTATATCGGAATGGGACTGGTGCTTAATGTGGGGCTTCAAAGATATAAAAAATACAGGGAGGTTGATGAATCATGAACATCGGATTGATCGCACACAATTCAAAGAAGAAATTGATGCAGAATTTTTGCATTGCCTACAGGAATATTTTATCCAGAAATACACTTTATGCTACGGGAACCACCGGCAGGCTGATAGAGGAGGCCTCTAATCTGACAGTCCATAAATTTCTGGCAGGACATCTGGGAGGAGAACAGCAGCTGGGAGCATTGATCGAACAAAATGAGATGGACTTGGTCATTTATCTGAGAGAACCTCTGGCGCCTCAGAAGCATGATCCCGATGTAAAAAGAATTTTTCATTTGTGTGACACCCATAACATTCCCCTGGCAACAAATCTGGCAACTGCCGAGATGATGATTCGCTCTTTGGGAAGAGGAGAGATGGACTGGCGTGAAATGTATAAATAATAAAAAAGTCAGGAAAACTCTTATTCTGATAGGAGTCCTTGCAGGTTTCTTCCTTGTGGGAATCATTGCCCTTGTGCTCTTTACCCGTGGAGGACAGATTAACGAACCTCTGCCTTATTCCAGAAGCGCCCGTATATTCGGAACTTCTGTACAGGAATCTTCCACGGTGGCAGAAGGCATAGCTGAGAATCTATGTGTAGGAGCCAGCAATAATGCTCTGGATGGAGTAGATGCCCAGGAAGGAGAGATGGCAGGCCTTTTTGATATCCGAAATGGCGAGATTCCTTTTTCTCAGAATATTTATCAACAGAAGTCAGCAGGAAGACTGGCCCAGCTTATGACAGTCCTGGTAGCCTACGAAACACTTGACATGGACTCCAGCGTTACGATTGAGCAGGAGGATATCCCCTATGGAGCTGACCGTACCTGTGGCCTGTCTGTAGGGAATGTAATCAGTGCGCGACAGCTACTAAATGCGGCTGCTGTATATTCAGCAGAAGATGCTTGCCTGGCCTTGGCGAGAGCAGCGTCGGGAAGTGCGTCTGCTTTTGTAGAGAGCATGAATAATAAGGCAAAAGAACTGGGTATGACAAACACCAGTTATACAGATCCTGCGGGAACCGATGAGGAAGGGCAATATACCACAGTTTATGATACCTATCTTCTTCTCAACGCAATACTGGAACATCCTGACCTTACAAACACTCTTGGATTGTCCAGTTATACCCTGGACTACAGCCGGGCAGATGGTGAGCAAAAACAGCAATGGCTGAGTTCAGACAACCTTTATGTGACAGGTACTGCTTCATCTCCCAGAGGAGTAACTGTTTTGGGGGGAAAGATGAATGCAGCGGCGGAAAACAACTATGCAGCTCTTCTGGTCCAGGACAATTATGGCAATCCATATGTAGTCATTGTGCTGAATACAGACAGTCAGGTGAATCTCTATGAAAGAATGGAACAGATGATGGAAAAACTGGGTGGCTGAATATCTGTACAGAGACTAGGTACCCGCTAATTTCCTGCTATAAGAAAAAATGCTGGAAATTTTGATTTTACCATTGTATTTTTGAATGATATGCACTATAATTATCTCAACGATAACCACGTTTTTAGTAAAAATACATATTACGTGCGGCTAAGGAGGAAATTGCGATGGTTCAGTTAATTGTAGGAGAAAAAGGTAAAGGAAAAACAAAAGAACTTCTGGACAAAGTAAATAAAGAGGTAAAGGAAGCAAGCGGTACATTTGTTTATCTGGATAAAAGCAGAAAGCACATGTATGAGTTGAATAATAAGGTACGTCTCATTGATATGTCAGAATATGACATCCAGAATAGCAGCGAGTTTCTCGGGTTCATATCCGGTGTAGTGTCTCAGGATAATGACCTTGAAAAGATGTTTCTGGACAGCTTTTTAAAGATTTCAAAAGCTGAGGATGGGGAACTTGGAGAGGTTCTGGAGCGTCTGGATACAATGGGAAAGAAATACGGAGTTTCCTTTATTGTAAGTCTTTCAAAGAATAAAGAGGACTTACCGGAAAGTGCACAGAACATGGTTTTGATTTCCTTATAAACCGCCTTCGATTTCATATGTAAACACGGTTGAAAGCCGCCCCGTTTGGGGCGGCTTTGTTGCGGTCTTAATTATTTTCAGAAAATGATGAAATCCTTCCAAAAAGGCTAAGGAGATACAGACCGCAGATTCCTACCAGCGCATAAATGATCCTGGAAATCCAGGTCATATCGCCAAATAAAAAAGTTACCAAATTGAATCGGAAGAAGCCGATAAGCCCCCAGTTAACCGCACCAATAATTGTTATGATCAGAGCGGTATAGTCTAAAAATTTACTGTTCATATTTTGCTGCCTCCTTTATCACTGTGTATTATTTCCACAGACCATGGTTTTATACGAAAAAATTCTATTGTGATTCTTTATTGAAAATGGTAAAATGTAAGATAGTCTATAGAACATCTAGAGAATAAAAAAGGAGAATTCTATTGTCAGGCAAGAAAAAGTTCTCAGGAACTGTCAAAAATTTTTTTACATCTATTGGAAAATTGCTGACGTTTAATATTAGCACTATCATGTTTGGAGCTCTGCTTTTATACATGATCATTACTGTGGTACTTTATGCTACATCCAGCCATGTAACTACTTATCAGGTTACTACAGGCCCGCTGACTAAGAATCCTGTCTGCACTGCTCTGGCACTGCGCAGCGAAGAGGTGATTACTGCAGAAAATTCCGGATATATCGAATATTATGCTACCGAAGGCATGCAGGTACGTAAGGACGGCTCCGTATACAGTATTTCAAATGAACAGCAGGAAAATACAGCTGTGGCCCTTTCGGACGAACAAATGGAAGAGGTTCGTTCCAGTGCGGAGCAGTTTTCCTATGCTTACAACAGTAATAATTTTTACGATACTTACAGTTATAAATATCAGGTAAGGGGAACGATACTTCAGGCTGCAAAGGCGGAAACTTCCCAAGCTACACAGACATCCGAAGACAGCCAGACTGCTTCTTCAGAGGAAGGGGAAAACACGGATTCTGTAGCCGGAAGCGCAGTTACAGGAAACAGCATTTCGATTGGAAATCAGGATGTATATACGGCGCCAGAGGCGGGAATTGTGGTATATTCAACAGACGGATATGAGAATAAAACCGCGGATAGTCTGGTGGAGGAAGACTTTAATCAGATGGCTTATCAGAAAGAAAACCTGATTACTGGCAATGAGATACAAACTGGAGATTCGGTTTATAAGCTGATTACCAGCGAAAACTGGACATTGATGGTACCTCTTACAGACCAGATGGCTGCTGCTCTGGCAGGAAGGGAATCCATACAGGTAAAATTTGTCAAAGACGGGGAGAGCCAGAACGGTTCTCTATCTATTGTGAATATTGGCAGCCAGAAGGTGGCAAAAATTGAACTGATAAATGGAATGACCCGCTATGCAGGAGACCGTTTTTTGGAAGTAGAGCTGGTTATTAATACTCAGAGCGGATTGAAAATTCCGGTAAGCTCTATTGTGGAAAAAGAATTTTATACGGTTCCACTGGATTTCCTGACCCAGGGAGATAATGGAGACACCCAGGGATTTTTAAAACAGATAGGCTCAGGAGACTCTTCTTCCTCAGAATTTATAGATGCTACCATATACAGACAGGTGGATGCTCAGGGAAATGAGATAACTGAAAATACCCAAGATACCTCCGGTGGCCTGTGCTATGTAGATAAGGATACCCTGAATGAGGGAGACATACTGATCAAGCCAGACTCCGGGGAAACCTTTACTGTAGGACAGGTAGATAATCTTCAGGGTGCTTATAATATCAACCAGGGATATGCCGTTTTCCGGCAGATTAAAATACTGGATCAGAATGAGGAATATTGCATTGTGGAAGAAGGTACTTCCTATGGGCTGAGAGCTTTTGATTATATCGCCCGTGACGGAAGCACTGTGAGCGAGGAAGAAATTTTGTATTCCGGTTCTAATTAATGTACTGACAGAGAAAGGAAGTAGAGAAAATGAGCGTCTGTGATAATTACAGAACTGTAGAAGAAAAAGTAGAGGCTGCCTGCAGAAGAGCCGGCAGAAACCGAGATGAGGTAACACTGATCGCAGTGAGTAAGACTAAGCCGGTGTCAATGATCGAAGAACTGCTCCCCATAGGAGTTCGCGATTTCGGTGAGAATAAGGTCCAGGAGCTGACGGCCAAGGAGGAAGTTTTGCCGAAAGATATCCGTTGGCATATGATCGGCCATCTGCAGAGAAATAAGGTAAAATATGTGATAGATAAAGCCTGTATGATCCATTCTGTAGACAGTCTCAGGCTGGCCTCAGAAATCAGCAAAGAGGCTGTAAAACATGGGATTACTGCAGATATACTTATCGAGGTTAATGTAGCCGGTGAAGAGAGCAAGTTCGGTGTCTCTGTAGAGGAGACCCCTTCCCTTGTTCAGGAAGTCGCAAAACTTCCCGGAATAAAAGTAAAGGGGCTTATGACAATTGCTCCTTACGTGGATGATCCAGAGGAAAACCGGGGCGTTTTCAGAAATTTAAGAAAATTAAGTGTTGACATTGGAGAGAAAAACTTTGATAATGTTACTATGAATGTCCTCAGCATGGGCATGACTGGTGATTATGAAGTCGCCATCGAAGAAGGTGCCACCCACGTACGTGTAGGAACAGGCATTTTCGGAGAAAGAAATTATAATATAGAAGAATAGGAAATGGAGATTGGAATATGAGTTTTTTAGATAAATTTTTGGATGCAGTTAAGGTGAATGATGATTATGATGATGACGATTTCTTAGATGAAGCAGATGACGATTTCGAAGACGAAAAGCCAAAGAAAAGATTCTTTAAAAAACTGGAAGATGATTATGATGATGATCTGGACGATGATCTTCCGCCTGTAAAGAATACTAAAAAAGAAAAGAAAGAGAAGAAAACATCAGCAGCAACAAAAACCGTAAAGCAGCCAAAAACCCAGAATTCTTCAAGTAAGGTGACGCCTATGTATAGTGTTAAGAAGAAAACATCCGGTTCATCGGCAGGTTCTTCTAATGAAGTATGTGTGATCAAACCAAAGAAATTTGACGAGTCTACAGAGATTGTAGATGCCCTTCTTGATAACTGCACAGTTATCCTGAACCTGGAGGGTTTGGATATTACATTGGCTCAGCATATTATTGATTTCACTGCCGGAGCAAGCTACGCTATTGAAGGAAATATCAAGAAAGTGTCTTCTTATATCTTTATTCTAACTCCAGAAGGTGTGGACATAACCGGAGACTCTCAGGAAATCTTAAATGATATAGCCGGGTCAGCATCTATGTATGAAGGATTTTAAAAAACAGCTATGGAAAAGGACCAATTATTTGAAAAACGTATGATGGAACTGGGTAAGAAGGCCTATTACAGAGGCATTCTTACCTTTTCCGATTTTCTCGACCTGAACCAGCAGAATATACTTCACAGCCTTTCCTTTCGAGATACAGGAGTCCAGGTAAAAACCTTCGGAGGCTATGAGTCAGCGGAGCGTCAGATGGCGGCATTCGTCCCTGATGCTCTTTCTTATGAGCAGGCATATCCTATTGCATGTATAAAGGTCCAGCCTCTGAACAGGAAATTTTCTGAGGAGCTGACTCACAGGGACTATTTGGGGGCTATTTTGAATCTGGGCATTGAGAGGAGCAAAACAGGAGATATCCTTCTGGACGACAGTTGCGGTTATATTTTCTGCTGCGAATCTATGGCGGACTTTCTCACAGAGGAGCTTGTGCGTATCCGTCATACTTCTGTGCAGGCCAGGAGACTTTCCCAGGAAGAGCCTCTTCCTTCACCTAAAAGAGAAGAAATCTCAGGAACCGTAGCTTCTCCACGGCTGGACAGTGTAATTGCTCTGGCTTTTGGCAGTTCCAGAAGCAGCATTCTGGGACTGATAGAAGGAGGAAAGGTCTTTGTAAATGGGAAGAGCGTGGTTTCTAACGGCTATGGGATCAAGGACGGAGATATTGTATCCGTCCGGGGAAAAGGAAAATTTCAATTTGGGTCTGTGACCAATAAAACAAAGAAGAACCGGTATCATGTAATTTTATACCGTTATGTCTGAATGGGAGGAACAGGATATGACAGAACAGAGACTGCTGGTAAAAAGAGAGGGAGATTTTACTTATCCGATTACCTTTTATAGTGACTTTTCTGGTCTGAGCAGAGAAGTTGAAAGCCTGGAGAACCGTGGAAAAAGGCTCTGTATCGTGACAGACAGTCATGTGGCTCCACTCTACCTGGAGACGGTAAAGAAAGAGCTGGAAAAAACAGGGAGAGAGATTTACTCTTATATCCTTCCTGCCGGAGAAGAAAATAAAAACCTGGAAGAAATACAGGGAATCTACGAGTTTCTTATAAATAATCATTTTGACAGGAAAGATCTTCTGGCTGCTCTGGGAGGAGGCGTTGTAGGCGATATGACTGGTTTCAGCGCTGCCACCTATCTTCGGGGGATTGATTTTATTCAGATTCCAACCACCCTTTTGGCCCAGGTAGACAGCAGCATAGGCGGGAAAACAGGAGTTGATTTCAAACAGTATAAAAATATGGTAGGTGCTTTTCATCAGCCACTGCTGGTGTATATGAATGTTGCCACATTAAAGACTCTTTCTGACAGAGAATTTGCCTGCGGCATGGGTGAGGTTATTAAACATGGTCTGATCCGCAGCCGGGAGTACAGCAGCTGGCTTACAGAACACAGTGGGGAAATCCTTTCCAGAGAGGAGAAGACCTGTCAGGAGATGATTTATCAGAGCTGTGTGATCAAAAAAACTGTGGTGGAAAATGACCCTACGGAAAAAGGGGAGCGGGCAGTGCTGAATATGGGACATACAGTGGGACATGCAGTAGAAAAACTGAAAGACTTTACTATGCCTCATGGTCAGTGTGTAGCTGTGGGATGTATGGCTTCTGCCTGGCTTTCCAGAAAAAAGGGACTGCTCTCCAATGAAGAGTACCTTGAGACAGCAGAGCAGATGAAATTATTTGGCCTTCCTCTGGCAGTTGAAGGACTGTCTGCAAAGGATATCCTTGACACTACGAAATCTGATAAAAAGATGGAAAAAGGACATATTAAATTTGTTCTCATGGAAAAACCGGGATATGCTGTGGTGGATACCGGAGTGACAGATGAAGAACTGCTGGAGTCCATTGAAAGCATCCGGCTGGAAAACCGGGAGGTACTATGACCATGAATACAGGAAAAAAACGACTGCTGGACTTTGGGATTTTCCTTATTTCCACAGGGATATTAGTGGCTTTTGATCAGTGGACTAAGGCTTTGGCCGTTGCAAATCTAAAGGACCAGGCTGATATTCAGCTGATTTCCGGAGTTTTATGTCTTCATTATCTGGAAAATACGGGTGCAGCTTTTGGAATATTCCAGGACCAGAGAATTTTTCTCCTGCTGCTGACAACGATTATCCTACTCTGTGTCTGCTATGTGCTATGGAAGATTCCTGGAGAAAAAAAATATATCCCACTAAAGATTCTGTGCGGTATGATTACTGCAGGTGGTATTGGGAACCTTATTGACCGGGTTCGTCTGAATTATGTGGTGGATTTTATTTATTTTTCACTGATTGATTTTCCAGTATTCAACGTGGCAGATATTTATGTGACCACCAGTATGATCCTGCTCCTGATTCTTGTATTTTTTTACTATAAAGATGAGGATTTTCAGTTTTTAAAATGGAAGAGAGAAAAATGAAAAGGCTTTGTTTACAGGCAGACCTTTCCTGGACAGGGGAAAGAGTCGATAAATTTCTGGCGGAAGTAATGGAGGATTACTCCCGCTCTTTTTTACAAAAGCAATTCAAAGAAGGTAATATTACGGTTAATGGAAAGCCGGCAAAAGCCAGCCAGAAAGTAACAGAAGATGATGAAATCGTGGTTTTTCTTCCGGAGAATCAGGAACCGGATATTGAACCGGAGAATATTCCACTGGATATTCTCTATGAAGATCAGCAGCTTCTGGTGGTAAATAAACCAAAAGGGATGGTCGTACATCCCAGTGCCGGTCACTACAGCGGGACCCTTGTAAATGCCCTGATGTACCACTGCAAAGATAATCTTTCAGGGATTAACGGCGTGCTCAGGCCTGGAATTGTCCACAGAATCGATATGGATACTACAGGGGCTTTAGTAGTCTGCAAGACTGACACGGCACATCAGAGCCTGGCAGAGCAGCTGAGGGTTCACAGCATTACCCGAAAATACAGAGCGATTGTCCATGGAAATATCAAAAAAGACAATGGAACTGTAGAAGGAGCCATTGGGCGTCATCCGGTGGAACGGAAGAAAATGGCTGTTCATGTCCGGGGAGGCAAGGAGGCGGTGACTCACTTTAAGGTTCTTGAGCGGTTCGGCAGTTATACTTATATTGAATGTCAGCTGGAAACTGGGCGGACTCATCAGATCCGGGTACATCTTTCCAGCATCGGCCATCCTCTCTTAGGAGACCAGCTCTATGGACCAAAAAAATGTCCCTTCCCCTTTCTACAGGGGCAGACGCTTCATGCTATGGTCTTAGGTTTTGTGCATCCTACTACATCAGAATATATGGAATTTACTGCTCCTTTACCGGAATATTTTGAAAAATTATTAGTAAAATTAAGGGGAACTCTTTAAAATTTGAAACTGTTAGATTTACTATGTAAAATTTTTAAATTATCTATACATTTCACTCAAAATGGATTATAATATAGAAAAAGCATTAGGAGAGGAGTGTATGGTATGGCAGCAAGTACAATAGTTACAATTGCCCGCCAGTATGGCAGCGGCGGACGGGAAATAGGGCTTCGGCTGGCTGAAAAAATGGGTGTCAAATGCTACGATAAGGAGCTGCTGGATCGTGCGGCCAAGGACAGCGGAATATGCCAGGAATTATTTGAACACCATGATGAAAAACCCACCAACAGTTTTCTGTATTCACTGGTTATGGATACCTATTCCTTTGGTTATTCCTCGGCGGCTTTTACAGATATGCCTATTAATCATAAGGTGTTTTTAGCCCAGTTTGATGCTATTAAGAAAATTGCCAGTGAGGAATCCTGCGTTATGGTAGGAAGATGTGCAGACTATGCTCTGGCGGATAATCCCAATGCGATCAGTGTGTATATCCATGCAGATCTGGATAAGAGGATTGACAGGATTTCCAGAAAGTACGAGCTCTCAGCGGCTACAGCTAAAGACCGGATACAGAAAACCGACAAACAGAGAGGCAGCTACTATAATTACTACACCAGTAAAAAATGGGGAGATGCAGACAGCTATCACCTTTGTCTGGACAGCGGTATCCTGGGAATCGAAGGCTGCGTAGAGATGATCCTGAAGGCTATTGAAGTGAAAGATAAGGCAAAAAATTCAGGAAAGTAAAAATTAGTCACGATATTCAAAGGCCCCGGAAGAGGATTCTTCCGGGGCACAGTTTTTGTCTTCTATAAAAAATAGGGGCTCAGCCATTTCCCAGGGAATGCCATCCGTTAATATTACTGTTAAGGATCGCAGTAAACATCCGTTCCTTGGTTCCGGGATTCTCTTTTGAAATATCATGGAGAAGCTCCTTGGCATACTGTCTTTTCGTATAGCCATCTACGGGACAGGGGCTTTTTTCGATTTCAATGCCATATTTGTTTTTAAAGCCGATTACATCTGCTTCGTCTACAAAGAGGAGAGGACGGATAACTGTAAGGTCCATCCGGTCCAGATAGGTTTTAGGTGAAAAAGTATGAAACCTGCCCTCATAGATGAGAGAGAGCAGCATAGTCTCTACTACATCGTCCTTGTGGTGCGCATAGGCTACTTTGTTGCAGCCCAGTTCTTTGGCTTTGGCATTGAGAGCTCCTTTTCTCATTTTTGCGCATAGAGAGCAGGGATTGCTTTCTTTTCTCTCCTGAAAAATGATAGGTGCAATCTCTGTCTTTACCAGATGAAAGGGTACATTCAGCTCCCGGCAGAGATTTTCGATTTTATCTGCCTGAAAACCTGGATGCCCCAGGTCCACGGTGATCACCTCTATGGTAAAAGGATTGGGGTAGAAGCGCATCAGTCCGTGAAGGGCATAGAGCATGGTAAGACTGTCTTTGCCTCCGGAAACCCCTACAGCGATTTTATCGCCGGAATCAATCAGATTAAATTCATCAACAGCCTTTCTGGTAAGGCTTAATAATTTCTGTAATTTCATAAAATTTCAGTTCCTTTCAGATGCAGGTTTTGTGAAGCCTTAAGCATCATACCACAGATGCAGAAAAAAAGAAATCATTTTATGGCTGGCGGTGGCCAAATAAATATAAATATTCCCTTGGCTCGTTGCTTTGTGGTATACTATGGAGATGTCAGGGGAGGCGGCATGAATTTTCCCGAGTAGATAAATCGTGACTGGACCGGCCCTGGAAAATATGAGGATGAAAAGAGGATAAAAAGAATGAAACTGGTGATCCAGAAAGTCAGCAGCGCTTCTGTGGAAGTAGATGGAACATGTGTGGGAAAGATCGGAAAAGGATTTCTGGTTCTTGCAGGCATCGGCCAGGAGGATACCCGAGAAATCGCAGATCAATACATTAAAAAGATGGTAAACCTCAGGATATTTGAAGACAGCGATGGGAAGACAAACCTTTCCCTGGCGGATGTAAAGGGGGAGGTTCTGCTGGTTTCACAGTTTACGCTGTACGCCAACTGCAGAAAAGGAAATCGACCTAGTTTTGTAGAGGCAGGGGAGCCTCAGATGGCCCAGGAACTCTATGAATATATGATCAAAAAGATACAGGAGACTGTGCCAGTGGTCCAGACCGGCGTTTTCGGAGCAAAAATGAGCGTGTCTCTTGTAAACGAGGGTCCATTTACAATTATACTTGATGAGAATACCTTTAAGCATAAAAAGGACCGTATATAGCTTTACAATAATTTGACTTATGAAAAATATGGTTTTTTCCAGTCTGGACTTGCCGGAACAAGAGAAGGAGGACTGGAAAAGGCCATTTGTATTTAAAGATTAGTTTAGCGGACAAATACAGATTTATCCGAAAAAGTCTGGCTTTTTTCCGGAATCTGTGATAAACTACTCTCAAAACAAGGATTTTTGGAGGGATTTTATGGCAAAGCCAATGACCTATCGGGAACAGGAAAAAATTGAAAATACAGTAAAACTTCGGGAATTTCTTCAGGAACTTCCTCCTTATGTCAAGGATTATTTCCGGGCCAAGGAACCGACCACTTCAGACAAAACCCGTTTGTCCTATGCTTATGACCTGCGTGTTTTCTTCCGGTTTCTTCAGGAAACAAATCCGGCTTTAATGTCCAAAACTATGGCTGATATTTCCATCCAGGATCTTTCCAGTCTTCAGCCTGTGGATTTTGAAGAATTTCAGGAATACCTTAAGGCCTATAAGGCTCCTGACAACAAGCTGGAAACCAATTCCCGCACCGGGATTGCCAGAAAAATGTCTTGTCTGCGAAGCTTTTACGATTATCTGTGCAAAAGGCAGTTAATACAGTCTAACCCGGTCCGCCTTGTAGACATGCCTAAAATTAAGGAAAAAGCCATTATCCAGCTGGACCCTGATGAGGTGGCCAGTCTTCTGGATTATATAGAAAATTATGGAAATCAGCTTACAGGGGTGAAACTTTATCACTATAATAAACAAAAGTATCGGGACATTGCCATTGTCACTCTCCTGCTGGGAACAGGTGTTCGTGTTTCTGAACTGGTAGGTCTGAACATTTCTGACATTGATTTTAAAAATAATGGAATACGGATACTCCGAAAGGGAGGAAATGAAATGATCGTCTATTTCGGGGAAGAGGTTGAAAAGGCGCTGAAAGACTATCTGGAGATTTCCAGAAATGCCATTACTCCCCTCTCCGGCCATGAGGATGCTCTCTTCCTCTCCGGACAGAGAAAAAGGATCAGTGTAGATGCTGTAGAAAAAATGGTAAAGAAATATGCTTCTGCAGTCTCTGCTAAGACTATCACCCCTCACAAGCTCCGCAGCACCTACGGAACGGCTCTTTACAGAGAGACCGGGGATATTTATCTGGTAGCCGATGTTTTGGGCCATGCAGACGTAAATACAACGAAAAAACACTATGCCAAATTAAGCGACGCCAGAAGGCGCTCTGCTTCCAAGGCAGTGGTACTGAGAGAAAAAACCAACTAGAAGTCAATAGGGCCTGCCGGACCGGCTCATATCAGAAATATGGCGGTTCCTGCAGGCCCTATGCCCTTTATGGAAGGAGTTTACATTCCGATCAGGTCAAACTGTTCAAAGGAAACTACTACCTCATAATCCTTTTTGGGATTGGGGTATTTGATCTGAACAGATTTCAGTCTCTGGCTGTAATACCAGCCAAAATCAGCTCCTTCGAATTTTTTCCTGTGAAGGAAATGAGGAACTTCTTTTCCGTTTACGGTTACCCAGTAAGGAGATTTTTCTCTGTGAATCATATCAATCTGCATATCCTCTACAGCAGTCTGATAAGCCCCTTCGTTGCGGAAGGAAAGGGTGGTCTGCTCTCCTGCTTTCATGGTAATAAAAGTCTTCAGGAATGCGCCCTTTTCATATTCCATAGTAACGCCGTCGTCTTCATATAAAGTAAAGGCTCCGTCACGTCCTGCCTCACAGAGGATGGAAAGGCCTGTAACCCTCTGAGTAGCGAAATTATCCATTTGATTCAGAGCCATAGGGATAATGGCTCCGCTTCTGACAAACAGAGGAATACTGCTAAGGTCCACATCCAGTTCTGCGGTCTCTCCGCCTTCGTAAGGCATTCTTGTGTAGAAATCAAAGAAACGGTTTTCTTTAGGGAAATAGACTTTTCTGGTTTTGGCGCCTTTTTCTACCACGTTGGCTACCAGAAGAGAGTCTCCCAGCATAAAGTCTACTCCTTCCTCATAGCAGGCCGGGTCATTCTGGAAGGCGCTGCACATTGGCTCCATAATAGGAAGACCTGTCTCATGGGCCCTCTCCATAAGGGAATAGAGATAGGGGAAGAGACGATATCGAAAACGGATGGCCTCACGGATATAGTCCGTACAGTCACTGTACATCCAGGGTTCTGTGACTGTATTGTCTGTATTAGTTGAGTGAATAGAAAATCTGGGCTGAAAGATTCCGTTCTGGATCCACCTTACCAGAAGTTCTGCCTCTGGCGCCGGACCATAGAATCCGCCGATGTCGCAGCCCTGGTTGGCTACACCGCTTAAGCTCATACCCAGAATAGTGGCTATATTATATTTCAGAGAGTCCCAGCAGGTAAGGTTGTCCCCTGCCCAGGTCTGGGCATAGCGCTGGATGCCGCAGTGTCCGGAACGGCATACAATGTAAGGCCGTGTATTTCCAAAAGTCTCATGGATTGCTTCCCCGGTAATATGACACATGATATTGGACATTACAAATTTCAGCTGGCCGATAGTGCCGCCCTTTCCTTCAAAGCTGCAGCGGCAGTCCTTATCAATGAGGCTGTCATACTCGCAGTTATCATTCCATACAGAGCTGGTGCCGTATTCCAGAACATTTTCTTTCAAAAGAGCTTTCCAGTTTTCTCTTGTGGAAGCCTTTGTAAAATCTACGAACATGCCTTTGCCGCCCCACCAGGTTCCGATTCCCGGCTCATCGCTTTCACTGGCCTTGATGAACATATCTTTTTCTTTCATCTCTTCCAGTTTCGGATGGACCAGAAGCATTCCCGGTTTCACATTGGGGGATACACATACCCCTCTTTTCTTCATCTGGGCAAAAAAGTCCTTGGGGTCTTTAAAACGCTTTTTATTCCAGGTAAATGTGCAGCGCTTGATCCCTTCTTCCGTGTCAACGGCACAGTATCCTGAGGAAAGCTGGAATCCGTCTACAGGAATTCCTTCTTCCTTAGTTGTATCGATAAATTCTGTAATGGCATCATCACAGTCTGCTTCTAACTCCGGATAATACATGGAAGAGCCCAGATATCCCAGGGCAGATTTTGGGAGCATTGCAGATTTTCCTGTAAGGTCTGTGTACCTTTCAACAACCTGCCGTATGGAAGGACCGGTGATCAGGAACAGATCGATATCTCCTCCGTCTGTCCGGTAACGGCTGTGCATCTTCCAGTAATTGCTCTTTTCCCTTCCCATATCAAAGTCACATTCATAGGTGTTGTGATAGAAATAGCCTACGGCCTTTTGGGTATTCCGGTTCAGCTTGATGTAAAATGGAATATGCTTATACAGTGAGTCTGTCTCTTTGGGATTATAGCCCATGGCGTCCTTGGGACTCATCCCCATGAATTTCTGTGCCTTGTTAAATTCCCCGCTCTTCTCGCCAAAGCCATAGAAACAATCTTCAGGGCTGATCTCGCAGGTATGTATCCTCCGGTGATTGCTGTCCTCCATATAGGCCAGATCTACAATATCTGCGTGAAGCTGAGTGCCTTCCTTATCATAAACACAGATACGGAAAGGTTCTTTTTCCACGATAACTTTCAGCTCTTTCCCCTGGAGCACTGCCTGATTTTCCTCTTCAGTCAAAACAGCCTGAGCCGCAGTGATACGCTTTCTGTATCCTTTCATAAAATCATCCATACGGTCTTCCCAGGCGGTAGTAACCAGACTATAGGATTCTTCTGCAAAATCACCGTCAAACCCTGCCCGGATACGCAGTATCTGGTCAGTAACAAACCAGATACGGATAGGTACACTGTCGGTCTGTACCGTAAAATAAGAATCCTGCTGTGTTACGGAAGCTGCCTTCAAACACACTTTCATAGAGTTTTCCTCCTTCTTTTTGCTTTAAAACTGGTTTTATGATAATATAATATTGAATTAACACCCAGGAAACTATACAAAAATTGCGTATTTTCTTTCTCTTTTTTACATTTCTTGCTTTATATGGGAGGAAAAAGATGATCGACCAGGCAGGGATTATGATGGCCCAGGGGAAAAAGATTGCCTGTGAACGGATACAGGGAGTGAATGATAATATGGCCAAGTCCCACTATCACGAATATTTTGAACTTTATTATCTGGAAAGCGGACGGCGATTTCATATGGTCCAGGATGAAATGTATGAGATGTATCCAGGCCAGTTTATGATTTTTGCACCATATATCATGCATCGCTCCTTTGGAGATCAAAATATGCCCTTTAAAAGACTGGTGCTGTATTTTCAAAGTGGAGAGGTTCTGTCCGAAGAACTGAGAAAAACTGTTGAAGCGGGAGTAGGTGTTTACAGACCAGACAGGCAGGAAGAAACCTTCATACACAGAATACTGGGAAATATTCTGGAGGAACAGGAAAAGCCAGAGGTTTTTTCTGATGAATATATGGCAACCCAGCTAAACGGACTTCTCCTGCAGATTGCCAGGAAGCTGGAAAAGCCGGAACGGGTAAAAAAACTGGACAGGATCGGAGAAGTGCTCCATTTTATCCACACGAATTTTGATAAAGAGATCAGTCTGGAACAGCTTTCCCGGACTTTTTATCTCAGCCCCTATTATCTCTGCAGGGAATTTAAAAAGCATACGAACACCACTATTGTCCAGTACCTGAACGTGACCCGGATCATGAATGCTCAGCGGAAGCTCATGGAGACTAACCAAAGTATCACCCAGATCAGCAGGGAAACAGGGTTTTCGAATATCACGCACTTTAATCGGGTTTTTAAAAGCATTACAGGAGTGTCCCCTACCCAATTCAGAAAACAGTTATAGTCGAGAAATCCCCAAAGCAGATTTTCATTTCCGCTTTGGGGATTTCTTTTCAGACGGCTACTGCTCCTCTTCCTCTGTAGGAACCCAGGCTTTTCCAAATTTCACATCCTTAAACAGCGCCGCCAGGCCGGTAATCTGCTTAAGCCGCAGGATTTCGTCTTTATCCATACCCAGATGTTTGGATATCCAGGCGTCGGACCGGCCCAGCTCGTGGAGCTCCTTTACAATGTTGCTCATCAGGTCCACATCGTGGCTGCCCCTTGCCCGGTTATGGCGGATAGTGCTGGCCATTCGCTGGTCGATGGGCTTATTGATCACAGAGACCGGAAGCATTCCATGTTCCCGCTCATAAATATCCTTGTGCTCTGTGATCACCCGGTAGCGGTGGAATCCGTCTACGATAATATATTCGTCCTGAGCCTTTACATAATAGCAGACAATAGGAATAGTATAGCCATCGGCTTTAATGCTCTCATAGAGCAGCTTCATTTCCGGCGGAGCTACGGCGTTGGGATTGTATGTATTGGGTTTGATCTTTTCCACCGGCACCGGAATGATATAGTATGCAGGACTTTTAAACTCCATATTCGATATCCTCCAAACTCTTATATTTTTCCCGGATCACATCTACTCTCTTCTGCTGCTGTCTGGTAAGACCGAAGCCCATGAAGCGGCAGGTATGGTCGTTTTTCAGTCATGCCCAGAAGGCAGACGGTTTTTTTCGTTCCGTGAGCTACCCGGTACCATCTGCCGAACTGCTTGGCCAGGTCTTCCTGGTGCATTTTATAGCGGTAGGTCCGGATAGGGTTGTTTTCCAGGTTGATCACATAATCATGTTTGGGCATTTCCCGCACCCAGAGCTCCTGTTTCTTGTCATCCCAGGGATACCAGAACATTTCATAGCTGCTGAGAGCCGTCCGGGTAGCCATGGGAAGGCAGACCCAGTAAGGTTCTACCTGGTCTTTGATCTTTTCAAAGGTTCTTTCGATATACTCTGTAGTCACTGTATACTGGGCTTCAAAGTCCTGATGAAAAACCCCAATGGATTTTTCGGGATAGTATTTATTCCGATAGTCCAGTACCAGGTTTAAAAGCAGACCGCTGTCCTTTCCTCCGGAAAAGGAAACATAGATGTTGTCAAATTCTTCAAAGAGAAGTTTAAAACGGTCCATCAGAGCTTCATACACATTCTGTTCCAGATATTCACGTACCATTTATGTATTCCCCCTGTGCTAAATTTCCATAATTTCCCAATTCCTATGAAGGATAATTTAGCACATAACGGGAGAAAATTCAACTGAGTTCCCGGTTTTTCGACCTTTTCCGCACCTCTTCCAGGTCCTTTAAGGTATCTACAGAGAGACTTTCTCCTTTGGCTACCGGTATCAGATAAAGAGGCTTTCCGTAATCCAGAAACCGGAGGGTATCAATGCCCTCTGTCCGTTCCAGCTGACCGGGAGAAGAGTTTTTATAAAAATCCAGCATCTGCCGGCTGTATCCGATGATTCCCACATGTTTGTAGTAGATGCAGTCCAGAGTGCCGAAGGGACAGGGAATAGGTGTTCTGGACATATACAGCGCCTTGTAGCTGCTGTCAAAGACGACTTTGATATTGGAAGAATCCAGAACCTCTTGGGGACTGGTCACCGGCATAATGATGTTGGTGCCGAACTCTGCCTCGTCTGGAAATCTTTCCGGTACTGCCGCAGCAATATTTTCCCAGGATATCAAAGGTTCGTCCCCGTTGATCTGTACATAAAAATCAGCCTTTATCTGTTCTGCAGCTTCCCCAAGCCGATGGGCGGCGCACCGGTGGGTATCCTTTGTGAGGATTACGGGAATCTGCCGTTTTTCACAGGCCCGGAGAATTTCCATACTGTCTGTGGCCACCCATATTTTCTGCAGATTTTCCGCTTTTCTCGCCCGCTCATAAACATGCTGGATCATAGGTTTTCCATTAATGTCCATTAATGGCTTCCCCGGAAGCCTGGAAGAGCCGTATCTGGCAGGAATGATTCCTACTGTCTCCATGGTATTTCCCCTTTCTGGATCATAGTTTAACAAGATGTCCGGTCCTATTGGAACTGTTTTCTCTGTGTTACCAGCTCCAGCTCTCTTCGCAGTTCTTTTTCTGTTTTTATATATTCTGTCAGTCTTTTTTCCGTAGCTGCCAGGATACCTTCCAGCATACGGATCTGTATCTGGCTGTCCGTAAGCTCTTCTATGGAAACCGGTACGGAAGTATCTTCCTGACTCTGGGAGCTTATAAATCTCTCTGCCATTTTTCTCACCTCTTCCCTGGCTGGATAAAAATATAGGGTGTGTGCGCTGCTCCCTTCCCGAATGGAGACAGGTACCATCTGGAAAAACTTTTCTTTTTCTCCCGGCTGGTACATCCGGTAATTTTTTCGGGAGTTCAGATAGAGGACTCCCAGTAGTTCATCCTCCAGTTTCCAGATATCCTCGCCGTTTTCCGGTTCCTTCCTGCTTTCTTGGCATTCTTCAAAATCATCTTGTATACAAAGGACTTTTCCTGTAAGCTCTTCCCGGTTTTGGGAGATTTTCAGCTTTTTATTTTCGGGCCAGTGGATTTTTGCCAGATTTTCAAGCTGGACCTTATTGGCTCCCCGGCACAGGATTCCCTCTGCACCCAGATACGCTCCCAGCCCAAGGGCAGTATAGTAAGAGCCGTCCCAGTGAAAGGTCTGTTCATAGAGCCCATTAAAAATCAGGGTATCTGAAAATTCCCGGCGGATCTGGTTTACCCCTGTGGAGCTGACTGTGGACAATATTTCCGGAAGCTTTTCAAAAACAAATGGCAAAAGCTCCGAGGGAAAAGGCTCCTTCAGGACCTCACAATGGGGAAAGAGCCTGGGATAATAGAGGATATCATCGGGATGGGGCTTTATGAGCACCTGCTTCCCCCGTAAATAATAGTCAAATACATGCTGGTAGATGCCCTTCTGCTCATCTAAAGTTAGCTGGCCCAGATTGGCAAACTGCTGAGTCAGAAGAAGCACCTGGGCACAATCTCCTTTTTTGGAGGGCAGACGAAAAAGCCTGCGGATATTTTCCTGGATTTCCGGGGACAGCCTCAGAAAGTTTTCCAGGACCTGAAAATCTTGTGCTTTTTCGTCCTGAAATCCCGGAAGCTGTGCTTTTTCATCATAATATTTTCTGGTGATCCAGGGACTTTTATGGTCATAGAGATGATATTTCTCTATAAGCCCATATCTGGCAGGAGAAGATTTCTTGTGGATATCTGCCAAGACCCAGGGGCGGCTTAAGGCTCCGCTTCCGTCCTCAAACATCTCAAAAGAAATCTCTTTGGAAATCAGCCAGACCTGAAGGTAAGTGTGGATTCCTGCGATCAAAAGTTTTTCAAACTCTTCCGGAGCATAGGGGATTGTCTTCTGGTATTCTTTTTCTATCTGGCCGAGGATCTCCTCTTCTGTCCCTTTGTACCCTCCGAAACGAAAAAGGAATATCTGGTCAAAAAATCCCCGGCTTTCCAGCTCCTGGTACCAGGGCATCCGTTCGTTAATATAATTGCCCAGGAGCAGCACCGCTTGTTTATCCCGGTAAAAGACCTGGCGGTGGATGATACATTCTAAAATCTGATAAGATGACAGCGCCTGATATAAAATCATGATCTTCCCTCCCAAATTCCGGCTTTTTTCATAACTTCTTCCACAGACTCCATAACTGCCTTTTCCTGGGTGGCGAAAAGATCCCGCCCAAAGATATAGCCGCTGAAATACTTCTTTATCCAGAGGAGATTTCTGGAAAAATACTGGAAGGGCATATAGGCGTCATGGCCGGAAATATCCAGCATATAGGGAAAGTTCCGGAAGTGCTGCTGATATTCCTTTACAAAATCCAGAGCTCCCTGATGGATTTCCTGATTTTTCTTATAATTCTCTACTTCAGGAATGTCATAGAGGAACCGTCCATCCCTGTCAAATCCCAGAAAGGTAGGAGTACAGGACTGGGTGAGGATTTCAAAGAAAAAGGAGTTCAGCCGGTTATTCTCTTCCTGGTGAGCGTCATGAAGGCCTTTATTATACATATTGGAAAAGATATAGGTCTTTACTTCTTCTTTCTGGATCATAGCCGCCATATAAGTGTCGTTTACATTTCTGGCGGCAGCCAGGAGACAGTGAACCTGACAGTCCAGCTTATATACTTGTTCCAGAAGATATTTTACCTGTAGGACATTATTTCCTGACCAGCCTACATCTACTACAGCTACAGACCGGGCGGAGCCGGTTTTTCTGGTGAGATACTGCCGGATCCGCTCTTGATCCCGGACATAACAGTTCTCAAGCTCTTCCCAATGGTCTATCAGAAGCTGTCGGACGATCTTTTCATTTTCAGGAGTCAGAAACTCCTCCTCTTTTATCCGGTAATCGGAAAGGTATTTTTTCAGCTCACCAATGCCAGTCCGTTCAAAAAGAGTTCCGATTTTTGACTTGTAAAGGGCATTGGCCTTGTGGTGAATGATCTGAAGAAGGTAAGGATGCCGGTTTTTTCCTACAATGGTCTTTACCACTCCAATCCTGGACCAGAGGACATATTCCGTGGGAATCTCCGGATACATGGACTGAAAGACCTTCTGATACAGGTCCCCCTCCCGGGCCAGAAACAATACTTTTTCGATTTTGTGCTCCTGGATATAGCGAAAGATCCACTGACAGAATCCCATAACGTAGATTCCCGTATAGACAAATCCTACTTCATAGTAAGGACTGTACTGCCTGGCGCCGCTGTGCAGCTTTGCATTGACGATTCCCCGGTAGGCAGAACCTGTCAGCCGTGACATGTCCCTGGCCCGGAAAATATTGCCTGCTTCATTTACATTCTGGTAGAATCGGGTATCCAGTCCTTTTTCCTTTGCCCTTTCTATATCGGAAAGCCGGTTGTCCCCTATATGGACCATCTTTCCCGGATACTGTTCTTTTAGCACCTCATACAGGCCGCCGTTTCCTTTGGAACAGTTATAGTCACAGGACACCATAACACGGTCAAAATCTTCATAGCCTTTGGCGGAAAGGAGACGAGAAAGGAGTTCCCTGGGCAGATACATATCGGACAGGGCCACCAGGGTCTTTCCTTGAGCGGCCAGGATATAAAAAACTTCCTGCATATAAGAGTTGGGATAGCAGAGCTCGTATTCCAGAGAAAATTCCAGATCCGCTCCTGCCTTTGGATCTATGCCGGTCTCCTGGGCCACCAGTTCATAGATTTCTTTGAGGGTAACTTCACGGTTGCCCCGGAGAAGCTGATTTTTCCTCCTGGCCTCTTCTTCTGCCTGTATGCGGATTTCTGTAAAATTCATAATGTCCAGCTTCTCTCCCACAAGCATGAACAGATCTGAGGGATTAGAGAAGGGACGGAAAAGCAGAGTATCAAAGACATCAAAGGAGATTACATCATAAGGCATCAGGCCTTTGGCAAAGTTCATTACAGAAACCCGGTTGAAAGCCTGGGATTCCGCCCCCTTTTCAAAAAGCCGCCCGCTGTTTTTCTTCGTGAACTTTTCACCTGGCGCCGTAAGTTTCAGTCTTCTGGGAAATTCCTGATAGGTTTTTCCGTTTTTTGTATATTTCAGCAGATAAGAATAGGCGGTTCCGCTTTTAAGCTCTTTATCCGCATAACCAGTCTCCCTGGTCTGTATGAGGAACCGGTAGCTCCCGCCCTCTTCTGATCGATAGAGATTATAATGGAGGGCCCCGGAAACTGGGGTCCAGGAAATCTCCGCGATTCCCTCTTGGGGAAAGCTTCCCTGGAAATCCCTGCTGCCCTCCAAAGTTCCGGCTTTTCTGGATTTTTTCGAGTGTTTTCCAGAAGCATCAGAGAAAATCCTTTCTCCTTTTAAGGCCAGTTTTTTCATGAAAAAGAGTTCTTGGTTCTGCACTGTGGATACGGTGAGAACCTGGGAAAAATCGCTGTACCTGCTGCCGTCCATAGAGACCTTGAACTTAAAAAAATACATCTGGTCCTGCTTCAGATTTTCTACTTCACAAAGATGATTTCGTGTCTTTTCCTGGAACCTGTAGTGAAGGCCGTCCTGAGAGACATAGAGATTGTAGCAGCAGGCTCCGGGGATCCACTCCATCCGGATTTTTGCTTTGTTATCTTTCAGTTTTGCCAGGGTCAGAGTATGGAGTCTGTTTATCTGGCTTCTCCGGTATTTCCAGGACAGGGCAAGGAGTATCAGCCAGTGTTTAAACCGGCTTCTCTGGTGTTCTTCCAGGTGCCCCTGAACATAGGTTTCATAGGCCCTTTGCACCCTGGGATTTTTTCTTACAAATTTTTCATAGAACCAGTCTTTCATTCTGTTCTCGCCTCCTGTCCCCAGAGGGCTTCCTTACATTCTTCCAGGTTCCCTTTTTTCTTCAGGAGCAGCTCCGCAAACTCTCTTACAGCCCCTTCTCCGCCTCTGCTGTTTAAAACACAGGTACAGGAGTCCTGGACTTCTTTTACAGCATCCCGGGGACAGGCGGTGACTGCAGTAAGGCTCATGGCGCCCAGATCATTTAAGTCGTCACCTATATAGGCAGCTTCTTCCCGGCTGACCTGCCTCTCCCGGAAAAATTCCCGGAGAAACTCCTTCTTCTTTTTTACATTTTGAAAGACATAGGGAATCTGAAGCTCCTGGGCCCTTTGGGTTACACAGAGGCTTTCCCTGCCGGTAAGGATCACTGGCTGGATGCCTCCCTGCCGGGCCAAAAGGATCCCGGCTCCGTCTTTAATGGAAAATTTTTTTGTTTCATTGCCCTGGCTGTCCAGATAGACGCCTCCGTCAGTCATGGTGCCATCTACATCCAGGATCAGATATCGGATCTTATCCCAGTCAATAAAATCTGCCCTCATCTACATTTCCTCCTCATAAGCGGAAGGAGTTACAAAAGTAAGCCGCATCTTTCCGCCAAGCTTTTTCAGTTCCCGGGCAATCTTCCGGTTATCACCCAGAGGGGCGCTGGCAAACCTGCCGAAGTATCCTTCCAGATAGTTTTCTTCTCCTTCAATATAGCCGTCAAAGCCCGCCAGAGCCCCCTCTCTTACCCCCAGAAGGAGGAGAAGCCGAAGAAGCAGGATACCGCTGTTTCCCCGTTCTGTTTCTTCCTGGGACAGACGGTAGAGATTGATCACATGGTCGTCTGGCCGGATACCTGTGGTAATGTTGGAAGTAAGGATTACCTGAACCCCTGGTTTCCTCAAGGAACGATATTCCTGGAATCGTTTGGAATTGCTGAAAAAGGCATATCCTTCCTCCTGCTGGTCGTAAAAGAAATTTACGGAGATAGGAACAGGCCTATGGGCTCTTTGATAATCTTCCACCTGCTTCCGGTATTCTTTAAGGCCGGGGCCAGGGGCCAGAAGAAGTGCTTTTTTATCTCGGAAAGCTTTCCGCAGAGCATCCAGGGTCTTTTCATCAGAAACGGTGTGGTTTTCATACTGGTGGTACAGGTATTCTATATAGTTCTGGTCAAAGGCGCTTTTTTTCTCTTCCGGTATCATCTGAAGGATACGGTGCATATCCCGGGAGGAAAGAGCGCCTTTCGTAAGGAGATATTCTGCATAATTTCGATGGAGATTGTACTTGGCAGAAAGAAAATATTCTGCCATATATCCCCAGGGTTCCTGTTTTTTGATAGGAGAGATATATTCTTCAATGGCGTCCAGCACCGGGTCTATGTCATAGGACTTCCCGAAATGTTTGTTCAGATAATCCATGATCAGTTCTATACAAAGATTTCCGGGAACCCGTCCCATGCCGTTTAAAGAGGCGTCCAGGACACAGCTTCTTGCCTGCTCCCGCATTTTCAGAAAAGACTGAGCCAGAGAGAAGGACTGGGCCATATTTTCGTGGAGATGGAGGCCAAGGACAATGTCTTTTTCCAGATTGTTTTCACAGAGAGAATAGATCCTGGTCAGTTCCCTTCCGGTCATGGAGCCGAAGGTATCCACAATAGAAAAGCCGTAGGGATGAAGCCGGTTTACCTTTTCCAGCAGCTCTAGAAGCTGCCGGTCTGAATATCCCATGATATTGATGGGATTCACAAAGAGCTGATAGCCTTTCTTCTTAACCTTTTCACAGAAAACAAGTCCCTCTTCGATATCATAATCATGAAAGGTCACCCGAATGATATCAATACTTCCGTCACAGGGCTCCAGTTTTTCTACATCGTACTGATTATGGAGGGCCATGGCCGCAAATCTGGTGCTGCTTGAATTGGCAGGAAGGATTTTCTTCAATTTCTTTATAGATGGAAACAGAGTTTTGTCTTTGTCCCAGGTACAGTTCCGTAAAAATCCCACTTCTATGATATCGGTCCCTGCCTCTGTAAGCCGGGATGCAATGCTTCGGATAGTCTTTTCTCCAAACCCCCATTGGTTGATGTATCCTCCATCCCTGAGGGTACAGTCCAGTAATCTGATATTTTCCATAGAACATACGCTCCTTTACAAATTTGATTCCTCCACTCCCTGGGCGTTTTCTTTCTGAAAAAAGATGCGGATGGTAAGAAACAGCAGCCGGATATCCAGGCGGAGGGAATAATTATAGATGTAGATGAGATCATACTTCAGCTTGTCTTCCGGTCCGGTACTGTATTTCCCGTAAATCTGGGCGTATCCTGTCAGTCCGCCTTTTACCCGGAGCCGCTCCTTAAACTCTGGAAGGATACGGGAATAGTCTTCAATAAATTCCCGCCTTTCCGGCCGGGGACCTACCATGGACATATCTCCGGCCAGTACGTTAAAAAGCTGAGGCAGCTCATCCAAATGAAGATTCCGAAGGATCTTCCCTGTTCGGGTAACCCTGGCGTCATTTCTGGCCGCCAGCCTGGGTCCCTCTTTTTCCGCTTCCGGGACCATGCTGCGGAATTTCAGCATGAAGAAAGATTTTCCATATCTGGTCACTCTCTCCTGCCGGTAAAATACCGGTCCGCCATCTTCTGCTTTAATGCACAGGCTGATCAGTCCCATTAAAGGAAGCGCCGGGATTAACAGCAGAAGGGCGCAGATAATATCTTCTGCCCGCTTCACCCTTTCCTGTTCTTTTGTGAGATATCCTCTCCCGCTTCGGAAGAGCACCTTGTCATGAAGGCGGATGATACGGGAGTTTTGCAGATAGATGTCTGGGATTCCGGGAACCGCAAAACATTCCCGGTCTGTACAGATTCCCAGCTTCAGGAGCCGGTTCCGGTCACTGTCGGGAAGCTTTCCCAGAAAAAGGGCCTGGTATTCAGGAAGGATATGCTCGATGAAGTTCAGTCCTTTCCGGTAAGAAACTGCTTTGCTGATACGGAAATAGCCGTTTCTGCTGTTGTTTTCTTTTACCGTTCTCTGCCAGTCTTCTCCATCTCCGTAGACATAAAGAGCCTGGTTCCGGGTCTGTTTTCTCAGATACAGGGTAAAGGAGAAGGCCGCCCATAAAATCCCGGTAAAAGCTTCCAGCAGGGTAAGAATAGAAAATTCCCAGAAAAGGCTGATCCCAGGCTGGGCGGAAATAGTCCACAACAGAGTGCCGAAAAGGATATTCGTGCAAAGGGCTGCGAAAAATTGTCCATATACCAGATCCAGGATCCTTCTCTGGCTTACGTTTCCAGCTTCCATAAGAGCCTGGAAAATCTCCAGTACCGCCACATACAGAAGTGTAATGGCCAGAAACCGTTCTCTCCAGATTTCTTTCATTACCTGGGCGGCGGCGCAAAAATAGAGAAATACCAGAAGCAGCCTGGAGATAAAGCTGACTGCTTTTAAGATAGTGTGTCCTTTTCTCATTTCTTCATACCTGCCCTTTGCTGTTTCATTCTACATTTTCACGGATATCCCACAAAAAAGCTTTTTCCAGTTTTTTCTGGAAAGCTGTATCTTTCAGGAGAAGAACAAGAGGAGCATAGGCGTCCCTTCCGGAAATGTTTCCCTGGCCCTTTGCAGTAAAATCTCCGAAATATTTCTGGTAATCTGCAACAAAGTCCAGAATGCCCTTCTGGATTTCACGAACTTCCTTTTCATGGCTTTCCTTTGGGGCAAACAGAAAATTTATATTGCCGTTCTCTGTTTTTTCAAATCCCTGGAAACTGGGAGAAGGTGAGGTAAACAAAAGTTCCAGATACAAGTTGTGCTTCTTATGCAGGTCGTGGAATTTCCAAAGGTCCCGGTTGTGGCTCTGGGAGAAAAAATAACTGTCCATCTGATTTTCAAAGAAAAAGCCCTGGGAGCTGTCCCTGTCCGGACTGGGAGCGCCGCTGCTGCCTGCCAAAAGAGTATGGACTTCCCAGGAAGGGCCACAGGTTTTGTGAAGGACATATTCCAGTCCCAGGGGGCCGCTGCCGGCCCAGCCGATATCTGCCAGGACAATTTTTCTTTGCTCCTGCCCATAATTTTGTGCACATTCCTCTGGAGAAAGGAGCAGCGTCCTCAGATACTCTCCTGCCAGATCTTGTTCTTCTTTATAAGCCTCCAGCACCCTTTCCCACTGCTTTAGAAGGAAATTCCGGCAGCTAAGAGCTTTCTTTTCCGTAAGGACGCTGTCCTTTGAGCAGTGCAGATACCGGCAGGCATCCTCCCTCAGTACAGAAAGTCTCATGCTGGCGAAAATCCTTTCCAGAGAATATCCCTGATTGATTTTCTGAAAGAGAAAGCGTTGAAAAAAATCAAAAGGAAACCGCTCTGCCCCCAGCCTTGCAGAGACGTTTCTGGACCAGAGCAGATAGCAGGTGGAGGATCCGGGATAGAGCTGGTCATAGACCTGTTTTAAGACGTCTCCATCCCTGGCCAGAAAACAGATCCGGCATCTTTCCCATTCCTGAACTTTCCTGTGGATAAACTGACAAAAACCTAAGGCCGCCAGGCCTCCGTAAGCATAGCCAAGCTCATAGAAGACGGAATACTTCCCTGCCCCTGTATGAAACCGGATATTTACCATTCCCCGGTAGATGGTTCCCGTAATCCTGGACATGTCAAAGGGCCGGTAAGGATTTCCAGCGTCCTGAGGATTTGGATAGAGAAAGGCATCTATCTGCCGTTTCTTAGCCATGAAGATATCGGAGTGAGGGTTATCGCCCACATGAGCCAGCCGCCAGCAGCCTTCAGCAGAGCCTGTTTGTTCAGCCCAAATTTCTTTAGCAGTTTCCCGGACTTTTTCATAAAGCTTTCCATTTGCCTTGGAACAGCCTTCCTCCTGGGAAATCAAAACCCTATGGAAGACAGGACCATAATATTTCTCCAGAAGCTTTTGGATAAAGCTTTTCTCCAGATACATGTCACTGACTGCCAGAAGGACTTTCTGAACTTTTTTCAAACTATCCAGGACAGGCAGAAAGTATAGATTCCCCTGACAATACTTTTCCTCAGTGCTCATTTCCACAGCCATTCCTGTCTCCACAGGGATTCCTGTAAGGGGTTCCAGACATTCCCAGATTTCTTTTAAGGTGACTTCCCCGGTCCCTGTTTTTTCTGCTTTTCGTTTCCGGGCCTGATCTTCTGCCAATACCCGGAGTACCGGAAAATCTGGATAATGGAGTTCTGTTCCTATCAGATAGAACAGGTCTTCAGGAGCGGAAAAGGGTCGGAGGAGAAGGGTGTCAAAGACATCAAAAGAAATCACGTCATACCCAGACAGCTCTTTTACAAGCTGTTCCCCGGACATGCCAGTAAAGTTTTTCGATTCTTCAAAGAGCAGTTTTTTCTTTTCTGTAAAGCAGATTTCTGTCTTCTGTGTCCTTCCCCCTGAAAGATAATATTCCAGATTCCACCAAAGAAGCTTCCCAAAGAGAAGGAGCCTGGCGCCTCTGGTAACCGCTTCTTTTCTGGCTTCCTGATATTTTCTGCGGATAGCAGGCACACGGTTTACAAGAACCTTGTAAATACGGGCTTTCATTTCCTTTCACCTCGTTTCCTCCCATAGTCCAGATAGGCCTGGCAGACCTCTTTAGGATTTCCGGTAAGCTTCTGTATCCCTTTTTCGATCCAGAGAGCTCTGGTGCAGTTTTGGAGAATAGTATCTGTAGAATGAGAAACAATGAGGACTGCCCGTCCTTTTTCCATCAGTTCCCGGATCCTGGCGGTACTTTTTTCCTTGAAAAATACATCTCCTACACTGAGGACTTCATCTAAAATCAGAATTCCCGGTTTATCGGAAGCCGTGGCGATTGCAAATCCCAGCCTTGATACCATGCCTGAAGAGAAATTTTTTACTTTCTGTTCCATAAAGCCTTCCAGCTCAGCAAAACGGACAATATCCGGATACTTTTCTTTCAGAAAACTGCGGCTGTATCCAAGGAGTGCGCCGTTTAGATATACATTTTCCCTGGCCGTCAGCTCCCGGTCAAAACCAGTGCCTAAAGTGAGAAGCTGAATGTTCTCTTCCACTGTTTCCACCCTGCCTCTGGTAGGGGTAATGGCTCCTGAAATAATCTTCAGCAAAGTGCTTTTCCCGGAGCCATTGGTGCCTATGACCCCCAGGATTTCTCCTTCATAAACGTCCAGCCAGATATTTTTCAGAGCCTTTAGGGTACGGCTGGAGTTTTTCCCTGTAAAGACTTTAATAAGATATTCTTTCAGACTGGAACTGCCCTCCAAAGGTACCTGGAATTCCATACTGACATTTTTTACAGAGATTACCGGTCTGCCCTTTTCCATATGTTTCCTCCTGGAGTTTCAAAGTTTCAATGTGATTTTAGTCTTTGCTTTTCGGAAGATATATATTCCTGCAAGATAGAACAAAAAACTCCATAGGCTCATTTTCACCCAGAGACAGGCGGAGGGAATTTCCCGGTACATGACGCAGGACCTGGCGGCATAGATAAACTGATAAATGGGATTTAACCGGATAAAAGCCTGCACTCCCTCAGGCAGCAGCTCCAGAGGATAAAAAAGAGCGGAGAGATACATAAGCAGAGTGAGAAATACAGAGTAAAGATGACGGATATCCCCAAAAAACACATAGAGGACCGACAGAATATACCCAACACCCAGAGAGAAGAAAAATAACAGGACCATGACCAGAGGGAAGAAAAGGACAGAAATGCCCAGTGAGATCCGAAAAACAGCAAGGATCATCACATAGGCCCCCAGGGAATAGAGAAAATTCATAAAGGCCGTACATACCCGGGAGAAAGGAAAAATTTCTCTGGGAAGGCGGATCTGAAGGAGCAAAGCCTGGTTGTCAGCCAGAGAAGTCATAGCTGTGTTGGTAGCTGTGGTAAAAAAGCTCCAGATCAGAAAACCTGTGAGATAATATACCGGATAATTTTCAATAGATTTTCGAAACATGGTAGAAAATACCAGAGAAAGAACGGTCATAGATAATAAGGGGTTTAAAACACTCCACAAAATCCCCAGCTTAGACCGGCTGTATTTCCGCTTCATTTCTCTGGATACCAGTTCCTGTATTACAAATAAGGTCTGTTTCATGTACTTCTGCTCCATTCTGGCTTTTCTTTTACTTTTTCCAGAAAGGGCGAAATGATACCTGAAAAAACAGAAACACGGCAGAATGTGTGAATTGTGAACTTTACGGAGGCATTACCCTTCAGACCATTGTGGCTGCGGTTTTCTTCGCCATGCAAAGCGCATTTTTTTCTGTTCTCCTGGAATGGTTTTACCCCATTCGAAATGGGATCATGCTTTTACTGGCAGGCATAGTTGGGACCTTGCCAAGGTCCCTTTTTGCGCTGATTATCCTGCTGGCTGCTGAGATTGCTGTACTGTTGATCCAATGTGTGAGGTGCTGATTTTGTGAAAGAGTTAAAAGTTTTTCTATTGATCTGAGCATAAGTATTCACCTGCTTTTTCGACTGTGTTACAATAAGTCAAAAAGAAATTCGCTTTTACAGATCATACCAGTCATGAAAGATACAGGCTTATTCGATAGGAAGGAGAAAAAGTAAAATGAAAAAACCATTGATCGGTATTATCCCGCTGGTGGATAGAGAAAGAGAAAGCTACTGGATGCTTCCCGGCTATATGAAGGGGATTGAGGAGGCAGGAGGGATTCCTGTTATGCTGCCTCTTACCTCGGACAGGGAAGCTCTAGAGAAACTTGTAAATTATTTTGACGGCTTCCTTTTTACCGGAGGTCATGATGTGTCTCCTGCTGTTTACCGGGAAGCAGTTTTTGAAAAATGCGGGGAATGCTGTCCGGAGCGGGACGAAATGGAGGCTGCACTGCTGCCGATAATTCTTGAAGAGGATAAGCCTGCCCTGGGAATCTGCCGGGGGTTACAATTGTTCAATGCCTTGCTGGGAGGAAATCTCTATCAGGATCTTCCAGCGCAATTCCCCTCTTCTGTGTGCCACCGCCAGCCGGCGCCCTATGACCAGCCTGCGCATCTTGTAGATCTGATAAAGGGCACGCCTTTACAGAGACTTCTGAAGAAAGACTCACTTCCGGTAAACAGCTGTCATCACCAGGGAATCCGAAATCTTGCCCCTGGCCTTCAGCCAATGGCTTATGCCCCTGACGGTCTTGTAGAGGCAGTATGGAAGCCGGGATCCAGATTCCTGTGGGCGGTTCAGTGGCATCCGGAATTTTCCCATAAAGTGGATGAGAACAGCCGGAAAATATTTCAGGATTTTGTAAAAGCTGCTGCCGGCAGCAGTACGATCAGAGCAGATGGTCCTACAAGTATTTACATCAAAGGAGTAACGGACAGGGACGTTTCTCCCCAGGAACTTGAAGGGCGGGCCTTTTTTAAAAAAAGAAAAGAAGAAATAGAAAACAGCATCACTGCCAATCCTCATACTTTGGACCAGGTTATCGCATATATCATGGAAAAATATCATGGCATAGAGCTTTCTAAAGAGAACCGCATCTGTCACCAGCAGAAAGGGAACTTAAAAGAGGCCCTGATCATGAAACACTGCCCCAGGCTCCTGGAAGAGGCAGACCTCCCCTCTCTGGACAGTATTCTGCCTTCTGATTACCAGGATCCGGCTTTACAGAAAGCTTTTGGGGAAAAACTGGAGCTGCGGCAGAAAAAGATAAATGAGATTCCGGAAGCACTTTTTCCGATGGATTATCATATTTACGAAATAAACCTCCCTCAAGGGCAGATTCAGATCGACATAGAAAAACACTGGGAATGTCTCGGCTGCTCAGTTACGGGGGATCCGGAAGAAATGCCCCATTTAATGAATATCGTGAAAGACATCAAGTCCTACTACGGTGTTACAGAAGAGGATATAAGGACAAAATCAGAAAGATTCCAGGACCTTGTAATAACGCTTGCTTCATAAAAAGGCAGATGCTTTGCCTCTTTTTAACTGCCAATAAATACTTTTAGGGATTACGGCTGTTCCATAGGGCTTGTATTTATAGCATTCCGCCCGAAGTCCGGTCAGGCCCAGCGCAGGAAATTTCTGCCTGCGCAGCCTGGCCTCTTTTCGGCGGCTTATGAAGGTTCTTTTTTTATAACTTTCTTTTTCCTCCCGATAATGAAGGAGGATTTCCTTCAGATTATATCCATAGCTTCCTCTGGAGTGAAGCCGCATAAACAGCTCATAGTCTTCGCATCTGCGGCAGAGGTCTGAGGTATCATAAAGGCCATATTTTTCAAAGACCTCTCTTCGGAACATCACGGAAGGATGGATATAGGGGGAAAAGGAAAGAAAGTCTTCTTTCTGGGGAACAACAGCCATCTGCCGAATGCCCCACAGCTCTTCCCCTTCCAGAAGGGCTGCCGCTGCTCCCACATAATCATAAGCAGGATTGGCGTCCAGAAAGGCTGCCTGAACCTCCAGACGCCTGAGAAGGGAAAGATCATCTCCATCCATGCGGGCCAGATACTGGCCTTTTGCTCTTAGGATACACTGGTTCAGACCATAGGCGATTCCTCGGTTTTCTTCTCCTCTCAGGATATGGATCCGGGCATCCTGCTTCCCGATTTCCTGAATGGCCTTTCGGCACTCTTCATCGGAACCGTCATCGTAGATAAGAAACTCAAAATTTTCAAAACTCTGATTCAAAACGGAATCCACCGCTGCTTTCAGCCAGGGGAAAGGCCGGGGATTGTAAAGGCTCATGATTACGCTGATTTTTACTTTTGTATCCAGGATGATCCTCTCCTTTCCATGCAATACGGTATACCTGCTCCATATAGAGCCGGCTCTCTTCTGCTCCAAATCTCCAGCTGTCCTTTCTTGCCCGGACAGCCATTTTATTTCTCAGAGAAGGATTTTGGGCCAGAATACGGATAGCTGCTGCAAAATCCCCGGCATTTCTGGGCTGGCACAGAAGGCCGTTTTCTCCGTGGCGGATATATTCCCTGGTTCCCCGGTTGTCTGCGCCTACGACAGGTACGCCGCAGGCCATAGCCTCCAAAGCCGCCATGCCAAGGCCCTCCCGGAGAGAAGGGAAAAGGAAGATATCTACTCCCTGAAGGAGAAAATCCAGGTCCCGGCGGAATCCCAGAAAAACTACTTTTTCCTTCAGCCCCAGACTGGCAGTCTGTTCTTCTAAAGCTTTCCGGTAAGGTCCTTCCCCGCAGATATAATACCGAAAAGGCATGTCTTTTATCTGTGCTAAAGCATGCAATACTGTCTGATAATTTTTCTCTTTGTCTAACAGGGCGGCGGTAAGCAGACACAGTTCCTCCCCTTTTACACCAAGAGCTGCTCTGGCCTCCTGTCTTTTTTCAAATCGTACCCGGAATTTATCACGGTCAACCCCTACGCCGGGGATTTTCATTACCCAGCCCGAATCTTTCAGAGAGAAACCTCTGGCCCGTTTTTCATCTTCCCGGTTAATGGTCACAAGGATATCCGTATACCTGGCGAGAAACCGCTCTGCCTGATAATAGAGCAGCCAGTTTTTCAGGCCTGCTCCTTTATAAAAATGAAATCCGTGGGCGGTATAAATCACCTTTACCTGTCTTTTGGAAAACCTGGCCGCCAGTCTTCCCAGCACTGCTCCTACAGGGGTATGGCAGTGGAGGGTATCAATTTCTTCTTTCTCAATGATTACCATAAGACTTTTCCATGCGCTGAAATTATCTTTAAGACGGTATGGAGACTTCTGGATGGATATCGGATGGATCTGGATTCTATTTTCTTCAAAGTATTTCTGATCAAAAGCATAAGCCGGATTTTCAAAGTTTGACGCATAATGGATCTCTGCATTCTGGCTTTTTAAAATCTCTACGGTGTTTTTTTCAAACTGCCATAAAAATCCGCTGACTGTAGTAACGATCAAAACCTTATGTGTCATTTTATTCCGCTCCTTTCTGTCAGGGGAAACCCCTGCTGCTTTTTCGTTACGGCTACAGTGTAACAGGGCGGATGGAAGATTTCCTTATGAACCAGTTGGAAAAGAAAACGGATTCTGGAAGAATTTCCTCCAAAATCCGTTGACATGAATCCTTATTTAAAAAAATTTCAACTAGCCGGCAGCCAGTGCCGCCTTCCTGATTTTCTATTTTTTACATATTCAGTTTTTCTGCAAAGTCTGCCATGGCTTCTGATACTTTGATCTGCTGCGGACAGACTTCTTCACAGCTTCTGCAGCCTACACAGGCACTTGGCAGTTTATCTTCCGGATAGGAAGACAGAGCCATAGGCGCAATAAATCCGCCTTTGGTAAAGCAGTGCTCATTATAAAGGGCCAGCAGAGTCGGGATATCCAACTCCTGAGGACAGTGGCTGACACAGTAATGACAGGCAGTACATGGAAGGACAATCTTCTGCACCATTTCATCTGCCATAGCCAGGAGATTTTTCATTTCTTCCTCTGACAGAGGTTTCTCTTCCTGGAAAGTATGTATATTGTCTTTCATCTGCTCCATGTTGGACATACCGGACAGGACTACAGTAACCTCTGGAATGGACTGCAGGAAACGGAAAGCCCAGGCAGGGGTTCCCTCTTCAGGACGCATAGCTTTCAGTTTGGCCTCTTCTTCCTTGGTGAGATTAGCCAGCCGTCCGCCTCTTAAAGGTTCCATGACCCATACAGGAATGTTATGTTTTTTTAGCAGCTCTACTTTTGCCTTGGCATCCTGGAAGCTCCAGTCTAAGTAGTTTAACTGGATCTGGCAGAACTCCATGCTCTTTCCGTATTTATCCAGAAAGCGTTTCATAACATCATAGCTGCCATGGGCGGAAAATCCCAGATGACGGATCCTTCCATTCTCTTTCTGTTTCATCAGATACGCATAAATTCCATGGCTTTCATCCAGATATGCGTCAATGTTCATCTCACATACATTGTGGAATAGATAGAAGTCAAAGTATTCTACCTGACATTTTTCCAGCTGTTTCTCAAAAATTTCTTCCACCTTATCCATATTGGCAAGATCATAGCCGGGGAATTTGGTAGCCAGATAAAAGCTGTCTCTTGGGTATTCTTTTAAAGCTCTTCCCATTACCAGCTCGGAATTTCCGTCATGATAGCCCCATGCAGTATCGTAATAATTTACCCCCTGCTCCATGGCATAGGCAACCATTTCTTTTGCCGCTGCCTCATCGATTTTGGAATCATCTCCGTCCATCACCGGGAGACGCATAGCGCCCATTCCAAGAGCAGATAATTTCAGATCCTGAAACTCTTTGTAAATCATAATTTTGCCTCCTTTTTCTGTTTTTCATATTCTTAGGACTGTCTCATAAAATAAACAGTCCGGTATTATTATAATCCCTGGAGTAAACTTCAAGTCAATTATTTTGTGAGGATAATCTCACATTTGGAGTTTTCGTCATCCCGAATGATCTCTCCAACCTCCGGAACCTGAATGCATCCGGAAAGAGGGTTTTTAATGCTGATCACAGGAGTGGTGATAACTGCATCCACCTGAGACTTTTCAAAACTCAAGTCTGTATCCACCATTTCACAGTTGATCAGTTTCAGATTTTTGCAGTAGCACAAAGGCTGTGTACCAATGATCTTGCAGTTTTCCAGGGTCAGACCATCGCTGTACCAGGCCAGATATTCTCCTTTCACCACACTGTTTTTCACAAGCACATTTTGGGCATGCCAGAAGGCGTCCTTGGTGTCCAGTTCACAGTCTTCAAATACAGCGTCTTCGATATATTGGAAAGAATACTTTCCTGTCATTTTCAGCCTGCAAAACTGAAGATTTTGAGACCGCATCATGAAATATTCGCTTTCCGCACTGCAGTCCTCCATTTTCAGATTCTTTACGGACCAGCCAAACTCCGGTGAAACAATGTGGCAATCTTTCATGATAATATCGCTGCATTCTCTTAAAGCCTTGATGCCATGAAGTTTTGTGCCGGTGATTTCTATATGGTCTGAATACCACAGAGCTGCTCGGCACAGGGGGGTCATTTCTGAATCTGTGATCTTCAGCCGGTGGTCATGCCAGAAGGGATAGCGCAGATTGCAGAAACAGTGTTCCACATTTATATCACTGCTCTCCTTTAATGCGCTTTCTCCATCTGCCGGGCCGTCAAAGGAGCAATTTTTTACAGATATCTCATGACTTCCATATAGGGCTCTTTCCATATCAAAGGTTTGATTTTCAATTCGTTCCATTTTTACATTTCTCCTTATTCAGCAATATTTTCTTCTGTTTAAACTCTATCACTATAAATAAAAATTATCCAATACTCAAAATGAATGGGAATATATAGCTAAAAACTATGCACCAAAATACTGGACGATTTCTTTCATCCGTGCTCCCTGTTTTACATGGAAAGGACATCTGGAATCACAGTGGCCGCACTGGATACAGACGGAAGCTTTTACCTCCAGCTTTTCATAGTGATTTGCTGCCAGGGTATCCCCGGCTTTTGCCAGATCATAATACTTATTGATCAGTCCTACATTCAGACCTTTTGGACAGGGCTGGCAGTGGTTGCAGTATACGCAGACGCCCTCTGCTGCCTGGGGAGCAAAGCTGCCGATTACAGCATAGTCCTTTTCCTCAGGAGAGGCCTGGAAAAATCCCAGGATCCTTTTTAAATCCTCACAGTTTCGGATTCCGGGAAGAACTGTAAGGACTCCCGGTCTGTCCAGAGCATACTGGATACATTGATATTCAGTCAGTGCCTTACCGAAAGGAGAAGTTTTATCGCTCAGGAGCTGACCTCCGGCAAAGGCTTTCATTACTGAAATTCCGATGCCTTCTTTTTCACACCTGCGGTACAGTTCCATCCGCTGGTCTACCTCTCCAATGCCATAATCCCCTTTCTGATAATCATAAGCAGGATTGATACTGAACATCATCATATCTGCCAGCCCCATATCCAGGATTTTTTCTGCCACAGGAGGCGTATGGGAGGAAAGACCGATATGACGGACCGTTCCCTGGTCTTTTAACTCTTTTAGGTAGTCCAGCACTCCGCTTTTTATGTATTTGTTCAAATCTGCTTCTTCATCTATACAATGAATAAATCCAAAATCAATGTAATCGGTTTTTAAAGATTTTAATTGCCAGTCAATGGATTTTTTAATCTTATCCAGGCTGGTAGTCCAGCCATATTCTCCCGTGGTGTAATCAGCACCAAAATGGATCTGATAATAAACCTTGTCCCTTAAGCCGGAAAAGACCTGTCCATAAACTGGAAAAGGTTTGTCATCTCCGGAAGCCAGGTCAAAATAGTTGATGCCATTTTCTACGGCCATTTCCGCCGCCTGGGCAATTTCTTTTTCTCCTGCTCCTCCGATAGAACTGCTGCCCAGTCCCAGAACACTGATCATTTCCTCCCCATGGGGAAGTTTTCTATATTCCATAATCTCTTCTCTCCTTTACACACTTTTCTTTGTAACCATTGTCCACACTTTTCGTGTCTCTGCTATTATAGTTCTTAGAGTTCACTACAGGTCAATAGGGAAAAAGAATTTTCCATAGGAGCTCTGCTGATCCGGATTCCTCTCCTCCATTTTATCAGCGGACAGGGAATCCGGCAGCTGCAGTTCTATGGACTGGTTTTTTCTGTGTCCTGACCGGCACTTATGCAAAAGGACACAGGACAACGATCCTCTGGGGTGTGGTCTGGGGCGGAATACTGAAAGTGGTATTGGTATAGTATACCAGAAGCTGGGAATTTTCCGGAGTACACAGAAATCTCTGACCATTGAGGGTTTCCACATTTGTGAAAGGAGAGAAATTCAGCTTCAGAGAATTATCTTCAGCAGTTAAGGTTCCGTCAAAATACTTTAAAGTTACATTCTGATCTCTTCTGAGGGGAGCGATCAGTTCAGCCCGGAACTGAGGCGGATAAATGGCAGGGGCGGGCAGATTGGCGTCATAAAAAGCAGCCACCCGCATCCCTCTCAGCAGCCTTGTATTATCTACGATCTTCGTGTCGCCGGACACCATAAAATTTACGGTCTCGTTATCTGTCCTGATAGAAATAAGCAGATCGCAGCAGGAATTTCCCCGTCGGATCTCCTGGATAACTCCTGTAACCTGCTGATAAGAACTATAGTCCATGTGATAAAATCCTTTTTTGTTTATCCTATGTGGAAAAACAGGAAAAGTGAGATTTTATGGATAAATTTTCTAATGCAGGGACAGACTAGGTGAAAAGGAGGAATCTATCATGTCTATTTCATTTGAAAACAGTATGACCAAAGAAAATCTCATGCGGGCTTTTGCCGGAGAAAGCCAGGCCCGGAATCGTTATACTATGGCTGCTTCTCAGGCGAAAAAAGAAGGACTTGGAGTTATTGAAGCAGTCTTTACTTTTACCGCCAATCAGGAAAGGGAACATGCAGAAATTTTCTATAACCATCTCTCCCAGGCAGCAGAAACCAGTATATCTATTGATGGTTCTTACCCGGTGGATATTTCCAGAGATGTGGCCAGGCTCCTTCGTTTTGCCCAGCATAATGAATTTGAAGAACATGAGGACGTCTATAAAGCTTTTGAAGAAAAGGCCAGAGAAGAAGGGTTTCCTGAAATTGCCGCTTCTTTCCATATGGTGGGTGCTGTAGAAAAAACCCATGGAGACCGCTTCGGCCTGTTTGCAGAACTTCTGGAACAGAATAAGCTTTTTGTGTCTGATATAAAGACTTCCTGGATGTGTCTAAAATGCGGGCATATTTACAATGGTACGGCAGTACCTGAAAAGTGTCCGGTATGCGGCCATGACAGAGGATACTTTGTCCGGCTGGAGCTGGCCCCCTATACGGCACTGGAGAATTGATCAAAATTTTCTAAAGAAAGAATGGAATATTTTGCACGGGATTTTGGAAAACACCATTCCTGCACAACATATTCCATTCTTTTTTTATCAGGAAAGTCCTCCAGACTGCCCTATAGAAGCAACATTTATAATTTTTTCCCGATGTAAATACATACGCTTCGGGGATTCATAACATAGATATTCTGATCCAGCATCTCATCTCCCTGTATCAGGGCTGCTTTGCCTCTGGAAGTATCCAGAACCGGCACCCAGCAGAACCCCTGAGGAAGCCTGGGCAGTTCCAGCGTTACCTGCTCCCAGTAAGCATTGACTCCCAGGTACAGGATATCTTCTCTTCCATCCTCTTCCCGGCCTGCAAACATAACGCCTATGGTCCTGGTATCCCCATCGTATTCTTTCTGCCAGGGAGCGGTGCCGTGAAGACTGAAAAAGGGAAAGCCTGCAGAGCTTGGGCTGGTATCTTTTCTCAGGATAGTATGATCTTTCCGAAAATGTATCATGAATTTAAAGAATTCAAAAATCTCCTGATTTTCCGGTAACTGTTCCCAGTTCAGCCAGGAAATTTCGTTGTCTTGACAGTATGGATTATTGTTTCCAAACTGCGTATTGCCAAATTCATCTCCTGCCAGAAACATAGGCGTGCCTCTGCTGCACATCAGCACTGCACAGGCATTTTTAATGAGCTGCCGGCGTAGCCGGAGAATTTCAGGATTTTCTGTCTCGCCCTCTTCTCCGCAGTTCCAGCTCCTGTTGTCATTGGCTCCGTCGGTGTTATCCCAGCCATTATCCTCATTATGCTTTTGATTGTAAGAATACAGGTCATACAAAGTAAAGCCGTCATGGCAGGTGATAAAGTTTACCGAGGCGTTATCTCCTCGCTTTTCTCTGGGATAGAGATCCGGGGAACCCAGGATCCGCATGGCCGCCGCTCCTGCCAGTCCTTCGTCTCCTTTAAGAAAGCTTCTGAGATCATCCCGGTATTTTCCGTTCCACTCTGCCCAACGGTTCCAGGAGGGGAAACTTCCCACCTGATAGAGACCTCCTGCATCCCAGGCCTCAGCGATCAGATCTGTACTGTACAGGATTGGATCATAGGCCAGTCTTTCCAGAAGAGGAGGACGTCTCATAGGAGAAGAGTCCTCGCTTCTTCCAAGAATAGAAGCCAGATCGAACCGAAAGCCGTCGATATGATAGCTGGTGGTCCAGTAGCGGAGACAGTTCAAGATCATGTCTCTTACCATAGGGTGATTGCAGTTCAGGGTGTTGCCGCAGCCGCTGAAATTATAGTATTTTCCGTCAGGGGTAAGCATATAGTAAATGTTATTGTCAAATCCCTTAAAGGAAAAGAAAGGTCCTTCTTCATTCCCCTCTGCCGTATGATTGAATACCACATCCAGGATTACCTTGATCCCGTTTTTATGAAGATCTTTGATAAGATTTTTCAGCTCTGTACCTTCCCGGTTATACTCCTGCTCTGAAGCATAGCTGGTATTGGGGGCAAAAAAACATACCGGATTATAGCCCCAGTAATCCAGGAGCTGACGGCCATTCACAGTACGCATATTCCGGGTTTCATCAAATTCAAATACCGGCATGAGCTCTACTGCATTGATTCCCAGATCCAACAGATAGGGTATTTTTTCCCGAATGCCTTCAAAGGTCCCCGGGTGCTTTACTCCAGAACTTTCATGGCGGGTAAAGCCACGGACATGCATTTCATAAATAATACAGTCCTGAAGTTTTGATACCGTGTTCTTTCTCTTGGGAATCTCCCAATGGAAGTTGTTATGGACTACTCTTGCTTTATAAAAAGCTCCGCCTGCAAGCTGTTTTCCCCATTCACTCTGACCGGTGACTGCCTTTGCATAGGGATCCAGAAGATATTTCTCTTTGTCAAAAAGCAGTCCCTTCGAAGGGTCATAGGGGCCCTCTATGGAATATGCATATTCAAACTCATCGGCCTTTAAGCCAAAAACAAACATAGAATATACATTTCCTACCCGGTAATTATCCGGAAATGGTATCCGGGCATAGGGAACCTGGGCCTTTCTGTGAAACAGGAGAAGCTCACAGGAGGTTCCGGAATAGGTAATAAGTGTAAAGTTGACACCGTCAGGCAGGGCAGAAGCCCCATTGATCTCATAAAATCCCGGACGTATCTGAAAACCATTGACCTGGTCAATGGGCTTTATATTTTCACCGGATTCAATCTCAATACCGGCAAAATCTTCCAGCAGTAGATATTCTTTCTGAGGAATCAATCTCTGAGAAGTCCTATTTTGAGGTTTGTTCTTTTTTGCCATCTGGCCTCTCCTTTCTGGGATATGTCCTGCTTCTGGCTGAATTTCTTAAAAATGCTGTTTATCAAATGTTTTATAGAAAAGAATTTTCGTACTGTCCATAATTTTATCACGTCTTTTAAAAGAAGTACAGGACCCCTTCTCCTGCAAATGTATAATCTGGGAAAATCTGTGAAAACTAGAAATAGCATTAAAGGAGCGATTGGTTATGATCAGTGAAGAATTGATTCAGCAATTTGTAAAGGAAACAGAACTGTTTGAAGAAAGGCTCCGGGCCTTTGAGGCCGGAGAAATTGACCGGAAAACCTTTAAGGGAATTTCCGGAAGGTTTGGCTGCTATGCTCAGAGGGAGAAAAACTACATGCTCCGCCTCCGGTTTCCCGGCGGCAGGATTTCCAAAGAGCATCTGGCCTTTCTGGGAGAAAAAACAAGGGAATATCCTCTTGAACTTATGAAGATCACTACCTGCCAGACTATACAGGTACACAATCTGTCTGCTTCCCAGGTGGTCTCTCTAATGCGGGAAGCTCTGCAGAAGGGAATCATTACTATTGGAGGAGGCGGGGACAATCCCAGAAACGTAATGTCCAGCCCCCTATCCGGTGCAGACAGCCAGGAGGCTTTTGACGTGCTGCCTTATGCAGAGACTGTCAGTGATTACCTTATCAGCCGCATGACGGAACTTCATCTTCCCAGGAAATTAAAAGTGGCCTTTTCAAATACAGAGGAGAATACCACTCATGCCAACATGAGAGATCTGGGCTTTACGACAAACCCAGAGGGAACTTTTTCTGTGTACTGCGCCGGAGGTTTGGGACCCAATCCGAAAATGGGCGTTCTGGTGGAAAAAAATGGAAAACCTCAAGAGGTGAGTCTTTATGTCAGCGCCATGATCCGCCTGTTTACAAAGTATGGAGATTATAAGAATCGTGGAAAATCCAGAAGTCGCTATCTCCAGGACACACTTGGCGAAGAAGGAATCAAAAAAGAGTATCTATGCTGTCTGGAAGAGGCGAGAAAAGAAGAAATTCCCTGGCCGGTCTTCTATTCCCATTCGACATTAAAATCCGGGGATGGAGAAATCGAAGGCTCCAGGATCTTTCCTCAAAAACAGCCTGGACTTTATGCTGTATCCTATCACCCCATAGGCGGCTGCCTTACCCAGAAGAACCTTATGGTGCTCTGTGAAGTGCTGAGAAATATTCCGGATACGGAGCTCCGGCTTTCTCCCGATGGCACCATATACATTCTCCACCTTACGGCAAAGGAGGTTCCCAGAATCCTTGAAGCCACAGGCAGCGGCGGTGAAAATCTCTTTGAAACCAGCACAAGCTGTATAGGAGTCCCTATCTGCCAGCGGGGGATAGGCTGCTCTCAGTGGCTTTTGGCTCATTGCATCGAAAGAGTGAGAAAAGAAAACTTCCCCGACGGTCTGCTTCCCAGAATCCATATCTCCGGCTGCCCTTCCGGCTGCGGGACTCATCAGGCTGCCTCTCTTGGATTCATGGGATGCCGAAAAAAAGTGGAGGGAGAAACTCTTCCGGCCTTCCGCCTGTTTATCAATGGACAGGCAAAGAAGCCCGGTTCCAGGATTGGGGAAGAGGCCGGTATTCTGCCGGAAGAAGTAATCCCGGAATTCTTAGTGGAACTGGGAAGAGATATTCAAAAAAGCCATAAAAGTTTTGAAGAATGGCTTCCGGAAAATAAAGATAGATTTCTGGAACTGGTACGGGAGTTTGAGGGAGCAGCAAAATTGATTCGCTGATATTCTCCTGATTTATTTCCCATCTCACTTCCTGAAAACGGAACCTGTTATTATTTTAATTTGTTTCAATACTTTCCTGCTGCCAGTTTTTTCATATACCCAGGTACGTCAATATTCTGTGGGCAGTGAGAAGTGCATTGACCGCATCCAATACAAGTATCCGGTCCATTCTGAGCTTTCACTGCCTCCTCCCAACGCTTCTTATCCTTTGTAAGAGACAGTTCATTATAAAGGTTCATCCAGGCTGGAATATCAATTTTCACCGGACATCCGTCGCAGCAATAACGGCATGCTGTACATGGTACTGCCAGTTTTGACTGATATCCTGTCGCCACATTATCACGGATCTGGTCCATCGTACTCATACCGCTTAAGATCATGGTGACATTGCTCCATAGCGTAATCTATGATTTCCTGTGCCTTTTTCTGATTGATCTGGCCCAGCTTCGTAGGCAGTCTCATATTTCCCATTCCCAGACGTGAAAGGCTGAGTTCTTTAAAGTCTTTGTAAATCATTCGCCCTTTCCTTTCATTGTATTTCGTAATGCTCTGTGCAAAGCTCTGCACCGAATCTCCAGCATCTTTTTTGTGATTTCTGTTTCCGTAAATACGTCAAAACCGTGGAACGTGCCTTTCACATCCTGTAATTCCGCAGTGATTCCAGTTTTTTTCAGATTCCTCCAATAATCAACGCCTTCATCATGGAGGCAGTCATACTGCTCCACCTCGATATATGTCGGCGGAAGATCGTGAAAGTCCTCAGCCTCAGCGGGAGATGCATAATACCTCTTTCCGAAAGTTCCGTTTTTTAAATACAGTTCCCACATTTTTCTCGACAAAGGGGCGTTCCAGACTGGACTGTCCGTATATTTTTTCATAGACTCTGTCTTCATACGTGCGTCAAGCACAGGATAGATCAGCATCTGAAAGCAAATGTCAAGCTTCCCTTCATCCCTGCTTCTGAGTGTACAGGCAGCCGCAAGAGCACCGCCTGCACTGTCGCCGCCCACTGCAATTCGTCTCCTGTCAATATGCAGATTCCCGGAATTTTGGCGAACATATTCAAGACCCTCCCAGCAGTCTGTAAAAGGAATCGGAAAAGGATATTTCTCTGATGTCCTGTAATGAACAAAAATAACTGTACATTCTGCTTTTGCCGCATATTTTCCCATATGCTCATGGATATATGGAGCATCTTCCAGACAGAAACCTCCTCCGTGAAAATAGACCAGACAGGGCATGTTATTTTCCATTGCCTCCGGTCTGTAAATAGTAAGCCGTATCTTCCCGCCATCTCCCGATTCAATCCATTTTGTCATCTTCTCTATTCCTCGTGGAGAAGCCGGCAGCTCCATAGAAGCTAACCGTCGGTTTGCTATTTTTAATATATAAGGAGAAAGGAAAAATCCTGGTACAATAAATTTATTGATAAGCGGATACCCCACCGCCAGAGGATACTTTTTATTTCTCAGTCCGCACCATAATGCAGCAGCAGCTGTTCCAGCCATAAGCAAATATCTCTTTTTCATAGATCTTCACCATTGCTTTCTATTTTTCTTCTTTCATTATACAATCTTATTTTAAAATATCTGCAGTATATCCAGAATAGCCAGAAAGTTTTTCAGTATAAACCTTAAGGTTTCTTCATCTTTCCAAAGTCTTTCTCACAAACTACACCATCATCAAGCCCCTTTAAGGAATAAAAGAAAATCCAGGACAAAAAGCTCATCTCTGTCCTGGATAAAATGGTTCCCTCTCTGTATGTAGGGCAATGTTAAATATATCCTCCGCTCTGAGGTACACCTCCGCCGGAACTTCCTCCTGTCCCCAAAGAAAAAAGTGCACTGACAATATTCCACATAGCCGCAAAAATTCCGTTATTCGCCGTATTCAGCGGCCTTGACAGCGCTCCTGTAGCCAAAAGAATAAGGAGGATCAATGTACAGTATGGGCGGATCCTCTGGTAAAAATACAGAACTCTCGGATACATCTGTTCTATCACATTAGAACCATCCAGAGGAGGGATTGGAATCAGGTTAAAAACGCCCAGGCCAATATTGATCACTGCAGAATAATAACACAGCATAACCCCTATAGTCACAGCACTGTTCCCTGAATTTCCGAAGCGCATAAGAGCGCCGCAGATCAGCAGAGAAAGAAAAGCCGTGAGAAAGTTGGCAACAGGTCCTGCAAGAGAAACCCATATAATTCCCTGCCGCTTATTCCGGTAATAGGCGGTATTGATCCTTACAGGCTTTGCCCAGCCCATATGAAAGAATAAAAGACACAAAGTTCCGATAAGATCCAGATGTCTGAGGGGATTGAGACTTAACCGTCCTTCATACTTGGGAGTTGGATCTCCCAGCTTGTAAGACACCCAGCCATGAGCAAACTCGTGAACCGTTATGGCAATGAGCATAACCGGCACCGTGTAGATCAGCAGACGGAGCTGCTGGATATAATAATTTAGATACATAAAAAAGTCCTTTCTAACCATATATGTCTGAGACAGAGTATACGGTTCTATTTCACATTTCTTATTTTGTAACCGTACATTGAATGATCGTTGTACGGCTGTATTTCGCATTTTCTTTTTGTAACCGTACTCTAAATGGTCGTTGTACGGTTATATTTCGCATTTCCTTTATACAACCGTACATTGTATGACTGCTATACGGTTGTATTTTACATTTTCTCATTTTCAACCGTACTTCACACTGAAATAATACAGTTGAATTCTATATTTCTCCCTTTTTAACCGTACCGCCCAAATTCGGGCCTACAGTTTAGCCTTACATTTCCTATGTCTAATGCCTTAATTCTCATATTTTCTGATAAAGATTTTATTTAAGTGCCAGACAGGTTTTATGTTTTCACAATTTTATCTCATATAGTCGGGATTGTCAATTTCACCTGCTTCACAAATCTCTCCTTCTATTGCCCTTCTATTGCTTTTATGGAAAGTATACTTGTCATTTTCTTCAAGATACCATAAGATAGAATCAAGAAAGGAAAGTTAGCTTTCCATAAAGGAGAAAATCCCGTGAAAAACCGGCTGGAAGAATTACGAAAACAAAGAGGAATCAAACAAGAAGAGTTAGCTTCTGCTCTTGAAGTATCTCGTCAAACCATAGGATCTTTAGAAAATGGGCGATATAACCCCTCCATTTTGCTGGCCTTTAAAATTGCCAGATATTTTCATATGAGCATAGAAGACATCTTTATTTATGAGGAGGAAGAGTCATGAAAGAAAAGTTCTGGTATTTCGGCTATATTGTTGCATTACTGCTTATTCTGCTGATGGCATTTACGGATTTTCCACCTGGAGCAGATATGGCTTTGGCAATCCTTTTTACATGTGTATTTTCGGTTACCCATACACAGCTTCTCCACCGCAGAATGCTCCATACGGATTCTTCTTATCGGATTAATGTGTTAGATGAGCGTAATATTGCCATAAAGGAAAAAGCCGGAAATATCACCAATATGATCACCTTAATGCTTCTGGGCATTGCTATGTTGATATTTATTACTTTAAATTATATGGTTTCTGCCATAATTGTAGGAGTAATTATCCTGATACAGCCATTGGTCCTAATCATTGCAAGCAGTATTATTGAAAAGAAAATCTGAAAATAATAACAAAGCCCTCTGCGGACCCAGGTATCATAACCTGCACACAGGGGGCTGTTTTTACAGTTGACAGCTGACTTACCGGATAAAGTTGGTAGGTGTAAAGGGTTCTTTTTCAGGAAGACCATATTTTTCTTTTCCAAGAGCAATGCTCTTAATTAGAAAAGCCATATTTCTTCCCAATGTCCGCATAATCTGACATCCTTCAATATCCTTCTTTACCTCTTCCGGAGTGTTGCCATGCACCTGGTTCCAGTACTGGCTGGAGGCAATGGGCATATTGGAAATTGTAAAATATTTATTCAGCTCATCGAAGGTTGCGGTACATCCCCCTCTTCTGGCAGATACTAATGAGGCGCCGACTTTCATGCTCTTGTCAAAGCTTGTGCTGTAGAAAAGGCGGTCCAGAAAGGAAATCAGAGTACCATTGGCAGAGGCATAATAAACGGGAGAGCCGATGACGATCCCGTCGCTTTCCTCAAATTTTGAAGCAGTCTCATTTACCAGGTCGTCAAAGACACATTTTCCCGTGGTATGACATTTTCTGCAGCCGATGCAGCCCCGTATATCCTTATGTCCCACATGAATCAGTTCTGTTTCAATACCCTCTGCTTCGAGAGTAGAGGCCACTTCCGTTAAAGCAGTATAAGTACAGCCCTTTGCATTGGGGCTTCCGTTAATCAGCAATACTTTCATCATTCATTCCTCCTCGATCATTCAATTTCTAATTTATTATACAATGCCTGTCAAGAAAATTACAAATCATATAAAAGGATCTTAACTGTAAAACACTCTTTTTCCTCCTGGATCTCAAGTACGCCATGATAGTTTTTTACTGCAGTGCGGACATTTTTCAAGCCGAATCCACTGTTTTTTCATGGCCTTCTGATGTTTCCGGCAATAAAGGCAAAGGATTTGTTACCCGTATAAAAAGAGAATGGGGAATGTAATGGATATCCAGACAGATCCATCTTTTTTCTTCCGGATTTTCCCTGCATGCTTTTATGGCGTTGTCCAGAAGATTTCCCAATATAATGATACTGTCTTCTGTTGCCAAACTCATTTCTTTTGGAACAGAAATTTTGCTGTGGACGGTTATCTTCTGCTCTTTTGCCTGACCGATTTTCAGAGATAAAATGGCGTCCATTCCCATATTTCCTGTAGACAGGATCTGAGACGCTTCTCCGATATCCTGTATCAGCTGTCCCAGATATTCCTGCAGCTCTTCAGTTTCCCTGGACTTAGGAGTGATCCTTGCAGCTATCCAGCTAAGAGACTGGAGATGATTTTTCATATCATGGCGTATGCCTTTCAGCCGCTGCTGAGAAAGAGACAGATCTTCATAATACTGTTCTGAAAGCTTTATCTGCTGTTGAAGAAGAATGTCTGTATTCCGTTGGAGCAGGTTGCAAAACTGGCTGTAAATAAAAGCCGTTGCCATATTAATGAAAATAAAGGCGGTGATCAGAGGAAACTCCAGATAAAATAAAGTGTCAGGATAGGAATTGATCCTGAGCAGAAAGAAAACCAGGACCAGGAAACTGATGCCTGGAATCGCCATGATAACAGCAAAATGCTTCGGTGGCAGCAGGACACTTTCTTCTATCCTGATCTTTCCAAGAATCAGGAGCAGACTCCAGAATCACACATGCATGCTTCCTGACAGAAGGAAAAAATTCAGACCGAGATAGCTGAAATCCAGCTTTGTGCTGCGTATAACAGCGAGAAGAAAGACTGTCAGATAAAGAGCTGTCACAAACTCAATAGAAGAAAGAAGGATCATTTTCTGCCAATTCTTCATTGCAAGTCTCTTCCGAACCCTTTATAATTGTTTCATAAAGGAGAAAATGCATATGAATAATGAATTGTCCAAGGAATTATCGTATGCAAAAGAAAAAATACAGTACGATACCCAGTGCAAACGTGTACTGAGCCAGAAGCAGATTCTTGCCTGGATACTAAAGCGTACTGTAAAAGAATTTACGGATTTATCTATAAGGCAGATTATCCCGCATATTGAGGGAACACCGGAGATTTCTTCTATATCGGTATACCCCGGTAATAGTAAAGAATCTCTCGAAGATTCTGAACCAGCCTACAATAGGGCTGAAAAAATTTCCGGCATGCCTAACGAAGACAAAATTCCCGAAGAAGGAACTGTTTACTTTGATATCCGTTTTCGGGTATCTGTTCCTCAGGGAAACAAGGTACAAATGATTATTAATGTGGAAGCTCAGAAGTCTTTTTATCCCGGCTATGAAATCGTAACAAGAGGAATTTTTTACAGTGCCAGAATGATTTCCGCACAGTCTAGCGTTGATTTTACCGCTTCTGATTATGACAGTATCCGAAAGGTCTATTCTATCTGGCTTTGTATGAATGCTCCTAAAAAGATTGGGAATGCTATTTCCGAGTATTCCTTCCGAAAAAGGGACCTTCTGCCCGGTCTGCCGGATCATCCCCAGGCCTATGACAAAATTTCTGTGATTATCATAGCTCTAAATGAAAAAATATCTTCTGAAGACTTATTTATCGGTATGATAAATACTTTGCTTTCAACAGAAATTCCCTATCATATTAAGAAAAAAAGGCTGGAGAAGGACTATCATATTCAAATGCACAGTGATCTGGCGAAGGAGGTGGGATTAATGTGCAACTTATCAGATTATGTAGAAGAACAGGGTATTCAGAAGGGCATTCAAAATGTGGTCGTTAATTTACTTAAACTGGGGACTGTCAGCGATGAAGATATTATGAAAGCTGGCAATCTTTCTCCGGAGGAACTTGGCAGGATTAAAGAAGAGGTAAAGAACAGTAAAGTTTAATAGATACTCCCAGCAGGGGCAGGTATGATGCAATCCAGTCGTACCTGCCCCTGCAACTTTTCTGAAAGAAAAATATGGTGGATACATTTCTCTCACCTTCCCTATATGCTATAATGGCTTTATCCCGCCGCTTTTGCGGCAGAATTGGAGACTGTACATATGACACGTGTTTTAATTGTAGAAGATGACGCTACCATCAACAGCCTGATCTATGAATATCTTACTGAAAAAGACTTCGACTGCCGCCAGGCCTTTTCCGGAACGGAAGGAAGGCTGCTTTTCGATATGGAAAAATTTGACCTGATTCTTTTGGATCTTATGATACCGGGGCTAAGCGGGGAAGAACTTATTGCCTATATCCGTTCTTCTTCTCAGGTCCCAGTTATCGTGCTATCTGCAAAGACTGCGCTGGAAGATAAAGTAAATCTTCTTTCCACAGGATCAGACGATTATCTGACAAAGCCCTTTGAACTGGAAGAGCTCCTGGCCAGGATACAGGTACAGCTGAGACATAAGGCTGCAGCCCCCTCTCCTGCTCATTCTTCTCTTCGATATAAAGACTGGGAGCTGGATGAACAGGCCAGAAGTTTCCTGGTTAAGGGAGAAAGGATTGATCTCACCGCTCATGAGCTGGGAATTATAACCCTTCTGATGAAATATCCCAAAAAAGTTTTTACAAAACAGGAAATCTTTGAATCTGTGTGGAACCAGGAGTATTTTGTTGAGGATAAAACCATCAACGTCCATATCAGCAATATCCGCTCCAAACTGAAAGATACAGATACAGACACCTATATTCAAACAGTATGGGGAATTGGCTTTAAATTAAAAGACTGATTTTAGAATGGTCTTTTTCTGTTCCTTAATCTTAAACTTTTCTTAAACTTTTCTTTGCGCTTTTTGAAATTCTCTGTGAGATACTGGACTCAGAAAAAAACAAGAGGCTTTTCAAAAGCTGACTAGGAGGATAAATGATGAAAGATTTGATTGTCACACAGAATCTCACAAAGATGTATGGCGATAAAGCCGCTGTCTCTTCTATGGATATGCATGTGAAACAGGGAGATATTTACGGCTTTATCGGAAGGAACGGCTCCGGCAAGTCCACCACATTAAAAATGCTCTGTGGACTGGCTTTTCCTACCCAGGGAAGTATCCGGGTATTCGGCCAGTCCCTGAGCCGAGAAAGCGTAAGGAAACGTATCGGCGTCCTCATTGAATCTCCGGGGCTGGAAGGAGGCCGGAGCGCCTATGAAAACATGTACTTAAAAGCCAGCCTTATGGGAATCGTGGATCCTGACAAAGAGATCCGGGAGCTTCTTACTCTTACAGGACTGAATCCGGACAACAAAAAGCTGGTAAAACGCTATTCTATGGGAATGAAGCAGCGGCTGGGAATCGCCATGGCACTTCTGGGAGGACCGGATCTTCTGATCCTGGATGAGCCCATCAACGGCCTGGACCCGGAAGGAATGAACCAGCTCCGCTCTATCCTGGTGGAGCTGAACCAGAAAAAAGGAGTAACCATGATCGTCAGCTCCCATATTTTAGGAGAACTTTCTAAAATGGCTACCCGGTACGGGATCATTAAAGACGGCTGCCTGGTAAAGGAGATTTCCAGAGAAGAGCTGGCTGCAGAATGTAAGGATTATCTCTATCTGAAAACTGCAGATGCCAAAATGGCTGCAGTTCTTCTGGAAGAAAAACTTGGAATCCAAAATTATGAGGTACGGCCAGAGGGAGAAATCCGCATTTATCAGAATGCAGATCCGGGGCAGATTACCACGGTTATGTCTTCCGCAGGCATCCCGGTATATGCGATCTACGGCCATCAGCAGGATCTGGAAGGATATTTTCTGGATCTGATGGGAAAAGAAAGTAAAACCGGTTCGTCAAAGAAAGGGGGCAGACGCCATGCTTAATCTTACACGTATGGAATTCCGCAGACTATTCAGAGATAAAAGTGTTTATATTACGCTAGCTTCATTTTTAGGATTTATTCTGATCGCTCTGATCACAATGAAACTGGTAACCGATCAGAATCTTCTGTCTTTTGCAACGGAAAACGGATTTGAATTCACTGCGGAAGATCAGGCTGACGCAGCTTCTTTTCTCAGTTCCACCATAGCAGATTTTGTCAGCAATCTTCTTTTTTCCGGAGGTCTTATGGTCTGCTTCAGCGCAATCTTCTGTGCTGTCAGTACCTGCGATGACTTCTCTTCCGGCTTCGGGAAAAATATCTTTTCCTACTATCCGGACAGGAGCTATTACATCGTAAGCAAAATTGTTACTCATTGTGCCATTAACGCTATGTTTATACTGGCTCTTACGGCTGCCAGCATAATCCTTTTTAAAATCTGTGGATTTCCCAATCACCTGGGAGACCCTTTGAAAATGGTCCTTATGCTTTTAATCGGCTGGGTAGCCCTGATCCCTCTGGCGGCTCAGAGCATGCTTTTGTGCATGCTTATCCGGAATGCTGCAGTAGCCAGTATTCTTTCTATCCTCTGCGGTCTTGGAGTCGTGGCAGGTGTTTTAGAAACCATTGCCGGACTCTTCGGAATCCATGTGGCACAGTTTTTCCCGCCCTACCTGGTGATGATGTCTCCCTATATCAGCGGCAGCGCCAGCACAGGATCTCTGTTATCCTTTGCAGTGGGCCAGAACGGTCTGGGTACAAATCTGCTTCTGTCAGTGTTTGCCAGCCTTTTGTGGACCCTGACCTACATCTGGCTCTCCCAAAAGGTACTGAGCAAAAAAGATATCTGTTAAGAGGAATATGCCTATGTTAAAAACAGCATTGATCATCCTATTTGCCATATTATTTTTCCTTTCTCTTACTGCTCTTCTCCTCTACAGAAGGCAGGTACGAGGACTAGCCCAACAATTAAAAGATCTGGAGCCGGGAAGCAATCAAAGGCTTACCTGCTCTGTCAGGGACAGAAATATTCTGTCCCTTTGCCGCCTGGTAAATACTTATATCGATTCTCAGCAGAAACTGGTGCTTCAGGCCCGGGAAGCGGAGGAAAAACTTAAATATACCATTGCCAGTGTTTCCCACGATATCCGGACACCCCTCACCGGAGCCTCCGGCTATATGCAGATGGCGGAAAAAACAGAAGACCCGGATAAAAGAAAAGAATACTGCCGGATTGTCCGGGGCAGACTGAAAGATCTGGAACAGCTTTTAGACCAGCTTTTCCTTTATACAAAATTGACAAGCCAGGAAATTTCTCTCCAAATGGAGCTGGTTTCCCTGTTTCCTCTTGTCTGTGAGGTTCTTACAGGATTTTACGGAAAATTTCAGGAACAGAACCGGGAGCCTTCCCTGGATTTTCAGGAAGAGGCCATTCAGATCCAGGGAGACAGCAGCCAGCTGAAGCGGGTTCTGGGAAATCTCGTTTCCAATTCCCTTTCTTACGGCCTTGGCACCCTTTTTATTTTTCAAAAGGGAAATACGCTGACCTTTTCCAATAAAGTAAAAGATCCGGGATCTATTGATCCGGATCAGATGTTTGTCCGTTTTTACAGAGGCGACCCTTCCAGAAATGCTTCAAAAAGTTCTCACGCCGGACTTGGACTTTCCATAGCCAGAGAACTGACCCAGGCAATGGGAGGGAAAATTGAAGCAAGACTTCATGAAGATATATTGGAAATTGTATTGACTTTTCAGGGAATTTCCCGGTAAACTGTCTATACAGAACAGTAGGATCATCCCGGGATTGTAAACTTCATCGGTCCCTGAAAAGGAGAAAAATTATGGAAAATATTCTGATCATTTACAAATCAAAGTATGGTGCAGCCAGGGAATACGCCCAGCTTCTGGGAAAAGCCCTGGACACTGCCCCTGTTTCCGTTGACCAGGCCAAATCTCAGATGGTCACTTCTGCAGATACGATTATTCTCTGCGGAGGAATCTATGCCTCTTCCATTGCCGGCCTTTCTTTTCTGAAGAAAAACACCGCTCTTCTCAGTGGGAAAAAGACGGCTGTCTTTGCAGTGGGGGCGTCTCCCTACGACCAGAAGACTCTTGAGGAGTTGAAGAAAAGGCACCTTTCTGGGGCATTGGAGGGAATCCCTCTCTTCTACGGCCGGGGTGCATGGAACGAAGAGATCATGACCGTAAAAGATAAATTTCTCTGTTCTATGCTGATGAAAGTAGTGTCCAAGAAACCTGCGGAACAATGCGAGCCCTGGGAACTGGCTCTGAAAGAGGCAATGGGGAAGAAATGCTCCTGGGTAGATGAGAAGTATCTGGAGCCTTTATATAAATATATCCATAAAGACACCAGATAAAATACAGAGTGAAAGTTTGGGTGAGGAATATGGAGATTACTCCAATTACACTGGAGAATCGGTCTGTAATTAATGAGTTTTTAATGAAGCATTGGTATTCTACGGATATGGTGGTATGCGGTGAGAAAATTGATATGACAAAATCAGATGGCTTGGCTGTATTCTCTCATGGAAAAATCACAGCCCTCCTCACCTATCGCATAAAACCGGATCATACCTGCGAGATCATTTCACTGGACAGTCTTATAGAGAATCGGGGAACAGCGACGAAACTCCTCCAGAAAGTTTTTGATATTGCCAGGACTAATTGTCAGCCGATCTTTAATAAACAATAATCATAGCCGGTTTCCCAGTTTATACGCCATTTCCGGATACCGGCTGTGCCTGGTCATTGATGGAGTCCCGCACCCTCGTCCAAGGACCATACCCTGGTCCTGGAAATCCAGATATCTGACCAGTGTTTGGTAATGACTTTCCAGTGCATCAAATGTCCAGTTATCGCTGTTCCATGCAACAGTAAGAAGGGCCGATTTCATATGTTTCCTTGTAATACTGCTGTTATAGGAACAGAAACGGTCGATCACGATTTTAAGCTGTGCTGACATTCCATAATAATAAAGCGGGGTCGCAAAGACGATCATATCAGGTAGTGTAAAAAACTTTGTGGCTTTGGTAAAAAATGGCTCCTTTTTGGTAAGAATTACAGATATGACAATTCTTATCGAAAAGGAGTTTATTTATGGCAGTAGCAAAAGACCAAATC
>NZ_NFHH01000011.1 GCF_002161285.1 Blautia sp. An81 | reverse complement strand
GATTTGGTCTTTTGCTACTGCCATAAATAAACTCCTTTTCGATAAGAATTGTCATATCTGTAATTCTTACCAAAAAGGAGCCATTTTTTACCAAAGCCACAAAGTTTTTTACACTACCTCTCCTGCTTTTCTTATGCATCCATTCAGGATTCTACATACGGTTCCGAACAGCTCTGCCTATATATAAATACTATCCCGATATTCTTTAGGTGTTTTTCCAACAGCTGTTTTGAACAGTCTTGTAAAGTAATTTACATCTGAGATTCCACAGTATTGGGCAATGGCCTGGATTTGCAGCTGGGTGGAATTCAGAAGGAAGATGGCATATTCGATTCTTTTCCCATTTACATATTCGGTCAATGTTTTTCCTGTTTCCTTTTTAAAGAGAGTGGAGAGATAGCTGGCATTGACTCCCAGAGCCTTTGCCTGGACTTTCAGACTGAGATCTGCAGTCAGATCCAAGTCGATCTGTGTCAGGACTTTTCTGACTAATAGGGAGTAGTCTTTCATAGAATGGTTGGTTACCAGCAGACAGTATTTCCGAACCATTTCTCTGGATAAAGTGTTCATTCCAGATTCAGAGGTAATCTGCTCTATTCTGTGGGCAAATTCAGAAGAGAGTTTATCAATATGTATGGGATGCACGTCAGCACTTTCAGCTGCCTTCCGCAAAAGTGTGTTCAGGATGATCATATAGTTTTTTACATTTCTCAACCGATCCGGTATCCGGTGTTCTATTCCCTGGATATTAAAGCCGTTTACGAAAGCTTCTGCTTTGTGAGTCTGTCCCCTTGCAACCGCCTGGATCAGGCTGTTTTCTTCATTATATCGTTCTTCCAGTATTTTCATGAGCTGCTGTGGCTCTTCGTATTCTTCATCATACTGGGCATAACCCTCAGCGCTAAAATCAATAGTAATCCTGCTGTTTTCATCCTGGAGGCGGAAGTTGTCAATACTTCCCCAGATTCTCTCTCCAAATACATTCAGCATAGAAAGAAGTACGCTTTCATCATAAATCCGGGGAAGCCCTATTAAAAATTGCTGCAGACGATGGTAATGTTCTTCAGGAAGAGAAATATACTCTGCGGTTTCCAAAACCATTTTCTGGGAAATTCCTGTAAGCACATAAGGACCGATGAGCATGAATTGCGGCTCATCTGTATCTGGAAGACGGAAGAAGAGATACCGGTACATACATATGGAATTAATCCGGTATATTACATTATCTTTATATTTATCCGCCCTTTCCCAGAAATCTTTCATATAGTCATCGCAGCAGGTGTAGAGCCGGTATATTCCGGCGGATGGCTCTGGAAGTGTTTTCATGTCCGGTGTAATGATTACATAGGCAAGATGAAAATTTTTCAGCAGCTTTTTGAAGAATTCTAACTCAGCTTGATAAGTCATTTCAGGTCATCTCCTTTCTCAAGGTACTCTTGTACACGGAGGGTATGAATGAACAAGGAACTTTTTTCTATTATCATATAATTTTTACAAAATTTCAAGAATGGATAAAAAATATGCGGAAATCTCTAAAAATTTTCCTCACTGTAGCAAGGAAAATGCTTTATACTTTTCATTAAAGAGAACAGCAGGAGCTGAGACAGCTAAAATAGAATGCTGTTTGTAAAATAGGATCAGGAGGTAATATAGAATGCTTAACTATTCAATGCTGTATCCCCGCGAAACGGTGTCACGTCGGGTTGTTTCAATGGACGGTATGTGGAAATTCTGCCTGGATGAGAAATCTGCCGGAGAGAATGAAAAATGGCAGGAAGGCATTCCGGGAAAAGAAATGATCCCGGTACCAGCCAGCTTCCAGGATTTCTATACAGAGAAAGATATCAGAGAATATGCAGGAGATTTCTGGTATGAAAAGGATATGTTTGTTCCTGGAGAGTGGAGCGGTAAACAGGTCCTTCTCCGCTTTGGAGCTGCAACTCACAGAGCCGTTGTATTTGTTAACGGAACCAAGGTTGCTGAGCATGAAGGAGGATTTCTGCCATTCTGTGCAGATGTAACAGAGGTTGTCCGCTATAATGCTTACAATAAAGTAGTTGTAAAGGTTAACAACGAACTTACCGTTACAAATATCCCCTGCGGACAGACTGTTACACTTCCTACAGGAAAGAAAATGTGCAAGCCATATTTTGACTTTTTCAACTATTCAGGTCTGCAGAGATCTGTCTGGCTGACAGCACTGCCAAAGGAATCTGTATTTGACATTGAGACGGTTAATGAACTTTGCGGTTCAGATGCCAAGGTGTCTTACACAGTGAAAACAACAGGTGATCATCCTGTAACTGTTGAACTTCTTGATGAAGAAGGACAGAAAGTTGCCAGCTGTGAAGGAAAAGAAGGAGTTCTGGAAGTAAAGAATGCCCGTCTGTGGAAAGTAAGAGATGCTTATCTGTATCAGATGGTAGTCCGCATCATGGATGAAGATGAGATTCTGGATGAGTATACCCAGGAAATCGGAATCCGTACAGTAGAAGTAAAAGGAACAAGCATTCTTCTGAATGGAGAGCCGGTATATTTAAGAGGATTCGGTAAACATGAAGACAGCGATATTGTAGGCCGGGGATTCAACATCGGTGTAATGAAGAGAGATTTTGAGCTGATGAAATGGATCGGAGCTAACTCCTTCCGTACTTCTCATTATCCATACAGCGAAGAAATCTATCAGATGGCAGATAGAGAAGGTTTCCTTATCATTGATGAAGTTCCAGCTGTAGGTCTGTTCGAAAGCCTTATGAACTTTATGGAGGCAAGTACCGGAAAGGCAACTGCTTTCTTTGAGAAAGAGACTACTCCGGTACTGCTTCAGGCCCATCTGCGTGCTGTAGAGGAGATGATCACAAGAGATAAAAATCATCCTTCCGTTGTCGCATGGAGTCTTTTAAATGAGCCTGAGACAACAAGTGATGCGGCTGTTCCGTACTTTAAAGAAGTATTTGACAGAGCCCGGGAACTGGATCCTCAGAAGCGTCCCCGTACTTTTGCACTGGTAATGAATTCCACACCAGACAAATGTAAGTGCTATAACTTCAGCGATATTATTGCATTAAACCGCTACTTTGGATGGTATGTAAGCGGCGGATATGACATTTCCACTGCAGAAGTGCTGTTCCGTAAAGAAATGGATGCATGGAAAGCTCTGAATTTGAATAAACCCTTTATTTTCACAGAGTACGGTGCAGATACCCTTGGCTCAGAACATAAGCTGCCTTCTGTTATGTGGAGCCAGGAATACCAGGCTGAGTATCTGAAAATGAATAATGAAGTCTTTGATTCCTATGATTTTATCAAAGGCGAGCAGATCTGGAACTTTGCTGATTTCCAGACAACAGAGGGAATTATGCGTGTCAACGGCAATAAGAAAGGTGTGTTCACACGTCAGCGCCAGCCAAAGGATATTGCCTACAAATTAAAAGAGCGTTGGGAAAGCCTTCCACTGGGCTATAAGAACTAAAATATCAGAAGATATATTTCTTATGGAGTGCTTTCATATTTTGAATATGGAATTATGATGAATGACGGAAATCCGGCAGGAGATTCTCCTTAAAAAGAGAAGCCCTGCCGGATTTTTTATAATAACAGACAGTTGGCAGACATAGTCTATTGTCTATGTCTGCCAACCGTCACTTACTCATACTTTTTCCCAACAACATAGAGGGGAATAAAAACACTTCCCAGGAAGATGAACAGGATAATAAACTGCCCTGCAAATACCATATCTGCAGAAGAAAAGGTTGAAGCAATGAAATAGAGAATAAAATAAACCAAGGGACACAGGATCATAAGGGCCAGCATTCCCAGGCGGGAAACACGGACTATGTAAGGCCAGTTCCGGTTATTAAAATGAAGCCCCGGCATATTTATCCGAAATATACCGTCACTGTAGAAATTTAATTTATTTTCATCGTAAAAAGAAGGAATTTTTTCTTTGGCAAATATCCAGAAATAGATGCCAAACAGAATACTTAAACCTTCCAGGCCAAAAACAGAGCTATAGCGGGAAAGAAAATCAGTGTCTTTTGTAAGAAGAACCAGTCCCAAGATTTCCAGAAGACCGGCCAGGATCCCCGCTCCGCAAAGGATACAATGCTTAACTTTCTGCCGGGTATTTTTCTTCTGGATTTCTTCAGAATAGGTCAAAGCCTTTTTTACCATGTCTTCTACTGGAACAGCAGTAATCTGGGTCCCCTCTATCCGGCGGGCCTCTAACAGTTCTGTTACCGTAACTTCCATAATATCTGCCAAAGGAACCAGGAGAGAGATGTCAGGAAGACTTTTTCCGGTTTCCCTTAGTTAAAAATATTACTCTTGTTGATTACTCAACTTTTCCAATAAATCGGTAATATATCTCAATTTCCTGTATTCTTTCGTTATCCTCATTCGTTGTTGCTTCATGTATGAGGATTTTTTCTATCATGGCATTTAATAATGGTGCTGTCAGTTCCTTTGGTACGGAATATTCCTTGATTAACTCAATCCACTTTTCAGCACCTATCATATCCTGTTCCATTTTACTTAGTTCTTCTCTTAGGCTTGTTATCTGCTGTTCCAGTTCTATCTGTTCTTTTTGGTACTTGCTGGACAACATCACAAAATTTCGCTCTGTTATCTTCTCACAGGCTCTATCTTCATACATTTTCGCAAATAAACGGTCAATCTCATTTTGTCTGTTCTCGGCTTTCTTCAATGTACTTGCCTTTTTCTTCTTTTCCCGTATTCTCTCTGCATTGCCAGCTTTCTGTATCTTGTTCAATACCTTTTCTTCGTCCTGCTGTACTGCCTTAGCCCAATACTGCAAGCGTTCCAATACGGCTTGATACAGCACATCATAACGAATGTAGTGCATAGAACAATTACCTTTGCCAAACTGCCCGTAGTAACTGCAAGCATAATAACTGTAAGGCGTTTTATTTGTCTTATTCGTTCCAAATCTCATAGACCAACCACAATCCGCACACTTGACAAGCCCTGCAAAAATCGGCGTTGCCTTTTCCTTTGTCTGTCTGCGTCTTGATTTTATCTGCTCCTGCACACGATAGAACACTTCCTTGTCAATAATCGGCTCGTGAGTGTTTTCTACTCGAAACCATTCACTTTCGGGCTTACGCACTTTCTTTTTGCTCTTGAACGATACCGTAGACTGCATATTGTGAACACTGTTTCCGATATAAACCTCACTTTTCAATATCGCCTTGACATGAGCAATCGTCCACTCATAACGCTTACTTTCGGGTTTTCCCTCAAAGATATGTGCAAAAGTACCGTATCTTGTAAAATTTAGCCATGACGCTGTCGGAACTTTTTCTGCTCTTAACTGCTTTGTGATTTTTGCACTTCCGTAACCTTGATAGGCTAGGGAAAAGATTTTTTCAATAATCCATTTTGTTTCATCATCAACCAACAGTTTTCCTTTGATGTCAGGGTGTTTCTTATATCCTAACGGAGCATAAGCACCGTAATGAGCCCCCTCCGCAAACTTTGTCTTAAATGCTGATTTGACTTTACGGCTTGTATCTCTTGCCACCCATTCATTGATGATGTTCTTAAATGGTGCAATCTCACTTTCGCCTTTTTCGCTGTCTACACCGTCATCAATCGCTATGTAGCGGACATTATGACTAGGGAAATACAATTCTGTATATTGTCCTGTCATAATATAATTTCTGCCAAGACGGGAAAGGTCTTTCGTTACAACACAGTTGATTTTTCCTGCCTCTATATCCTCAATCATTCTTTGAAAACTCGGTCTGTCAAAATTTGTTCCCGACCAGCCGTCATCAATATATTCATCAATGACATTCAAATGATGTTCTTTTGCATATAAACGCAACATACTTCTCTGTGTGGTAATGCTGGAACTTTCGCCCTGTAATTCATCATCTCGGCTTAACCTAAGATAAAGTGCAGTATTGTAAATCTGTTGTTTCATTGTCAGTTATCCTCCTTTATAACTAACCCGTGTTTACAATACCTGCTTGCAAGTAAAGTATAACACGGGTACTTTTTGTCATTCAATCTATTTCTTACAACTGCACCGATTTTATGCGATTGTCTGCTTTGCTTTTTCCAGCATGACATCAGTTAGAAGTTCTTCCATTGTTTTGCCCTTTTCGGAAAAATGCTCTTTTACTACAATCTTTGTCTTTCCTCTGTTGCCAATGCCACACTTGCCATTTTTCTTTTGAATTGTTTTTACAGCATTATCAATAACACATACCCCCTTTCTGTAAAATCTTTCTAAGCAATTCAACGGCTTTTGTCATAGCCCACAGGAGTTCCACCTCTGCATAGTTCTTATGTAGCCGTACCCATTGCGTGCGACGCTCTTAATGCTCAAGCTGTGGCTGTACGGGAGTATCATTATCTGACAGTACAGGTCATGGCGATAAAAGAGGACAAATCTTTTACAAGAACACAAATAGGTTTTCGCTCGCTCTTGCAGGGGAAAGGTCGTGGCGTATTTGTTTCAACGGCTAGCTGTCTGTCAAACGTATTGAATTACTTTATTCAGTTGTCAAAGAACGATTGAAAGAAAAAAATCGTCTTTCCTATATATCGCGTTGGAAAAGAGGAGAAACGTAACCAAAATCCAAAACTTTTTCCATTATTAGTACAAATGGAACGGTTCATTTTGGCAATCAACGGTTGATTTTCTCCTTTTTCACTACTATCTGTACAGCAAACGTCCATTTGCTAAGTTTAAATGGAAAAATTTTAACTTCTTTTCATGCACCATATAGGGATAGAAAATGTCATTTTGCTAAGTTGATGATGAAAAAAGAATATTTTCCTTTTCACACCCTAACTACCCAAACCATACCGTTACTGCCAACAATAGAATGAAATATTTTCTTTGCACCATATAGGGAACGGAAACCTTAAATTGTTAAGTTGAGAACAAAGTATTTTCATCTTTTCACATCAACACTCAACTGCTAATGCCTGTTTGAATACAAAATGATGATGTTTTTCCTCTTTTCACAGAAGACTGTCCACTAATCACGAATTTCCGTCATTTTTTCAAAACTTTTTTCTTCTTTCACTTCATATAGGGACAGCAAGCCCCGATTTAATGACCTATTTTCAAAAAAAGTTTAGATTTCCTTTTCTCGCACCATATCTGTACGCAAGTAGCCATTTTGTTGCAGATTTAATAAAAAATTTATTTTTCTTCTTTCACTTCACATAGGGAATGAAAACAGCTCTTTGCTGACTAAATCTGAAATTTTTCAATTACATTAAAAAATACCGTCATTCTCTTGTGGAACAGCGGTATCTATACGTTCTTCTATGGTTGATTTCTCTAATTGTAATAAATGTTTATGCTTGTCTTTTAGTTCTGCCTGCTCAATCATATCTTTCAGTATCGTTGTACGATTTTCTCTGTCTAATGCCTGTACCATTTTTATGGTTGGTGCGACTTGTCTTTGTAGCCAATGCAACGCTTTTTGTAAAGTGTAAGGCTCTGGCTTTGTGGTTAAGCGTATCGGCTCTCTGTTTTCCCCTACAAACCATGCCCAATCATCATTTGTTATCCATTGACTTTTTGGCTTGTCGTCCTCTCTGTCAACAAAGCGGACATAATGATTGATGATAGAAAAAGCGGTGCGTTCAGCGTCCCGATAGGTCAGTAAATCTACAACCGCATAATAGGCTCGTTCGTTCTTCATGCGTATTTCAAAACGGTTCTTAATCTCCGTATCTTCAATTTCTGTGCCATTCTTGACATACTGCTCATAATTTTTCTGATAAGCACACATATATAATTCGCTACTTGTTGAACCGAGATATAAGGTTTCTCCTGTATTCTTTGGTAAATCGCTACCGCATTTTTCTGTACCGCTGTAATCTTTCTGCATACGGAAGTAGGAGATACATTCGCCAGCCTTGTATTTTTCCTTTAACTTTGGAATATCCAATATTCCTGCTTTATCATTGATAGCCAAATCAAGCCGTTTCATCACACCACCAGCCGTCATACAATCCAGCATGAAGTCATACCATGAGCGTTCCTGTGCCAGTAGATAACATTCCATTTGCCGACAGCCTTTGCCTTTCAGTTCCAATAAAACACCTAAATGCTCCTGCATGGAACACATGATATTGATGTCGCCAAGTACATATTTGCTTTCATATCCGTATTTTCCATAATCTTCATAAAGCATGTAATTAGATTTCAGTTGTAATACATCACGGATAATCGCCAATGCGTCCGTAGTAGGAAAGCGGACACGAAAGTAATCAATCAATAAGAATAGTGGTTCTTGCGGATTGAAACGCTCAATCTGTTTTTCTATGATTTCTCTTAATTCGTCATTCAATGGCTGTTTTCCTTTTTCAATGCGGTTGTAATATTCACGGCTGATACCACAGGCAACAGCAAGCCTTGTTTGTGTTACTCCGTATTCCTCACGCTTTTGTCTTAGTTCTTCAATAAAGTTTTTATCATTCATTCTTCAATTCCTCCAATCAAAAAAGGCAACTACCATAATTGATAATTGCCTGTCATTAAAAATCTGTATAGAAAAAGCAGTCAATCCTAAGACTAACTGCTTTGTGTGTATGGATATAAAATTGCTTCTAATCTTGAATAGGTATCCAAATTTCAATAACTGAATTATCACTATTCCAATGAAAACGATAATCGTATTTTTCAAAGTGTAGGATAATATCTTTTATAGGAATATACGATGTACTAGGAATAATTTCTTCATAAATCTTGCCATAAGTTTCATATATTTTATCCATAGCACCAATATGCTCCACAACCAAATATTTATAAGACGGTATTTCTTTATACAGAAAGCCCTCTGGGGTAATGGTTCTTTGGGGAATAGAACAGAAATAATAAAGTTTTCCATTTCTTCTTTCCATAAAAGCATATTTTACCCAATTTCCTGATTGTGAAAGATACGCTTTTTTCAAACTACTGTTAAACTTTCTCCAAAACTGTGTACTAATCTGAATATTCTTTTTTTGATAATTAGTCAGTTCTACTTCCTGCCCAATAACTGCAAATGCGTTTAATTCCTTTATAGAAAAATTTATCATTTTACCTTGTGAGAAGTGATAACGGTATAACTGTACGCATTTACCGTTATAATACAATTATCAATCGTTATATACCAGTTTTTTCCTTTTCTTGTGATTTCCGCATTAGAAAGGCTAATTTTTTCTTTGCACCATTCAATTACATTTTCTACATTCAAAGATAAGTTCTTTTTAATTCTAATAACGCCAAGTTCAGTTGTGTGAAGTCTTCCTAAGTTTTCCAGTAATTCATTTTCCATATTTTGATACCTCATTTTTCAGCAAATTTATTTGTATGTTTTATACCCCAATTATAACATTCTCATATCAGCACTACAATAAAAATAATTAAGCACCAATAATCTTATTGAACATCTCCAACCGTAAATCTTTCACACCATCAGTGATAAACACTGAGCTGACAGCAATTACGACAACTACCATAATTGCCTGCACTTAAATTTCTGCAAAAGAAAACGACAATCAATTTCTTATTTTTTGAAATCAACTGTCTTTCTCATATTTACTATTCAATTTTCATAGTGATATAGGTACAATTTATATCACTACTGTAAAAATGGGGTTTTGCCTTATAAATACAGCGTTTTCCGCTTGTTAGTGTATAGTGTTTCTTGTTTTTTGTGCCCCCCTTGTTAGATAACGGGGGCTTTGAACGGCTCGCAAGCTCGCCGAACCGCCGAAGCGAACCGCCCCCTTGCAAGCATGGCGGAAAAATCTTAAGGATTTTCCCGCCAACGTGGTCGGATCGCTCCGTCGGTTTAACAGCTTTTCTGTTTCTCTCTAGTTATCTACGCATATAAATCAAATCGGTTATTCCGTTATAAGTCTGTGTTTTACAAAGCCTTAACTTTATTTCCCTGTCTATGTTGCCCAAAAGACGAACCCCATTTCCTAACAGAGTAGGAATAACAGAAATGTAATATTTATCAATCATATTTTTGCTTACCAACTGCTGAACAAGATTTGCTCCGCCACAAATCCAAATATCCTTTCCTGCTTCTTGTTTTAGCCGTTCCAATAATAAAACAGGATTTTCACTTGTAAAATGAATTTGTTGGGAAGAATTGCACTCTTTATGTGTTAATACATAAGTTGTAAATTTATTATATACCCATTCTTGCGGAGAAAGTTCAGTAACAACCTGATGAGAAGTATTCCACCCCATTAAGACAGTATCTATATCTTTGGTAAATTCTGTATAAGTGTCGATGTTTTCATTGTCATTTCCATGACCATTTAGCCAAGCTACTCCACCATTACCGTCCGCAATATATCCGTCAAGGCTCATGGCAATAAATAAAACTACTTTTCTCATTTTTTCTCTTTTATAAATACAAACAGGAATTTATTTCTCTTTTTTACTCATAAGGGAACAACTGATTGCTACAAATAAACCCATTAAAATCCATGGAAATGCTGCTCTTATAAAATCACTAACCATACTTTATTCCTCCTTAAATTCCAATTTCCTTAGTTCTACAAACTGAAATTTTTGCCTATGAATGTATCTTGTTCTTTATACGCAAACAGGCTTCTGTGTGCATAATCCAATGTCTTGAAAACGGCATTTGAATTAGTCCACAAATATCTTTATTACACCAATAATCAATCAGCCAAATTGCTTTTTCATTGTCGTTTACTACATTCAACGATTCTAAGTATCCTTTTCTTTCTTTCGGTATTTTTCTTTTCAATTCATCATAAGATAACCGTTCAAGCATTTTCTCAGTGCTTTCCCATACTTCGAAAATATATAAATATAATTCTTCCAGATTAAGCTGTTTTGAAAAGTCTGCAATCTGCTGTTTCATGAGTTCATTTCCTGTTGTAATGATAGGTGAATTGATACGCTCTTGATAATTGCCTGCAAAAAATACTTGTTCATCTTCATTTATCACTGTATGCACAACTATATCTTCAATGCGGAAAATATGCCAAATAGAATAAGCAATCGTCTTACTATGATAACCATCAGCGTTTATGAAGGGGATTGAGTTAAAATCTTCTCTGCATAATTCTTCTTTGAAAGATACTAAGGTTTGTATTAACTGACTTCGTAAAGTAAGTAAAGTATCAATACCCCTCTTATAAGTATCTTTCTTTTTTATTTGTGCCTGCATTGTTTTATTAAGTTCAGACCATTCCTTATTCATATTCAATACTCTCTCAAATTCTGATTTTATCGCCCCATACAAATTATTTCGTAAACAATCGGCGTCAGGACAGAGGAAAAAGCAGACTACATTTAGAATGTATCTGCCCATTCCTCTGGACTGCACACCGATTTTTACCAATTGAACCAAATCGCTGCGCCACAGCCTTGGCAGGCCATCGCGCAGCGATTTGGTTCAACTGGAATTTGTCTTACAACAATTTATATATGCATAAAAAGCAATATATTTATGAAAACACCCTAAATCCAAAATTTACTCAATTCATTTTTTCCTTACATAAAATGTTCTCGTATATTTCACTTCCTCACCAAGTGTTTCCCCTATCAAAACTTCAAAATCATTGATATCAAATTCTGGAAAGAATGTATCTCCATCTTCAATATTTAAATCTACTTCTGTGATATACATTTTATCTACTATTTGCAAAGCTTCCTTAAATAGTCCATATCCACCAGATATGTATACATCTCGTCCTTTAGCCAATAATAATGCATCTTCTAATGATTTAACTGAAACTAAATTATCTCCTTGATACTCTGTTGTGGTGGAAACAACAATATTCATTCTATTAGGCAACGGATGACCGATTTCTTCATAAGACTTTCGCCCCATAATAACCACATTACCCGTTGTTAACTCTCTAAATTGCTTTTGTTCTCCCTTTATTTTCCATGGTATATTACCATTCTTGCCTATAACATTATTCTTTGACCTCGCAACAATCAAACCTATCATCTATTTCATCCTCCATAATATGATGTCGTACCTGTGATTCCATCAAGTGCACCACATCTTAACAAACTCAAAATTATCTCGAACTAACCAGCTCGACAAATTCCTTTTTTGTCTTCATCTGCATTATATCATATTGTTATAAGCATTGCCATTTCTTTTCTGCTTTTGAAAAGTTACTTATCAGCCTATGTTTTGTAAAGGGTGATATTCAGCATTTCTCACGCAACAAGCCCTTGACAAACCATAGACTAATAAGTTTTAAGGTAATCAAGCAGAAATGAAATAGTCTGCTGTTTCACGGCAACAAAAAAGAGATACCAACACACTTATGTAGTATCTCTTAGTCTAGTAGCAATATTCTTTTGTTTGCAAGCAGGTAAACATGGGCTGTTTCTTAATATCTTTTTGTTTGGGAAACACCTGTTTCCCATTTACTTACAGCTTTATCCGAGATAGATAATTTCTCAGCCAGTTCTTTTTGTGTATACCCTTTTTCTTTTCTTAATCGTGCAATAAAACTGCCGAATTTTTCCCGGTCTAATTCGTACATATCAAGTAACCTCCTCTGTATCTATAAAAACAGTATATAACCAGAGAAAAATATGTGCAACCGAGAGAGGGTAGAGTCAGAAAATACCGGAAAAACCGGGTAAACCAGCGGTAGAATCTTACAAAAGGCCGTTTCCGGACCTATGCATCCAGCCAATATTTTATTTGCCAAATCGTTCAAATTATGGTAGAATATGCAAAAGTATGGATAAGACCCTACGATATTTATATTTCTCAAACAAAATGTCATGTCAGTTCTGACTATAAATTCCAGATGATATTAGTTGAAAGTACGATTATTTGTGAATATAAAGAAAGGATTTTAGAATGAGAGAAAAGTATGAATCCCTGTCATTAGGGGCATTGAAAGAGATTGCAAGAGCCAGAGGAATGAGAGGACTCTCTTCGCTGAAAAAAAGCGAATTAGTGGAACGTATGCTCCAGGAAGATGAGAAAGACAAGAAAATGGCGGAAAAGAAAGAGGAGCATAAAAAAGAAGAAAGCAAGAGAGAGGATTATAAGAAAGAAGAGTCCAGGAGAGAGGAACATAAAAAGGAAGAGAGCCAGGAAGGAAGAGCCGTACGTGCGCCTATGGAACAGTCTGAACTGGACAGCGGCCAGAGCGTAACTGGTATTTTGGAAGTGCTTCCAGACGGATATGGATTTATCCGCAGTGATAACTATCTTCCCGGTGACAATGATGTTTATGTATCCCCTTCTCAGATTCGGAGATTTAACCTGAAGACTGGAGATATTTTAAAGGGAAATACCAGAGTAAAAAGCCAGAATGAGAAATTTTCTGCTCTTTTGTATGTAACATATATTAACGGATTTAAGGCCAACGAAATGCAGAGAATGAACTTTGAGGATATGACCCCGATTTTCCCAAATGAAAGGCTTTATCTGGAGCGTCCAGGCGGAAGTATGGCTATGAGGATTACAGACCTGGTCAGTCCTATCGGAAAAGGACAGAGGGGAATGATCGTATCTCCCCCCAAGGCAGGAAAGACTACGCTTTTAAAGGATGCGGCAAAATCTATTCTCCGGAACAATCCGGAAATGCATCTGATCATCCTTCTTATTGACGAAAGACCGGAAGAGGTAACCGATATGAAGGAGACCATTAAGGGCAAGAATGTAGAGATTATCTACTCTACCTTTGACGAACTTCCGGAACACCATAAAAGAGTATCAGAGATGACCATTGAGAGAGCAAAACGTCTGGTAGAACATAAAAAAGATGTTACTATCTTTATTGACAGTATCACCCGACTGGCAAGAGCTTATAACCTTACAGTATCACCCAGCGGGCGTACACTTTCCGGCGGTCTGGACCCGGCAGCTCTCCATATGCCAAAACGATTCTTCGGCGCTGCCAGAAATATGAGAGAGGGCGGAAGCCTGACCATCCTGGCTACAGCTTTGGTAGACACAGGAAGTAAGATGGACGATGTGGTTTACGAGGAATTTAAGGGAACCGGTAATATGGAGCTGGTATTGGACAGAAAGCTTCAGGAGAAACGGGTATTCCCGGCCATTGATATTGCCAAATCCGGAACCAGACGGGAAGACCTGCTTCTGACTTCTGATGAACTGGAAGCAGCAGAGATTATGCGTAAAGCTTTGAATGGTATGAAGTCCGAGGAGGCTACAGAGAACATTCTGAACATGTTTGCAAGAACCAGGGATAATGGAGAATTTGTCCAGATGATCAAGAAACAGAGGATTATTTAAAGCGCCCGGATTACCCTGTAAGTTTTTTATGTTGGGACTTGCATTTGAGGGGAATATATGTTACAATTTATGAGCTGTTTGAAATTGGAAAACGCATAAACAATATAAATTATCAAACTATAGAAGAGGTGAAAAAAATGAAAGAAGGAATCCATCCAAACTATCAGGAATGTACAGTGACATGCAACTGTGGAAATACATTTAAGACAGGTTCTACAAAGTCTGAGCTGCGCGTAGAAGTTTGCTCCAAATGTCATCCTTTCTATACAGGACAGCAGAAAGCTGCACAGGCCCGTGGACGTATCGATAAGTTCAACAGAAAATACGGCATGAATAAATAAGATGTAGAAGAGGTTGAGGTTTTCGGACTTCAGCCTCTTATTGCGTTTGGAGGAAAGAATGAAATCATCGAATATCGGCGGACAGGCGGTAATGGAAGGCATCATGATGCGCCATGGAGATGTTTATTCTGTGGCAGTACGCAAGCCTGACAAAGAGATTGAAATTAAGGTGGAAGATTATAAGAGTATCATAAAAAATAAAAAGATTCTGAGTCTTCCCATTATAAGAGGAGTATTTAATTTTATAGATTCTCTGGTGGTAGGAACCAAATGCCTTATGTATTCTGCCACCTTTTTTGAAGAGGAAGAGGACTATCTGAAGAGAAAGAACCTTCAGGGAGAAGAGAAGGAAAAGGAAGAGGCAAAAAAGGAAAAAGAAGACAAGGTGCTGATGACCCTGACAGTCTGTTTTTCTGTAGTCTTTTCTATAGCCCTGTTTATGGTTCTTCCCTATCTGATCGCCAGTCTTCTTCACCGGGTAGGGGCTACGGAAACCATTGTAACCATTGCTGAGGCAGTGGTAAGGATTCTGCTGTTTCTTTTCTATATGGTTCTCATATCTAAAATGGAGGATATACAGAGAGTCTTTATGTATCACGGAGCTGAACATAAGTGTATTAACTGCGTGGAACATGGGCTGCCCCTGACAGTGGAAAATGTGATGAAAAGCTCCAGATTCCACAAGAGATGCGGGACCAGTTTTCTCTTTTTTGTAATTATTGTGAGTATTATCTTTTTTATCGGCTTCTTTGCAGTGGTTCCTGTAAAGGCTATGTGGCTGAGAATTGTTATCCGCATTCTTCTGGTGCCGGCTATTGCCGGGATTTCCTATGAATTTATCCGGCTGGCGGGAAGCAGTGATAATTCTGCCGTGGCTTTTCTTTCAAAACCAGGTTTGGCCCTTCAGAAGCTGACTACTAAAGAACCTACGCCAGATATGACAGAAGTGGCTATTGCAGCAGTGGAGGCGGTCTTTGACTGGAAAGATTATCTGAGAAAAAATTTCCCTGAGACGGAAATCCCTGAGGAGCCCTGATATGGAAAGCTACAGAGAACTGCTGGATTTTGGTAAAAAATATCTGAACGAAAAGAAGATTGAAAACAGCCATCTGGATGCATGGCTCCTTATGGAGTATGTGTGCAAGATTTCCAGAAGCTGGTATTTTATCCATGAAGAAGAGCCGGTAAAAGACCAGGAAAGTAAGGCTTACAGGGAATTGATCAGGAAGAGAGGAGAGCACATTCCTCTTCAGCAGCTTACCAATGAAGCCTATTTTTACGGAATGAAGTTCTATGTGGATGAGAATGTTCTGGCTCCCAGGCCAGATACAGAAACCCTGGTGGAAGAAGTGCTGAAGGAACTTCCCACAGACCGGGAACTGGAGATTCTGGATATGTGTACTGGAAGCGGGTGTATTCTCCTGAGTATCCTGGCAAATCGGGAGAAAGCCATAGGCACAGGAGTAGATTTGTCAGAAAAAGCATTAGCCGTGGCAAGAAGAAATGGCCAGGACTGTCAGGCAAAGGCTCGATGGATCTGCAGTGATCTTTTTGAAAAGATTAAGGGAAGGTATGACGCCATTGTCTCCAATCCCCCCTATATCCGGACTTCGGTGATACAGGGACTGATGGAAGAAGTCAGGCTCTATGAGCCTTATATGGCCCTGGACGGCCATGAGGACGGACTGTTTTTTTACAGAAAGATTTTGAATCAGGCAGGGGAGCATTTAAAGCCAGGAGGGCTTCTTGCCTTTGAAATCGGATATGACCAGGGAGAGGAAGTAGCCTCTCTTATGGAAGAAAAAGGATATATACAGGTGCGGACAGTAAAGGACCTGGCCGGCCTGGACAGAGTAGTAACAGGAAGAAAAAATCAGGAGGAAAGATATGTTTGATAAGTTAGATGACATTTTAGTACGCCTTGAAGAAATATTAAATGAACTGAATGAGCCTACTGTGGCCAATGACACAGCAAGGTTTCAGAAACTGATGAAGGAACAGAGTGAGCTTCAGCCTATTGCGGCTGCATATAAAGAATACAGGGACTGTAAGCAGACCGTAGAGGACAGCCTTTCCATGCTGGAAGAGGAGTCTGATGAAGAGATGCGGGAAATGCTGAAAGAAGAGCTGTCTGAGGCTAAGAAGCGGATTGAGGAGCTGGAGCATGAGTTGAAGATCCTTCTCCTTCCCAAAGACCCTAATGATGAGAAAAACGTTATCGTGGAAATCCGTGCAGGAGCAGGAGGAGACGAGGCTGCCCTTTTTGCAGCGGAGATTTACAGGATGTATGTGAAATACGCTGAGTCCCAGAGGTGGAGAACCGAGATGCTTACTTTGAATGAAAACGGCATCGGCGGTTTTAAGGAAGTAACCTTTATGATCTATGGACAGGGAGCATATTCAAAGCTGAAATATGAAAGCGGCGTTCACCGGGTACAGCGTGTGCCTGAGACTGAAAGCGGCGGACGTATCCATACATCTACCATTACGGTGGCTATTATGCCTGAAGCAGAGGAAATTGATTTCCAGCTGGATTTGAATGACTGTAAGTTTGATGTTTTCCGTGCTTCCGGAAATGGAGGACAGTGCGTAAATACCACAGACTCTGCGGTACGTCTTACCCATATTCCTACAGGAATCGTTATTTCCTGCCAGGATGAGAAGTCTCAGCTTAAAAATAAGGATAAGGCCCTGAAGATCCTTCGCTCCCGTCTCTATGACATGGAGCTGCAGAAACGCCATGACGAGGAGGCAGAGGCCAGAAGGAGTCAGGTGGGAACGGGAGACCGATCTGAGAAAATCCGGACTTATAATTTCCCTCAGGGCCGCGTGACAGATCACAGGATTAAACTTACTTTGCATAAACTGGATTCTGTCCTTGGCGGTGATCTTCAGGAAATTATAGATCATCTTATTGCCGCGGACCAAACGGCAAAACTTGCCAACATGAACGAATAGTCAAAAAGAGGAGCTTTTATGGGCAAATCATTATTTATAGCAGAGAAACCCAGTGTGGCCCAGGAATTCGCCAAGGCCCTAAAGGTGCGTACCCAGAGATATGACGGTTATCTGGAATCAGAAAATACAGTGATTACCTGGTGTGTGGGTCATCTGGTCACAATGAGTTACCCGGAAAAATATGATGAGAAGCTGAAAAGGTGGAGCCTGGAGACTCTGCCTTTTTTGCCAAAGGAATTTAAATATGAAGTCATACCGGCAGTAAAGAAACAGTTTGATATTGTCAGCGGCCTTCTCAACCGGAAGGATGTGGAGACTATCTATATCTGCACAGACTCCGGGCGGGAGGGAGAGTATATCTACCGTCTGGTAGCCATGATGGCCCATGTAAAGGATAAAGACCAGAAAAGAGTGTGGATTGATTCCCAGACAGAAGAGGAAATCCTCCGGGGCATCCGGGAGGCAAAGGATATCCATGAGTATGACAACCTTTCTGCTTCTGCCTATCTGAGGGCAAAGGAAGACTACCTTATGGGAATTAATTTTTCCAGACTTCTTTCCCTGAAATATGGAAATGCAGTGTCCTCTTATCTGGGGACCAAATACCAGGCGATTTCTGTGGGAAGGGTTATGACCTGTGTCCTTGGAATGGTAGTCCGCAGAGAGCGGGAAATCCGGGAATTTGTGAAAACGCCTTTCTACCGGGTATTGGGAAAATTTGACCTGGGAGGCCATACCTTTGAGGGGGAATGGAGGGCTGTGGAAGGAAGCCGGTATTTTCAGTCCCCATTGCTTTATAAGGAAAATGGGTTTAAAGAGGAAAAAGACGCCCGGAGTCTTTTGGAGATTTTGTCGGCAAATTCTCCTCTTACAGCAGTGGCAGAGAAGATTGAGAAGAAAAAGGAGAATAAAAATCCTCCCCTTCTGTTTAACCTGGCAGAGCTTCAGAATGAGTGCTCCCGTCTGTTTAAGCTGAGCCCAGACGAGACGCTGAGGATCGTTCAGGAGCTGTACGAGAAAAAGATGGTGACTTATCCCAGAACTGATGCCAGAGTGCTGTCAACGGCAGTGGCAAAGGAGATATCCAAAAATATCAGAGGACTTCTGAACTATGAACATGCAAGGGAATTTGCAGGAGAGATTTTGGAACAGGGCAGCTATAAGAATATAGCAAAAACCAGGTATGTAAATGATAAGCAGATTACAGACCATTATGCTATTATCCCTACAGGCCAGGGGTTGGGAGCTCTGAAAAGTCTGGCTCCTCAGGGAGCCAGAGTCTATGAAGTAATCGTAAGGAGATTCCTGAGTATTTTTTATCCCCCTGCGGTTTATCAGAAGATCAGCCTTATATCTGTGATTGAAAAGGAGCGGTTGTATTCTTCTTTTAAGGTGCTGGTTTCCGAGGGATATCTGAAGGTTACCGGATATTCTTTTGGAAAGAATAAGAAAGAAGAGACAGGACAGAAAGTCCAGGAGGAAGAGCAGACAGAAGATACTGCCTTTCTGGAACTGCTTAAGGGAGTGAAAAAGGGAAGCACTCTTCCGATAAAGGAATTTTACATAAAGGAGGGAGAGACCTCGCCTCCCAAAAGATACACTTCCGGTTCTATGATCCTGGCTATGGAAAATGCAGGACAGCTTATTGAAGACGAGGAGCTGAGAGCTCAGATTAAGGGCAGCGGCATTGGCACCAGTGCTACCAGAGCAGAGATTTTAAAAAAGCTTATCACCATTAAATATCTGGCCCTGAATAAGAAGACCCAGGTGATCACTCCTACCTTACTCGGAGAAATGATTTTTGATGTGGTAAATGCTTCCATTCGTTCTCTTTTGAACCCAGAGCTTACGGCCAGCTGGGAGAAGGGACTGACTTATGTGGCAGAGGGAAGCATTACCTCAGAAGAGTATATGGTGAAGCTGGAAGATTTTATCAGAAAGCGGACCCAGGGAGTTATGGACCTTCGGAACCAGCTTGCCCTGCGGCAGTATTTTGACAAAGCGGCAGGCTTCTATAAAAAAACAGCAGCAGGGTCAGGAAGCAAAAAGACGAAAACCGAAGGGAAAAAATAAGCTTAGAGAAAAGATATATATTTTAGTTGGAAAAATCCTGCCGGCATAGTAAAATAGTAGAGAAAAGTCCAAAAAGAAAGCAGGTTGAAAAATGGAACAGTTAAAAATCAGTGAGCTTTACAGCGATTTAAGTAAAACTCTGGCAAAAGAACTTTTAGAGGGAAAAACCTATCCCTGGGAAGTGCTGCCTTGTATCAGCGAATTTATTGTAAAACTGGGGAATACTTTAAGTGAAGAAGAGTATGAGAAAAAAGGGGAGAATGTGTGGATTGCAAAATCTGCAAAAGTAGCTCCTACAGCTTACATTAACGGACCGGCTATCATCGGAAAAGATGCAGAAGTACGTCACTGTGCTTTTATCCGGGGAAATGCTCTGGTGGGAGAAGGGGCTGTTGTAGGAAATTCTACAGAGCTGAAAAATGTGATTCTTTTTGATAAGGTTCAGGTGCCCCATTACAATTATGTGGGAGACTCTATCTTAGGCTATAAATCCCATATGGGAGCAGGCTCTATTACTTCCAATGTGAAATCTGATAAAAAGCTGGTGGTTGTAAAAGGAAAAGAAGTCCGTATGGAGACTGGACTGAAGAAATTCGGCGCCATGCTGGGTGACGAAGTAGAGGTGGGCTGCGGTTCTGTACTGAATCCAGGGACTGTAGTAGGCAGCCATACGAATATCTATCCTCTTTCTTCTGTGAGAGGAGTAGTCCCCTCCCACAGTATTTACAAAAATCAGAATGAAGTGGTAGAAAAAATCAACGATTAAATCAAAGTTTCAGATTTGAAAAATCGCATATCGGATACAAAATAGTATCAGCAGATGGACAGGGTAAAAGAGATAGAAAAGATATTTCATCCCCTGTCCTTTTTTGTGATTGTACATATTCAGAGGAATGAAAGCCAGGCAGGCCAGAGGCTCCCAGAGAAGACAGAGACATCCTGCAACGGTCTTTTCCAGAGGATACTGATAGAAGACATAGAGGACGATAATCAGCACAATGCCTCTCCAGTCATAGTCTGCCTGAAAAATCCAGCCTGCGAAAATCCCTGCAGCTGCAGGAAGAATGGGCAGGAGAGGATGGATAAAACGGGCTTTTTCCATGCCCCATATCGTCAAAAGACCCAAAAGCAAAGTAAACATTACATTCTGGTAGGAAAACTCCAGAATACTGCTGTTAAAGGCCAGGTCAAAGGGAATTTCTGAGAACAGAGCAAAGAGGAAAAGCCGGAAGGCATATTTTTTTCTGTTGGAGGTGTGAAAAAATCCTTCTACCAGCAGAAAACAGAAAATCGGGAAAGCCAGTCGTCCAATGCCTCTCAGCACCTGGTCAATCTGAGAGCAGAAAAGACTGGCAGAATAGGAGAGGGCTGTAGGCAGCTGATTATTATAGGAATAGATTACTCCGTGCTCCAGGATTACTGCGCCTATATGGTCGATGAGCATGAAAATAAGAGCAAATAATTTTAATGTGCTTCCGGTAAAGACTGGGGGAAGCAGGCTTTTGCCCTGAAAAACAGATTTATAAGCAAACATAGAATTCCTTTCCGGAACATCCCGTAAAATTTTTGGAAGGTCCTGTAATATTTTTGTATAATTAAGAAAAATTATAACACATAGAGCTTTTGTATGAAATAAAATACCTGCAATTTCTTGCAAACTGGAAAAATTCTGGGTATCATATTGAGTGATAAAAAGAAAGGAAGGGTAATGACAGATGAGAGGATTAGATACAAATGTGAAAAGAATCCGCCGCAAGGTGTTCAAAGAGATTGCCAGGGTGGGATTTGAGTCTGAGCCGGAAACACTGGTAGCAGATATTGAGGCGATTCCTTATCATATCGTCCAGGAGAGAGCTACTTACAGAGAAAGTATCTATCGTGAGAGGGCAGTAGCCAGCGAACGTGTGCGTCTGGCAATGGGCATGTCCCTGAGACCAGAGAATACGGCAGTACATATTACAGCAGGGCTGGAAGCCAGCAATATTGACGAAAAGTATTATGAGCCGCCTCTCATGCAGGTGATTCCCTCCGCCTGTGACGCCTGCGAGCCGAAAATGTATGAGGTGTCCAATATGTGCCGGGGCTGTGTGGCCCATCCCTGTAAGGAGGTTTGTCCTAAGGGAGCCATCAGCATCGTTAAAGGAAAATCTATCATTGATCAGGAAAAATGTATTAAGTGCGGGAAATGTAAATCTGTTTGCCCTTATGACGCCATCGCAAAGAAAGAAAGGCCCTGTGCCAGGGCCTGCGGTGTCAATGCTATTGAAAGCGACGAGCTGGGAAGAGCAAAGATCAATAATGAAAAATGTGTTTCCTGCGGTATGTGTATGGTGAACTGTCCTTTTGGAGCAATTTCTGATAAATCTCAGATCTTTCAGCTGGCTCACGCCCTGAAAGAGGGAAAACAGATTATTGCAGAAGTGGCACCGGCTTTTGTAGGCCAGTTTGGAGCAGAGGTAACGCCCAGAAAGCTGAAAGCGGCTCTTTTGGAAATGGGCTTTGCAGAAGCCTATGAAGTGGCGCTGGGAGCGGATATTGGCGCTGCCTCAGAAGCTCATCACTATGCGGAAAAGGTAAGTACCGGAGAACTGCCTTTCCTCCTGACTTCCTGCTGTCCGTCCTGGATCATGATGGCCAAGCATTTCTTCCCGGATATGACGGGAAATATTTCTCAGGAGCTGACGCCTATGGTGGCTACTGCCAGAACCATTAAAAAGCAGTACCCGGATGCTAAGGTGGTCTTTATCGGCCCCTGTGCTTCTAAAAAGCTGGAGGCTTCCAGGACTGACGTACGGAGCGATGTGGATTTTGTAATTACTTTTGAAGAGCTGGCTGGTATGTTTGAAGCAAAGGGAATTGACCCTGCTAAATGTGAAGGAGATTCTTCCTTCCATAATGCTACAGCAGCAGGACGAGGTTATGCTGTGGCAGGAGGTGTGTCCAGCGCTATTGAGGCCTGTCTCCGTGAGTACTATCCGGAAGTAGAAGTACACATTGAACATGCAGAAGGCCTGGACGAGTGTAAAAAGATTCTTATGCAGGCAAAAGCAGGAAAAATTAAAGGCTGCATGATCGAAGGCATGGGCTGCCCCGGGGGCTGTATGGCAGGAGCAGGAACTATAGCGCCTTTGAACAAAGCCTCTGCAGAGCTGAAGAAATATAAAGCCAATTCTTCCAGACAGCTTCCACCAGCAGAACTGGCAGAAATTGAACTGGACTGATAAAATCTCAAAGAAAAATTAAGAAAGAGCCTTGGAAATGTAGGAATTCTTAACAGATTTCTTACAAGACCGAGGCTCTTTCTTTTAAAATCTTTAGAAAATCTTTAAGTTTGGTCACCTCTTTTCTTTAAGTCTATGCATTACCATAATACATAGATTAAGAAAAAGAAAAGGGGGAACCTTTATGAAGATATTATTAACAACAGATTGGTACAAGCCTGTGGTAAATGGTGTTGTGACTTCCGTAATAAATTTGAAAAAAGAATTGGAAAACCGAGGACATGAGGTAAGGGTTCTTACCTTATCCAGAAATTATAAATCTTACGTGGAGGAAGGCGTTTACTATATTAAATCTTTAAACCTGGAAAAAATATACCCAAATGCCAGAGCAGTCCTTCCTCATACAGAGCCTTTAATTCAGGAGCTGATCTGGTGGAGGCCAGATATTGTTCATTCTCAGTGCGAATTTATGACCTTTTCCTATGCTGCAAAAATCAGCAGAAAATGCCAGTGTCCTCTGGTACATACTTATCACACAGTTTATGAGGACTATATCCACTATCTTCCAGGAGGATTATCTCAGTATAAAACCGGAGCGAAAATAGAGAAAAAAGCAGTGGCATGCTTTTCGAAAATGGTATTGGGCAAGACCAGCCAGGTCATTGTTCCAACCAGTAAGGTAGAGAATATCCTGAAAAAATACGGCGTGGAAGAACCTGTTGCCGTAATGCCTACAGGAATTGACCTTGGCAGGTTCAAAGAGCCGGTTTCTGAAGAAGAGAAAAATGCCATGAAGAAAAAACTGGGAATACCTCTGGAGAATAAAGTTCTGGTCAGCGTAGGACGACTGGCAAAAGAAAAAAATCTGGAAGAGCTGCTGGAATACTTCTCCAGACTCATTAGAGAAGGAGCAGGGAAAAATCTTACATTTCTTATTGCAGGGGATGGGCCGGACAGAGAAAATCTGGAAGAGAGAGCAAAGGACCTTCAGATTACAGACCAGGTCGTATTTACCGGAATGATTGCCCCAGATGAGGTTGCCAGATATTATAAGCTGGGAGATGTTTTCGTATGCGCCTCCAGCAGCGAAACCCAGGGTATTACTTACATAGAGGCTCTGGCCTGCGGCCTTCCTGCACTTTGCAGAAAAGATGAATGTCTCAGCCAGGTGATCACAGACGGATATAACGGTTTTCAGTATGAAGGCTATGAGTATTTTAAAATGCATTTGAACTATATTCTGGAACAGGAAGAACGGCGTCTGGAAATGGGACGGAGAGGACAGGAAATTTCCAGCCTATATTCTACATGGAATTTCTGTACAGCTGCAGAAGGGATCTACAGAAGAGTCATAGAAGAACAGGAAAAAGACAGACACCAGGAACTTTTATCAGAAGAAAGAACGCCAGGATTCAGAGGCAGATGGAAATCCCTTTCCGAAGTCTGGACAAGAGGCATTATGAAGAGAGGAGCCTGATTGAATGAAACGGATTAATATGTTGTCAAAAGCAGATATGGTCAAGGGGCAGGGCGTTCTTTCCGCCCATGATGAACAGGTAGAGCTGGCCAGAGAAGTGATGAAAGACAGAGCTCTGATTAGGGAAAACTCCAGGGAAGCCAGTGAGATTACCCATTACCATTCCATAAATCCGGAATTCTATCTGTCTGCTTTCTGGAGAAGGAGACAGGGAGCCCTGGTGGGGTATGTACATTTCCTTCCGGAAACTGTGGAAAACAGCATTTCCCTTCCCAGGTTTGCCAAGAATATTTTTTATAAATATATGATTTCTTTTTATAAGAGAATGGATTATCTGGTGACAGTAAATCCAGTATTTATTGACAAGCTGGCAGATTATGGAATTCCCAGTGAAAAAGTTACTTATATTCCCAATGTAGTGTCAGAAAAGAATTTTTATCCTCTTGGAAAGGAAGAAAAGAGGAAGGCCAGAGAAAAATACGGAATCCGCCCAGAGGCCTTTACAATATTGTGTGCAGGACAGCTGCAGAGAAGAAAAGGAGTCTTTGATTTCCTGGATGTGGCAGAAAAAATGCCGGAGTGTCAGTTTGTGTGGGCAGGAGGCTTTTCTTTCGGAAAGATTTCTGAGGGGTACGAGGAAATTAAAGCCAGAATGGAAAACCTTCCGGAAAACGTAAAATTTCTGGGACTGGTAGACAGGGAAGAAATGAACCAGATTTATAATATGGCAGATGTGATGTTCCTTCCCTCTTATGAAGAACTGTTTCCTATGACAATCCTGGAAGCTATGAATTGCGGTATCCCTATCCTGGTCAGGGATCTGGATATCTATCAGCCCATATTGTTTGATTATGTCCTCCGGGGACAGGACCAGGAAATGTTTATCAGGACTTTGGAAAAACTGAAAGAGAATCGGCAATTCTATGAGAAAAATGCAGAACTTGCTTTTACCGGACACAAATTTTACAGCCGGGAACATGTGGGAAATATGTGGGAGAGTTTCTATGAGAAAATTTTTCAGGAAGAACAGGCAAGGAAGAGAGAAAAAAACAGAGGGGATGCCCCAAACAGGAGAGTAGTTTTATGGGAAAACAAAAAACAGCAGTATATTTAAATATATGTACCCTTTTAGGACTGGCGGCTATGGCTCTGTTTATCTGGTATGGTATCCGCACAGGAATCTTTGTCTCAGCAGAGTCTCTGGAGGCTTTTCTGGGAAAGTTCGGACTGTGGGCGCCGGTGTGCTTTGTGCTTATTCAGTGCGTCCAGGTGGTGATACCGATACTTCCGGGAGCTATCGGCTGTCTGGGCGGCGTTTTGATCTTCGGTCCGGTATGGGGATTTGTATATAATTATGTGGGAATTTCCATGGGCTCCATACTGGCCTTTGTACTCTCTAAAAGATATGGAAAATCCTTTGTTCAGCATATGATCGGAGAGAAAAACTACAAGAAATATATTGGCTGGCTGGATAAGGGAACAGCCTTTGACAAGGCTTTTGCCGCCGCTATTTTCTTCCCGGTGGCTCCTGATGATCTTTTGTGCTATATTGCAGGTCTGACGAAAATGACTCTGAGAAAATTTACTCTTATCATTATTCTGGGAAAGCCAGGTTCCATATTTTTGTATAGTCTGGGACTTACCAGCATTACCCAGCTTATACAGCATTTTCTCTAGATAAAAGGGAGTGCAGTGTTTAACGGATACCTTTTCATGTACGCTAAACACTGCGCTCCCTTTATAAGTTTATGATAAAACAAGTAAGTTTAGATTTCTGTGAAAGAGAATCTTTCTTTCAGCCCGTTGGTTACCACATCATAAACAATAGCGCCGCTTTCCAGCTCGGTTTTTTCACAGGTGGCCGCTTTGCTGATATGGGTTCTCATGTATTCATCCAGGTTGTCTGTCTCAATTTCTGAAATATCAGAATCCATTTTGCCTCGGCACATGTCGCTGATTTCATGAATCATTTCATAAGTTTTCATACAAAATACCTCCTTTTCTTGAGAAAAACTAAAAAATAATATAATAAAGATGTTGTTTTACTTATTTTAGCATTATTTTATGGGATTTGCCAGGGGGATTCAAAAAATCATGAACCCCAGACTAGAAGTATTCAGCTATATATCATAGAACAGTTGCAAAAACTATGGAAATCGAAAAAAATAGGTCTGGATTTTTTTGTCACTTTGTGAGAAAATGTTTGTGAATAAGGTGTCGTATACGGCGCACTTTAAGTAATTTATACTTGAAAGGAGTTTTAAAATGATTTATTCACATGAAGTAGAAAAAATGTGTCCAGTAGCTCAGGGTGTGAACCACGGAGCAGCTCCAATCCCAGAAGAAGCAAAATGGGTAAAAGCAAAAGAAATCAAAGACATTTCAGGTTTAACACATGGCGTTGGCTGGTGTGCTCCTCAGCAGGGTGCATGTAAGCTGACTCTGAATGTTAAGGACGGAATCATTCAGGAAGCCTTAGTTGAGACACTGGGATGCTCAGGTATGACTCATTCAGCAGCCATGGCTTCTGAGATTTTACCAGGAAGAACTATTCTGGAAGCGTTAAATACAGACCTTGTTTGTGACGCAATCAATACAGCTATGAGAGAATTATTCCTGCAGATCGTTTACGGACGTACACAGAGCGCATTCTCTGAAGACGGACTTCCAATCGGAGCAGGTCTGGAAGACTTAGGAAAAGGTCTGAGATCCCAGGTTGGTACTATGTACGGAACATTAAAGAAAGGTCCTCGTTATCTGGAAATGGCTGAAGGCTACGTTACAGGAATCGCATTAGACGAAGATGACCAGATCATCGGTTATAAATTCGTAAACCTTGGCAAACTCACAGATTTCATCAAGAAAGGTGACGAGCCAAACGTAGCTTGGGAAAAAGCACAGGGACAGTACGGACGTGTTGCTGACGCTGTTAAGATCATTGACCCAAGAGAAGAGTAATGAGACGAAACGCAGCAAAAGGTAATGATTATAGGAGGATTTCATAATGGCTTTATTTGAATCATATGAAAGAAGAATTGACAAGATCAATCAGGTTTTAAATAGCTATGGTATTGCTTCCATCGAAGAAGCTGAAAAAATTACAAAAGACGCCGGGTTAAACGTATACGATATGGTAAAAGGCATTCAGCCAATCTGCTTTGAAAACGCATGCTGGGCTTACATCGTAGGCGCTGCTATCGCTATCAAGAAAGACTGCAAGAGAGCGGCAGATGCAGCAGCAGCTATCGGCGAAGGTCTTCAGGCTTTCTGTATTCCAGGTTCTGTAGCAGATCAGCGTAAAGTAGGTCTGGGACATGGTAACTTAGGAAAAATGCTTCTGGAAGAAGACACAGACTGCTTCTGTTTCCTGGCAGGACATGAATCTTTCGCAGCAGCAGAAGGCGCTATCGGTATTGCTGAGAAAGCAAACAAAGTTCGTCAGAAACCACTGCGTGTTATCTTAAACGGTCTTGGAAAAGACGCTGCACAGATCATCGCGCGTATCAACGGATTTACATATGTTGAGACAGATTACGATTACTACACAGGAGAGCTGAAAGAAGTATTCCGTAAGGCATACTCTGACGGACCTCGTGCAAAAGTAAACTGCTACGGAGCAAACGACGTTCGTGAAGGTGTTGCTATCATGTGGAAGGAAGGCGTTGACGTTTCCATTACAGGTAACTCCACAAACCCAACACGTTTCCAGCATCCAGTTGCAGGTACTTACAAGAAAGAGTGCGTAGAGGCTGGAAAGAAATACTTCTCCGTTGCTTCTGGCGGCGGTACAGGACGTACACTGCATCCAGACAATATGGCAGCAGGTCCTGCTTCCTATGGTATGACAGATACATTAGGACGTATGCATTCTGACGCTCAGTTTGCAGGTTCTTCTTCTGTACCTGCACACGTTGAGATGATGGGTCTCATCGGCGCAGGAAACAACCCAATGGTTGGTATGACAGTAGCTGTTGCAGTTGCTATTGAGGAAGCTGCTAAGGCTGGAAAATTCTAAGAAATATTAAAAAAATAAGGGCTTCCGTTGATATGAAAAGTCGACGGAAGCCCTAAATTTTGCCGTGTAATACACAAATTTTCGTATGAAAGAAGGAGCTATATTTCAGCTCCTTGTACACTGACAGCATTTTAACGTTCAGAAGTGTTTACAAATTGAAAAAGCCTTATTCTAAAATTCCATTTAGAACAAAAAGTTGATTGTCTTGTCATATGGAGTGTGTTATACTCTGTCTACGGAGTAATCGTGTTACAGGGTGGCTGGGATAGCTTTTGGAACGTTCATTTTAGCATTGCTGACATTCGTATTTACGTTCTGTCGATAATGTTTTAAAGCATAGAAAAACCACCCCGGAACTTTGGCAGAGTAATGAGGTGGTAATTCTATGTTCTTCCTTATTACGAGGTCAACCCCTTGTGGGCGGTTGCTCCTTTTTCTGTCTATAATATATCATATCAGGTAACAAGATTCAAGAGTCGTTAAAACACAAAAAGGAGAAATTCATGATTGATGGAACAGCCATGTTAGGGAAACTTGTAAAGGTTACCGTTGACCGTCCAATGGGAAGCTTTCATCCGAAACATCAGAATCTGTATTATCCTGTGAATTATGGATATATAGAAGGAATCCTGGCCCCTGATGGCGAAGAACAGGATGCATATATTCTGGGAGTGGACCAGCCTGTGAAAGAATTTACGGGAAGGATTATCGGTATTGTGCACCGGCTGGACGATATAGAAGAGAAATGGGTGGTGGCTCCAGAAAAACTGTCCTTTACCAGAGAACAGATACAGGAACAGATATATTTTCAGGGGCAGTATTTTCACTCAGAGATTGTCATATGGGAAGAAGAAAGGCAGGAATTGAGTATGACAGAAACAAGAGAAAATCCGGCCCGCCCGGAAGGAAAGAGCGGGGAGAAGATGCTGAAAAGGATGAACAGGAGCCATGGGCCGCTGAGAGATTTTGGCCTTTCAAAGCTTCCATGGCGTCCGGATATGCGGGTTTTGGATGTGGGCTGCGGCGGCGGAGCAACAATCCAGGATATGCTGAAATTGTCTGCTGGAAGCGTTATCGACGGCGTGGACTATTCTGAAGTCAGCGTTGCCCAGTCCAAAGAGCTGAATCAGGAATATCTGGGAAGCAGATGCCATATAAGCCGGGGGGACGTGACCAAGTTGCCATTTGAGAAAAACACCTATGATCTGGTAACTGGGGTAGAAACCGTGTATTTTTGGCCGGAGGTAGAAAAAGCTTTCAGAGAAATCCTGCGGGTCCTGAAGCCCCAGGGAATGTTTGCGGTGCTCAATGAAGGCAGTGATCCGGACCAGTGTGATTGGCCTGAAATAGATGGCTTTCTGCGGATCTATCGTCCGGAAGAACTGGAGACTCTGATGAAGAAAGCAGGATTTGAGGAGATAGAAATATATCGGGGACAGGACCAGATGATCTGCGTGACTGGAAGGAAGACCGGTTGAAATTTCCTGCTTTTTATAGTATATTAGTAGCACCGAGAAAAATACAATAGGAGAAAAGGAAAAATGAAAAAAACAGCATTAGTCATTATGGCAGCCGGACTTGGCAGCCGCTTTGGCAAAGGGATCAAACAGCTGGCAAAAGTAGGACCCAGCGGTGAGATCATTATGGAGTATTCCATTCACGATGCATTAGAGGCGGGATTTAATAAAGTAGTTTTCATTATCCGCAAAGATATTGAAAAAGAATTTAAAGAGATCATCGGAGACAAGATAGAGAAAGTTGCAGAAGTAGCTTATGTATATCAGGATCTGAAAGACCTTCCAGAAGGCTTTACCTGTCCGGAAGACAGGACAAAACCCTGGGGAACCGGCCAGGCAGTACTGGCGGCCAAGAAAGCAATCCAGGAGCCCTTCCTGGTAATTAATGCTGATGATTATTATGGAAAGGAAGCTTTTGGGAAAATCCATGACTATCTGGTAGAAGAAAAGGAAACCGGCGAGAAAATGGATATCTGTATGGCAGGATTTATCCTGGAGAATACTTTAAGCGACAATGGCGGGGTAACCAGAGGGGTATGTGCCTTAAATCCTGACAGAAAGCTGGTAGGTATTACAGAGACCTATAATATTCAGAAGACTGAAGAAGGTCCGGCAGCAGTAGATGAGGAGACAGGAGAAAAGACGTATCTGGATGCTCAGACACTGGTTTCCATGAATATGTGGGGATTCCAGCCAGAATTCATGGAAGTGCTGGAAAAATGCTTCTCTGAATTTTTAGCTGGAGTGCAGCCTGGAGATATCAAGAAAGAATACCTTCTTCCGGGAGTTGTGGACCAGATGATCAAAGAAGGAAAGGCAGAAGTCTCTGTCCTGAAAACACATGACACCTGGTTCGGTGTAACTTATCAGGAAGATAAGGAAATCGTAATGAAATCCTTTAAAGAGCTGGAAGAAAAGGGCGTATATACGAATCCCCTTTTTCCTCAGGCATAAAGAGCAGAATCCGTGACGTTATGGGGTCAAAGGTATTTTGACCCCTGAATTTTGATGTAAAGGAGTCAGTTATGGGTAAATATTTTGGAACAGACGGCTTCCGAGGAGAAGCAAATGTAAATTTAACTGTAGAGCATGCTTTTAAAGTAGGCCGTTTTCTGGGATGGTATTTCGGAAAAGAACATAAGGCTCAGATTGTTATCGGAAAGGACACCAGAAGAAGCAGCTACATGTTTGAATACTCTTTAGTAGCAGGTTTGACAGCTTCTGGAGCAGATGTTTTTCTTCTCCATGTAACGACTACGCCAAGTGTTTCTTATGTAGTAAGAACAGAAAATTTTGACTGTGGAATTATGATCTCTGCCAGCCATAATCCTTTCTATGACAATGGAATTAAGATTATCAACGGAAATGGTCAGAAAATGGACGGGGCAGTAGAAGCTCAGATTGAGGCTTATATTGACGGAGAAATTCCTGAACTGCCTCTGGCAAAAAGGGAGAATATAGGCCGTACTGTGGACTTCTCAGCAGGAAGAAACCGTTATATCGGCTATTTGATTTCTATTCCAACCAGAGCATTCAAAAATGTTCGGGTAGGACTGGACTGTGCAAACGGAAGTGCATCTGCCATTGCAAAAAGTGTTTTTGATGCCCTGGGAGCCAAGACCTATGTGATCCACAATGAGCCAGATGGAACCAATATCAATACAAACTGCGGCTCTACCCATATTGAGGAGCTTAAAAATTTCGTGAAAGAAAATCAGCTGGATGTAGGATTTGCCTATGACGGAGACGCGGACAGATGCATTGCCGTAGATGATCAGGGAAATGAAGTAAATGGTGACCTGATCCTGTATGTATGCGGCAAATATATGAAAGAGCAGGGACAGCTGAACAATAATACTATTGTTACCACAGTAATGTCTAATCTGGGGCTTTATAAAGCTCTGGACAGAGAGGGAATTCTCTATGAACAGACAGCTGTCGGAGATAAATATGTCTGCGAAAATATGATGACAAATGGCCACTCCATTGGCGGAGAGCAGTCCGGACATATCATCTTTTCTAAACATGCGACTACCGGAGACGGTATTCTCACTTCACTGAAATTAATGGAAGTGATCATTGAAAAGAAAGTTTCCCTCAGCACCCTTACGAGAGAAGTAAAAATTTATCCCCAGGTGCTGAAAAACGTGAAAGTCCACGATAAGAAACAGGCCAGGGAAAATCAGAAGGTTATAGAAGCTATACAGAAGGCAGAAGAAGCTCTTGGAAGCGACGGCAGGATTCTGGTTCGCGAGAGCGGAACAGAACCTCTTATCAGGGTTATGGTAGAGGCTCCGACAGACCAGATTTGCGAAGAGCATGTTCAGCAGATCGTGGATGTTATGGAGGCTGAGAATCTGGTCCTTAACTGAGAGTGAATATGCCAGCACACTGGAGAAACGGAGATGTACAGGTGAAGAAAAAAATCCTTGTAGCGGCAGGCTTTGGGCTGTGCCTGCTGGGAGGCTGCAGCAGCGCTCCTACATCTTATGAAACAGGAAAAACAAATCTGGAGGAGCAGAATTATACCCAGGCTATAGAAGACTTCCAGGATGCTGTGGAGGAAGGCGATCATGCTGTGGAATCCTGGAGAGGAATCGGCATTGCCTGGACGGAACAGGGTGTTTATGATAAGGCTCAGGAGGCATTTGAGACAGCCCTGGGACTGACCGGAAGGTCAGACAGAGCTATGCGGAAAGATTTGAATTTATATCTTGCAGACGCCCAGTATCATCAGGGAGATTATCAGGGATGTGTGGATACCTGTGATACTCTTTTAGAAAGCAGCAGGGAGAAAGATGCCTATTTTCTGAGAGGAAGCGCATATCTCCACTTAGATGATTACAGCCAGGCAGATACTAACTTTGCCAGAGTAGTATCAGGTTCGAAGGATTATGAGGATTATCTGGATGTTTATATGGTGTACAGAGACTGCGGGCTGAATGCAGATGGAAGTGAATATCTGGAAGAGGCTCTGGATATCGATCCTGGAAACGGAGAGGATTATTATCACAGGGGAAGGATATACTATTATCTGGAAGATTATAAAAATGCGGAAGAGGCACTGAAGACTTCTGCTGACAAAGGATATTCCACGGCGCAGCTCTACCTGGGACGGGTGTACCTGGCAGCCGGAGATACCCAGAAGGCTAAGGAAAATTATGAACAGTGTCTGGATGTACAGGAACTGACGGCAGGAGCTTACGGCGGACTGGCATACTGTTCCGTTCTCGAAGAAGACTATGACTCGGCACTGTCTTATATCCAGAAAGGGCTTGAACAGGACGATCAGGATGAAAATCAGGCACTGCTTTTTAGTCAGATTGTCGTATATGAGAGGATGGCGGATTATGACACTGCCAAGGAGAAAATCAGCCAGTATCTGGAACAGTATCCTGCAGACGAAGACGCCATAAGAGAAAATTATTTTCTGGAAACAAGATAGGGCTGAGCTGTCTGCCGGAGAAGACCGAATCCCGCTAAGGACTTGCGAAGGAGTCTTGAATACTTGAATAGGAGAGTATATGGATTTATTTGAGTTAAAAGAAGAAAAAGAAAGAGTAATCCTGGTGGGAGTGGCTACCAGGGAGAATGAAGATGTTCAGGATTCTCTGGATGAGCTGGAAGAACTGGTAGAGACAGCAGGAGCCCAGACTGTAGGAAGAGTAGTTCAGAGCCGTGAGGGGATACATCCAGGCTATTATGTAGGAACCGGAAAACTGGAGGAAATCCAGATGGCGGTGCGGGCTCTGGATGCTACGGGGATTGTCTGTGACGATGAACTGTCACCGTCTCAGATGAATAATCTGGAGCGGGAACTGGAATGTAAAGTCATGGACAGAACCGTTGTAATCCTGGATATCTTTGCTTCCAGGGCAAAAACCAGCGAGGGCAAAATTCAGGTGGAGCTGGCCCAGCTCAGATACCGGGCTGCCCGGCTGACAGGCCTTGGCACATCCCTTTCCCGATTGGGAGGCGGAATCGGGACAAGGGGTCCCGGTGAGAAAAAGCTGGAGGTAGACCGAAGGCTGATCAAAACCAGGATCTCTCAGTTAAAGCGGGAACTGGAACAGGTGAAGCGCCACAGAGAACTCCTCAGGGAAGGCAGGAAGAAGGACAACCTGCTCACTGGAGCCATTGTAGGATATACCAATGCAGGTAAATCCACTCTTTTGAATACCCTTACCCATGCAGCAGTGCTGGAAGAAGATAAACTGTTTGCCACTCTGGACCCTACGACCAGAGTTCTGGAACTTCCCCGAAAACAGAAAATGTATTTGACAGATACAGTTGGATTTATCCGGAAACTGCCCCATCATCTTATTGAGGCCTTTAAGAGTACTTTGGAAGAGGCAAAATATGCAGATGTGATCATTCATGTAGTGGATGCTTCTAATCCTCAGATGGATGAGCAGATGTTTGTGGTGTATCAGACTCTGAAAGAACTTGGAGTAGAGAACAAGAAAGTAGTGACTCTTTTCAACAAACAGGATAAGGTGGAAGAAGAAAAGATTTTCAGGGACTTTCAGGCAGACTATGTGCTGAAGATTTCTGCCAGGACAGGGCAGGGACTGACAGAGTTTAAAGAAGTTATGGAAAAAATCCTTACTGAGAATCAGATTTATCTGGAAAGAAACTATGGATACCAGGAAGCAGGGAAGATTCAGCTGATCAGAAAATATGGACAGCTCCTTGTGGAAGAATATACTTCTGAGGGCATACATGTAAAGGCCAGAGTCCCTGCCAGTATTTATGGAAAAATAGAAGAAGACAGAAAAAACTAATAGAAAAAACCGATGAGGGGTGCGAATCTCATCGGTTTTTTCTCTATCAAAACTTAGGGTATGGCTTATTTATTGTTGTTCTTTGCTTCCATCAGCTTCATTGCGCGGACCTTCAGAGGCAGTCCGAACAAAGTAATGAAACCGTCAGCGTCATGATGATCATACATATCGCCAGTGGTGAAGGAGGCAAGAGATTCATTGTACAGGCTGTATGGAGAAGTAGTGCCTGCCTTGATGATATTGCCTTTATACAGTTTTAATTTTACTTCACCAGTCACATATTTCTGGGTAGATTCTACGAAAGCCTGGATGGCCTCTCTTAAAGGAGTGAACCATTTTCCTTCATATACTACCTGAGCAAGCTGGCTGCCCAGTTTTTTCTTGGTTTCCATAGTATCTCTGTCTAAAATCAGTTCTTCCAGCTGATCATGAGCTTCCATGAGGATTGTTCCCCCAGGAGTCTCATAGACACCTCTGGATTTCATTCCTACTACACGATTTTCTACAATATCAATAATACCGATACCATTTTCACCGCCCAGTCTATTCAGCTCAGTGATAATCTCGGATACTTTCATAGCTTTTCCGTTTAATGTTTTTGGAACTCCGGCTTCAAAAGTCATGGTGATTTCAGTTTCTTTGTCAGGGGCTTTTTCAGGTGTTACGCTGAGAACCAGGAGGTTGTCATAGTTTGGCTCCTGGGAAGGGTCTTCCAGCTCCAGGCCTTCATGGCTGATATGCCATAAGTTCCGGTCACGGCTGTAGCTGTGGCTGACATCGAAAGGAAGATCAATGCCGTGGGCTTTGCAGAAAGCAATTTCGTCTTCACGGGACTGCATTGTCCATACATCGGTCATACGCCAGGGAGCGATGATCTTGATGTCGGGAGCCAGGGCCTTGATGCTCAGCTCAAAACGGATCTGGTCATTTCCCTTTCCTGTGGCGCCGTGGCAGATGGCAACAGCACCTTCTTTTCTGGCAATCTCCACCAGTTTCTTTGCGATTCCAGGACGGGCCATAGATGTACCCAGAAGATATTTATGCTCATACACAGCTCCTGCCTGAACACAGGGCATGATATAATCTTCGCAGAATTCATCTACAATATCCTCAATATATAATTTAGATGCTCCGGACAGTTTTGCTCTTTCATCCAGTCCATCCAGCTCTGCCCCTTGTCCACAGTTGACACAGCAGCAGATAACTTCATAATCAAAATTCTCCTTTAACCAGGGAATCAAGGCGGTGGTATCCAGACCGCCGGAATATGCTAAAACAACTTTTTCTTTCATAAGATCATCCTCCTGAAAATATATAAAGTACGTTATTGATTTCGTTGCTATTGGTACTATACAACAATTATTATAATTATGCAATAGCAAATTGTAAAAAATCCAGGCTTTTCTTTATGACAGAGAGTTATATAAAAGATTACCTATTATTATGACCACGAAACAGCGGGGTTTTTTAATGGGTAAACTATAGAAAAATAAAAAATATATCTTGCATATATATGAAGAGAGATGTATAATTATTCAATATTTCAGAGAAAATATGCATAACTTCTGCTTGCATGAGCGAAAGAACAGGAGTATGATGAACACAGAAAAAAAGAAAACGAGGATGGGAATATGATTAAAGTGGGAATTATCGGAGCTACCGGATATGCTGGAGGAGAGCTGGTGCGTCTTCTGCTGGGACATAAAAATGCAGAGATTAAGTGGTATGGCTCCAGAAGCTATATTGATAAAAAATATTATGAAGTTTACCAGAATATGTTTGAGCTTGTGGAAGATACCTGTCTGGATGATAATATGGCAGAGCTGGCGGACCAGGTGGATGTAATCTTTACTGCTACGCCCCAGGGATTGTGCGCTTCCATGGTGAATGTAGAGATTCTATCAAAAGTAAAGATTATTGATCTGAGTGCAGACTTCCGGATTAAAGATGTGAAGATCTATGAAGAGTGGTATAAAATTTCCCATAAAGCGCCGGAGTTTATACATGAAGCAGTATATGGCCTTTGTGAGATCAATCGGGAAGACATAAAAAAAGCCAGGCTGGTGGCCAATCCGGGATGCTATACAACCTGCAGCATACTTACCTGCTATCCTCTGGTGAAAGAAGGACTGATTGATCCGGATACTCTGATCATTGATGCAAAATCCGGTACCTCAGGAGCGGGACGTGGAGCAAAGGTGGATAATCTTTTCTGCGAAGTAAATGAAAATATGAAAGCATACAGTGTAGGAAATCACCGGCATACACCGGAAATCGAAGAGCAGCTGGGATACGCCGCAGGAAAAAAGATCACTTTAAGTTTTACACCTCATCTGGTTCCTATGAACAGAGGAATCCTGGCTACCGCTTATGCTTCTCTCACAAAGCAGGTTTCTTATGAAGAGGTTAAAGAAATCTACCACAAATATTACAAGAAAGAAAAATTTATCCGTGTCCTGGACAAGGATATGTATCCTCAGACAAAATGGGTAGAGGGAAGCAATTATGTGGATATTAATTTTAAGATCGATCCCAGGACTAACCGGATCATTATGATGGGAGCCATTGACAATCTGGTAAAAGGAGCTGCAGGTCAGGCGGTGCAGAATATGAACCTTATGTTTGGCCTGGAAGAGGCCCAGGGACTTCAGCTGGTGCCTATGTTCCCATAAAAAGCCGGTTTTTGAGGAAAGGAGAATTTGAAGAAAATGGAAGATAAGATAAATGTAACAGAGGGAGGCGTAACGGCGGCTCAGGGATTTCAGGCTGCAGGAATTGCCGCAGGAATAAAAAAAGGCGGTACAAAAGACATGGCCATGGTTTACAGTGAAAAGCCCTGTGTATGTGCAGGCACTTTTACTACAAACGTGGTAAAGGCAGCTCCGGTAAAGTGGGACCAGAAAATAGTAGAGGAATCAGATTATGTTCAGGCTGTGGTATGCAACAGCGGAATTGCTAATGCCTGTACGGGGCAGGAGGGATACAGCTACTGCCAGGAGACAGCCAAGGCTGCGGGAGAAGCGCTGGGTATTTCTGCAGAAGAGGTGCTGGTAGCCTCTACAGGAGTGATCGGGCAGCAGCTTCCCATGGCAGTTTTGAAAGAAGGAGTAAAGAAGCTGGCCCCTATGCTTCTGGGAACAAAAGAGGCAGGAACTTTGGCGGCAGAAGCGATCATGACCACAGATACAGTGAAAAAGGAAGTGGCTGTAGAGATGGAGCTTTCCGGGAAAAAAGTGACTATCGGAGGTATGTGTAAAGGCTCTGGAATGATCCATCCCAATATGTGCACCATGCTGTCTTTTGTGACCACAGATGTGGATATCGATAAAAATCTTTTAAAAGAGGCTTTAAGAGAAAGCGTACAGGATTCTTATAATATGATTTCTGTGGATGGAGACACATCTACAAATGATACGGTATTAGTCCTGGCAAATGCAATGGCAGGAAATCCTAAGATCACAGAAAAAAATCAGGATTATGAGATTTTTAAGAAGGGACTGGACTATGTAAATAAGACGCTGGCTCAGAAGATCGCAGGAGATGGAGAGGGAGCCACTGCTTTGTTTGAAGTCAAGATTACAGGAGCTCAGACAAAGGAACAGGCAGTGACCCTCAGCAAATCTGTGATCACTTCCAATTTGACGAAGGCCGCCATTTTTGGTCATGATGCTAACTGGGGAAGAATCTTGTGTGCCATGGGATATTCAGGGGCGCAGTTTGACCCGGAAAAAGTGGACCTGGTATTTGAGAGCAAGGCAGGAAGAATACAGATTATGAAGAACGGCATCGGAACGGATTACAGCGAAGAAGAAGCAACGAAAATCCTTTCAGAAGATAAAGTGACCGTTATCGCTGACATAAAAATGGGAGAAGAGACAGCCACGGCCTGGGGTTGTGATCTTACCTATGATTATGTGAAAATAAACGCGGATTACCGCTCATAAGGGGGAAAGTGGAATGGTAAAGCAGAAATATCTGGACAAGGCGGAAGTGTTGATCGAGGCCCTTCCCTATATTCAGAGATTTAACAGAAAAATTATTGTAGTAAAATATGGCGGAAGCGCTATGGTAGATGAACAGCTGAAAAAAACAGTTATCCAGGACGTGGTACTTTTAAAGCTGGTAGGATTTAAGCCCATTATTGTCCATGGAGGAGGAAAAGAAATCAGCCGCTGGGTCAGCAAGGTGGGCAAAGAGCCACAGTTTATCAATGGACTGAGAGTAACAGATGGTGAGACAATGGAGCTGGCAGAGATGGTTCTGAACAAGGTAAATAAAGAACTGGTAGCCCTGGTAGAGTCTCTGGGAGTAAAGGCTGTGGGAGTCAGCGGTAAAGATGGAAATCTCCTTAAGGTAGAGAAAAAATTCTCTAATGGACAGGACATAGGATTTGTGGGAAATATTACAGAAGTAAATCCTAAAATTCTTTCAGATCTTCTGGAAAAAGATTTCCTGCCTATTGTATGTCCAGTGGGATTGGACGAGAATTTCCAGACCTATAATATTAACGCAGATGACGCAGCCTGCGCTATCGCAAAGCAGATGCATGCAGAAAAACTGGCTTTCCTTACAGATATTGAAGGTGTATACAGAGACCCGGAAGATCCTTCTACTTTGATTTCCAAGCTTTTTGTAAAAGAAGCAAGAGAGCTGATCAACAGCGGGAATGTAGGGGGAGGCATGATTCCCAAGCTGCAGAACTGTGTGGATGCCATTGAAGGAGGCGTATCCAGAGTCCATATCCTGGATGGAAGAATTAAGCACTGCCTTCTTCTGGAAATCTTTACAGATAAAGGTATTGGAACTGCGATTTTGAGAAAGGATGGAATACAATATTATGACGTGTAGTAAGGAATATATGGATAGAGCAGAAAATGCAGTGCTTCACACTTATAATCGTTTTCCTGTGGTTCTGGAGAGGGGAGAAGGTGTCAGACTGTATGACCTGGATGGAAAAGAATACCTGGATTTTGGAGCAGGAATTGCAGTCTTTGCTCTGGGGTATGGAAATAAAGCATATAATCAGGCTTTAAAGGACCAGGTTGACAAACTGATACATACCTCGAATCTTTTTTATAATATGCCTATGACAGAGGCTGCCGAAAAGCTATTAAAGGCATCGGGACTGAGTAAAGTTTTCTTTACCAACAGTGGTACAGAAGCTATTGAAGGGGCTATCAAGGCTGCCAGAAAATATGCCTGGCTGAGGGATGGAAGTACAGATCATGAGATCATAGCTATGAAACACTCCTTTCATGGCAGAAGCCTGGGTGCACTGTCTGTTACGGGAAATGCCCATTATCAGGAACCCTTTAAACCTCTGATCGGCGGGATCCGTTTTGCTGATTTTAATGATTTGGACAGCGTGAAGGAACAGATTACAGAAAAAACCTGCGCTATTATCCTGGAGCCTGTACAGGGAGAAGGAGGAATCTATCCTGCCAGCCGGGAGTTCCTTCAGGGTCTTCGCAGTCTCTGTGACGAAAAGGACATTCTGCTGATCCTGGATGAAATTCAGTGTGGAATGGGCAGGACAGGCAGTATGTTTGCTTATCAGGATTATGAGGTGGAGCCGGATATTATGACTACAGCAAAAGCTTTGGGCTGCGGTGTGCCGGTAGGGGCTTTTGTGCTGAATGAAAAAACTGCCCAGAATTCTCTGGTACCGGGAGACCATGGCACTACTTACGGCGGAAATCCTCTTGCCTGCAGGGCAGTTAGCAAAGTTTTCGACCTTTTTGAAGAGGAAAAAATCCTGGAGCATGTACAAAAAATAGCTCCTTATCTGGAAAAGAAACTGGATGAACTGGTGGAAAAATATGATTTTCTTACTGAGCGGAGAGGAAAAGGCCTGATGCAGGGCGTTGTAGTATCTGGAAGACCTGTGGGAGAGATTATCAATAAGGCTATAGAAAATGGGCTTTTTGTTCTTTCTGCTGGCACTGATGTGCTGCGCTTTGTTCCACCTCTGATTATTACAGAGGCAGACATAGACGAAATGGCGGAAAAGCTGGAACGTTCTTTTTAGTGTAGTACCCCGCTTCTCTTTCATATAGCAGTTTGTCTGAATCTGAACTGGAATGAAAACCGGACTTATGGGAAAAATATAGCAGATGGGAGATAACTCCCGGCGGTATTTTGAACATAAGGAGGAATAATATATGTGGGGAATTTTAATCGCTGTTGTATCCGGGGCTTTGATGAGTATACAGGGAGTGTTTAATACGGCAGTGACCAAGCAGACCAGTCTGTGGGTGTCTACAGGGTGGGTACAGTTTTCTGCACTCCTGGTCTGTATCGGCGCATGGGTTTTTACAGGCAGAGAAAGAATTGGAGAACTGGCTTCAGTAAATCCTAAATACCTGCTTTTGGGAGGCGTAATAGGCGCCTTTATCACTGTGACTGTAATCCAGAGCATGTCCGCTCTTGGACCGGCCAGATCAGCTATGCTCATCGTAGTGGCACAGCTGGCGGTGGCTTATATTATTGAGCTCCTGGGACTGTTCGGCGTGGAGAAAGGGGCTTTTGAATGGAGAAAGGTTCTGGGAATGGCTGTGGCCATTGTGGGAATTGTAATCTTTAAATGGGAATAGTGTACAAAAAGCAGCTCTCGCAGAGGGCTGTTTTTTGTATTGCGATTTTTCAGAGGGAATGCTATACTAAACTTACATTTCAGATTATATTTTCAGGCGTTTCAGCCATTTATTTCCAAAATGAAATTTCAGCAGGCCGAATACATAGAGGATTATGTCTAAAATTGTAAGGGATTTTAAAAGAACTTGGAAAATAGATATTGTAAAGAGTCTATAAATTCGTTACAATAAATACAGTTGTACATACTGGACTGTTTCTGTCTGACTGGAACAGGGAGGTGTGTATGATGAACAGAAAGAAAAGTATGTTGCTGCTGACTATTTTCTGGATAGCAGTTATTTTTGGATCCTGCGATAACAAAGAGGAGGAAATCCTCATTGGGCAGCAGGAAGAAACAACTCTGAAAGAAGAAAAAAACAGCGGAGAATCTCAGGAAGCAGAAGATATCCAGGAGGAAACTTCTGCTATCTGGGTAGATGTCAGCGGAGCTGTAAAAAATCCGGGAGTCTACAAGCTGGAAAACGGCGCCAGGATTTTTCAGGCCATAGAGGCAGCAGGAGGATTCTCAGAGGATGCAGATCCTCAGTGGCTGAATCAGGCAGCTGAAATATCTGACGGAGAGAAAATTTTTGTTTACACGAAGGAGGAAACCCAGACATTAAAGGAACAAGGGATTTCATCGGAACAGGAAAAAGAAAATGCTGAGAAAGCAGAGGAGGCAAGGATTAACATTAATCAGGCCTCTTTAGAGGAGCTCCAGGAGATACCGGGTATAGGAGAAGCCCGGGCTCAGGCGATTATTGCTTACAGAGAGGAGACTGGAGGCTTTGGAAGCATTGAGGATATTCAGCAGGTCTCAGGAATAAAAGGAAAAACCTTTGAAAAAATAGAACCTTATATAACAGTGGAATAGGAGATAGCAGATGAGCAGAAGAGTGTTGGTTGTTGATGATGAAAAATTAATTGTAAAAGGAATCCGTTTTAGCTTGGAACAAGATGACATGGAGGTAGACTGCGCCTATGACGGAGAGGAAGCTTTGGAAAAAGCCAGAACAAAGGAATATGATATGATCCTTCTGGATATTATGCTGCCAAAGATGACGGGTCTGGAAGTGTGTCAGCAGATCAGAGAATTTTCCAGTGTTCCGATTATCATGCTCACTGCCAAGGGAGAAGACATGGATAAGATTCTGGGACTGGAATATGGCGCAGATGACTATATTACCAAACCCTTCAATATTCTGGAAGTAAAGGCAAGGATAAAGGCGATCATGCGCAGGGCAAGCAAGGAAGATAAGAAAGAGAATACAGAGAAGGTACTGGTCAGCGGAGAGTTGAAGCTGGATTTGGAGGGGAGAAGAGTATTTATAGCTGATAAGGAAATCAATCTGACGGCTAAGGAGTTCGATCTTCTGGAGCTTTTGGCAAAGAATCCCAATAAAGTATACAGCAGAGAAAATCTGCTGAATCTGGTGTGGGGATATGAGTATCCGGGAGATGTACGTACAGTGGATGTACATATTCGGCGCCTGAGAGAAAAGATTGAGACTGTGCCCAGTGATCCCAAATATGTTCACACAAAATGGGGAATCGGATATTATTTTCAGGGCTAGAGATATAGAAGCCGGGAGCTGCCATGGGAAACTGCTGATGCAGATTTGCTGTGGGGCTCCAATTTTCTTTTGGCTTCCAGGGAAGGAACTGGAACCAGCGAGTCGTGAATGAAAAAGAAAAGAGGACTGTGCAGATGCGTATAAAACCTAAGCTGTCATTTTTTAAAAGCCTCAGATTCCGGATTATGATTATCATTATCCTTATAGGGATTATTCCCGGTTTTATAGTAGAAGGAATGATTATTGGCTCTTACGAGGACCGAGCAGTAGAACTGAGGCAGATTACAGTAAGGAATCAGTGCGATATCCTGGGAAATCAGCTGATGCGGGAGGGATACCTGCAGCAGAAGTCAACAGTGATAGACAGTGAGCTATCTATGCTTTCTTCTGTTTTCAGTGCAAGAGTTCTGATCATAAACAGAAACGGCAGGATCGTAGAGGATACTTATGATATTGATGAAGGAAAGTATACTTTTTCGGAGGAAGTGATCCAGTGCTTCGAGGGAGTGAATACCAGCTATTACGACAGAGAGAATATCTATATAGAGCAGACCATTCCATTGACAAATGAAGAATCCGGTCAGATAGACGGCGTAATGCTGATCAGCGCTTCTACTGCGGAGATTCAGGACACGATTGAAATCCTGGCCCACAGAGGAAATCTTCTGATGTTGATCATTAGCATGCTTGTTATTTTTTTGAGCTTTGTGGTTTCCAAGATTCTGGTGAAGCCATTTTCAAGAGTAAGTAAAGCTATCGAAGAACTGACAGATGGTTATCTGGATGAAGAAATTTCTGTTACGGACTATACAGAAACGGAGATGATCACAAATGTGTTTAATAAGCTCCTTAAGAGGATGAAAATTCTGGATGATTCCAGACAGGAATTTGTGGCTAATGTGTCCCATGAGCTGAAAACACCAATGACTTCCATTAAGGTTCTGGCGGACTCCCTGGCTGTCCAGGAAGATGTGCCGGTAGAGCTTTATAAAGAATTTATGCAGGATATTACTGTAGAGATTGATCGGGAAAATAAGATCATTACAGACCTTCTGGCTTTGGTAAAGATGGATAAAAAGGCTGCAGACCTGAATATCCAGAAGGTAAGCATTAATGAATTGCTGGAGAATATCCTGAAAAGGCTGAAGCCTATTGCAGATAAAAAAAAGGTGGAATTAGTACTGGAAAGTTATCGCCCGGTAGTGGCAGAGATTGATGAAGTGAAATTGAGCCTTGCATTTTCCAACCTGGTGGAAAATGGAATCAAATATAATGTGGAAGACGGCTGGGTACATGTTACTTTGAATGCGGATCATAAATATTTTTATGTGACAGTAGCAGATTCAGGAATTGGGATTCCGGAGGAATCCATTGATAAAATATTCGAGAGATTCTATCGAGTTGACAAATCCCACTCCAGAGAGATTGGCGGAACCGGTCTGGGTCTGGCGATTACCAGAAATGCTATTGTAATGCATAGAGGCGCCATAAAGGTGAAGAGTGAGGAACATCAGGGAACTACATTTTCCGTAAGAATCCCTTTGAACTACATTGCATAGGGGGTATTGGGTTGAAAAAAATCAAAAGAATACTGGCAGTTTTTCTGGCGATCTGTCTTTTGGCGGCAGGAGGGTGCAGAGAAAGTGCAGCAGAAGAAGAAGAAACCACAGAATATTCCATGTATTACCTGGCTTTGTCAGAGACAAAGCTGGAGACAGTGCCCTATGAACCTTCTGAAGAGAATGCAGAGACTATGATAGATGAAATTTATCAGATGTTTTCACAGCCTTCTGATTCGGAAGAATATCTCAAACTGCTCCCAGAGGATGTGCTGATGAAAAATTATACTTTTGAGGGGCAGACAGTGACACTGAACTTTGATGAAGAGTATAAAAAAATGAATAATGCCAGGGAAATCCTGGTGAGGACAGGAATGGTCCTGGCATTTACTCAGATTCCCGGAGTCACATATGTGGAATTTCTGGAGAATGGAAGTCCTATGACAGACTCAGACGGCAATGAAATCGGCCTCATGGAGAGAGGTGATTTTGTAGAAAATGAAGGAAAAAATATCAATTCTTATGTTTTTGCAGATTTGAACCTGTATTTTGCCAACGAAAATGGAGATCGTCTGGTAAGGGAGAACAGAAGAATCCATTACAGCAGTAATGTACCTCTGGAGAGGGTGATTGTAGAAAGACTATTGGAAGGGCCAAAGTCAGACGACATGCTGCCAACTCTTTCTTCTAATACAAAGATTCTGGGAGTCTCTATTGTAGAGGGTATCTGCTACGTAAACCTGGATAAGAGTTTTCTCACAGAAACTATGAGTGTGCAACAGGAACTGCCGATTTACTCAATCGTCAATTCCCTTACAGATGCCTGCAATATCCATGGAGTACAGATTTCTGTAGAAGGGGATACCAAGGTAACCTTCAGAGAGAGCATGAAACTGGACCAGATCTATCAGGCGGACTATAGTTATCTGGAGTCAGAAGATGAGAGTTAAAAGGCCTCTGTGCACTGCCCTTTTCATCTGGGCGGCAGTGATCTGGCTTCTGGGGAGAGCAGGAATCCCCTTTTTTACCTGCTCTCCGCCAAAGCTGGCAGGGCAGGTAAAAGGTGAAAACATTCTTGCTACAGGTATTGTTTATCAAAAAGATGTCTATGACACCATTACAAATCTATATCTAAAAAAAGCAAATCTTATTATTCAAGAAGAACAACATCCCACAGAACGAATAAAATTAACTATGGATAACAAAGCGCTTTCTGGACTGACGGAACAGGGGGATTTTATCGCTGTTTACGGAAAGCTGGAAGAAATTCCGGAAGGGGCAAATCCGGGGCAGTTTAATGAACGTGCCTATTACTATGCCAGGAATATAAAGTGGTATATGGAAGGAGAAGAGATGCAGCTCCTTCAAAGGGGCAAGAATCAGATGCTGTCTTTTCAGGGAAGGGTAAAGGAAAAAATGAGAGGAGGAATACAGAAAGCTTTCGGGGAGGAAAAGGGAGGAATTATGGAAGCCATGATACTGGGAGAAAAGGAAAATCTGGGACAGGAGAATAAGCTGTTGTTTCAGATTATGGGAATTTCTCATATACTGGCTATTTCTGGAACCCATCTTTCTGTTCTTGGATGGGGATTTTATAAAATACTGCTTAAATGCCAATTGCCAATAAAAGCCTCTTGTCTGATCTCAGCAGCAGTGATGATTTTTTACGGAGAACTTACAGGCAGTCAGGCTGCTGCAGTCCGGGCGGTTTTGATGTTTGGCGTATCTGTGGGAGCTATGCTTTTAAAAAGGACATATGATTTTCTTTCTGCTCTTTCTCTGGCGGCTGTCTTTCTCCTGGCAGAATCTCCGCTCTATCTGTATGACAGCAGTTTCCTTCTGTCTTTCGGGGCAGTTTTCGGCCTGGCAGCGGTCTATCCTGTTCTTTTTCCTCCAGAGAGAAAAAAATACAGAAAAAATCTCCGGGGGAAAATCCAGAGAGAATTGAAGAATGGGATTTTTTCCAGCCTTTCTGTGTGGAGTATCCTTCTTCCTGTTACCATGTATTTTTTCTACGAGATTTCTACCTGGGGATTTCTGGTAAACCTTCTGATACTGCCTACGACAGGCATCCTTCTGGTTTCCGGCCTGGCAGGCGGTATTCTGGGACTGCTTCCGGTAGTTCTTCCGGGAAAGGCAGGCGCGCTGCCGGGAATCATCCTTCTGGAACTGTATCTGAGAGGCGGGGAAATCATACAGGAGCTGCCGGCTTCTCTGTGGATAACCGGGAGACCAGAACTGTGGCAGTGTGCAGTCTATTATGGGATGCTGGCAGGGACTTTGTGGATAAAGAAAATAAGAACTGATAGAAAGGTTTCTGGGAAATGGACTCAGATGGTCCAGGTTATAGTTTTGGGAGTGGGAATTGTGCTTCTGTTTATCAGGTTTCCAGAGGGAGAACTGAAAGTTACTTTCCTGGATGTGGGACAGGGAGACTGCGCCTGTATACAAAAAGGAAGAGAAAGTTGTTATCTGATTGACGGAGGGAGCAGCTCGGTTTCAAAAGCAGGGCAGTACAGAATCCTGCCTTTTCTGAAAGAACAGGGAATTCGAAAGGTAGACGGGATTTTTCTCTCCCATATGGATGAAGATCATATTAACGGAATTCTGGAGCTGCTGGAGATGACGGCCAAAAGAGAGACAGGATTAAAAATCCAGAGGATTTTTCTGTCAAGATCCAGGGAAACAGAGGAAACGCAGCAGAGAATAAAAGAAGCAGGAGAAAAAGCCGGCTGTGAGGTCCTATATATTGGAAGGGGAGACAGGATAAGAGACGGAAAGCTGGAGATGACCTGTCTGTCACCGAAGAATGAGAATATGGAGAGTAATGAAGGGTCACAGGTGATTTGGGCAGAGATGGAAGAGTTTTCCATGTTGTTTACAGGAGATGTGGAAGGCAGAGGGGAAGAAGAATTACTGGCCCTGTGCAGGGAAACTAACATTCAGTGCGATATTCTAAAAGTAGCCCACCACGGCTCCAAAAACTCTACTTCTGAAGAGTTTTTGGACATAGTTTCCCCTCAGGCGGCTGTGATTTCCTGCGGCAGGAATAATCTTTATGGTCATCCCCATCAGGAGCTGATGGAGCGGCTGAAAAAGAAAGGTATTTTTGTTTTTGAGACGAAAAACAGGGGCGCCATATCTGCAGTATGGAAGAAAGAAAAAATACAGGTGTCTTTTCAGTATTAGGAATCCGTGTTAGAATAGGACAGGAAAAACCTGAAAGGGAGAGAAGAATGAAAAATTTACAGGAAGATATTCAGAATCAGGATTTTAAAAAGGTATATCTCCTTTACGGAGAGGAAAAGTATCTTTTACAGCAATATAAGAGCAGGCTGGAGAAGGCTCTGGTACCAGAGGGAGATACGATGAACTTTTCTGCCTTCCAGGGGAAAAAGACGGAACCCAGAGAAGTCATAGATCTGGCGGAGACCATGCCTTTTTTTGCTGACCGAAGAGTGATTTTCCTGGAGGATACAGGTTTTTTTAAGAACCAGTGCCAGGAACTGCCCGAATATCTTGCTCAACTGCCGGAATACCTATGTATGGTTTTCGTAGAAGATCAGGTGGATAAGCGGAGCCGTATGTATAAAGCTGTCAAAAAATATGGAAGAATTGTGGAATTTGGGCAGCAGGACTCAGGGACTCTTATAAAATGGATACTGGGAATTTTGAAAAGGGAAGGAAAAAAGATTACTCAGAGAGACATGGAACTTTTTCTGCAGATGACAGGAACAGATATGGGAAATATTGAAAATGAACTGGAGAAGCTTTTAAGCTATACTATGGGGAAAGAAGTTATTTCCAGGGAAGATATCCTGGCTGTGTGCAGCAGTCAGATTTCCAATCATATCTTCGATATGCTCCGGGCTGTTACAGAGAAACGCCAGAAAAGTGCTTTGGATCTTTACTACGATCTTCTGGCACTGAAAGAGCCGCCTATGCGTATTCTTTTTCTTCTGGCCAGACAGTTTAACATGATATGGCAGGTAAAAGAACTGGAAAAGGAAGGATATGATCAGGCCAGAATCGCCAAGAGGACAGGGCTTCAGCCTTTTGTGGTACGGAATTATAGCGCTTATGGAAGAAAATACAGAGCAGAAGAGCTGGAAGCTATTGTACAGGAATGTGTGGATACAGAAGAAAAGGTGAAGACCGGGCGGATTACAGACATCCTCAGTGTGGAGCTGCTCCTGATAAAATTCAGCAGTTAAAAAAGAACGAAAAAAGCCTTCTGGCCGATGACGGGCAGCCAGAAGGCTTTGTATTCATTATATGTCTATAAATTATGCAAGTGTGTTTACAGCTTTTGCTAAGCGGGAAACTTTTCTTGCGGCATTGTTTTTGTGATAAACGCCTTTTGTAGCTGCTTTATCAATTGTAGAAATTGCAACTTTTAATGCAGCAGCAGCAGCTTCCTTATCCTTTGCAGCAACAGCAGCCTCTACTTTTTTGATAGAAGTTTTTACTGCTGATCTGATGGATTTATTTCTCTCAGCCTTTGTTCTGTTTACTAAGATTCTTTTCTTTGCAGATTTAATGTTAGCCAAAGTGTACACCTCCAAATGTGATCATTCAAATTATTATTTACTATTTCTCTATTTCATATCGGAGAAGACACGGAACACTCCGATATCACATGCTTTTTTATTCTAGTGTATTCAGGGAGAATTGTCAATACATAAAATCTTTCAAAATGCAAAAAATATGAAAAAACAGGTATAGAAAGGGTACTGAGCATGGCAATGGGAAGAATTCATACAGACCTGGCACTGGAAACAAAGGAGAAATTTGAAGAGGACAATGTAGAAATCAGAGGAGTGGAAATCCAGGAAGATTATGATGAGGAAAAAGACATTCGGACAACTGTCGTAAAGATTAAAACAGAAAACGGAGCCAAATCTATGGGACGTCCCCAGGGAGTTTATATTACTTTGGAGGCTCCTAATATGTCTGTGCCTGACGAAGATTATCACAGGGAGATTTCCCGGGAACTTTCCAGGCATCTAAAGGCATTGCTTCCCAAGAAGGAAGATATGAAAGTGCTGGTGGTAGGCCTGGGAAACCGGGATATCACGCCGGATGCTCTGGGGCCGGATGTAGTGGCAAACCTCCGTATTACAAGGCATATTATTAACGAGTATGGAGCTCAGGGTATGGGAGAGGAACATGTCCACAGCGTAAGCGGCCTGGCTCCAGGAGTTATGGCCCAGACCGGAATGGAGACCATGGAAATTATCAGAGGTGTGATCGAGGAGACCAGACCGGATATTATCGTCGCCATTGATGCCCTGGCAGCCAGAAGTCTTCGAAGACTGAACAGGACTATACAGATTACAGATACCGGCATTAATCCAGGTTCCGGTGTGGGAAATCACAGAACCGGGCTGAATAGGGAAACACTGGGAGTCAGAGTGATCGGTATCGGCGTGCCTACAGTGGTAGATGGAGCTACCATTGTCCACGACGCCATGTCCCATCTTTTGGATGCTCTGGAAGAGGCTGAGAAAAAAGAATTTCTGGAGGAAATGATCGCACCTTCTCTTCACAGTATGTTTGTGACACCTAAGGATGTGGATGATACGATCAAACGTCTGGCATATACAATTTCAGAAGGATTGAATATGACCTTTACCGCGGAAAAGGCATAATTGAAAAGGATTGTCTCATATATAGATATGAGGTGATTGGGTGAAAAGAAAAGAAGCCGGAAAAACCGTTTCAGCGGTGATGTGGATAGGAATGCTGGCTTTGGCCGTATACATTGTAATAAAAGGACTTTCTCTGGATAAGGGAACTGTAGAAAAAATCATGCTGAATGTACAGCAGCAGGCAGTTGAGACCTATTTGCCTGGTGTGACCGGCGAGAACAGGGAGGGTGATAATCTGATATCCTGGGCCATGGAAAAAGCAAAGGAGCAGATTCCGGTGCTGAACAGTTCTTACGACAGTAAGGAGATTTCCAGGGAGGATGTAACCACCAGCGCCAGGATCATGGAAGAAAATCAGGAATTTCTGGAGGCCAGGCTTACAGAAGAAAATCAGGAGGCAGGACCGGATTCTTCTGGATTGGAAATTACCGGAGGGGAGGACAGCACCCAGGAAGAACCGGTGGAAGAAGAGGCCAGGAGCACGGCGGCTTCTCAGGAAAGAGCCCCTGTAACAGATATTTCCCTGGAACAGTTTCAGGATTTTAATTTCGTACTCAGCAATTTTTATACAGTGGACAGCACTACAAGCATTACGGCTGAACAGCTGAATGCGCCGGAGCTGGTACAGATGGACCTGCGGATGAAGACAGGCAATGACCAGCCTCAGATCCTGATCTATCATACCCATTCTCAGGAAGAGTTTATTGATTCTGTACCAGGGGATACTAATACTACCATTGTAGGGGTGGGAGCCTATCTTACCAAAATCCTGAAAGAAACTTATGGATATAACGTGATACATGTGACAGATACTTTTGATATTGTAGATGGAAAGCTGGACAGAAACCAGGCCTATAATTATGCCCAGGAGCGGATAAGCCAGGTCCTGGAGGAAAATCCCAGCATAGAAGTGGTCATTGACCTTCACCGGGACGGAGTGGCAGACAATCAGAGGCTGGTAACAGAGGTAGATGGAAAGCAGACTGCAAAGGTCATGTTCTTTAACGGTCTGAGCAGAACAAAGCAAAATGGAGAGATTACTTATCTTCCGAACCCTTATATCCAGGATAATCTGGCTTTTTCTCTTCAGATGATGCTGGCCTGCGAAAAGTATTACCCGGATTTTGCCCGGACCATTTATCTTAGAGGATATCGGTACAATCTCCATCTGCGGCCTAAGACCCTGCTGGTAGAATGCGGCGCTCAGACAAATACAGTGGAGGAAGAGATGAATGCCATGGAGCCGCTGGCGGATGTGCTGAATAAAGTCTTGACGGGGACGTGAGTTGAAAAGGGCTGGAAAAACAAGAAAAAATATGGTATTCTGAACAGTATGAGCATTATAAAGAAATGTGAAAGGGACCAAAAGAGGGTTAAAGATGTTATATAGAGAATATGATCCTGATGTACTAAAGAAATTGCAGAAAGCAGAAATAGAAATATTAAAAGATTTTGATGCATTATGTGACAAATATTCTATTGACTATTTTGTATGTGGCGGCACTGCACTTGGCGGTGTGAGACATGAAGGATTTATACCTTGGGATGATGATATCGATATAGGAATGACAAGAGATGATTATGAGCGCTTTTTGGAAGTCGCGGAGACAGAATATGGAAATCGATATGGAATAGTCAATGCTGATACGAATTCGGACTTCCCTGTTATTCTTACAAAATGGTATCGCACGGGAACAGTGTTTAAAAATGAAGAGATGCAGAAATTAGGGCTGGATATAGGGATTGCTATAGATGTATTTTGCTTTGATAATGTAGCTGATGATACAAAGGCTCTGAGAAAACAAGCCATAAGCGCCTGGACATGGGGAAAACTTATGGTGCTGCGGCAGGTAGGGGCACCTACTATATATGTAGCCGGATGGAAGGCGAAACTTACGTTGCTGGTCTCTGGACTGGCACATGGGGTATTGAAAACTCTGCATATCCCTACGGGGCTTTTTTATAAAAGAGCGTTAAAAGCCGCAATGCGGTACAGAAAAGTACATACTAAAAGGGTGGCTTATCTTTTTGATCCTACGCCATATACCAGTGTGATCAATAAAGAGGATATTTTCCCTACAGTTAAAAGAAAATTTGAAGATATTCAGTTGAGATTTCCATGTCATGTAGAGAAATACCTGGAAAGAAGATATGGGAAAGATTATATGGAACTGCCTCCGGAGGATCAGAGACATAATCATGCGCCGGAAGAGCTGGATTTTGGAGAGGTATTTGCTGATTTATGATAAAAAAATTCTTTATGTCATCTGAGTACAGTATGAAGCAGACTTATATCTGGACGGTTTTAGCTGGAATAATATATGCTGGAAGTTCGTTTATCATGCAGATGACAACATCGAAATATATAGGAGTAGGACAGGCTGGGATTTTATCTTTGGCATTGGCTGTGGGAAATCAGCTTGTAACCATTGGATTTTATAATATCAGAACCTTTCAGGTCTCAGATGTTACGGAAAAATATAAATTCAGTGACTACTGCATGCTTAGGGTAATTACAGTGTCTGCCATGTTGATAGCAGGTGTTTTCTGGATAACTTTGGGAAACTACAATGTGGTAAAGATGGCGGCTATTATGGCAGCTGTTATATTTAGAGCAGTAGAAGCCATATCAGATGTACTGGAAGGCCGGTATCAGCAAAAAGGACGCTATGATATTTCCTGTAAAGGAGTCGTTATAAAGACACTGACGTATTTGGGCGTATTTTTAGTGACCTTATTTATCACGGGAAGTGTGTTCTGGGGACTGACTGCCCTTGCAACTGTATATCTCGTTATGATTCTTTTTTTAGACAGTCAGATCATAGGAGAATTTGGCGGAATATCTTTCAAAACTTCCTGGAAAACCCAGGGGGCCCTTTTGATAGAAGGATTTCCGCTGTTTGTGAATGCATTTTTAAATGCATATATCATAAATGCACCAAAATACGCGTTGGAAAAGTATTATAGTTCCGAGGTCCTTGGTATTTTTACAGTACTATATATGATGGCATTTGTGGTTAATATGTTCGCTTCTTTCGTGTTAAAACCCATCATTTCCGTTCTGGCAGAGAAATATGTCAAACAGGACATTTCTGGATTTTTAAAGCTGATTCTTCGGCAGATGCTGGTTATCGCAGCTGCCACCACAATATGTATTATAGGCGCTTATCTTGTTGGGGTACCTGTCTTAAGCTTTTTATTTGGAGTGGATCTTGCTGAGTATAAGGGGGCATTGTGCCTGATTTTAGTCAGCGGAGGATTTACTGCAATGTATCAGCTTTATCAGTATGGAATTATCATTATGCGCCATCAATACAGCACATTTATCTGTTGTGGACTTACAGTTGTACTTACTTATATTATTACGCCCTATCTCACCAGAAAATATGAAATTATGGGAGCTACGGTCAGCTATACAGTATCTATAGGATTTATGTCGCTAATGTTTATTCTCTTTTTTGTGTTTTATCTGGTAAAGGACAGAAAAAAACGTGAGGAAAAATATGAGTAAAATATGTATATTTGCTTCCCATTATTTTCCGTATCTTGGAGGAATAGAAAGATACACATATAATTTATCCAAAGCTTTGATCAGGCTGGGAGATGAGGTAATGATTGTTACCTGCAATGATGTAAAAGAAAAAAATTATGAGATCATGGATGGGATAGAGGTTCTGCGGCTGCCGTGCTATAATCTGATGGATGGCCGGTACCCTGTGACAAAGTTTAGCAGGGAATTTTTTGCACTTTATAAAAAGTTATCTGACAGAGATTTTGATCTGGTTTTGATCAATGCCAGGTTTTATCCTCATACGTTGCTTGGTGGATGGTTTGCCAAAAGGAATAACATAAAAGGCATAATTCTTGATCATGGAACCAGTCATATGACTATAGGGAAAAAGATGCCTGATACGCTATTTGCTTTTGTAGAGCATGTTATTACCACTGGAGACAAGCTTTTGTGTAAGGACTACTATGGTGTGTCCAGGGCATGCTGCAAATGGCTGGGACATTTCCATATAAAAGCGAAAGGGGTTTTATATAATGCGGTAGATGCGGTTAGCATCCAAAATATTGCTGAGGAGCCTAAAAGAAATTTTAGAAAAGAATTTGATGTTTCTCAGGATACTGCAGTAATTGTATATACTGGGCGCCTGATTAAAGAAAAAGGTATTTTTAAATTAATTGAGGCTGTGCAGGAACTGCGTAAAAAATGGAAAATATGTCTGTTTATTGCTGGTGATGGTGAAGAAATGGAAAAAGTTCAGACAGCTGCAGATGATGTTATCATACCTCTTGGCAGGCTGGATTTTGAAGAGATTGCTTCACTTCTGGGGCAGGCAGATGTATATTGTCTTCCTACTGACTATCCGGAAGGATTTCCTACCGCTGTTTTGGAGGCGGCAGCGGCGGGCTGTTATGTGATCACTACTGACAGGGGTGGTTCCCGGGAGCTGATCCAGGATGAATCTTATGGGACTATTTTGAAAAATACAGAGGTCCAAAGTATCCAGGAAGCCATAGATGCTTCTTTGCAATATCCTGATAAAAGAATACAGGCTGCAGAGAAGGCGAAAAAAAGGGTAAATATTATGTTTACATGGGATAAGACAGCTCAAAAAGTACATGGACTTGCCAGAGAAAGGTAGAAAAGAATGAAAAAACTGATTATCATTCCTGCATACAATGAGAGCGCCTGTATTGAATATACAGTTCGTGAAATAGAAAAGTATGCACCGGATTTTGATTATATCATTATTAATGACTGTTCAACCGATAACACGGGAGAAATATGCAGAAAAAATCATTTTAATACAGTACACTTAACAGTAAACCTTGGAATCGGCGGAGCTGTTCAGACAGGGTATTTATATGGATGGAGAAACGGCTATGATCTGGCTGTCCAGGTAGACGGTGATGGCCAGCATGATCCAGCTTTTTTGAATAGTATGGCGGAATGCATGGAAAGAGAAAAGTTGGACATGGTTATCGGTTCAAGATTTATTGAAAAAAGAGGATTCCAATCATCGGGGATGCGCAGAGTGGGAATACGATATTTCAGTGGGCTCATAAAGCTGCTCACAGGCACTAGAATTACAGACCCTACGTCTGGTCTCCGAATGGTGAATAGAAAGGTTATGAAAGAATTTGCCTATAATTATCCCAAGGACTATCCTGAACCGGAAAGTGTAGTTACAATATTATGTCAGGGCTGCAAGGTAAAAGAAATTCCTGTAATTATGAGAAAAAGGTTAGGTGGAGTTTCTTCCATTTCCATGAAGAAATCAGTATATTATATGATTAAAGTAACCCTTGCTATTTTGTTTGAAAAGATCAGGGGAGGAAAAAAATGAATATAAAAATTCAGATTCTAATAATTCTTGCGACGCTTATTGCAATAGTCTATATAGTTAATAAAATCAGGACAAAAGGAATAGAGCTTAAATACAGCCTTTTGTGGCTGCTCTTAGGATTGGGGATTATTATTTTTGCCGGTTTTCCTCAGGTCAGCCAATGGCTGGCGCACTTTCTGGGGATAAGCCAGCCTGTTAATATGCTGTTTTTTGCCGGATTTTGTTTTACACTGCCCATTATTTTTTCGTTATCGGCCACAGTTTCGAAAATGTCAAACAAAATAAAAAAATTGACTCAGGAAATAGCTCTGATGAACGAAATACTGGAACGCCAAGAAAAGGGGAAGGAATAGGCAATGAAATTAAAAGCTGACCCGACAAAAAAAGAAAAAAAGCATATTAATGTGCTACTGCTTTTGATGATTTTAATTTTGGCTGGATTATTGACAGGAATTGCGGGAGAAGGATTATATGAACTAAATGTTTCCAGAAGATCTCTTAAAGGTGGAAACACTATTGGCGCAGAGGAGATAGAGAGCAGTTATATTCAAATTTCAGATACAGTACTCATGGAAGAGAAAACAGATGATGAAGTGCAAACAGAAAGTGAATCTCTCCAGGGAAATCCTGTATTAAAACGCGTTCATATTAAAATTGATGAGCGTTATATCAATAAACTTCGCTATTACTATGAAACAGAGGACGACTTCATTGCATATACCGCTATTCATACAAAAAATATATATAAGGAACCTGAGATTAGAGAAATTCAGGATATAAGCAGAGCCAATTTAAATGAAACAATAATAAATATAAAAGACTATGTAACGGAAATCATTATAGAGTTACCTGTAGATGTAGAAATCAGTCATATTACAGTAGACAATAGCTGGGACTGGAATTGGTACCGTGTGGCTTATATAGGCATATTTGTATTTTTGATATTTTTTATTATATGTTTCAGAAGTATAATATCTAAAAAGATAGAGAGAGGATTTTTAATAATTTCATTAGGATGCGGTCTGCTCCTTATTTCGGTTCAGCCTCCGGAGTGTATAACCTGGGATGAACATATTCATTTTGCAAAAGTGTTTGACTGGTTTGAAAATGGCACGGCGGACAGAACAGAATCGGAAGCATATCTTTATTATCATCCAGAGCAGTTAGAGGGGGCTCCCTTTCTGTCAAAGGAAGAAAAGGCTTTGCAGATTCAATATTTAAATGCTCACAATAACGGCGTAGCAGAAGTGTATGAAAGAGATGCATATACTTTAAATGCAATTGGAGAAATCCATATGGCTATTGTAGTTAAAGTTGCTCAATTTTTAGGTCTTACTTTTTACACACAATTTATCCTTGGCAAAATGGCAAATCTGTTGTTGTATACACTTTTAATGTACTGGGCAATTAAAATAATTCCTGCAGGAAAGAAATTTTTAACTACTGTGGCCTTGATGCCCACACTTATGTTGCAGTCTGCCAGCTATACTTATGATATTGTTACAATAGGTTTTCTTACTTTGGGAATGGCAATGATTGTTGCGGAATATTTTTACACGGAAAGAAAGTTTTCGTGGTTAAGAATGTTGGCTATATCAGCTGTATTTGTGATAGGCAGCTGTCCGAAACAGGTCTATATCCCACTTCTGGCATCATTGCTTGCGCTTCCTGAGAAGAAGTTTAAAAACAGGAGGATCATGCTGATATGCAAAGGAATCCTGATACTGGTTTGTATCATTGTGCTCATGACAATCCTGCTTCCTGCAGCCAGCGGAAGTGTTGAAGGTGATGCAAGAGGCGGAGATACAGATGTGACAGAGCAGTTGAATATGGTATTTGGGCACCCAATCGCTTATGTACGCATTTTCTTTGCTGATGTAGTGAATACTTTAAACGAATATGTTTTTAATGCCTTTGGTTTAACATCTTTAGCTTATGCCGGATCTCATCCTTTTGCAGGAGCAGTCAGTCTATTGTGCCTGGGAGTTGCATTGACGGAGAAAAAGCCAGCACTGCCTTTACCCAAAAAGAGCATTTTTTCTATGAAAGTATGGCTTGCAGTTATTCTTTTAGGAACATTAGGGCTTATCTGGTCGGCTCTTTATATTGCGTTTACACCGGTTGGAAGTACAAGTATCGCAGGTGTTCAGGCCAGATACTACATTCCGCTGGTAGTTCCGACTTTTATGTTATTTTATACAAATAAAGTTCAGGCAGCATATAAGGAAACCACGTATAATACAGTTATGTTTCTGATTATTTTGTGGCTTGCACATGGAACTATGTATAACCAGTTCTTTTTAACATTTTGTCAGTGATAATAGAGGATTCAGCTTTTACTATAAAGGAGAAGGATTATGGCAAATATAGCGCTTATCATAGCGGGGGGATCTGGAGCAAGGATGCATCAGAGTATTCCAAAACAATTTCTGTCAGTTAATGAAAGACCAGTTATTATTTACACATTGGAGGCTTTTCAGAGACATGCAGACATTGACGCGATTGCAGTAGTATGTATTGAAGGCTGGGAACAGGTCCTGTGGGCCTATGCAAAACAGTTTAATATTGAAAAACTGAAATATGTAGTCCCAGGAGGAAAAAATGGCCAGGATTCTATTAGAAATGGCGTGTTTGAATTAGAAAAACACTATGGACCTGAAGATATTGTGCTGATTCATGATTCCATACGTCCTATGGTTTCAGCGGATATCATTTCAGACTGTATAGTGAAGACAAAAAAATTCGGCTGTGCTATAGCGACTATTCCCTGTGCTGAGGCAATGCTTCAAACAGAAGATGGCTTATCTTCTACGGGAAGTTATCCAAGAGATCATTTAAAAAGAACCCAGACACCCCAGGGCTTTCCCTTGGGAAAAATCTGCGATCTGCACAGGAGAGCACTTGAAAAGGGAATAACAAATTCCGTTGCGTCCTGTACTTTGATGATTGAAATGGGAGAACAGGTTCATTTTTCTATGGGATCAGAAAAAAATATTAAACTGACTACAGTGGATGACATTGATATATTTAAGGCCCTTTTGCTGGCAAAAAGGGCAGACTGGCTGAAAGACTGACAAACCATAATTGTAACGGAGAGTAAGGATAATGCATTTTTTATATGACAGTCAAGTATATAAAGAGGATTTAGAACAGGCAATGAAGCAGGTTAAGGACTGGAATAAGTTAAATGGTTCTTCTGTACTGATTGCCGGGGCTACCGGGCTGATTGGTTCCTATATGGTGGATCTGTTCCTTGCTGCCAACAAAATTTCAGATACCAATATTACAGTTTATGCACTGGGAAGGGATAGGGAGCGGCTCCAGGAACGTTTCTGTGGAGTAAAAACAGAAAATTTAATTTTTATTGAGGGAGATATCAATGAATCATTAAAACTTAATGCTGATGTAGATTATGTAGTACACGGAGCAAGTAATGCGCATCCCGCCGCCTTCCGGGAGAAACCGGTAGAAACTTTAATGAGCAATGTGCTGGGAACTTATCGGCTGCTGGAGTATGGAAGAGAGCATAGAGCAAAAAGATTTCTATATGTATCTTCAGGAGAAATATATGGACAGGGAAATTCTTTGGAAAAAGAATTTTCCGAGGATTACAGCGGATATATAAATATTTTAGAGCCTCGCTCTTGTTATCCGTCGGGAAAAAGGGCAGCGGAAACCCTATGCTGTTCTTATAGTCAGCAGTATGGTCTGGATGTGGTGATTGCCCGACCCTGTCACACCTATGGCCCTAACATGTCAGACAGAGATAATAGGGCGACAGCACAGTTTATAAGAAATGCCCTGAAAGGGGAAGATATTATTTTAAAAAGTGCTGGAAACCAGATGCGGTCATACTGCTATGTGGCAGACTGTGTTTCAGCGCTTCTGACGATTTTGCTGAATGGGGCTCCAAGAGAAGCCTATAATATAGCAAATAAAGATTCAAGATTAACAATTGCTGAGTTTGCCAGACTGGTTGCTGAGTTTTCAGGACGAAAGGTGGTTTTTGAGAACCCTGACCTGACAGCGCTTCAGGAACGCTCTCCTATAGAACGACAGGTTTTAGACAGCAGAAAAATAGAGTCATTAGGATGGGTAGGAAATTATCCGGCAGAAAAGGGAATAGAGCATACGTTAAAAATATTAAATGTATAGATTTTAGATTATAATGAGAGAACATATATACTTACAGGAGGAACATTTATGCCTGCAATAGACCAGAGCAAAATCCGTAATTTTTGTATTATTGCACATATAGACCATGGGAAATCCACCCTGGCGGACCGTATTATTGAAAGGACCGGTCTGCTTACAGAACGGGAGATGCAGTCACAGGTTCTGGATAATATGGATCTGGAACGGGAAAGAGGAATTACTATCAAATCCCAGGCTGTCCGTACGGTTTATAAGGCAAAAGACGGTGAGGAATATATTTTTAATCTTATCGATACGCCGGGACACGTGGACTTCAACTATGAGGTGTCCAGAAGTCTGGCAGCCTGTGACGGAGCGATTCTTGTAGTGGATGCTGCCCAGGGGATTGAAGCCCAGACTTTAGCAAATGTGTATCTTGCCCTGGACCATGACCTGGATGTGTTTCCGGTAATCAATAAGATCGATCTGCCAAGTGCAGAACCGGAAAGGGTGATCAATGAAATCGAGGATGTGATCGGAATTGAAGCTCAGGATGCTCCTCAGATTTCAGCTAAAACAGGACTGAATATCGATGAAGTATTAGAGCAGATTGTAAAGAAAGTGCCGGCACCGAAAGGGAGTCCGGATAATCCCCTTCAGGCGCTGATCTTTGATTCTATCTATGATTCCTACAGAGGCGTTATCGTATTCTGCAGGATTATGGAAGGAACAGTGAAAAAAGGCACCAAGATCCGTATGATGGCTACAGGAGCAGTGGAAGAAGTAGTGGAAGTAGGTTATTTTGGCGCCGGACAGTTGATTTCCTGTGAGGAGCTCTCTGCAGGAATGGTAGGATATATTACTGCCAGTATTAAAAATGTGAAGGATACCCGGGTGGGAGATACTATCACAGATGATGAAAATCCCTGTGGGGAACCTCTTCCCGGCTATAAGAAAGTAAATCCCATGGTATTCTGCGGTGTATATCCGGCAGACGGGGCCAAGTATGAAGATCTGAGAGATGCATTGGAAAAACTGCAGCTTAACGACGCTTCACTGTTTTTTGAACCAGAGACCTCTATAGCTCTGGGCTTTGGCTTCCGCTGCGGTTTTCTGGGACTCCTTCATCTGGAGATCATCCAGGAAAGACTGGAAAGGGAATATAACCTGGACCTGGTAACGACAGCTCCAGGGGTTGTCTACAAGGTTCACAAGACCAACGGAGAAGTAATAGAACTGACAAATCCATCCAATCTTCCAGATCCTTCAGAGATTGAATATATGGAAGAGCCTATGGTAAAAGCGGAGATTATGGTGACCACAGAGTTTATCGGTCCCATTATGGAGCTTTGCCAGGAGAGAAGAGGACAGTACCAGGGAATGGAATATATGGAGACCACCAGAGCCCTCCTCCATTACCACCTGCCTCTTAATGAAATCATCTACGACTTTTTTGACGCTCTGAAATCCCGTTCCAGAGGCTATGCGTCCTTTGACTATGAGATGCTTGGATATGAGCAGAGCGACCTGGTGAAGCTGGACATTCTGGTGAATAAAGAAGAAGTAGACGCATTGTCCTTTATTGTGTTCTCCGGTTCTGCCTATGACAGAGGCAGAAAGATGTGCGAAAAGCTGAAAGAAGAAATCCCAAGACAGCTTTTTGAGATTCCTATTCAGGCGGCAATCGGAAGCAAGATCATTGCCAGAGAGACAGTAAAGGCGCTGAGGAAAGATGTACTTGCCAAGTGTTACGGCGGTGATATTTCCCGTAAGAGAAAGCTGCTGGAAAAACAGAAGGAAGGAAAGAAGAGGATGCGCCAGATCGGTAATGTGGAGATTCCTCAGAAGGCCTTTATGAGCGTGCTGAAACTGGACGATAAATAAGCTCTGGGAGAATTATCATGAAAAAAGATTTAGGACTATATATTCATATCCCATTCTGCGTAAAGAAATGCGCATACTGCGATTTCCTCTCCTGGAAAGGCAGCGGTGAAGAGAGAGAGGCTTATGTCCAGGCCCTGGAAAAAGAAATCAGCAGTTACAGTGAATTTGCCAAAGACTACCGGGTTTCTACGGTGTTTTTTGGCGGAGGGACACCTTCTGTTCTTGAAGGAGAACAGACAGAAAGGATACTGAAGAAAATCCGGGATACCTTCCGGGTAGAAAAAGATGCGGAAATTACCCTGGAGATGAATCCGGGAACCGCCCAGAAAGAAAAGCTGCTGTTGTATAGAGAGCTGGGGATCAACCGTCTGAGCATTGGACTCCAGTCTGTGAAAAATGAGAACCTGAAGCTTTTGGGGAGAATCCATACCTATGGAGACTTTCTGGACAGCTACAGAATGGCCAGAGAGGCTGGCTTTGATAATATCAGTGCAGACTTGATTTCCTCTCTTCCCGGACAGACGCTGGAAGAATGGAAAGAAGAACTGGAAATCCTTCAGGAAACGCCTCTGGAACATATTTCCGTATATCAGCTGATCATTGAAAAGGGAACAGAATTTTATGAGAAATATGGAGAGCATGAGGAGCTTCTGCCGGATGAAGAGACCTCCAGAGAAATTTATCTGTGGACAGGGAAGTATTTAAAAGAACATGGCTTTGAGCAGTATGAAATATCTAATTACGCCAGACCATCCAGGAAGTCCCGGCATAATCTGCGTTACTGGGAGAGGAAAGATTATTTGGGGCTGGGGCTGGGAGCTGCTTCTATGGTCCATAATATCCGGATGTCTAATACCAGAGACTGGGAAAAATATATAGAGGGCAGCCAGAATCCCAAAAGACTTCGGGAAGAGGTGGAATTTCTGGAAGAACCTCGCCAGATGGAAGAATTTATGTTTCTGGGCCTGAGAAAAACAGAAGGAGTATCCAGAAAAGAATTCCGCAGGATCTTCGGGAGAGATCTGGACATGGTCTATGAAAAAGCCCTGCAGAAACATCTGGAAAACGGGATGCTGGAGGCATCCAAGGACAGAATACGGCTTTCCCAGGCAGGAATCCTGGTAAGCAATCAGGTGCTCTCAGACTTTATTTTTGACTGACAAAACTGACCTGAAAGTTATTAATAGATTTTTTATAAATGTTTATAGCTTTTCACTGGATTTCTTCCTCCGAATGTGTCAGAATAGATAAAGAGTAAATTATGTGGAGGGTATTATGAACATACTATTTTTTCTTACCCCCAAGGAAGACGTTACATATATACATGATTCTTATACACTGGGTCAGACGCTGGAGAAAATGGAAGCCCACAGATATTCCTGTATCCCCATTATCAATGATAGGGGCAAATATGTAGGGACGCTTACAGAAGGAGATATATTGTGGGGACTTAGAAACCGCAGTTCGCTGAATATGAAAGCCGCTGAGGATGTTCCCATTACTTCCTTTAAAAGGCGTATGGATTACGCTCCTGTAAGAGTGGACTCTGATATGGAGGATCTGATGGAAAAAGCCATGCGGCAGAATTTTGTTCCCGTTGTAGATGACCAGAAGAATTTTATTGGTATTGTGACGAGAAGAGATATCATGCAGTATATATGTTCATCCTGTGGTAAGGAACCAAAGGAAAGGTAGGGGTTTTTGGAGCTGCTCTAGGGCAGCTCCATTTTTTGCAGCATTTCTAAGACATATGGCTGAATATTTACTTTTTAAACAGATAACAGAACAAATGTTTGAATTAACCAGACGTATATGATATACTGGTACAGCAAACAATAAATAACCAAAATACGGACTTGCTAATTGCACTTATGTAAAAGAACAGGAATATTCGTCTGGCTCCCTGCTTTACAGTGTAATGGGGCGGGAAAAGAAGATAATATAGAAAAGATAGTGAGGAATGAATATGGCAGTGAAAATGCAGCCCAGACAGTTTATAAAAATTAGAGGTGCTAATGAAAATAATTTAAAAAATCTGGATGTGGATATTCCCAGAAATGAGCTGGTGGTACTGACGGGGCTCAGCGGTTCAGGAAAAAGTTCACTGGCTTTTGACACGATCTATGCAGAAGGACAGAGAAGATATATGGAATCTCTTTCTTCCTATGCCCGGCAGTTTTTAGGGCAGATGGAAAAACCGGATGTGGAAAGTATCGAGGGACTTTCTCCGGCAATATCGATTGACCAGAAATCAACGAATCGAAATCCCCGTTCTACAGTAGGGACAGTGACGGAAATCTATGATTATTTCCGTCTCCTTTATGCCAGGATCGGTATTCCCCACTGTCCGAAATGCGGACGTGAGATAAAAAAACAGACAGTGGATCAGATGGTGGACCAGCTTATGAAGCTTCCTGAGAGGACCAGACTCCAGCTTCTGGCTCCTGTGGTAAGAGGAAGGAAAGGAACTCATGCCAAACTCCTGGAACAGGCCAGAAAAAGCGGATATGTGAGGGTTCAGATTGACGGAAACCTCTATGAGCTCAGCGAAGAGATCCAGCTGGATAAGAACAAAAAACATAACATCGAGATCGTGGTGGACCGCCTTATTGTAAAAGAAGGAATAGAGAAACGTCTCACAGATTCTATTGAAACGGTGCTGAATCTGGCAGAGGGCCGTCTGATGGTGGATACTATGGATGGGAATATCCTGAATTTCAGCCAGAGCTTTGCCTGCCCGGATTGTGGAATCAGTATTGATGAAATCGAGCCTCGGAGCTTTTCCTTTAACAATCCTTTCGGGGCCTGCCCTTCCTGCTATGGCCTGGGATATAAGATGGAATTTGATGTAGATCTGATGATACCAGATAAAACTCTAAGTATACAGGAAGGAGCAATTACAGTCCTGGGTTGGCAGTCCTGTACAGATAAAGGGAGTTTTAGCAGAGCAATCCTGGATGCTTTAGCAGAAGAATACGGATTTGACCTGAACACTCCCTTTGAACAATATCCCCAGAAAGTCCAGGATATTCTTATACATGGAACTGATGGGAAAAAAGTAAAGGTACATTACAAAGGCCAGCGTGGAGAAGGGGTTTATGACGTGGCTTTTGAAGGCCTTATTAAAAATGTCGAAAGACGCTATAAGGAAACAGGGTCAGATTCTATAAAACAGGAGTATGAAACTTTTATGAGGATTACACCCTGTCCTTCCTGCAAGGGACAACGTTTGAAGCCTGAGGCCTTGGCGGTAACTGTGGGAGATAAAAATATCCATGAGGTAACTTCTCTTTCTATCAGCAGTCTCCAGAGATTCATGGATGAGCTGAAACTGACGCCTACCCAGGAAATGATCGGAGAGCAGGTGCTGAAGGAAATTCGGGCCCGAGTAGGATTTCTGGTCAATGTAGGGCTGGAATATCTGACTTTGTCCAGAGCCACAGGTACTTTGTCAGGAGGAGAAGCACAGAGAATCCGCCTGGCCACCCAGATTGGATCCGGGCTGGTAGGGGTAGCTTATATTCTGGATGAGCCCAGTATTGGCCTCCACCAGAGGGATAATGACAAGCTTCTGGCGACCTTAAAGCATTTGCGGGATCTGGGCAATTCTCTGATTGTGGTGGAACATGATGAGGATACCATGAGAGAGGCAGATTGTATCGTAGATATCGGGCCCGGTGCGGGAGAACATGGAGGGGAACTGGTGGCTATCGGTACGGCAGAAGAGATCATGGAAAATCCTAACTCCATCACCGGCCAGTATCTGAGCGGCAAGAAGAAGATTCCCGTTCCAAAGGAACGGAGAAAGCCAACAGGATATCTGACCATAAGAAAAGCGGCGGAAAACAATCTGAAAAATATAGATGTAAAGATTCCTTTGGGAGTGATGACCTGTGTCACCGGCGTATCCGGTTCTGGGAAAAGTTCTCTGGTCAATGAGGTATTATATAAAAGCCTTGCTAGAAAGCTGAACCATGCCAGGACCATTCCCGGCAAACATAAATGTATTGAAGGCGTAGAGCAGCTTGACAAGGTGATCAATATTGACCAGTCCCCTATCGGGCGTACCCCTCGTTCTAATCCGGCAACTTATACAGGAGTTTTTGACCAGATCAGGGACTTGTTTGCCGCTACTTCTGATGCAAAAGCCAGAGGCTATAAAAAGGGCAGATTCAGCTTTAATGTAAAGGGCGGCAGGTGCGAGGCCTGCAGCGGTGACGGAATCCTGAAAATTGAGATGCATTTCCTTCCTGATGTATATGTCCCCTGTGAGGTGTGCCATGGAAAAAGGTATAGCAGGGAAACCCTTGAGGTAAAATACAAAGGGAAAAGTATCTATGATGTTCTGAATATGACAGTAGAAGAGGCTCTGGAATTCTTTGACCATATCCCTTCTATTAAGAGGAAGATCCAGACTTTGTATGATGTGGGCCTTTCTTACATCAGACTGGGACAGCCTTCTACAGAGCTTTCAGGCGGCGAGGCTCAGCGTATCAAACTGGCTACAGAACTGAGTAAAAGAGGAACGGGCAAGACAATTTATATTCTGGACGAGCCTACTACAGGTCTGCACTTTGCAGATGTGCACAAGCTTATAGAAATCCTCCGAAGACTGTCAGAGGGAGGAAATACAGTAGTGGTAATTGAACACAATCTGGATGTGATCAAGACAGCGGATTATATTATTGATATAGGCCCGGAGGGGGGAGATCAGGGAGGCACAGTTATTGCCAGCGGAACTCCTGAGGAGATTGCGAAAAATCCTCTTTCCTATACGGGTCGTTATGTGTCAAAATATTTGAGATGATTGGCCCTTTTCAACGAGGGACAAGTTGGATATAATAAATGTTGAATGTTGAATAACAGAAAATCAGAAAGGGGCAGTGTAAATGGCAGCTTCAGATATTGGAATCGATTTAGGCACAGCCAGTATCCTGGTATACGCCAAAGGAAAGGGGATTGTGCTGAAAGAGCCTTCCGTTGTTGCATATGATAAAGACAGCAATAAGATCAGAGCTGTAGGGGAAGAGGCACGTCAGATGATAGGCAGGACGCCGGGAAATATTGTGGCAGTGCGTCCGCTGCGCCAGGGAGTGATCTCTGACTATGAGGTTACGGAAAAGATGCTGAAGTATTTCATATCCAAAGCCATAGGAAAAAGGGCATTTCGGAAGCCCCGGATCAGCATCTGCGCCCCCAGCGGAATTACAGAGGTAGAAAAAAAGGCGGTGGAAGAAGCCACTTATCAGGCAGGTGCCAGAGAAGTATCTATTATTGAAGAGCCTATTGCAGCAGCCATAGGCGCTGGCATTGACATCACCAAGCCTTTTGGGAATATGATTGTAGACATCGGAGGAGGAACTACAGATGTGGCAGTTATCTCCCTTGGAGGAACTGTAGTTTCCACTTCTATCAAGGTGGCAGGGGATAACTTTGACGAGGCCATTATGCGCTATGTGAGAAAGAAACATAATCTGATGATCGGTGAACGTACTGCAGAGGATATTAAAATCCAGATTGGTACTGTATATTCCCAGCCAGAGCCAAAGACCATGGAGGTAAAGGGAAGAGACACCATTACCGGCCTTCCCAAAAGTATTACGATAACTTCCGAAGAAATCAGAGAGGCTTTAAAAGACGCTGCAACTCAGATTATGGAGACTATACACAGTATTCTTGAAAAAACTCCGCCGGAACTTGCTGCTGATGTGGCGGAGAGAGGAATTGTCCTTACCGGCGGCGGGGCCCTTCTGGGAGGACTGGAACAGCTGATCGAGGAAGAGACAGGGATTAATACTGTAGTCGCAGAGGAGCCGGCCCTTGCAGTGGCTATCGGTACTGGCCAGTATATGGAGCTTATGAGTAAGCTGGGAGGAAAATAATCTTAAAACACGGTATGGAAGGGAAGAAGTGTGGAAGAAACAATAGAAGGATATGTAGACCATATCATATTTCAGAATCGGGATAATGGATATACAGTGGCCTGTCTGGTTTCAGAGGGAGAGGAAATAACCTGTGTGGGAACTTTCCGCTTTCTTAATGAAGGTGAGACCATACGGGCAAAAGGCGTTTATACAAGACATCCTTCCTACGGAAAGCAGTTTTCTGTAAGCTCCTATGAGTCTGTGATACCACAGGATTCTCTGGCAATGGAACGCTATCTGGGATCAGGCGCTATTAAGGGGATAGGAGCGGCCCTTGCAGCCAGAATCGTAAGAAAGTTTGGAGATGATACGCTGCGGATCATTGAGGAAGAACCGGAAAGACTGGCGGAAGTGAAAGGGATCAGTGAAAGAAAGGCAAGAGAGATTGCAGAACAGGTGGAAGAAAAAGCGGATCTGAGAAGGGCCATGATGTTCCTTCAGCAATATGGGATTACTCAGAACCTGGGAATGAAAATATACCGGCAGTATGGGCAGGAGATGTACGGAATACTGAAAGAGAATCCCTATAAAATGGCAGAGGACATTCCCGGGGTAGGTTTTAAGATCGCAGATGAGATTGCCGCCAGGATTGGAATCCATACAGATTCAGATTACCGCATCAGAAGCGGTATTCTATACATATTACTTCAGGCATCAGGAGAAGGCCATGTTTATCTGCCAAAAGAAGTACTGCTTGGCCGGGCCAAAGAGCTGCTGGGAGTAGAACAAGAATATATGGAGAAACATCTGACGGATCTTTCCATTGACAGAAAGATAGTGATCCGGGAGATATGCAGAGAAGGAAAGCCGGCAGAACTGGCAGTGTATGCTTCTTCCTATTATCAGATAGAGCTTCATGTAGCCCAGATGCTCCATACATTAAACCTTCAGGATACTGTGCAGGAGGACATCCTGGATGAAAAGATTCAGAGGATACAGAGAGCTGCCAGAATAGAGCTGGATGAAAAACAGCAGGAGGCAGTACGGGAAGCAGTGAAAAATGGACTTTTGGTTGTCACAGGAGGTCCGGGGACTGGTAAGACTACTACGATCAATGCCATTATCCGATACTTTGAAATGGAAGAACTGGATATATGTCTGGCGGCGCCTACAGGCAGGGCCGCTAAGAGGATGACGGAGGCCACCGGGTATGAGGCAAAGACCATACATCGGCTTCTTGAACTGAGCGGCGGTCCTGAACAGGCTCAGGAGAGCATCCGATTTGAGAGAAATGCCCAGAATCCTCTGGAGGCAGATGTGATCATCATTGATGAAATGTCTATGGTAGATATATTTCTGATGCATGCCCTTCTTTCTGCAATTGTTTCCGGAACCCGCCTGATCCTGGTGGGAGACGTAAACCAGCTCCCAAGTGTAGGACCAGGAAGCGTACTGAAAGATATTATCTCTTCAGGGCAGTTTCCAGTGGTAGAACTGGTGAAAATCTTCCGGCAGGCATCCCAGAGCGATATTGTGGTGAACGCTCATAAGATCAACCAGGGAATACCGGTGATACTTGACAATAAGAGCAGGGATTTTTTCTTTCTGAAACGCTATGATGCAAATGTGATCATCAGTATTGTCATAACTCTGATCCAGAAGAAACTTCCTAAGTATGTAGAAGCCTCTCCATATGAGATTCAGGTCCTTACCCCTATGAAAAAGGGTCTGCTGGGAGTGGAGCGCTTAAATGTGATACTGCAGCAGTATTTGAACCCTCCGGAGGCGGAGAAAAAGGAAAAAGAGCATGGACAGGGGCTCTTTCGGGAAGGTGATAAGGTAATGCAGATAAAGAATAATTATCAGCTGGAGTGGGAAATCAGGGGAAATTACGGTATACCTGTTGAAAAGGGAGTAGGAGTTTTTAACGGAGATACTGGAATCATCCGGGAGATTAACCTGTTTGCAGAAACAGTAACCGTTGAATTTGAAGAGAAAAGATTCGTGGAATACTCTTTTAAGCAGCTGGAAGAACTGGAGCTGGCCTATGCCATTACCATACATAAAGCCCAGGGAAGTGAGTATCCTGCAGTAGTGATTCCCCTTCTTCAGGGTCCTAAGATGCTGATGAACCGAAATCTCCTTTACACCGCTGTTACGAGAGCCAGAAAATGCGTGACTCTTGTGGGAGATGAAAGAACCTTTTTTGATATGGAAAGCAATCAGATGGAACAAAATCGATATACAGCTTTGGACGTAAGAATCAGGGAGATTCAGTGAAAAATAAAAAAATAATAATGAATACATTTCTGGATATTCTGTATCCCCGGCACTGCCCAGTGTGTCATAACATAATCGGCTTCCGGGGACAGAAAATCTGTGACAGCTGCAGGGAAAAATTGCAACCTGTAACAGGACCAAGGTGCTATAAGTGTTCCAGACCACTGAGTGATCCCGGACAGGAATACTGCAGGGACTGTAGCAGCCGAAGACATTTCTTTGAACAGGGAATAGGAATTTTTCCCTATAGTACACTTCTTCAGGAATCCCTATACAAATTAAAATATGAAAAACGACAGGAATATGGAACATTTTACGGAGAGCTGGGAGCTCTTTGGGCAAAAGAGCAGATAAGCCGTTGGAAAATAGATATTATAGTACCTGTACCCCTTCACAGAAAACGCTTGGAAAAGAGAGGGTATAACCAGGCAGAACTCATAGCAGAAGCTTTGGGAAAAAGACTGGCTCTGCCTGTGGATAAAAAATTATTAAAACGAAAAGTAAATACCCGTCCTCAAAAGGATCTGGGACCGGCAGAACGGAAGGCGAATCTGAATAATGCCTTTATTTCCAAAGGCAGACTGGAGGGTGGGAATGTATTGCTTGTAGACGATATTTATACTACTGGAGCCACTGTGGACGAGGCTGCAAGAATACTGAAAAAGGCAGGGGCGGACAGAGTCTATTTTCTGGTAATTGCTATCGGCTCTGGGGCCTAAAACTCTTGATTCACTTCCCAGGGGTATGTTATAATGCAGTAAGTATGAGTATGTATCAGAATATAAGGAAAGAGGAAATTTTATGCTTGACGTCCAGAAAATAAAGAAAATGCATAAACTGGCTGCATATGAATCAGGTGAGGGAAAGCAGCATCTGGCTATCAGCAATTATTATAGAAGCGATTACATAGGCTTGGCTTTGATCAAGAATTTTTTTCTTACCACCATGGCCTATGGACTGCTCCTGTTAGGATGGGCCGGATATAAAAGTGAATATCTGATGAACAATATACATCGGATGAACCTTACGCTTCTGGTAGTGGGTGCACTGGGCGGGTATATTATCCTGCTGGTGGTTTACAGTGTGCTTACGTATATTTATTGTACAGTAAAATATGCAAAAGCTCAGAAAGGAATACAGGAATATTATAAAGGACTGGGACAGATAAAAAAGATATATGACAGAGAAGAGAAAAGAAATGATAGGATTACAGGAAGGAGAAGGTGACCGTGACAACATTATTGGAGACTAAACAAAAAATAAAAAATTTTTACGGGGAGCATGAAACCTGGATTCTTCCTCTTCTGAAGTTCCTTCTTGCTTTTGTTGTATTTCAGGGTATAAACTCCACGCTTGGGTTTTTAGAGGCTCTAGATAATATTTTTATAACTTTGATTTTATCACTGATATGTGCTGTGCTGCCTTTGAACGGAATGACTATTCTGGGGTGCATTATGATAATTGCTCACTGTTATGGTATAGGTGTTGAAGTAGCGGCTTTTTCAGCTTTGCTCCTTCTGCTCCTTATGATCCTGTTCCTAAGATTCACATCTAAGGACAATGTAGCGCTGATCTTAACACCGGCGGCATTTACACTCCATATGCCGGCAGCAGTTCCAGTAGGAAGCGGTCTGTTGAGAGGCCCTTCCTGTGCGGTTCCTGCCTGTTGTGGTGTGATTTTATACTACTTTATGGAAACAGTCAGTGACAGAAGTACAGTTCTTCAGGGCAAAGAAACGGAATCCGTCCAGAAATTTCAGATCCTTCTGGATGCCCTTATTAACAACCAGGAGATGTGGCTGAATATTCTGGCCTTTGTTGTGGTGCTGATGGTGGTATACCTGATTTCCAGAACGTCAGCAGATTATTCCTGGAGGATAGGTGTTGCCGCAGGCGCAGTGGTATATATTTTGATCATGATTCTGGGCGGAATGTTTTTAAATGTCAATATTAATATAGGCGGTGTGATCCTGTCAGGAGTTTTGGCAGCAGTAGTGGGACTCATTATTGAGTTTGCAGCTCTGGGTGTGGATTATTCCAGAAGCGAGATTACACAGTTTGAAGATGATGAATATGTATATTATGTAAAAGCTGTTCCCAAGTCCTTTATAACCAGAGCAGAAAAGAGTATTAAAAATATTTCTTCAGAGCCTGGAGAAAAGAGTGACGATGAGGAAACCGCTCCTGTGGAGAGAGTTGAGGGAGAGTCTTTTGACTTCGAAAAACAGTTGGAGGAGTCATTAAAAGACTTATAGAGTATAGATTCTGAGATTGAGAATGCTGGATGTTTTTGGCCTTGTAGTTCTGAGAACTCCGGCAGGAAAGGGGGAGAAGTGATGTGAGTGGCTTTTTAAAGTCTATCCATGACTATTTAGGGCAGTGGACGTTGCCGAACAATATACAATGGAATGATATTGTGGAAATCCTGCTGATTGCCTTTTTTGTCTATCAGTTTATGCTGTGGATTCGAAATACCAGGGCATATTCGCTGCTGAAGGGTATTTTAACTGTGTTAGTATTCATATTGATAGCATCTCTGCTGGAAATGAATACGATTTTATGGTTGGTTTACAATGCCGGCGGTTATGCAATTACAGCGATTCTTGTTATTTTTCAGCCAGAACTGCGTAAAGCCCTGGAAGAATTAGGACATAAGAAAATTGTCAGCAATCTTATCCCCTTTGATACCAGCAAAAAAGAGACAGAAGGACGATTCAGTGACAGAACAGCTAACGAGATTGTAAGAGCAAGCTTTGAAATGGGAGCTGTAAAGACAGGGGCGCTGATCGTTATTGAAGAAGAAACAGTGCTCAATGAGTATATTCGAACAGGAATTGCACTGGACTCTCTTGTGAGCAGTCAGTTGCTGATCAATATTTTTGAACATAATACCCCTCTCCATGATGGAGCAGTGATCATACGGGGAGACAGGATCGTATCGGCCACCTGTTATCTCCCTTTGTCGGATAATCTGGAGCTGAACAAAAATTTGGGAACCAGACACCGTGCAGGTGTGGGTATCAGTGAGGTCAGCGATGCTCTGACAATCATTGTTTCCGAGGAAACAGGAAGAGTCTCTGTAACTAAAAACGGAGAAATCCATGTGGGACTGAATAAGGAGGAGCTGAGACAGATTCTGGAAGAAGAACAGAATAAGACAAAGCAGGAAAAAGTAAAGCGCAGACTGTGGAAGGGTTTGGTGAAAAATGAAAAGAAATCTGATGAATAAATTTACTCTGAAAATCCTTTCTCTGGCAGTTGCTATTCTGTTGTGGCTTTTGGTAGTAAACATCGAAGATCCTGTAAGGTCAGAAACTTACTGGGAGGTGCCGGTTACAATAGTGAATGAATCCTATCTTACCAGTGACCTGCGGATACCTCTTCTGGTAGAAGGCAGTGATACAGTAACGGTCAGGATTCAGGCCGAAAGCTCTGTGCTCAGAGAAATTGACAGAGACAGTATTACTGCAGAAGCAGACATGACCCAGATCATATCAATGGATACAACTCCTTATATGGTACCTGTGCGGGTAATCTGTCCAGGAGTCTCTGATGAAAATATTACTGTTACGCCGGCAAATATTCCTATAGAAACCGATGATCTTACAACCCAGGCTATGACCATATCTGCTTCCGTAGGAAACACCAGGCCTGAATCAGGATATGAAGTTGGAAAGCTTACAGTAAATCCGGAAAAAGTGACAATTTCAGGACCGGAAGATTTGATCAGCAAGCTGGACCGGGTGGTAGCTGATGTAGATGTTTCGAGTATGAACCAAAGCGGCAGTATTTCTGCTCCTCTGCATATATATGACAAAAACGGTGACGAACTGACAGATACTCAGATGTCTTATCTGAATCTCCAGGGAGCTGAAAATAATACGGTAAGTGTGGATGTAGATCTGTGGAGAGTGAAGACAGATATTAACATTCAGGTAGAATCATCAGGAACTCCGGAAGATGGATATCAGGTATCTGATATTACTACAGTCCCAAATACGCTGAGTGTGGCAGGGACAGAGGAGGCTTTGAAAGAGCTGGAGGATAACGGTAACACAATAACCATTCCTGCCTCTGAGGTAGATGTTTCTGGTAAAAATGCGGATTTTGAGCAGACTGTGGATATTGAGGATCTGCTTCCAAATGACATTATGCTTGCCAGAGATATCAGCAGTTCCGTAATCGTTTCAGTGACGATTCTGCCTTATGACAGTAAGGAATATGTGATACCATCTACTAAAATTGATAGAAGCAAACAGCCAGAAAATATGACAGCAGTTATCATGGATGACAGCGTGACTGTCCGTGTAAGAGGTTCTGATGAAGACTTGGAAAATCTAAAGGAAGATGATATAAAGCTGTCCATAGACACCTCAAAGTATACCAAAGAGGGAGAGCAGGAGGTTCCTGTAAATGTAACACTTCCTGAGGGCTATGAATTGGTAGATGAGGTCACAGTAAGAGTCAACCTGACTCCATCTGCTGAGAGACAGTCAGAAGAATAAGAGAAGATAGGAAGTGAGACAATGGTCAGTCAGAAGGTAACGATAAAGAACCCTACCGGGCTGCATCTGCGTCCGGCAGGAATACTCTGCAAAGAAGCTATGAAGTTTAAATCTCTGATCACTTTCCGTTTTGCGGGGGGCTCTGCAAACGCTAAAAGCGTCCTCAGTGTTTTGGGGGCCTGTGTAAAATGTGGAGATGAAATTGAACTGGTCTGCCAGGGAGAAGACGAGGAAACTGCTTTAGAAACTCTGGTCGCTGCTATAGAGAGTGGATTAGGAGAATAAGATGCAGGCTGCTGTATTAAACAAAGAGTGCAAAGCTCGTTTAATATGGCAGCTTTTCTCGTAATAAGGATTACAAAGGAAAATTGGAGGTAAAAGACGTGTTATGGTACATAATAAGATAAGAGCTGGGCTGCGTGACGGCATTCCCATTGCTCTTGGATATTTTTCTGTGAGCTTTTCTTTTGGAATGCTGGCGGTGCAGGATGGGATTTCACCTTTCCATGCAGTATTGATTTCTCTGATGAACCTTACGTCTGCAGGACAGTTTGCAGGCCTGACAGTTATAGTTTCAGGAGCGTCTTTAGTGGAGATGGCCCTTACCCAGCTGGTAATCAATATCAGATATGCTCTGATGTCAGTTTCTCTTTCTCAGAAATTGGACAGTTCAGTAAAGACATTCCAACGCATGTTGATCGCCTATGGAAATACAGATGAAATTTTTGCAGTGGCAAGTTCCAAACCGGGAACTGTGGGAAGTAAGTATATGTATGGATTGATCCTTCTGCCTGTAATCGGATGGGTGGGAGGAACCCTGACAGGAGCTGTTGCCAGCACGATTCTTCCTGCCGCTGTGATCAGTGCCTTGGGAGTAGCCCTTTACGGTATGTTTATAGCGATTGTGGTTCCTGTAGCGAAAGAGAGCAAAGAAGTGCTTCTGGTAGTGGCAGTATCATTGGTATTTAGCAGTGCTTTTTATTACCTTCCGGTCCTTCGGAATATTTCCTCCGGATTTACTATCATTATCTGTACTGTGGCTGCTGCCGGAATCGGAGCAGTACTATTTCCAATCAAGGAGGAACAGGCATGATATATGCATATATATTTGTTATGGCAGGGGTGACTTATCTGATTCGTATGCTGCCCTTGACATTGATCCAGAGAAAAATTTCGAATATTTATATACGTTCTTTTTTATATTATATTCCTTACGCATGTCTTACCGCTATGACTTTTCCGGCAATTCTTTATGCTACAGAATCACCTTTCTCAGGATTTGTAGGGCTTGCGGTGGCTGTATTTCTGGCAATTAGAAAGAAAAGCCTGATTTTTGTGGCAGGCTTTGCCTGTGCAGGAGTATTTCTTGCGGAGAGAATCCTGGAGATATTACCAATGTGTTAAGAAAATATGAAGCGGGTTAGTTGATTTATGTAGATAAATAGTGTAAACTAAACTAATACTATTAAGGAATTAAAATAAAAGCAGAGGTAGAATAAATGACTAAGCTAAAAAAAGTATTTGAACTTCCAGTAGAGCTTTACCATAGCAGACACTTGATATTTAATCTGGCAAAAAATGATTTTAAAACAAAGTATGCCGGTTCTTATCTGGGAATTGTTTGGGCCTTCGTTCAGCCAATTGTTACAATTTTAGTTTACTGGTTTGTATTTAGTGTAGGCTTAAGGGCCGGAAATGCAGATGACTACCCCTTTGTGCTGTATCTGGTATCGGGAATTGTGCCATGGTTTTTCTTTCAGGATGCATTAAATGGGGGCACAAATGCTCTTTTAGAATACAATTACCTAGTGAAAAAAGTAGTATTTAAGATTAGCATATTACCTATGGTCAAGGTGATTTCGGCAATGTTTGTACATTGCTTTTTTGTGGTATTTGCATTGCTGCTCAGCTCTTTCTATGGTTATACCCCATCAGTGCATACGATACAGCTGATATACTATTCATTCTGTACATTTGTCTTTTCTCTGGCACTTGTTTATATTACCAGTGCTGTGGTAGTTTTTTTCAGGGATTTGACTCAGATTATCAGTATTATTCTTCAGGTGGGAGTGTGGATGACGCCTATTATGTGGGATTTAAATATGCTGAACGGATATCCTATATTGATGAAAGTGTTCAAATTAAATCCAATGTATTATATTGTATCTGGATACAGAGATTCTATGCTGGGTAGAATCTGGCTGACTGCCCATTGGAAATGGGGGATTTATTTCTGGTGCCTGACAATTATTATTTTTATATTAGGAACAGTTATTTTTAAAAGGCTTAAGCCGCATTTCGCAGATGTACTTTAAGGAGATAAGATATGTCAGAAGTTGCAATAGCAGTGAATCATTTAAACAAAATATATCGATTATATGATAAACCTATAGACCGGTTAAAAGAATCACTTGGTTTGTCCAGAAAAAAAAGATATAAAGAGCATTATGCTCTTCGAGATGTTTCTTTTACTGTGAGCAGAGGAGAAACCGTAGGGATTATCGGAACAAATGGCTCCGGAAAATCTACTATATTAAAGATTATCACCGGAGTATTGAATCCCAGTGGAGGAGAAGTGCAGGTGAATGGAAGGATTTCTGCTCTGTTAGAATTAGGGGCTGGCTTCAACATGGAATATTCGGGTATAGAAAATATTTATCTGAATGGAACCATGATAGGCTTTTCCAGGGAAGAAATAGACAGGAAAATGGATGATATCCTGAAATTTGCAGATATTGGAGATTTTGTATACCAGCCCGTGAAAACTTATTCCAGCGGTATGTTTGTGCGTCTTGCTTTTGCTGTGGCAATAAACATAGAACCGGAAATCCTGATCGTGGACGAGGCACTGTCGGTTGGGGATGTCTTTTTTCAGGCTAAATGCTATAGAAAATTTGAAGAATTTAAAAAACAGGGAAAGACGATTCTTTTTGTCAGCCATGACCTGGGGAGCATCAGTAAATATTGCGACAGGGTTGTTCTGCTGAACAAAGGGGAGAAGATGGCAGAGGGAAAACCTAAGGAAATGGTGAACCTTTATAAAAAAGTTCTGGTAGGATTAGAGGATGCGGAAGATGCATCGAAAGATGAAAATCCTTTAGAATCTGTTCCCACAGACGGTAAATGGGACCGGCCTTTTGAAACAAATCCCAATGTGCTAGAATATGGAAATGGGCGTGCTAATATAATAGACTTTATTATTATGGACCAAAAAGGGATTCCTGCAAATAGCATAGAGAAGGGAACTGGATTTTCAATAAAAATGAAGGTGAAATTTCAGGAAACTATCCAAGAACCTATTTTTGCATATAGTATAAAAAATCTCCAGGGAACAGAAATAACAGGAACAAACACACTTTTTGAAAAAGCAGATATCAGTCCAAAAGAGAAGGGACAAGTTTGTGAGATTACCTTTACACAGGAAATGAATCTGCAGGGGGGAGAGTACTTGCTTTCCCTGGGGTGCACTGGGTATGTAAATGGAGAATTTGAAGTGTTTCATCGTCTATATGACGTGTGTGGAATTACAGTTATATCATCAAAAAATACGGTTGGATTTTATGATATGAATTCTAAGATAACTGTAAGCTGAAGGAGATATAAGGTGGAAAAAATAGGAAAAGTGAAATTAGATGATACCTATTATAGCGGTAAAGATTTATATAGTGACGGGGAGATTGAAGAGAAACTATTAACGATTGCCCAGAAACATACAGAAGAGGAATTGAATCAGGTTATTGCCAGAGAAAACAGCTGGCCTGTTATGTACCACTTTTCTAATATAAGACAGAACATTATAGATTGGCTACCGATCACAAAGGAAGAGAAAGTCTTAGAAGTGGGGGCAGGGTGTGGAGCTATAACAGGAGCTTTAGCAAGAAAAGCAGGTGAGGTGGACTGTATAGAACTGTCCAGAAAGAGAAGCCTGATCAATGCATATAGAAATAAAGAGCATGATAATATAAAAATAATTATGGGGAACTTTCAGGATATCGAGCCGAACTTAGATTCAACATATGATTATATTACGTTAATCGGAGTCTTTGAATATTCTCAGGGATATATACAGGGAGAAAATCCCTATATCCGTATGTTGGAGAGTATAAAGGGACATTTGGTGCCAACAGGGAAAATTGTGGTAGCGATTGAGAACCGTCTGGGACTAAAATACTGGGCGGGCTGCACAGAGGACCATGTGGGAAGATATTTTGAAGGACTCGAGGGATATCATACTACGAAAGGTGTCAGGACTTTTTCTAAAAAAGAATGGGAAAAGATGATCCAAGAGACTGGTTTGAAAGCAGAATTTTATTATCCATATCCAGATTATAAGTTTCCGCTGTCTATATATTCTGATAAATATTTACCCAGAAAAGGCGAGTTGAATTTAAATTCTTATAATTTTGATAGAAAAAAAATAGAACTGTTTGATGAGGGAAAAGTATATGACAGCCTGATTGAGGATGAAATGTTTCCTGTATATTCTAATTCATTTTTGATATTGTTGGAGAGGGGATAATATGAGAAAAATCTTGTTTACCAAATATTCAAATGAAAGAGATCCCAGATTTGCGATCAGAACGGATATATGGGAGGAATCTGGAAAAAAAGGTGTCAGTAAAAAGGCATGCTATCCCCAAGGCAAGAAACATGTAGAGAGCATATTTAATATATTTCAAAAATTAGAGAATACTTTTCAAAACACGAAGATTCAGATAAACCAGTGTAATCTGGAAGAGGAACAGCTGATTTTAGAATATCTGAGTGGAAATACTCTCCAGGAAATTTTAGATGGCCTTTTGAAACAAAGGAAAATAGAAGAGTTTAAAACGATATTACAAGAATATATTAGTATCATTGAGAAAACAGCTCAGACGAAATTTGTGATCACAGAAGAATTTCAGCAGGTGTTTGGAAAAATCCAGGAGTCGAAAGAATTTTTCTCCGCTGAAGTGACAGATATCGATATGGTTTTAGGAAATGTAATCGTCCAGGGAGATAAATGGACGCTGATTGATTTTGAATGGACTTTTTCTTTTCCGATTCCTATACAGTATGTGATATATCGGATTTTGCATTATTATGAAAAAAGTAATGCTTTTAGGAATCAGATAGCATCTTGGAATCTATATGAAACAATGAGAATTGGAAAAAAAGAGCAGGAAATGTTTCAGGGTATGGAAGAGAACTTCCAGAAATATATATTGGGAAACTATGTACCCCTTCGTGCCTTATATCCTAGGATCACTCCGGGTGTGGTAACACTGCCGCAGCTTTTAAACAGTCAGATACCAGAGGAAAAGCTCCAGATATTTATGTCAAAGGATGGGATTGCCAGAGAAGAAGAGTCTTTTTATTTTCCAATGGAGCAGGGAAGAGTAAGAGCAGAGCTGAAAATAGAAACTGGGACAGTTTTTATCAGGCTGGACCCAGGTGAAGCCCTGGGAGTCGTTATTATCAAAAAGCTGGAGTGGAAATCCGGAGAAAAATGTGTGATAAAAACCAATGGAATTCAAAAATCTGAAAATGAATGGCTATTTATTAACCAGGATCCTCAGATATATATAGAAGTGGTACCTAAAGATACAGAAAAGTTACTTATTGAGGTTTATAAGAACTATGGACTGGAGAGCTATGCACAGGAAATCATAAAAGAAAAAGAACAAATTCTCCGCCAGAAGAAAGAAATATTGGAACTGACATATCAACTGAAAGAAAAAGAACAGAAAATTCAGGATATGGAAAATACTAAGGTCTGGAAAACGTACAAGAAATATAAAAAGATGGTAAAAGGGGACTAGAAATTATAATGAGTACTATGCGCTGGTGCATCGACGAAGCTGATGTAAACCGTTCTGGAAAAAATAGATTTGAAATTAAAGGATGGATATGGAGCAAGAAGGGAAACGCCATTACTGCGGAGGTTAAGGATAGCAGTGGACAGGATATTCCATACAGAATCTCCTGGATAAACCGTCCAGATGTTCAGAAATATTTAAAAATAGAAGACAGTGAATTAAAATTAGGCTTTATTATTTATATAGACGATATTTCTAAGCTGTGGGAAAAAAAGGGCGAAATAGAAGTGAAATTTTCAGATTCTGTGGAGACCGTAAAAGTATTCCAGCGAGAATGGAAGGATATTAAGCAGAGGTATATAAAAAATCTTATAAAGTATCATGTAGACAGTGCATGTATCCTGGAAGATTATGTCCTAATAAAAGGCTGGGCCTTTTACAAGAAAGAGCGCTGCCCTGTTTTTGTGCTGGATAGCCAGGACAATGAGATTGAATTTACATGTGAAAGAGAAATAAGACCGGACGTTAACGACATCTTTTCTGTAGATTCAGAATTGGAAAGCGGTTTTACTATAAAATTTCCTAAAAAGTGTCTAGAAAATGGAAATGTGGCGGTGACATTTAAAAGTAAAGACTCCAGAGCAAGATATGTGCTTTCAGCCAAAAAGCTATATTTCAGTAACAGTAAGGTGGGAAAATATTACGAGCAGCTGGGGCCAAAGAAATTAAGGAGTAATTACCAGTTTATACGTGCCCATGGAATGAAAGAATTTAAAAAACAGCTTTCTATTAATCTGAATCCCAATAATCAGGGTTATGGATATTGGGCAAAACTGCACAAGACCAGTAAGCAGGAGTTAAAAAGGCAGAGACAGACTCGCTTTCCTTATGAACCTTTAATCAGTATTGTGATACCTCTTTACAACACCCCTTTAAATTACTTTGACGACCTATTACGTTCTGTGGTGGGACAGACCTATTCAAACTGGCAGCTTTGTTTTGCAGATGGAAGCCCAAATGACCGGATTGAAAAATTTTTGCAGGAAAAGTACAAAAAAGAGAAAAGAATTGTCTATAAAAGATTAGAAAAAAATGAAGGGATTTCGGAGAATACCAATGCAGCTCTGAAATTGGCAGATGGTGAATATATTATGCTCAGCGACCATGATGATGTGCTGGAAGTAAACGCATTATATGAGATCGTAAAGGCCTTAAATACTGGCGGCCATCCCGATATCGTTTATACAGATGAAGACAAGGTGACGATGGATGGAAAGGAATATTTTGATCCACATTTTAAGCCGGACTTTAACTGGAATTTATTGAGGAGCAATAATTATATCTGTCATATTTTTGTAGTTTCAAAAAAAATAGTGGATCAGATAGGCGAATTCAGGAAAGAGTATGATGGAGCACAGGATTTTGATTTTATTCTAAGATGTTGCGAGAAGGCAAACTGTATTTATCATATTCCGAAAGTTTTGTACCATTGGAGATCACATCCTAATTCTACGGCTGGAAATCCCGCCAGTAAAATGTATGCCTATGAAAATGGAAGAAAGGCAGTGGAGGCCCATTATAAGAGAATCCAGCAGGATGCAGAAGTGACTATGACTCCTTATTGGGGAAGGTACCGCTCCAAACTCAAACATAAAGGGACGCCTCTGGTTTCTATTATCATACCAAATAAGGATCACATTGATGACCTGGACAGATGTATAAAGTCCATTTATGAAATAAGTACGTATAAAAATTTCGAGATTCTTATAGTGGAAAATAACAGCAGCCAACAGGAAACTTTTGCATACTATGAGCAGATACAGCAGACGAGAAAAAATCTAAAAGTATTATATTGGAAAGAGCATTTTAATTATGCTGCCATAAATAATTTCGGTGTGAAATATGCCCAAGGAGATTTTTTCATATTTTTGAATAATGATATTGAAGTGATCACGCCGGAGTGGATGGAAGAGATGCTGGGATATTGCCAGAGAGAAGAGGTGGGGATTGTAGGTGCAAAACTATATTATCCCAATGATACGGTACAGCATGCCGGCGTTGTAATCGGAATGGGTGCAGATCATGCGGCAGGTCATGTTTTCTACGGAGTAGACAGAAAGCAGTTTACTTATGGAGGAAGAGCAAACTCTACCCAGGATATAAGTGCGGTAACTGCAGCCTGTATGATGGTAAAACGCAGCGTCCATGAGGATATCGGCGGTTTTGATGAAAATTTTGAAGTGGCGTTTAATGATGTGGATTATTGTCTGAGAGTCCGAGAACTGGGAAAAACAATCGTATTTCATGGGTTTGTAGAGCTATATCACTATGAATCCAGATCCAGAGGACTGGAAGATACTCCGGAGAAGAAAGAAAGATTTAATCGCGAAGCAGGACTGTTTAGAAAACGCTGGAAATCTATTTTGGATAAGGGAGATCCCTATTATAATCCAAATCTGACTCTGGAAGACTCCAACTGTACTTTAAAGTGGTAAGATAAAGGGAGAAGAGAATGAAACGTGAGTTAATGGAAGTAGAAAAGGAACGTTTCAGCCTTAAAGAGAAAGATAAATATCTGCTCCAGGGAACATGGAATCAGGAATACAGACCGGAGGTTTTTCTGGACCGTCAAAGGGTAAGTGAAGTAGAGTTTACAGAAGCAGATGGAAAGGCTGAAATCTATATAAAGATTCCCGTGAATATAAAAGAGTATAAAAAGCTTTATGTTTATGGGAAAAAAGAGGAAAAAAGAGTTCTCTGGTTCTCAGAAAAAGCAGAGAAGATTGCGAAAAAACAAAATATGCCCCAATATTTTATTGATTATGTAGATGTGGATTTTGAAAATCATAAATGTATGATCAGTGGGTGGGCAGTTTACCATCATCCTTTGGAGATCTATGTTGAGAACCAGAACAGGGAGAGGATAGAATTTTCTATTGAGAGAGTGAACCGTTCTGATGTGCAGCAGCAGTATCAGGAGATTGATATAGGGAAAGAAAGCGGATTCTTTTTAGAGTTTTCATTTGAAAAGGAAAGCGGAGTACGACTGGTCTTTTCTTCCCAGGGCTGCAGAGCTATCCGCTATATCAGCCTGTTAAAGCGAAAAATGGTGGGAGAACGAATAGGAACCTACTACCAAAAAGGAATTCGTTATTTCAGACTTCATGGCGCCGGTGGGTTTGCTCTTAAACTGGTAAAAAAAGCAGAGGAATATAAGAATCGTCCGTATCCATATACAAAATGGTATCCGGAAAATATGGCAGGAGAAGAAGAGCTGGAAAAGCAAAGGAAAAAAGTTTTTGCCTATGAGCCATTGATCAGTATTGTGATTCCGCTTTATAATACGCCTACTCAGTATCTGAAAGAACTGATAGAGTCTGTTCAGGCGCAGACCTACAAAAATTTTCAACTTTGTCTGGCTGATGGAAGTGACAACGAAAAGGTCGGCACTTATATTCGAGAAAATTATAAGGAAGACAGCCGCATATGCTATAGGCTTTTGGAGAAAAATGATGGGATCTCTGAAAATACGAATAGAGCTATAGAACTGGCAGAGGGAGACTTCATCATGTTTTCAGACCATGATGATACTTTAGCACCGAATGCATTATATGAAATTGTGAAAGAGATTAATGAGAATCCGGGGACTGATGTGGTATATACAGATGAAGATAAGGTGACTATGGATGGGAAACGTTATTTTGATCCTCATTTTAAGCCGGACTTTAATCTGGATATGCTTAGGTGTAATAATTACATTTGCCACATTTTTGTTGTGAAAAGAGAGATACTGGAGCAAGTGGGAATGCTTCGTAAAGAATATGATGGCGCTCAGGATTATGATTTTATCTTGCGCTGTTGTGAGCAGGCCCGTAATATTCGACATGTTCCCAAAATACTGTACCATTGGAGAAACCATCCGGCTTCTACTGCTGGCAATCCAGAAAGTAAGATGTATGCTTATGAAGCGGGGAGAGCAGCTGTACAGGCTCATTATGACCGGGTGGGAATCCCCGGGAAGGTGAGTATGACAGAAAATTGGGGAAGATACAGAACAGAACTGACTGTTAAAGGAACTCCCCTGATCTCTATTATTATTCCTAACAAAGATCATAAGGAAGATTTGGAGAGATGTGTTTCTTCTATTTATAAGAAATCCACATACAGGAATTTTGAAATTATTATAGTAGAGAATAACAGTACAAGCGAAGAAATTTTCCATTATTACCGTCAGATAGAGGAACAATATGAAAATATCAGAGTTCTGGAATGGAAAGGAGAATTCAACTACTCAGGAATTAATAACTTTGCAGCAGAATCAGCCAGAGGAGAATATTTGCTGCTTTTGAATAATGACATAGAAGTGATAACAGAGAACTGGATGGAAGAAATGCTCAGTTATTGCCAGAGAGAGGATGTAGGTATTGTAGGAGCAAAACTTTTATATCCTAATGATAAAATCCAGCATGCCGGTGTTATCATAGGTATGGGCCCGTCAAGGACAGCAGGACATATCTTTTATAATTTTCCAAAGGACCAGTTTGTGTATGCAGGGCGTACACAAACGACTCAGGATTTAAGTGCAGTGACAGCAGCCTGTATGATGACGAAGAAATCTCTGTATTTTAGACTTCAAGGGCTAGATGAGAATTTCCAGGTTGCCTTTAACGATATTGATTACTGTCTGAGGATGAGAGAACTTGGAAAGCTGGTAGTGTATAATGCCTACGTGGAAATGTATCACTATGAATCGCTGACCAGAGGTTCTGACAAAAATGCGGAAAATAAGAAGCGATTTTCAGAAGAGGTAAAACTATTCAAAAAACGCTGGGGAAAAATCTTGAAAAACGGAGATCCGTATTACAATCCAAATCTGAGTCTGGCCAGAAGTGACTGCTCTCTGAGAAAAAGAAATGAATAGAAAAAGAAAACAGGACCACTCTTTCCCATATACGCAGGCAATAAGCCAGGCGGGAGCCAATGTGAAAGAGGGTCCTGTTTTGTATGTTATGCGCTTCTTTTTTTCTTAATTTTTGGCTTTTTCCTAGAAGCGAAGGAAATAAGAATTATAATTTCTGATATACATAGAATAAGTAAAATTACCCCCATGCCAGGCAGAACATAATCCCATCCACGGATTTGATAGAAGGAGGAGGACGGGATATCTGCTTCCTGCTCAAAACTTACCGGAAGGCTGATCTGAGCACTGTACAGATCTACCCCCTGATAGGAATAAGTACGTGTCCTTGTATCTCCACTGTCGCTGTCTTTGACAGTGAGCACATTGCTCTCCACTCCTTTAGGCAGGACCACATATCCTGCAGGTTCCTCGCTGTTCAGCCAGTAAACTGGAGAAAGGTGGAAATTTTCAAATCCATAGTTGAAAAGACTGACAGTATCTATAAAACGGTTTTCACCATCGGAACGGAGAACTACACATACAAGAGTCATGCCGTCACGGGCGGCGGCGGTGACCAGAGTATTTTTGGCTGCCTCTGTATGACCTGTTTTGCCCGCTATGACACCGTCGTAATGATATTCGCTATCGTTGATAAGGGCATTTGAATTTTCAAGATTCCTGGGAGATGAAGTCATGTTGGTGGCAGGAATCGTGTAAGTGGCAGAGCCAGAGATACGGCAGAAATCTTCGTTTTGGATTGCTGCAGCCAGGATCAAGGCTAAGTCATGGGCAGTAGTATAGTGATTGGGGTCAGGCAGGCCATTGGCATTTACAAAGTGGGTATTCTGACAGCCCAGCTGAGAAGCTCGCTGGTTCATCATGCTTACAAAATTTTCAACAGATCCGGCCACATAAACGGCCATTTGGGTGCAAACCTCGTTAGCAGAGGCCAGCATAATGGCGTAGAGACATTGCTCTACTGTAAGCTGTTCTCCGACCTGGGCGTTTATCGTAGAGTTTCCGGGCTCCAGATCAGGAGTGATCACATCAGTAAAGGTTACGGTCTGGCTAAGGTCTTCTATATTTTCAAGGATCAGCAGAGTCGTCATGATCTTGGTGGTACTGGCAGGATAACGGATTTCGTCCATTCCTTTATCAAATAGAATCTGTCCTGTAGAGGCTTCCATCAGAACACCGGTTTCTTCGGCGATTTCAGGGGATTGGGGCCAGCTTGCGGGAAATTCTGCTGCTTCCACCGGAGAATAGGAGCTCAGCATAAGGATAAAAGCCGACAGAACACAGCAAAGAGGCTTCAGCAATATATTTTTCTTCACAAAAGTTCCTCCTTTATATAAAATGAAATATGAAAAGGCGGCCCAGTCAGGGCAGTTCCCGCTCATTATAGCACAATAAAGGTTTTCTTTAAACAGAAAATGTGTTAGAATAAGCAGATGAATGAGAACAGGAAAGGCAGGTGAAGGGTAATGCCTACTGGAAAATTAGAATGGGGGAGAATTTTAGGGAGGCTTTCGCCATATACCATTCAGAAGGGGTTTCGTTATCTGAAACATTTTGGTTTTAAAGAATTCTGGATAAGACTTCATGAACGTTTTGAGCCTGAGGAGATACCCTATGGTCCCTGGTATGAGGAATACAGACCGGACCCGGAAGAACTGGAAAAACAGAGAAAAAGAAAATGGAAAAATCCGCCTAAGATTAGTATAGCTGTACCGGCTTATCAGACTCCGGAAAAGTTTCTGCGTCAGATGATGGACTCAGTATTGGAACAGACCTATGAAAATTGGGAACTTTGTATTGTAAATGCCAGTCCCAAGGATGCCTCAATGGAATATATTTTAAGGGAATATTCCAGGAAAGATGAAAGAATCCGGTGGAAAAAACTGGAGGAGAATAAGGGGATTGCAGAAAATACCAATGAAGCTCTGGCAATGACTACAGGGGACTATGTAGGACTGCTGGATCATGATGACCTGCTGGCACCCAACGCTTTGTATGAAGTTGCCAGCGCTCTGGAGAGAGAGCCGGATACAGAGGTTATCTATACAGATGAGGATAAGGTAAGAGGAGAGGAACTGGAGCATTTTCAGCCCCACCTGAAGCCGGATTTCAGCCCTGATCTGTTAAGATCCAATAATTATATTTGTCATTTTTTTGTCGTAAAAAAGAGTATTCTGGAGAAAACAGGAGGATTCCGCCGAGACTACGACGGTGCTCAGGATTACGACTTTATTTTCCGCTGTACAGAGAAAGCAGAGAAAATCTGCCATATACCGGAAATCCTTTATCACTGGAGGACTCATGAGTCCTCCACTGCGGATAATCCGGAGAGTAAGCTATATGCTTTTGAGGCTGGAAAAAGGGCAATAGAAGACAATTTAAAAAGAAGCGGCCTTACAGGAACTGTGACACAGACAAAGGACTATGGATTTTACAGAGTGAAGTATCCGGTTATCGGCACTCCCCTTGTTTCCATTATCATTCCCAATAAAGATGCCAGAGAGGATCTGGAAAAGTGTATAACTTCTATATTAGGAAGGAGCATATACAGTAATTACGAAATTCTCATTGTGGAGAATAACAGTACCTCTCAGGAAATTTTTGATTATTACAGACAGCTGTCTGAGAATCCCAAAATACGGCTTCTCAGATGGAAGAAAGAATTTAATTATTCTGCTATCAATAATTATGCGGCTTCGAAGGCAAAAGGGGAATATCTTCTTTTCCTTAATAATGACACAGAGGTGATTACTTCCGACTGGATAGAGGAAATGCTGGGATTCTGCCAGAGAGAAGACACCGGAGTTGTAGGTGCAAAGCTGTATTATGGAAATAACACTATTCAGCATGCCGGAACAGTAATAGGCATTGGAGGAATTGCCGGCCATATGTTTGTGGATATGCCAAGAGAGAGGTCTGGCTATATGCATAAAGCCTCCATCATACAAGACCTCAGTGCAGTGACGGCAGCCTGTATGATGATGAAAAGACAGGTGTTTGAAGCAGTTCAGGGATTTGAGGAAACTCTGAGTGTGGCTTTTAATGATGTAGACCTTTGTCTGCGGGTAAGGGAACTGGGATATCTGGTAGTATATGACCCCTATGTAGAATTATATCATTACGAATCAAAAAGCCGGGGGGCAGAAGACAATAAAGAGAAAATACGCAGATTTCAGACAGAAATAGAATTTATGCGCTGCAGATGGGAGAAACTTTTAAAGGAGGGAGATCCTTATTACAATAAAAATCTTTCTCTTGCCAAGTGGAATTACTCTCTGCGCCCAAAAGACTGAAAGGTAGGAACATGTGTAAGGTTTCGGTGATAATCCCTAATTATAATGGGAAAAGATATTTAAAAGACTGCCTGGAAGCTATGAAAGTACAGAGCTTCCGGGATTTTGAGGTACTGCTGATAGACAACGGTTCCCAGGATGGAAGCCAGGAGTATGTGGAGAAAGCATATCCTTGGGTGAGACTGATAGCCTTGAAGGAAAATACAGGATTTTGTGGAGCAGTGAATGAGGGGATCAGAAATTCCTCCAGTCCCTATGTGATACTCCTCAATAATGACACCATTGCAGATAAAGACTTTGTAGGGGAACTGATCCGGGCAATCGAAGAAAAACCCAGAGCTTTTTCCTGCCAGGGAAAACTGCTCCAGATGAAGAATAAGGATAAGATTGATGATGCGGGAAACTATTACTGCGCCCTGGGCTGGGCTTTTGCAGATGGAAAAGGTAAGCAGGAAAAAGCCTATGAGAGGGAAAAGAAAATTTTTGCATCCTGTGCAGGGGCGGCTGTCTACCGCCGGGAACTTTTAGATAAGACTGGGCTGTTTGACGAAGAGCATTTTGCCTATCTGGAAGATATGGATATAGGATACAGAGGAAAACTCCTGGGCTATGAAAACTGGTTCTGTCCCAAAGCAAAAGTCCTTCATGTAGGAAGCGGAACCACTGGATCCAGATATAATCTGTTTAAGGTCAGGTACTCTTCCAGAAACAATGTGTATCTTATTTATAAAAATATGCCCCTTCTCCAGATCATCTGGAATTCTCCGCTGCTCCTTCTGGGCTTTGCTGTTAAAACTGCTTTTTTTACCGTAAAGGGCTTTGGGAGAGAGTATGTGGCGGGGCTGAAAAACGGGGTCACGATTTCTTTAAAAAACAGAAGAAAAAAATTCCGGGCGGATTCGCCTTTGCAGTATCTGAAAATACAGATGGAGCTATACAGAAATCTGGGAAAATTTCTTATGAAGTAAGTACAAAGGAAGGAATTTACTATGAAATGGAAAAAGGGTCAAATTATGTCAAGCAAGGTTTTTCTCCTTATGCTTTTGGACATTCTTACTATACAGATTGCTTCTTTTCTGGGGCTTTTTATCCGGTATGAGTTCAGCTTCAACAGTATTCCGGTTTCGGATATGGAGCAGGTTCTGCGTTATACAGTGCCAAATACAATGATAACCCTGATTGTGTTTGCTGTCGCAAAAATGTACAGGAGTGTGTGGCGACACGCCAGCTCCAGTGAGCTGGTCAATATTATCTTGGGTAATGCAGCAGCATCTGCAATACAGGTAACCTGCGCATGTCTGCTGAAACTGACACTGCCCAGATCCTCCTACCTGATTTACTATTTTGCTATGGTCATCGGTACCAGCTGTGTGCGTTTTTCTTATGTTATTTTAAATATCCTTAGCGAAAAGATGACGGACATTACCGGGGGCGGAAAGAAAAGAGTCAATGTTATGCTTATCGGTGCAGGAGCTGCAGGAAGTTCAATTTTAAAGGAAACAGAGGAAAGCAGATATCTGAACCTGAAAGTAAAATGTATCATTGACGATAATCCGGCAAAACAGGGAAAATATCTCAGAGGAGTTCCTATCGTAGGTACCAGAGAGGATATTCCCGATAAAGTTGAGGAATATAATATTCAGGAGATTATTGTGGCCATTCCTTCTCTCGGGAATGTGAAGATGAAAGAGATACTGGATATCTGTAAAGAGACCAGGTGTAAGACAAGGATTATTCCAGGCATTTATCAATTCATCAATGGAGATGTAAGCGTATCTAAGCTGAGGGAAGTCCAGATCGAGGATCTTCTTGGAAGGGAACCCATTCAGGTAAATCTGGATGAGATCATGGGATATGTACAGAATAAAACCGTAATGGTAACTGGAGGAGGCGGCTCTATCGGCAGCGAGCTGTGCAGACAGATTGCAGCTCATAATCCAAAACAGCTGATCATCCTGGACATCTATGAAAATAATGCCTATGAGATTCAGCAGGAATTAAAAAGAAAATTTCCTGAGCTGAATCTGGAGGTGCTGATCGGTTCTGTGAGAAACACCCACAGAATGAATAACATTTTTGATAAATACCGGCCAAACATTGTCTATCATGCGGCAGCCCATAAACATGTTCCCCTTATGGAAGACAGCCCCAATGAAGCAATCAAAAACAATGTGTTCGGAACCTTTAAGACAGCAGAGGCGGCAGACAAATACGGGGCAGAGAAATTTGTGTTGATTTCTACAGACAAGGCTGTGAACCCCACAAACATCATGGGTGCTTCTAAGCGGATGTGTGAGATGATCGTTCAGATGTTTGCGAGACATTCAAAAACCAATTTTGTGGCGGTACGCTTTGGAAATGTGCTGGGAAGCAACGGCAGTGTAATTCCTCTGTTTAAAAAACAGATAGCAGCAGGAGGGCCGGTAACGGTTACTCATCCGGATATCATCCGGTATTTCATGACCATTCCGGAAGCTGTTTCCCTGGTGCTGCAGGCAGGTGCTTATGCCAAGGGAGGAGAAATCTTTGTTCTGGATATGGGAAAACCGGTAAAAATTTTGGATCTGGCCACAAATCTGATCAAACTTTCCGGCTATAAGGTAGGGGAAGATATTAAAATTGAATTTACAGGTCTCCGTCCGGGAGAAAAGCTGTATGAAGAACTGCTTATGAGCGAAGAGGGACTCCAGGATACAGACAACAAGCTCATTCATATCGGAAAGCCCATTGAATTTGATGAGGAAGAGTTTAAGAAACAGCTGGCAATTCTGGATAAGCTTAGCAGGGAGGACAGCCCCCGGATTAAGGAAGCTGTACAGAAGGTTGTCCCGACCTACGTGATCACCACAAATAAATAACAAATGTGTGGATTTAATCAATTATTGCGTTCTTAGTAGAAGTGTGATATATTATTAAGAAAATATTACATGTGTTACATGATTAAGTAGAGGGTGATAATACCTTGATAAAAGAAAATCAAAAGCATTTTAACCGCCTCCACGTGGTGCTGGATGCTTTTGTTATTGTAGCAGCCTACTTTATTGCCTGGGTGATTAAATTTTTGTTTATGGACCAGGAAGTAGGAGGGCTTCCCTTCAGGACTTATGCTGTGGCTATACTGCCTATCGTGCCGGTATATCTGCTCTTATACTATATATTCAACTTGTATACTCCTAAGAGGGTCCAGGGCAGAAGACTGGAAATGTGGAATATTGTCAAAGCCAATACTGTTGGGATCGCCCTGATCCTTGGAGTGCTGTATCTTATTAAGATGATGCACTTTTCCAGAGAACTCCTGGCAATTTTCTACTGTGTGAATATCCTGATGGAGACAGGACTCAGAAATCTGATCCGGTACTTTCTGATGAGTATGCGGAAGAAAGGCTATAATCTTAAGCATATCCTTCTCGTTGGATACAGCCATGCGGCAGAAGAATATATAGACAGGATCATTGCAAATCCACAGTGGGGATATAAGATACGAGGAATCCTGGACGACCATATTGAAGCGGGAACAGAGTATAAAGGAGTAAAGGTGCTGGGAAGGATTGCAAATCTGACGGTAATCCTGCCTCAGAGCCGCCTGGATGAGATTGCAATTACTCTGGGACTGAATGAATACAGCCGTCTGGAAGAAATCGTAGCTTTGTGTGAAAAGTCAGGAGTGCATACAAAGTTTATTCCTGATTATAATAGAGTTATACCGACTAAGCCATATACAGAGGATATATTGGGACTTCCGGTGATCAATATAAGACATGTTCCGCTGACAAATACTTATTATGCGTTTTTAAAACGGGTCATGGACATTGTAGGCGCTCTGGTTGCTATTGTGATTTTTTCACCGGTGATGCTTTTTTCTGCAATTATGATCAAGCTTACGTCTCCGGGACCTCTGATTTTTAAGCAAGAGAGAGTAGGACTTCATAATCAGCCTTTTATGATGTACAAGTTTCGTTCTATGGAAGTTCAGGCACCGGAGAAGGAAAAAACCCGATGGACAGTAAAGAATGACCCCAGGGTAACCGGATTCGGTAAATTTATGAGGAAGACCAGCATTGATGAGCTGCCTCAGTTTTTTAATGTATTAAAAGGGGAGATGAGTCTGGTTGGCCCCAGACCGGAAAGGCCTTTTTTTGTCGAAAAATTCAAAGAAGAGATTCCCAGATATATGATCAAGCATCAGGTACGTCCGGGAATTACTGGCTGGGCTCAGGTAAACGGATACAGAGGAAATACTTCTATCCGAAAAAGAATAGAATATGATCTTTACTATATTGAAAACTGGACACTGGGACTGGATGTAAAGATTTTATTTTTGACCTTTTTTAAAGGATTTGTAAATAAAAATGCGTATTAGTGATAAAGGGGAACGAAGATGTCTAAGATGAAAAAAAAGAAGAGACACATAGGTAGAAAAATCCTTTTCGGAGTTGAGATTCTTGTACTGATTCTGCTGGTTGGAGTTCTATTTTTATATACTCAGATTAATAAAAGAATGGACAGACTGAACTTTACTCAGGCGGCAGATGAACAGGAAGTGCAGATTAATGAGTCTGTAGCGGGAAGCGAAGTGCTCAGCGGCTATACGAACATTGCCCTGTTTGGAGTGGATAAGCGTGCAGAGGACGAGGGAGCCTATGGAAACAGTGATACGGCCATCATAGCCAGCATCAATAATGATACCAAGGAAGTGCGCCTGGTATCTCTGTACAGGGACACCTATATGCGGGTAGATGAGGATGAATACGGTAATGGTATTTATAATAAATGCAATTCTGCCTATCTCCGGGGTGGCCCCATGCAGGCGGTGAATATGATAAATACTAACATGGATCTGGACATTGAGAACTATGTAGCTGTGGATTTCAGCGCTATGGCTACAGTGGTAGACTGCCTGGGCGGATTGGATATTCCAATGTCCTATGAAGAAATTGAACATATGAACAATCACTGTGTAGAAACTTCCCAACAGACAGGGATGGATTATACCCCAATTGAAAAACCGGATCCTGCACCGGAGGACCAGTCACAGATTTTGGGAACCTATCATCTCAACGGAGTTCAGGTTACAGCCTACTGCCGTATCCGTCAGACTGCTTCGGGAGACCAGGGCAGGACAGAAAGGCAGCGTCTGGTACTGGACCTTCTGGCAGAAAAGGCAAAATCAGCCAGTCTGACTACCCTGAATGACATTGTGGATCAGGTATTTCCCCTTATACAGACAAATTTCTCCAAGTCACAGCTGATCCGTCTGGGAACCAGTATCCTGACTTATAGTATGGGAGAAAATACCGGATTTCCTGTAGATTATGTAATGGGAGGAGACCTTACAGTGCCAGTTACAGGACTGGACTGCATTATTCCTACTACTCTGGAAACAAATGTAAAATATCTCCATGAATTTCTGTTTTCCGATGAGGATTATCAGCCCTCTGAGACAGTAACTATCCGCAGTGATTTTGTGGTAGACCGCACCGGATTCGGGGAGAGTTATGTTGCAGATGAGAGAAAGTATCTCTTGGATGATGGAGAATCCTCTGAAGACAGCAGCGACAGCTCAGAAGATACCGGCAGTTATGAGGATTCCTCTGTAGAAAGCTACAGCTATAATACAGAGGATGACAGCAGTTATGATATTGAAGAAGAATACTATTAAGGAATAAGTTTTTGGGAGAGAAAAGGGAGGTGCTGGAAGGCCCTTCCTTTTCTTTCGTACACAAAAAGCTACTGAAATCTACAAAGAGGAGAAAAGATATGAGCGTTACAGTAATTATCCCTACCTATAAACCGGGAGATAAATTTCTCAGACTTATGGAAGGTCTGAAGAAGCAGACGCTCCCCCCGGATAAAATCCTTATTATGAATACAGAGAAGAAATTCTGGAAAGATTCTGTGCTCCGAGGAATGGAGCAGGCAGAAGTCATCCATATTTCTAAAGAAGAATTTGATCATGGTAGAACCAGAGCCCAGGCGGCGGAAATGGCAGACAGTGAATTTCTGATATATTTTACGCAAGATGCGGTACCAGCAGATACATGTACCATAGAGAATCTTCTCAAACCTTTCAGAGACCCTGAGGTGGGGGCGGTCTATGGCAGACAGCTTCCAGATAAGGACTGCAGGCTTATTGAGCGATATACCCGTTCTTTTAATTATCCTGAGAAAAGCAGGAGAAAGACCAGAAAAGACATTCCCATACTGGGAATTAAAACTTTTTTCTGTTCTAATGTGTGCGCTGCATATCGTAAAGAGGCTTATGAAAAAATGGGTGGTTTTACATTTCCCACGATTTTTAACGAGGATATGATCATGGCCGGAAATCTGATAAAGGCAGGATATGCTGTGTTCTATGCCGCAGATGCCCAGGTGATCCACTCACACAATTATACCTGGATACAGCAGTTTAAGCGGAACTTTGACCTTGCAGTATCCCAGGCAGATCATCCGGAGATATTCAAGGATGTTCCTTCGGAGGGGGAGGGAATCCGCCTGGTAAAAAGTACCTGCTTCTATCTTATAAAGAAAGGCAGACCCTGGCTCTTCCCTCAGCTGGTCTTCAGCAGCGCCTTTAAATTTCTGGGATACAGAATGGGAAAAAACTATCGAAAATTACCCAGGCGACTGGTGATGAAGTTTACCATGAACCCGGATTACTGGAAAAAAAAGAATTAAATTTCACTTTTTCTTGTTTTTTTTATCACAATTTGAACACAATTGACTGATAGACTTAGTCATGTAAAAAGAAAAAGAGATAATCTGAGGAAAGGAAGCATAAATTATGAGTGACGAATTTAAAAATATAAATGGCACAGGTACAGAGCCCGATAACAGAACGGAAAAACCTGTGGAAAATCAAAATGAAGAATCTTATACAAAAGGAGAATCCTTTGTTATGAGAAATTCTCAGGAAAGTGAAACAGATTCCCAACAGCAGAATATGCAGGAACCCCAGGAAGCGCCTAGTGAGGAAAATCCTTATTATGCCCGTACTTACAGGAAAGTTTCTGAGCCAAGAACGGAAAACAGAAGTACAGAGGAAACAGCAGATAACACTGCCAGGGAACCAGCAGGAGAAAAGAAAAACAGTTATTCTTCTTATCAGTTTGCTACCCCTGTCCCGCCAGAAAAGGAAGCGAAAAAGAAAAAGAATACTTCAGGAGCTGCCAGAAAGCTTGGATTTGCAGCAGCCTGTGCAGCAGTGTTCGGACTGGTAGCAGGAGTTGTTTTCCAGGGAGTAAATTATGTAGGCAATCAGCTGACACCGGAAGAAAATACACAGATTGCCCAGGCTCAGCTGACAAATAGCAGTACAGCATCTTCTGATTCTTCCTCTCAGGGAAGTGTTGCTCAGGTGGCTGCCAATGTTATGCCTTCTATTGTAGCAATTACCAGTATCAGCGTACAGGAGATTCCAAATTACTACGGATACTTCTTTAATTATGGCGGAGGAACCCAGGAACAGGAAACTGAAAGCAGTGGTTCCGGCATCATCGTAGGGCAGAATGATACAGAGTTATTGATTGCAACGAATAATCATGTGGTAGAAGGTGCCACCAGCCTGAGTGTATGCTTTACAAACCAGGATGGAACAGCAGCCAGCTCTCAGAGTGATGTGGAAAATACCAGCTCTGATTCAGGAAGCAGCACAGACCTGGAAGGCGGCACAGCAGTAACTGCACAGGTGAAGGGTACAGATGTGGATAACGACCTGGCAGTAGTTTCTGTAAACCTATCAGACATTCCGGAAGATGTCCTTAATGAAATCGCAATAGCTAATCTGGGAAGCTCAGATGACCTGGTAGTAGGTGAGCAGGTAGTGGCTATTGGAAATGCTTTAGGATATGGACAGTCGGTTACTTCCGGTTATGTAAGCGCTTTGAATAAACAGGTAAGTTCTGATGATGTAGATGGGACCTTTATCCAGACAGATGCGGCTATTAACCCTGGAAACAGCGGTGGAGCTCTTCTGAATATGAATGGAGAAGTAGTAGGTATCAACTCTTCTAAAATCGCATCCAGCTCAGTAGAAGGTATGGGATTTGCCATTCCGATCAGCCGTGCAGAGCCAATCCTGGATGAACTGATGAACAGAGAAACAAGGCAGAAAGTTGAAGATGAAAGCCAGGCAGCATATCTGGGAATCACATGTATCAATGTGACCAGCAATACCGAGGAGATGTATAATATGCCGGTTGGTGTGTTTGTCAGCAGTGTTGAGGAAGGCGGACCAGCGGCAGAGGCTGGAATCCAGCAGGGTGATATCATCCAGAAGTTTGACGGAACTACGGTACAGACTTATGATAATCTGACCAATCAGCTGTCCTACTATCAGGCAGGAGAGCAGGTAGAGATAGTCATATCCCGGGCTGAAGGCGGACAGTACCAGGAACAGACAGTTACGGTAACATTAGGAGCAAAAAGTGATGCCCAGAGTTCTGCTCAGGATAGCCAGAACGGACAGTAATCATATTTAATGGGGAAAATTAAAGAAAGCAGACAGACGGCAGCCGGGAACAGACGCAGGTTTCGGGCTGCCGTCTGTGTCTATTTATAAAAAGTTTACTTGTTAGATACAGGGATTTATGATAAGATACTGGAGCCAAATAGTTTAAATCTCAGAATAGTTTTTATAATGGAAAGAGAGCGAGAACAGTTATGTCAGATGATAAAGAGTATTTAGAAACCACTTCTTCTGATAAAGAAGATAAAGGAAAAAAGGATACTTACGAAAAAATATGTTTTATGTGCAGACGTCCGGAGAGCAAGGCAGGAAAAATGATCGATCTGCCCAATAATATCCACATCTGTACAGATTGCATGCAGCGCAGTTTTGACACTATGAATAACAGCACCATTAACTATGATGAGCTGATGAAAAATATTCCCAACATGCCGAATATCAGCATGATCGATTTAAGTTCCCTTCAGAACCAGATTCCCAACAGGCAGAAAGTGAAAAAAAGACAGGAACAGCCCAAAGAGAAGGTAGCACCGAAGGTATTTGATATTCAGAGCATTCCTGCGCCGCATAAGATAAAAGCAAGCCTGGATGAATATGTGATCGGACAGGAACATGCTAAGAAGGTAATGTCTGTAGCTGTCTATAATCATTATAAGAGAGTCTTCGCAGAAAGCAATGATGATATAGAGATTGAAAAGTCAAATATGCTGATGATAGGGCCTACAGGAAGCGGGAAGACCTACATGGTGAAGACCCTGGCCCGCCTTCTGGACGTGCCCCTTGCCATTACAGATGCAACCTCACTTACAGAGGCTGGTTATATCGGTGACGATATCGAAAGCGTAGTCAGCAAGCTTCTGGCTGCCGCCGATAATGATGTAGAGAAAGCAGAGCACGGAATTATCTTTATTGATGAGATTGATAAGATTGCCAAGAAGAAAAATACTAACCAGAGAGATGTCAGCGGCGAAGCCGTTCAGCAGGGAATGCTGAAGCTTTTGGAAGGAAGCGAGATAGAGGTACCGGTGGGCGCAAACAGTAAAAATGCTATGGTTCCTCTTACAACAGTAGATACAAAAAATATTTTATTTATCTGCGGCGGTGCATTTCCGGATTTGGAAGAAATCATAAAAGAACGTCTGAATAAGACTGCATCCATTGGATTTCAGGCGGATCTGAAGGATAAATATGACCATGATGACAGCCTTTTAGAGAAGGTAACGGTAGATGATCTGAGAAAATTCGGAATGATCCCGGAATTTTTAGGCCGTCTTCCTGTTATCTTCGCATTAAAGGGACTTACCCGGGATATGCTGGTAGAAATCCTTAGGGAGCCAAAAAATGCTATCCTGAAACAGTATCAGAAGCTTCTGGCTATGGATGAGGTAAAGCTGGAGTTTGAACAGGGAGCATTAGAGGCCATTGCAGATAAAGCCATGGAGAAACACACAGGCGCAAGAGCACTGAGAGCAATCCTGGAGGAATATATGCTGGATATCATGTATGAAATCCCCAAGGATGACAGCATCGGAGAAGTAATCATTACAAAAGAATATATCCAGCACACAGGAGGACCTAAGATCCTTCTGAGAGGACAGGAGATGCCTCAGCTGGAGATGCATTAAAAGAAGCGGATAGCTTGAGCGAAACGCTCAATACGAGAATATAGAAATAGCTCCAGGCAAGTAAACTTCCCTGAAGCTATTTTTATATTCTCTGTGCTGAGCTAAATCGTAGCAAAAAAAAGATGCAGGAGATGGGACTTGAACCCACACGATATTGCTACCACAGGCACCTGAAGCCTGCGCGTCTGCCAATTCCGCCACTCCTGCATTTCTGATATTTTATTGTGTGCTCCTGAGCACAAAACATATAATACACGATAAAGAGATAAATGTCAACAGAAAATTTGAAATTTATTTTCAGAATTAACCAAAGGTTTTTGAAAGTTTGAAAAAAGTGAAAGCTTATAGGAATATCTGGGATTTTAAGGATAGCTCGGAGGTTTTTTATAGGGTAGTCCGGGGAATTTTCTGTGGAACGAAAAAGAATCTCAGTATCTGATAACTGAGATTCTCAAAGCGTGCAGGAGATGGGACTTGAACCCACACGATATTGCTACCACAGGCACCTGAAGCCTGCGCGTCTGCCAATTCCGCCACTCCTGCATTTTTATGAATTTTTGCGTTTTCGTAAGCGCAAAATATATATTATACGATTTGTACTAAATTGTCAAGAAAAAAATGAAAAAAGTTTTACGAAATTGATTCTGCAAAAAAGGTTGAAAAAAATAGTGCATTATGATACACTTTTTACAATTTGGGGAATTTTAGGGCTTTTTAGGAAGCAGCAGTGTCAGGGACGTTTTTGAGGCCCCGGATTCATGGATTTTCATGAAAGTCTGAAATACATGACCTTTTTACCTGGCATTATGAAAACATAAATAAAAACAGAAAGGGAGACAGGTGAGAGAATGAAAGCATTTTTGATACTGGAAGACGGAACTGTCTTTACAGGTACCAGCATTGGCTCCAGAAAAGAAGTCATCAGTGAGATTGTTTTTAACACATCTATGACTGGTTATCTGGAAGTACTTACAGACCCTTCTTATGCCGGACAGGCAGTCTGCATGACATATCCTTTAATTGGCAATTATGGCATCTGCTATGAGGACCAGGAATCTTTGAGACCATGGCCCGACGGATATATTGTAAGAGAATTATCCCGTATTCCAAGCAACTTCCGCTGTGAAGATACAATTCAGAACTTTTTGAAACGATATGACATACCAGGTATTGCAGGAATCGATACCAGGGCCCTTACGAAAATCCTCAGGGAGAAGGGGACCATGAATGGTATGATCACTACGGATCCGGACTTTAAACTGGAGGAAGTAATACCAAGGCTTCATGCATACACTACAGGAAAAGTAGTGGAGAAAGTTACCTGCGAGGAAAAATCCGTTCTCAAAGGCAAGGGACCTAAGGTAGCTCTTATGGACTTTGGCGCAAAGGAGAATATTGCAGAGTCCTTAAATAAGAGAGGATGCCAGGTTACTATTTATCCGGCCTTTACAAAGGCAGAGGAAATCCTGAAGGATCAGCCCGACGGCATTATGCTTTCCAACGGACCTGGAGATCCCAAGGAATGTACAGAGATCATTAAAGAAATCAAAAAACTGTATGACTCTCAGGTGCCGATTTTTGCTATCTGCCTTGGACATCAGCTTATGGCTCTGGCCACAGGTGCAGATACTAAGAAAATGAAATACGGCCACAGAGGCGGAAACCACCCGGTAAAAGACCTGGAAACGGGAAGAGTGTATATTTCCTCCCAGAACCATGGTTATGTAGTAGATACAGAAACTCTGAATCCGGAAATCGCAGTTCCGGCTTTTGAAAATGTAAATGACAAGACGAATGAAGGATTGAAATATGTAGGAAAAAATATTTTTACTGTACAGTTTCATCCAGAAGCCTGCCCTGGTCCTCAGGACTCCGGCTACTTATTTGACCGTTTCATTAAAATGATGGAGGTGACAGAGTAATGCCAAGAAATCCGGATATTAAAAAAGTATTGATGATCGGTTCCGGCCCTATTGTAATCGGACAGGCAGCAGAGTTTGACTATGCAGGAACCCAGGCATGCCGTTCTCTCAAGGAAGAGGGAGTCGAGGTTGTTCTGCTGAACTCCAACCCTGCCACCATTATGACAGATAAAGATATTGCAGATAAAGTTTATATCGAGCCTCTTACGGTAGAAGTTGTAGAGCAGCTGATCCTGAAAGAAAAACCGGACAGCGTGCTTCCTACTCTGGGAGGACAGGCAGGACTGAATCTTGCCATGGAGCTGGAGGAGAGAGGCTTCTTAAAAGAGCACAATGTCCGCCTGATCGGAACTACTTCCGAGACCATTAAAAAAGCAGAGGACCGTCAGGAATTCAAAGACACCATGGAAAAAATCGGAGAGCCCATTGCTGCTTCTCTGGTAGTACGAAATGTGGAAGACGGTGTTGCTTTCAGTAATAAGATTGGTTATCCGGTGGTGCTGCGTCCTGCTTATACTCTGGGAGGAAGCGGCGGCGGTATTGCTAACAATGAGGAAGAGCTTATTGAGATCCTGGAGAACGGTCTCCGTCTTTCCCGTGTAGGAGAGGTTCTGGTGGAGCGCTGCATTGCCGGCTGGAAAGAAATCGAATATGAGGTAATGCGGGACAGTGCAGGAAACTGTATTACAGTCTGCAACATGGAAAACATTGACCCTGTAGGTGTTCATACAGGAGACAGTATCGTCGTAGCTCCTTCTCAGACTCTGGGAGATAAAGAATACCAGATGCTGAGAACTTCTGCCCTGAATATCATTACAGAGCTGGGGATCACAGGAGGCTGTAATGTACAGTATGCCCTGAACCCTGAAAGCTTTGAGTATTGCGTAATCGAAGTAAACCCACGTGTATCCCGTTCTTCTGCGCTGGCTTCCAAAGCTACTGGATATCCAATTGCGAAAGTAGCTGCAAAGATTGCTCTGGGATATACCCTGGATGAGATTAAGAATGCCATCACAGGAAAGACCTATGCAAGTTTTGAGCCTATGCTGGACTACTGTGTGGTGAAGATCCCGAGACTGCCTTTTGATAAATTTATCAGCGCCAAGAGAACTCTTACCACCCAGATGAAAGCTACTGGCGAGGTTATGAGTATCTGCAATAATTTTGAAGGCGCTCTGATGAAAGCCATCCGTTCTCTGGAACAGCATGTGGACTCTCTGATGTCCTATGATTTTACTGGTCTCACAGAGGAAGAACTGCTGGAAGAACTTCATATTGTAGATGACATGCGTATCTGGAGGATTGCAGAAGCAATCAGAAGAAACATTTCTTACGAGGCTATTCATGATATCACCAAAATTGATATCTGGTTTATTGATAAGCTGGCTATCCTGGTAGAAATGGAAAATGCTTTAAAAGACCAGGAGCTGACAGAAGAATTGCTGAGAGAGGCAAAAAGAATCGAGTTCCCGGATAATGTGATCGGACAGCTTACTGGCAGGACGGCAGAGGAAATTCATAAACTGAGAAAAGAATGGGGAATTACCGCTTCTTATAAAATGGTAGATACCTGTGCAGCAGAATTTGCTGCAACTACCCCGTATTATTACTCTGTATACGGAGGAGAAAATGAGGCAGACGGAACTACAGATAAGAAGAAAGTCCTGATTCTTGGCTCTGGACCTATCCGTATCGGACAGGGAATTGAGTTTGACTTCTGTTCCGTACATTGTACCTGGGCCTTTGAAAAAGAAGGATATGAGACCATTATCATCAACAACAATCCGGAGACGGTAAGTACAGACTTCGATATTGCAGATAAGCTGTATTTCGAGCCCCTTACACCGGAAGATGTGGAAAATGTGGTAGATATAGAGAAACCAGACGGTGCCGTGGTTCAGTTTGGCGGACAGACAGCCATCAAGCTTACAGAAGCCCTTATTAAAATGGGTGTGAAGATTCTGGGAACCTCTGCAGAAAATGTAGATGCGGCAGAAGACCGGGAGCTTTTTGATGGGATTTTGGAAGAGTGTCATATTCCAAGACCCAAGGGACATACAGTATATACTGCAGACGAAGCTATCCGTGCAGCCAACGAGCTGGGCTATCCGGTGCTGGTTCGCCCTTCCTATGTTCTGGGTGGACAGGGCATGCAGATTGCAATTAACGACGAGGATGTAGACCAGTATATTGGTATTATTAACCGGATTGCTCAGGAACATCCTATTCTGGTAGATAAATATCTCCAGGGAAAAGAAATAGAAGTAGACGCTGTATGTGACGGAGAAGATATCCTGATTCCGGGAATCATGGAGCATATTGAGAGAGCCGGTATCCACTCCGGAGACAGTATCTCCGTATATCCTGCCCGTACAATCAGCGACAGCGCTAAACGCACAATTGAGGACTATACCTGGAAACTGGCAAAATCCCTTCACGTATTGGGAATGATCAATATTCAGTTCATTGTCTGCGGAGAAGACGTGTATGTTATCGAGGTAAATCCCCGTTCCAGCCGTACTGTACCATATATCAGTAAGGTAACGGGAATCCCCATTGTTCCTCTTGCCACACAGGTAATCCTGGGTCATAAATTGAAGGATCTGGGTTATACTCCGGGACTTCAGCCTGAAGCAAAACACTATGCAATTAAGATGCCGGTATTCTCCTTTGAAAAAATCCGGGGAGCAGATGTAAGCCTGGGACCGGAGATGAAGTCTACAGGAGAGTGCCTGGGTATTTCCGAGAGCTTTAATGAGGCTCTGTATAAGGCATTCCTGGGAGCCGGCGTGAACCTGCCAAAGCATAAGAATATGATCATTACAGTAAGGGATGAAGATAAACAGGATATCATCCCCATTGCCCGGAGATTCCAGAATCTGGGATATAAAATCTATGCCACAAGAAGCACAGCTAAGGTTCTTAATGAAAATGGCGTAAAGGCCATCCGTACCAATAAGATCGAGCAGCCTTCACCAAACCTTATGGACCTGATTCTGGCTCATAAGATTGATCTGGTTATCGATACTCCTTCTCAGGGCGTGGAGAAGGCTAAGGACGGCTTTATTATCCGGAGAAACGCTATCGAGACCGGAGTAAATGTCCTCACCGCCCTGGATACAGCGGAGGCTTTGGTAACCAGTCTGGAAAACACAGATATTCAGAAACTGAAACTGGTGGATATTGCCGAAATCTAAGGAGTAAAAAATGGAGAGCTTTATTGAGATATTAAAGGTCATTTTCCTGGGCATTGTGGAAGGTATTACAGAATGGCTTCCCATAAGCAGCACGGGCCATCTGATCCTGGTGGAAGAATTTGTAAAGCTGAATGTGTCTCAGGAATTCTGGGATATGTTTATGGTAGTCATCCAGCTAGGCGCTATTTTTGCAGTAGTGGTCCTATACTGGAAAGATCTGTGGCCTTTCCGGAATAAAAAACCGAAACATGAGAATGTGACCAAGGTAGAAAAGGCGGCGGGAGTCCTGTGCCGGTTTGTAAAAATCGATAAGATGATCATGTGGTTTAAAATACTGGTATCCTGTCTCCCTGCAATTATTATCGGCCTGCCATTTAACGATTTTATTGAGGAAAAATTCAATAACTGGTTTGTGGTTTCCGTAATGCTGATCGTATATGGTGTTATGTTCCTGATCGTGGAAGACTACAATGAGAAACGCCAGGCAAAATATAATTCTATCAGCGAAATCGCATGGAAGACCGCTTTGTTTATCGGCATCTTCCAGGTCCTGTCTCTGATTCCGGGAACGTCCCGGTCAGGAGCTACTATTATCGGTGGTATCCTGGTAGGAGCCTCCAGGACAGTGGCAGCGGAATATACCTTTTTCCTTGCCATTCCTGTAATGTTTGGCGCCAGTCTTCTGAAAATCGTAAAATTCGGCATGAACTTTACTTCCTGGGAAGTTGTGATCCTGCTGGTAGGTATGGTGGTTTCCTTTGTGGTATCTATTCTGGCTATTAAATTCCTTATGGGATATATTAAAAAACACAATTTTAAAGTGTTCGGCTGGTACAGGATTGTACTAGGTATTATCGTAATCTTGTTTTTTACAATTTTCAGGTAAGCTGAATATGCGGAATCGTTTCAAAAAGTCTTTTGGGACTGCAGAGGCGGTTCCGCTTTTTCCTTTTCAGATTTTTAGTAAAGATTAGAGGATAGGAGGCGGGACTGTGGAAAACTATGACAAAGAAGTGCTGGACCTGGCTATGGAAGCCGGCAGGATCCTTCTGGATGCCGGAGCAGAGATTTTCCGGGTAGAGGAGACCATACAGAGAATATCCAGAGCTTTTGGCATTGAAAAATGCAGCACCTTTGTGCTGAGCACAGGAATCTTTATTACGGCGGAGAATCAGGAGGGGCAGATATATGCCAGTGTAAAACATATTCCCATCAGCGGAGCAAAACTTCATCGGATAGCGGCAGTAAACCAGCTTTCCAGAGAGATTGAAGAGAAAAAATATTCTCTGCAGGAAGCTAAAGAACGGCTGGAGGTTATCAAGCACATGCCGGGAAAACGGGGAATTGTTCGGACGGCAGCATCTGGGATCGGCTCCGGTTCTTTCTGCTATCTTCTCGGAGGAGGGCTGGAAGATATGGCTGCGGCCTTTTTGTCAGGCTTTATCCTTTACGGCCTTCTCCTTATCTTTGAGAAAAGGGAGAAAAAAACTTCTAAGATCGTGAAGAATCTGGCAGGAGGATTCTGTGTCTCCTTTTTTGCCGTGCTTTTTTACCGCCTGGGCTTGGGAAAAACGCCAGGGAGTATTCTGGTAGGTTCTATTATGCCTCTTGTTCCTGGAGTCTCCCTGGTAAATGCAATTCGGGATTTTGCTGACGGTGACTATATCGGCGGCGGGGTCCGGTTCCTGGATGCCCTTATGGTGGCTCTTGGAGTGGCTATGGGTGTGGGAATCATGTATTTTCTTTACTATAATCTGACGGGAGGGATACTTTTATGATCGCAGAAGGAGTTTTGCAGTTCCTGGCGGCAGGAATCGGGACTGTAGCCTTTTCGGTGTTATTTTCCGTTCCAAGAGAGCACTATCCTCTCTGCGGATTTATCGGAGGGACAGGCTGGCTTATCTGCTGGATTTTTGTCCATGGACTGGGTGCAGGGGCCATAGTGGGAAATTTTGTCGCTACTGTATTTATTACGCTTGCTTCCAGAATCGGGAGTACGGTGAGAAAATGTCCGGTTACTTTATTTCTTATAGCAGGAATTTTTCCAGAGGTGCCGGGAATCGGCATTTACAGAACAATTTACTACAGCCTTCTGGAAAATAATAAACTGAGCCTCCACTACGGAAGGGAGACTTTGGGAGTTGCGATTGCCATGGTCCTGGGAATTATCCTTGTCTTTGAGATTCCCCAGAAGACCATTAATGGGATTTTTCAGAAAAATAAGAACAAAATCAATGACAGATGAAATATCAGATATGATATCTATTCCATAGAAAAGCCAGGAGATTCGGTATTTTTTATACCTGCTCTCCTGGCTTTTTACAGAAATATTTATGCTGTAATAATAGTTCCGGTCTTACCCAGATAGCCTTCTTTAGCCTTTCCGATAGAAGTGATCACGGCTCGTCTGTCCGGATGGCCTTCTACAAATTCAACAGATGCCTGAATCTTTGGCAGCATAGTGTTGTCTCCGAAATGACCTTCTTCCATATAAGTCTTTGCTTCCTGGACAGTAATCTGAGAAAGATATTCTTCAGAGTCAGAACGGTAGTTTACAGAAACTTTTTCTACACTGGTAAGGATCAGCAGTTCATCGGCGTTTAGTTCCTGGGCCAGTCTGCCGCTGGCAAGGTCTTTTTCAATAACTGCGCTGGCGCCGATAAGCTCCTCGTCTCTTTCCAGCACAGGGATTCCGCCGCCGCCGCAGGCGATAACAATCTGTCCTGCATCAGAAAGAGCTTTGATGGCATCGATTTCCACGATTTTTTCCGGCTGGGGAGCAGCTACGATCCTTCTGTATCCCTCTGCTGTTTTCACTACATAATTTCCTTTGTGCTCTTCAGCTTCAGCTTCTTCTTCTGTCAGAGTCCGTCCGATGATCTTCACCGGTTCATGGAAGGCATCGTCATATGGATCTACAGTTACCTGAGTGAGAACGGTGCTCACTGGCTTGTAGATACCTCTGCGGAGAAGTTCTGCACGAAGAGTGTTCTGGATATCATAACCAATGTAACCCTGGCTCATAGCGGAACATACAGACATGGGAACCGCAGTATAGTCGGGGTGTACCTTTCCAAATTCATTCATGGCAGTATGGATCATGCCTACCTGAGGAGCATTGCTGTGGGTAATGATAATATCAGCTCCGGCTTCTACCAGATCAACCAGGATTTTTGCGGAAGCCTTCAAAGCGGTCTTCTGTTCCGGCAGGGTAGTGCCCAGCGCTCTATGGCCTAAAGCCACTACTACTTTTTTTCTTGTCATAGTGTCATACCTCTTTCTTCTATGATAGTGTTGCTCGCATTCCTTGAAACCTATGCACCCTGTTTCTTCTTATGACAGCCTGTTCCGGTCAAAAGAAGCAGATAAGAACATTATATCTGCTGAAAGTAAGAAAAGCAACAGAAAAAAACCCGATACATAATGTACCGGGCTTTTTCAACTTGAGGGGGGAGATAGTGAGTGGTTTATCAACTATCCAAGATTTATTATAGGGAAAAAATATGAGTAAATTATGTCCCTTTTATAAAATAATTAGAAATTCTCTTAATAAAAATTAAATTATACTTACCCTAAATATCCTTTTAACAGAAGAAAGGTATTTTTTACGCCTTCCACATGGCTTCTTTCGTATCCATGGGATGCATAGACTCCAGGACCGATCAGTCCGTGACGGACGTCATATCCTGCCCTCAGTCCTGCCTCTGCGTCGGAACCGTAGTGAGGATATACATCCACAGCAAAATCCAGGTTCTCTTTTTTGGCCACGGCAATTAACTGAGATACCAGATCATAGCTGTAAGGACCTCCGCTGTCTTTGGCACAGATGGATACCTGATGTTCATGGCAGTTTAAACCTTCTCCCACACAGCCCATGTCCACAGCCAGAAGTTCTGTGACACCCTGAGGAACAGAAGCGGCTCCTCCATGTCCCACTTCTTCATATACGGTCAGATGCTGATAGATTTTTCTTTCAGGGGTAATCTGGTTTTCTTTCAGATACTTTGCATAACCCAGCAGAATAGAAGCACTGAGTTTGTCATCCAGGAAACGGCTTTTGATATAACCGCTTTTCGTAATGCGGCTTCTGGGTTCGAAAGCCACGATATCCCCTTCCATGATGCCAAGGGCAAGAACATCTTCCCTGGAGGAAACTTTTTCGTCCAGAAGGATTTCCATGACATCAAAGCTTCTTGAAGTCTCATCGTATTTTCCATTTACATGGATAGAAGCGTCTGTCAGCTGACAGGTGCCTTCGTAGATGCCGTTGAACCGGGTGATGATCCGGCAGTTCTCAGCCTCGGCATTGTTGGCGTTCATTCCTCCCAGAGGAGAAACCGCCAGATGTCCGTTGGATTTTATCTGAGAGACCATAGCCCCAAGAGTATCCACATGGGCCTCCAGGAGCACAGCATTGTCTGTTTCCTTTCCCCCAAGATCTGTGAGAACGCCGCCTTTTACGGTTTTCTGAGGAGTATAGCCTAACCTTTTATATTCTGTCATAAGATAGTCCGTCACATTTGTAGTGTAACCTGTGGGACTGTCAATAGCCAGAAGATTCTGAACCTGTTCTAAAATATATTTTATGATTTCTTCCATTTTGATACCTCCTGTCTCAGGATACATTTTATTCTTCCCGGCTGATTCCGTCAAGATTTTCCTCTGGAACAGAAATTTTCTATAAAAACCAGTGGAAAATTTCTTTCAACCCATATATAATAGAGGCGGTATGAAATTATTTCCGCAAAAGGCCGTAATTCTGCGGTCTGCAGCGAGATTGATGAATTTGCAGCCCCAAGGAGGAACAGATTTATGTATGATATGAAAATTTCAGATTCTGTTGTGTATATTGGCGTAGATGATAAAGATATTGATCTGTTTGAGAGCCAGTACAAGGTACCAAATGGCGTTACCTATAATTCCTACGTGATCTTAGATGAGAAGATTGCGATTATGGATACAGTAGATAAAAGAAGGACCCAGCAGTGGCTGGACAACCTGGAGAAAGTATTGGACGGAAGAGAACCAGATTATCTGGTGGTATCCCATCTGGAGCCGGACCATGCTTCAAATATCCAGCTTCTGGCAGAGAAATACCCAAATATGCAGGTAGTCTCAAATGCCAAAGTATTTTCCATGCTTCCCCAGTTCTTTACTCTGGATTTTGCTCCCAGAAGTGTAGTGGTAAAGGAAGGAGACACCCTTAGTCTTGGAAATCATACCCTGCAGTTCTTCATGGCTCCTATGGTCCACTGGCCGGAAGTTATGGTGGAATATGAGCAGACAGAAAAGATTTTATTCTCTGCAGACGGCTTTGGAAAGTTTGGCGCTTCTGATGTGGAAGAAGACTGGGACGATGAGGCCAGAAGATACTTTATCAATATTGTAGGAAAATATGGCAGCCAGGTTCAGGCCCTTCTGAAGAAAGCCGCTACTCTGGATATCCAGACAATCTGCCCTCTTCACGGACCTGTTCTGAAAGAAAACCTGGGATACTATATCGGCAAGTATCTCACCTGGAGCAGCTACGAACCGGAAGAAGAAGGCGTGGTAGTGGCATATGCGTCTATTCACGGAAATACCGGAAAAGCTGCAGCCAGAATGGCAGAAATCCTTAAAGAGAACGGAGCTGAAAATGTAAAGGTATTTGACCTGGCAAGAGATGACATGGCAGAAGCCATTTCCAGCGCATTCCGTTACAGCCGTCTGATTGTTATGGGCGTGACTTATGATGGAAACCTGTTCCCCTGCATGGAGGATTTCCTGTATCATCTGAAGATTAAAACTTATAAGAAGAGAAAAGTGGGAATCGTGGAAAATGGTTCCTGGGCGCCTATGGCAGGAAAATTGATGAAGGCATACTTTGAAGGTATGAAAGATATAGAGATCTGCGAGCCTGTAGTTACGATTAAGTCTGTGATGAAGGATGCAGACGAAGAAAATATGAAAACACTGGCAAAGGCGGTTCTTGCATAAGGAGGAACAGTATGAAGTGCCCGTTTTGTAATCAGGATAATACCAGGGTCATTGATTCCAGACCTGTACCGGACAATAATTCTATCCGGAGACGGCGTCAGTGCGACGAGTGCGGCAGGCGTTTTACTACCTATGAAAAAATTGAGACCATTCCCCTGACTGTGATCAAGAAAGATCAGAGCAGAGAAGAGTTTGACAGGGGAAAGCTGCAGAATGGAGTTATGCGTGCCTGCTATAAGAGGCCTATTCCCGTGAAGAGAATAGAAGAGCTTATTGATGAGATTGAAACGGAAGTTTTCAATAAAGAGGAACGGGAGGTCCCCAGCACTGTGATCGGCGAGATCGTTATGGAAAAGCTGAAGGAACTGGATGCAGTGGCCTATGTAAGATTTGCTTCTGTTTACCGGGAATTCAAGGATATCGATACCTTTATGGATGAACTGAAAAAAGTAATGAAATAAAAAAGCAGCCGGCTGTCATGGGTAGAAAAGGACAGCCGGCTGCTTTTTTACAGAAGAAACTCAATGAGGTTTTCATAGATACTCTGGCTTTTCTCTTTCCAGTTGATACATATAGCTTTGGCAGCTTCCTCAGTAGGTACGGCAATGGTCAGGTCTACCAGGGAGAGCTTGTCCTGACTGAGACGGCAGCGGACCTGATAGCCTTCCTTCTGGCCTTTATAATAATCAGCCACAGCAGAAAGCTCCTCCCGTATTTTAATAATATTTTCCTTAAAGAAATCAGTAATGTCTGATTTAATGCCGTCGGAAATCTGGTCTTCAAAGTAAGACAGTGTCTGCCTGCCCTGGGGCGTAATACGGAAATAAGAAGAGTTCCGGACGGTTGTGGATTTGATAAGTTCTGAGTCTGTGAGCTCCGAGAGGGCCTGCTGGAGATGAAAGTAAGTGGTATAGCCCTTATCCAGTATGAAATCAGAAATCTGAGCATTTGTCAGAGGAAATTCCGATTTTTCCAGCATATAAAGGATCATCAGTTTATACAGTGTGAGAGGTTCTGCCATAGTTTAGTCCTCCTTATATAATCTTCCCTGATAAGCATGACGGATTTTACATTCATGATGCAGGGTATTTAAGACGGTTCGTTTTTTACTGCTCCACAGAGGTGCCATAAGCAGATCTTTTGGTCCGTCTCCTGTGAGACGGTGGATTACGATATCAGGGGAAAGGTGTTCCAGACAATCAATAAGGATGTCCAGATATTCTTCCATGGTATAGACGGAAAATCTGCCTTCCAGATAGTCCTGTGCCAGATCAGTCCCTTTCAGTACATGAAGAAGCTGGAGCTTTATCCCCTGGATATCCCGACGGTTCAGATATTCCATAGTTTCCAATATATCCTGGCGGCTTTCACCGGGAAGTCCCAGAATGGTATGGACTATGACATCCAGATCCCGCTGCCGAAGAGCTTTCACAGCCTCTTCAAAACAGGAGAGAGGATATCCTCTGCGGATATATGCTGCAGTCCTTTCATGAATGGTCTGAAGCCCCAGCTCTATCCATACCGGTTTTATCTGATTCAGCTCTTCCAGAAGAGCCAGTACATCTGGACCCAGACAGTCCGGGCGGGTGCCAATAGAAACAGCCGCTACCTGAGGATGATTTATGGCCTCTGTATAGATTTTTCTCAGATATTCCACAGGGGCGTAGGTATTGGTGTAGGCCTGAAAATAAGCAATAAAAGCAGATGCATTTCTTTTCTGAGCCAGTTTTTCCGCCTGCTTGTTGATCTGTTCTGTGATAGAGTCCCGGCGGTCTCCTGCAAAGTCTCCCGAGCCTCCCTGACTGCAGAAGATGCAGCCCCGTTCTCCAAGGGTGCCGTCCCGGTTGGGACAGGTCATGCCTCCGTTGAGAGCTGTCTTATATATCTTGCAGGAAAAGCGTTCCTTCAGCATGTAATCAAAAGAGTGATAAGGTTTTCCATTCCAGCTTTCCATAGTTTCATTCTCCCCTGAAATATTTCCTTTATCATACCATCTGAAAAAATCTTTTACAAGTGCCGGGTATTCTTCGGCGCATTGACAAAGGGGAGGTTACATGATATTGTTTTCATGACAGGTTGAAATAATTGGAGAAAACTGTATGAAAAGAGTATTTAATAGAGGAATTTTTTTACTTCTGCTCACGCTGCTTCTTCCGTCTTTGTCTGGATGCTTTCTAGCTGGAAACAGGGAAACCCTGGAAAATGACGTGCTGCGGGTGGGGATGCATCTTGGCATTGAAGAAATGTGCTATCTTTCTTCGGAAAATAATCAGCCGGAAGGCTTTGAGGTAGAACTGGCAGGGCTTTTGGCGGATAAAATGAATATGGAACTGGAAATCGTAGACACATCAGAAGAAAATCTGCTGAAATCTCTGGATGGGGAGGTCTATGACTGTGTACTGTCTTCCGTGGGCATCAGTCAGTGGAATACCATACATTACGGACATACAAAGCCCTATCTGGATCTTTCTTCTGTGCAGGACCAGATTGGGGCAGAAGAGGAAGAAAACCAGATTGCGGCATTTACCAGAAAGGGAAACTCTCTGGCAGATACATTGGAAGAAAATCTGGAAGAACTGAAAGAAGACGGAACTCTTTCAGAGCTTTCCAATAAATATTTTGGAAAAGATATTACGATATAATTTAAAGAGAGCTTTGGAGCTGCCTGAAAGCGCAGACCTGTTATAGTCAGAGAATCAAATGTTCTGGCATGACAGGTCTGCTTTCTTTTTGTACAGGGGTCAGCTGCATGATTGAATAACAGCAAAAAGAAGAGATTTTCCGAAAAAATAACTTGCTTTTTTTCTATAGAGATGGTAGCATAAAGATATAGTTTAATGACTAAACTAATTAAGGAGGTAAGTCCCAGATGGAAATTTTGAAGGTAACAGATAAAGCCTTTCAGACCTACGGAAAAGTAATTCAGGGAATCGATGTTTCCGATCTGCTGGAAGCTCTGAAAGAGACCCCTCAGCCAGATGATGTGGTATATGTGGCCTCTGATGAGAAACTGGAAGCCTGTCCCTGCGTGGAGAAGATTGGCTACAGCCTTTATGGAGGAATGCCTGTCCAGGTGGGCTACTGCAATGGAAATAATGTACTTTTAAATGCAGTAGAGTACCACAGAGATTCTGAGGTGAACGTGGCCCAGACAGATATGATCCTGATCCTGGGAAAAGAGCAGGATATTGAGGAAGACGGTACATATGACACTGGAAAGATGGAAGCCTTCCTGATTCCGGCAGGAACTGTCATCGAAGTGTATGCCACAACGCTTCACTATGCGCCCTGCAATGTAAACGGAAATAAATTCCGGGCAGCAGTGATCCTTCCAAAGGGAACTAACACAGATGCACCAGCGGCTCAGAACAATACAAAGGAGGACAAGCTGCTGTTTGCAAGAAACAAATGGCTCATTGCCCATGAAGAAGCCGGTATCGAAGGTGCTTTTGTGGGATTAAAAGGTGCAAATCTGTCTGTAGGATAGACAGAAAAATATACAAATTTAATCAGGAGGTAAAGAAGAATGAATTTACAGAACATGCCAGAAGTAAAAATGGGTATCGTGGCCGTAAGCCGTGACTGTTTCCCGATGACACTGTCTGAGAACAGAAGAAAAGCAGTAGTAGCTGCTTACAAAGGAGAAATTTACGAATGTCCAACCGTTGTAGAAAGTGAAGTGGACATGCAGAAAGCTCTGAAAGAACTGAGAGAAGCCGGATGCAACGCTTTAGTAGTATATCTTGGAAACTTCGGACCGGAGACAGCAGAGACTCTGTTAGTAAAATATTTCCATGGACCATGTATGGTAGTGGCAGCAGCTGAAGAAGGAGACCTTGTACAGGGAAGAGGCGATGCTTACTGCGGTATGTTAAATGCCAGCTATAACCTGAAGCTGCGTAACTTAAAAGCGTACATTCCTGAGTATCCTGTAGGAACCGCTGCAGAAGTAGCAGATATGATCGAGGAATTTATTCCTATCGCAAGAGCTATAGTAGCATTAAAGAACCTGAAAGTAATCAGCTTTGGACCACGTCCTCAGGACTTCCTGGCCTGCAACGCTCCTATTAAGAGACTCTACGACCTGGGAATCGAGATTGAAGAAAACTCTGAGCTGGATCTTTTTGAAGCCTTCAAGAATCATGAAGGAGATCCACGTATTCCGGAAGTTGCCAAAGACATGGAGAAGGAACTGGGAGAAGGCAATATGAAACCGGAAATCCTGCCAAAACTGGCTCAGTATGAGATTACTCTGCTGGATTGGGTAGAAGCTCACAAAGGTTCCAGAAAATATGTGACTCTGACTACAAAATGCTGGCCTGCATTCCAGACTCAGTTTGGATTCGTTCCCTGCTATGTAAACAGCCGTCTTACAGGAAGAGGAATCCCTGTATCCTGTGAAGTAGATATCTGGGGTACTGTAAGCGAGTACATCGGTACTGTGATCAGCCAGGATGCCGTTACTCTTCTGGATATTAACAATACGGTTCCTGCATCTATCTATGACAGCGAGATCAAAGGAAAATATGACTATACACTGAAAGATACCTTTATGGGATTCCACTGCGGAAATACAACTTCCGGAAAACTGACTTCCTGCACTATGAAATATCAGATGATCATGGCAAGAAATCTTCCGGAAGAAGTTACACAGGGTACTCTGGAAGGAGATATTATTCCAGGTGACGTTACCTTCTACCGTCTTCAGAGCACTTCTGACTGCAAGCTTCGGGCTTACATTGCTCATGGTGAAGTTCTTCCTGTGGCAACACAGAGCTTTGGCGGCATCGGTATTTTTGCTATTCCTGAGATGGGACGTTTCTACCGTCATGTTCTGGTAGAAAAGAATTACCCGCATCACGGAGCTGTTGCTTTTGGACACTATGGAAAAGCTCTGTATGAGGTATTCAAGTATCTCGGTGTTGATGTAGAAGAAATTAACTACAATCAGCCGAAGGGCGTTCTGTATCCAACAGAAAATCCATTTGCATAAAAGTTGAAAAGGACATGAATCACAGGGGCTGTCGTATCTTGCGGCAGTCCCCATTCAGTAAAGGAGAGAAAATATGTTATACATTGGAGTAGATTTAGGAACTTCCGCCGTGAAGCTGCTGCTCATGGATGGAGAAGGAAAGATCCAGAAGATCGTTTCCAGAGAATATCCCCTTTCTTTCCCTCATCCGGGATGGTCTGAACAGAATCCGGAAGACTGGTGGGAGCAGAGCCTGGAAGGAATCAAAGAGCTTACTGCTGACTGCGATAAGAGTCAGGTAGCCGGCATCAGCTTTGGCGGACAGATGCACGGCCTGGTGATCCTGGACGAAAAGGACCAGGTAATCCGTCCTGCAATTCTCTGGAATGATGGAAGAACAGGAAAAGAGACAGATTATTTAAATAATGTGATCGGCAAGGATAAACTGTCCCAGTATACAGCCAATATTGCTTTTGCCGGCTTTACCGCGCCAAAAATCCTCTGGGTAAAGGAAAACGAACCGGAGAACTTTAAACGGATTAAAAAAATCATGCTGCCAAAGGATTATCTGGCTTATAAATTATCCGGAACCCACAGCTGTGATATGTCCGACGCATCTGGAATGCTTCTTCTGGATGTGAAGAACCGCTGCTGGTCCAAAGAGATGCTGGATATCTGCGGAGTTACAGAGGAACAGATGCCGAAGCTTTTCGAAAGCTATGAAACAGTAGGCACATTAAAACCTGAGCTGGCGAAAGAGCTGGGCATCCCGGAGACCTGCAAGATTGTGGCAGGAGCCGGAGACAATGCTGCGGCTGCAGTAGGAACCGGTACAGTTGGTGACGGAATGTGCAACATTTCCCTGGGAACCAGCGGAACCATCTTTATTTCCAGCAAAGAATTCGGCGTAGACCCCAATAATGCCCTTCATGCCTTTGCTCACGCAGACGGTCACTATCATCTGATGGGCTGTATGCTGAGTGCAGCTTCCTGCAATAAATGGTGGATGGACGAGATCATCGGCACAAAGGACTACAGCGGAGAACAGGCAAAGATTGAGAAGCTGGGAGAGAATAACGTCTTCTTCCTGCCTTATCTCATGGGAGAGCGGTCTCCTCACAATAATCCTAATGCCAGAGGAACCTTTATCGGACTGACCATGGACAGCACCAGAGCAGATATGACTCAGGCAGTTCTGGAAGGCGTAGCCTTCGCTATCAGGGACTCTTTTGAGGTTGCCAAATCTCTGGGTATCCAGATTGAGCGGACCAAGATCTGCGGCGGCGGGGCCAAAAGCCCTCTGTGGAAAAAGATGATCGCCAATATCCTGAACATTAAAGTGGATGTTATCGAATCTGAGGAAGGCCCGGCCTTAGGGGGAGCCATGCTGGCATCAGTAGCCAACGGAGAGTTTGCATCAGTAGAAGAAGCAGCTGAAAAAATCGTGAAGGTTATTGATACAGTAGAGCCTGAACCGGAACTGGCTGCAAAATACGAGGAGAGATATCAGAAATTTGTAAAAATCTATCCTACGGTAAAAGAACTGTTTAACGAGATTATCTGATACAGGTAAAAAGAAGCAGCAGAACTGTATCCTTTCAGGAGGAACAGCTCTGCTGTTTTTTTGCGCAATACATCGGGCAAATGGCTGCTGTGCCTGTGCCGGCAGATAATTGCCAGATAACGGACTTTATATTTGGCTCCTTGTGGCGGCGGGAAAAATGTATTAAAATAGCTGTAAAGCCGGGGAGGGAAGGCTATTAAAAATGCTTCATCAGAAGAAAAAGGATGTCTGATGAACAAGAAGGAGACAATTATGGACGAGAAAAAAAAACAACTGGGGTATTTGGATATCCTCAGATGGACGGCGATAGCCATGGTAGTAATGCTCCATGTGGTTTCAGGGGTGTCCGATACCATAGCCGTAGAGATGAATCAGGGGCAGAAAATCGTGTATGAAACCGTAAAAAATCTGATGACAGCAGGTGTTCCTATTTTCCTTATGATCTCAGGAGCATTATTTTTGACTCCGGAAAAGAAGATTACCATTGAAAGATTGCTGAAGCATTATGTGCGGAGAATCCTGTTGGCTCTTCTTATTTTCGGAACAGTGTTCGCTGTTATGGAACTGGTCATGACTGAACGGACCTTTTCCCTGACCATGGTAGGAAAAGGATTCCTCATGACGCTGTCGGGAAATACTTGGGCCCATATGTGGTATTTATATGAATTGATTGGTCTTTATCTCATTACTCCTCTTTTAAAGGTGGTTATTGCCTATGGGGGAAAACGGCTTTTAGAATATGGTTTACTGCTGGGCTTTTGCTTTAGCAGCATACTGCCTTTTGCAGAACAGCTAACAGGATTCTATCTGGGATTTACCTATCCTTTTGCCGGAATATATTTGTTCTATTATGTGGCAGGGTATTATCTTAGGGATTGTGTGGAATGGAGCTGGAAAATCGGAGGAGCAGTAGCCGCTGTGATGGGAGTAATACTGATCGTTAATGGTTTTTGCTTACAACTTTTTCCGGTCTCATACGATTCACCCTGGATCGTCCTGATGTCTATGGGGATCTTCCTGGCTGTATCCAGAGCAAATGTTTCTGGATCCTGGTTTTCTGTCCACAGAGGTCTATGTTTTGGTATCTATTTGATACATCCGGTATTTCTGAATTTCTTCTATAAATTTCTGCATATAACTCCTTTAAGAATCGGGTATGCAGGGATCCTGATCTTTTGGATTCTGACCTTTATTTTGTCCTGTGTGGCGGCACAGATTATGATCATGATTCCGCCTTTGAGAAAATATGTAGTTTGATGTTAGGAAAGGAAGGAGAATAATATGAAATATGTTTTAGATGCACACACCCATACCATTGCCAGCGGCCACGCCTACAGCACTATCCGGGAAATGGCAAAAGCAGCTTCTGAGAAAGGCCTGGAACTTCTGGGGATTACAGAACACTCTATGAAAATGCCTGGAACCTGTCAGCTTTTTTATTTTGAAAATCTGAAAATGGTGGACCGGGAAATGTATGGAGTAGAACTTTATATGGGTACTGAGCTGAATATTATGGATTATGAGGGCCGTGTGGACATGGGAGAAAAAACCCTGGAAAAAATGGATATCGTTATTGCCAGCATGCATGTGCCCTGTATAAAGCCCGGAACCAGGGAAGAGAATACCAATGCTTATCTGGAAGTTATGAAGAACCCCTATCTGCACATTATCGGACATCCTGACGATGCCAGATATGAAGTAGACTATCTTGCCTTAGTCCAGAGCGCTAAGGAACATAGAGTTCTGCTGGAAGTAAATAATAATTCTCTGGACCCCCGGTGCGGCAGACAGGGTGGGGAAGAAAACATCAGGATTATGCTGAAATACTGCAGAGAATACCAGGCTCCAGTAATCGTAAACAGTGATGCCCACACGGATACTTTGGTAGGATGTCATGACTATGTCCAGAGGATTTTAGATGAAATGGGATTTCCAGAAGAGCTTATTGTCAATAGAAACGTTGATGAATTTAAGAAATATGTCAATAAAGACAAAATTTTATAGAATTTTCATAAATAATGTGGAGAAAGTCGAAGTCTGTTCTTTACTTTAAGAATTTACTGTGCTAATATATATGAAAGTGATAGGAGATATAACTGCTAAAGCGTTAATGAAACAGTACGGCAAAGCAGTGAAAAACTTGAACGTTATTCTCTTGTCATGGGTGCGAAATTGATATAAGGAGATATGTGATATGAGCAAAAAGATTCATACAGAAGCAGTTGACTCACTGTTTGACGCAGTACTCAGCCTGAAGAGCAGAGAAGAATGCTACCAGTTTTTTGAGGACGTATGCACAGTAAATGAGATTTTATCTTTATCTCAGAGATTCGAAGTAGCTAAGATGTTAAAAGAGAAGAAGACCTATCTGGAGATATCTGAGAAGACAGGGGCTTCCACAGCTACCATCAGCCGCGTGAACAGAAGCCTGAATTATGGAAACGACGGTTATGATATGGTATTTGACAGGATTTCAAAAGAATAAGGGATAAAGTTGATTCACCAAAGAAGGACCGAGCCTGGAGTGGCCGGTCCTTCTTTGCATTATGAAGATATTTTGGGCTTTTGCTTTATTTTTTTAATAAGGTAAAATTATTCTGTAGTATTCGTCAGCTATTTCTTTGGAGCAGCTACATATTCTATATCTTTTGCAGATTATGTACTTTCTGCTTTTCCTGAGATTAATGGAAAGCTGGTTGCCTTTGCAATTCTCACAGTATTTGTAGTTCTAAATCTGACGGGAATCCAGGTAGCTGCAAAGGTCCAGTATGCTATGGTGATCATTTTGATTTTAGCCCTCCTGGTTTTTGCAGGCTTTGGTTTTATCCATCTGGAGCCAGGGTATTTTTCTGAAGAACAGTTTTTTACCGGAGGTTTTACCGGTGTGATGTCTGCAGCAGCCTTGCTTTCTATGGCTACCAGTGGAACTCCTCATTTTATTATCTTGACGATTTATGTGCTTTGCTCTATTATCATTTTAAGCGGCATGAATATCGGCGATGTTGCCAATATAGGGAATACTCTTGCAAACTGTGTGCAGGTTATCCTCTGCCTTGCCATTATCACAATGCCTAAAAAAATCCCGGAAATATGGAAGCGCTCTCAGTTCCATATTAATGACAACGCTTATACATTTTTATGTATTCTTGGAGCGCTGGTCAGCGCGGCCTTTGTATATTATGAATGTCTGGAAATCCAGGTAGGGCATATTATCGGAATTTTTGTTTATCTGGCTATTGCGTGCATCTATCCGATTATACGGGCAAAATTCCATAAGATTGAGATAAATATCAGTTATGAAGAAGCGTGATGGAGGAGGCCGTTATGAGTATGTTTAATCCAAAGCCCTGTCTTGGGCTTACAGAAAAAAATACAAATGAAGAGATTAAAAATGCGGCCTTTCAGTTTGTAAAAGAAGTGGGCTATATGATCATAGGGACCACATCTTTGGATGGCAGGACGCCTACAGCCAGAGGTCTGGAAGTCCATCACCTGGATGACAGCGGGGATTTTTTCATTGGTCTTGCAAAAGGAAAACCTGTGTATTATGAACTTCAAAAGAATCCGTATATTGTGGGCGTTATTGTGAGAGAAACTGTGAAGCGTCTTTCTGCAAGTGTACGGATCAGCGCTCATGTCAGAGAGCTGCCCCCTGAGGAAAACCAGGAAATCTACAAAAGATATTGGGAGCTGAATCCGGGGACAAAGGCTCTCTATCATAAGGACTTAGATATGTTCCGGATCTTTGTGCTGGACAGGGGTGACGGAGAAATCTTCCATCTGCCGGAAGATGATGAAGTGTGCAGACTGAGATTTTCTTTCGGAGGAGCTTCCAAACGTCCATGGGCCTATGAAATCGATCAGGAAAAATGTGTTGGATGCGGTACTTGCGAAGAAGTCTGTATGGAGGATGTAATATTCCCTAACGAAGAGGGAAAATATTTTATACATCATTTTGGATGTCTGGAGTGCGGAAGATGTGCTATGAACTGCCCAAATGATGCCATAGCCAAAGGATTTCAGCCGTAATTCTCTTAAGGAAATATTATAAATGAGTACAGAAAAAAAAATCGACAGCAAAAAAGAGGAAATTCTTCAGATAGCCAGGGAATTATTTCTGACCCAGGGTTATACTAAAACCAGCATTCGGCAGATTGCATCTAAGGTACATATCAGTGTAGGGCTTACTGCTTACCATTTTAAAAGCAAAAGAGAGATGGCGGTAGAGATTGTAAGACGTATTTTCCACCGACTGGCAGGTTATACGAAGATGTATGTAAACAGACATGAGACGCCAGTCCTCTATTCAGCTACGTTAATCTGTCTGAATTATACGGCACTGTCTCAGACGCCTTACCGCTCTTTCTATGAGGATATCCTGAGAGAGGACATTCTTCTGGATGTGCTTATAGAGACTGGGGTAGAGACCTATATATGCATACGGGATAAGTACTGCCCCTGGATGAGCGATGAGGAAACAGAGAAAATGGGGTGGTATGGAAATTACGTATCTGCCAGCATGGAAAGGTCTTTAGTGCTCTATCAGGGAATGAAACCTTTAATAGAGGGAACAATCCCGGAAATCATTCTGAAAGCATCTCTTGGAATGTGGCATTTTAAGGGGGATGTCCAGGTTATTGAAGAGGCCGGCAGGAAAGGCAGAGAGATTGTAGAAAAAATTATGGAAAATCATAAGAATATAATTTAAAAAATACAGAGGGACTGCCCTTTGTGCCGTATAGGAGCTTGAAAGATTCCCTGATATATGCGGCCTAAGGGCGGTCCTTTTGTAAGAATAGAAAAGATTCTAATCAGTTTCTTCTTCGGACATCTGGTCAATGAGATTTTCAATGACCTGTTTTTTTACATACACATCAAAACTTAACATACAGATAAAAGCAAATTTATGAAGAAATTCTTTTTCTTCCTCAGAAATATCTTGAAAAGAGTCATTTGCCAGGGAAAATTTTCTGGTCACATCTTTAGCAAGGGGTTCTATCTGTTCCACCTCCAGCTTCATAATTTCCTCATAAAGGGCTGTAAGATCGATGCTGCCCTCCCCGGGAAAGTATTTCTGAGCAAGAGGCTCCAGAAGCTTCTGGATATCACTGATCGACAGTATATTTTTGAAATAATAGATGAAAATCAGCATCAGCATATGCTCTTTGGAATATTTTTTCTTTACCGGAGGAGGAAGAAGGTCGTTTTTGGCATAGTTGTTGATCATGGTTTTTGTCAGGATCTTGTCCTCTCTGTGGCGTTTGGAAGAACGGAGATGTTCCTCCATAAAGGTAGTTACCTGGTCCATATATAGATCAATACCGGGAATCTCTTCCGGCTTAATATAATCAATTCTGGATATGCTGGAAAGTATGCTGTTTAATATGTCTTTTGTATCAATTGTCATTTTATCACCTCTGCTCCTTATTATATAGTTTTGAAAACTATTTGTAAATGATTTTCCGTAAGGATTTCCTGGTATGCCGGAAGAGATGGGGGAAAATCGTAAAATTTGTCGCTTTTTGTATTGGCATACAAGATAAATAATGGTATGATAACACAAAAGGAAATCAAATCTGGTTAAAACCAGTGAGACGATAGAGGCGCAGGTTTCAAGAGTAGCCTTCTGCACAGGGCGGGGACAGCCGCAGAAGAGGAAAGGGGAAGCTGCCGAAGGAAGACTATCCGCCCGGGAGGTCTTCCTGGAATACTGTATAATATACCGTATTCTGTCACGAAAAGTGGAGCGCTATCCGTTTCTTTCTCTGAATTTTGTTTAGGCAGGACAAAGGATACAGGAAAAGAATTTATAAGACCATGGGCGCATCCATTTCGGAAAAGGCTCATGGTTTTCTTTTCGTTTACTCTTGAAGTACAAAGGAAAGACCCATTGTACGCCGAGGAGAAAGTCCCGGAATAAACAGACGGGATACTATACAATCAGAAAGGATAAGATTATGAAAAACAGAAAGAGATTATTTGGAACAGGTCTGGTCCTGTCACTGTTCCTGACAGTTTTATGGTCAGTGACGGTATTTGCCGCTGAGGGGGAACAAGTGCAGGAGCCGGCGGTATATGCCACAATCTGGTCTCTGCTGCCGCCTGTAGTGGCCATTGTGCTGGCGCTTATCACAAAGGAAGTGTACAGCTCCCTTTTCGTAGGAATTCTCGTAGGAGCGCTGTTTTACTCCAATTTCGGATTTGAAGGAACTGTGGTCCATTTGGTGGAAGATGGATTTATCAGTGTTCTTTCAGATCCCTATAATGTGGGAATCCTGATTTTCCTGGTTATTCTGGGATCTATGGTTTCCATGATGAACAGCGCAGGAGGCTCTGCCGCATTCGGAAGATGGGCCGGAGTCCATATTAAGACCAGAGTAGGAGCCCAGATTGCAACAATCATTCTGGGAATCCTGATTTTTGTAGATGATTATTTCAACTGCCTTACAGTGGGAAGCGTTATGCGGCCCATCACGGATAAGCACAATGTATCCAAGGCAAAGCTTTCCTATCTTATTGATGCTACGGCGGCTCCGGTATGTATTATCGCCCCAGTGTCTTCCTGGGCAGCAGCAGTCAGCGGGTTTGTAGAAGGGGAAGATGGATTTGCCATTTTTATCCGGGCGATCCCTTACAACTATTATGCTTTGCTGACCATTGTGATGATGTTTGCCATTGTATTGATGAAAGTAGATTTTGGACCTATGGCTGTTCATGAGGCCAATGCTATGAAGGGAGATATCTACACTTCCGGGAAACGTTTGGATGAAGCCGCTTCTGCATTGAAACCCAATCCTAAGGGAAAGGTTATCGACCTGGTCTTCCCTGTAATCGTTTTGGTAATCTGCTGTATTGTGGGAATGATCTATACCGGCGGATTTTTCAGCGGCACCAGTCTTGTAGAATCCTTCTCTCAGAGTGATGCATCTATAGCCTTGTCTATCGGCAGTCTGATCGCCCTGATTATTACGGTAATTTTTTACAGTGCGAGAAGAGTACTGGTATTCCGCTCCTGTATGGAGTGCATACCGGAAGGATTTAAGGCTATGGTTCCGGCTATCCTGATCCTTACCTTTGCCTGGACCTTAAAAGCTATGACAGACAGTCTGGGAGCTGCAGAATTTGTGGAGATGGCTACAGAATCTGCAGCAGGAAGTCTTATGAATTTCCTGCCGGCCATCGTCTTTCTGATCGGATGTTTCCTAGCTTTTGCCACAGGGACTTCCTGGGGAACCTTTGGTATTCTGATTCCTATTGTAGTAAAAGTGTTTGAAAATTCCGATCCTACATTAATGATCATTTCTATCTCAGCCTGTATGGCAGGGGCTGTATGCGGTGACCATTGTTCGCCCATTTCGGATACCACCATCATGGCTTCTGCAGGAGCTCAGTGTGACCATGTAAATCATGTGTCAACACAGCTTCCCTATGCTGTTTTGGCTGCGGTCATCAGCTTTATTACTTATATTATAGCCGGATTTGTGAAAGTGCCCTGGATTCCGCTTCCTATGGGAATCCTTCTTCTGCTGGCAGTTCTGTTTATTATTAAAAAGAGCCAGAAAGTTCCGGGTTGACAGAATACAAACGGAAGCTATGAAATTCAGATAATAAAATCCTCGCTGTTTGGGCGGGGATTTTTTTGTAACAGCACAGCTGCAGTAAACAGGTGGGTGGGATTTCCAAAGGCTTCAGGCTGGAGAATTCGTGTTTTCTTCCAGAGGGTCTTTCCCCAGACTTGCATGAGATCAGACAAATATGATATACTAGCCGAACAATGACTAGTGGGCAAATAAATATTCACTTGGACCGCTGTTTTGTGGTATATTATAGGAACAAACGTTTCCTTTTTTGGGAAGATAAAAGGGAGGATTTCAGATATGAGTATCTATGATACATTAAATACACAGCAGAGAGAAGCTGTTTTTCATACAGAAGGCCCTGTGCTGATCCTGGCGGGAGCCGGTTCAGGGAAAACCAGGGTGCTGACCCACAGGATTGCCTATCTGATCGAAGAGAAGGGAGTCAATCCCTGGAATATCATGGCGATTACCTTTACCAATAAGGCAGCAGGGGAAATGCGGGAAAGAGTGGACAAGCTGGTAGGATTCGGGGCAGAAAGCATCTGGGTTTCCACTTTTCACTCAAGCTGTGTGCGGATCCTGAGAAGATATATAGACCGTCTGGGCTTTGATAATAACTTTACCATCTATGATACAGACGACCAGAAAACGGTTATGAAGGAAATCTGCAAGCGGCTGGAGATTGACACAAAGATTACTAAGGAAAGAGCTATTCTGGCAGCAATTTCCTCTGCAAAGGATGAGCTTATCGGGCCGGAAGAGTATGAGCTCAATGTAATGGGGGATTTTTCCAAAAAGAAAATCGCCCTGGCCTATAAGGAGTATCAGAAAGAGCTGAAGAAAAACAACGCCCTGGACTTTGACGATCTGATCGTTAAGACGGTGGAGCTTTTCCGCTCTTGTCCGGAAGTGCTGGATTATTACCAGGAACGTTTTAAATACATCATGGTGGACGAGTATCAGGATACTAACACCGCCCAGTTTAAGTTTGTCAGTCTTCTGGCGGAAAAATATAAGAATCTCTGCGTAGTGGGAGATGACGACCAGTCCATCTACAAATTCAGGGGGGCCAATATCGGCAATATTTTGGGCTATGAAAAAGTATTCCCCCAGGCTCTGGTCATTAAGCTGGAACAGAATTATCGTTCTACTCAGAATATCCTCAACGCCGCTAATCAGGTAATACAGAACAATGTGGGCAGAAAGAGCAAAACCCTGTGGACAGAAAATGAAAAGGGAGAAAAGATCCATTTCCGCCAATTCATGAACGCCTATGAAGAGGCAGAGTATATCGGAGGCGAGATCAGCAGAAAGGTCCGGGAGCACGATGGAGAGTATAGAGATTTTGCCATTCTTTACAGGACCAATGCCCAGTCCCGCCTTTTCGAGGAAAAATTCCTTATGGCAAATATTCCTTATAAGCTGGTGGGAGGAGTAAACTTCTACGCCAGAAAGGAGATTAAAGATTTACTGGCCTACTTAAAAACAGTAGATAATGCGAGAGACGATCTGGCTGTCCGGAGGATCATTAATGTGCCTAAGAGAGGAATCGGAGCCACTACCCTGGGAAAGGTACAGGATTACGCTTCTGAAAGAGGCATGAGCTTTTACGATGCTTTAAGAGAACCAGAGTGTATGGAACGGGTGGGAAGGGCCGCATCAAAGATCCAGCCCTTTGTTACCTTTATCCAGACTCTGCGGAGCAAGGCGGAATATCTGTCACCTTCTGCTCTCCTGGAAGATATCCTTGAGGATACAGGCTATGTGGAAGAACTGAAAGCAGAAGGCACAGAAGAAGCAGAAGCCCGTATTGAGAACATTAACGAGTTGATCACCAAGATTGTATCTTATGAAGAGGAAAATGAGGATCCTACCCTTTCTGGCTTCCTGGAAGAGGTTGCGCTGATCGCAGATATCGACACAGTAGAAGGCGATAATAATCAGGTTCTCCTGATGACTCTGCACAGTGCCAAAGGTCTGGAATTTCCCTATGTATTTCTGGCTGGAATGGAAGACGGCATCTTCCCCAGCTATATGACCATAACTGCAGATGACCCTACAGAGCTTGAAGAGGAAAGGCGTCTCTGCTATGTGGGGATCACAAGGGCTATGAAGGAACTGACCCTTACCTGTGCCCAGCAGAGAATGATCCGGGGAGAGACCCAGTATAATAAGACTTCCCGCTTTATCCGTGAGATTCCAAGGGAACTGGTAGATCTGGGAAGAGAAGTTCAGGAAAAGAAAAATATTGACATCCCCCTTCCAACCTCTATGCGGCAGCTGAAGCAGGCATTTAAGCAGCCGGCATTTATCCCGAAGAAATTCGAGGTAAAACATGCGGAAGGCCTGGACTATGGAGTGGGAGATACGGTGAAGCACATAAAATTCGGAACAGGGGTGGTCACCGATATTGCAGAAGGAGGCCGTGACTATGAAGTGACGGTAAACTTCGATAAAGTGGGAATTAAAAAGATGTTTGCCTCTTTTGCAAAATTAAAGAAAGTTTAAGGCAAAATCAGAGAATTGAAAAAATTCCTTTTGGAAAAAACGAAGAAAGGATAGTAAAATTCCTTTTAGAGTGGTATAATATCTAAAAGACAGAAGCTGTAGGGCAGATACAGCAGATAGCAATACATTTGCAGCAAGGCTGTAAAAAGAGAGGATGGTGCAGGCTATGAATCGTATTGAGGATTTAATGACAGCTTTACAGAAAAGAGAAGAGGAAAGAAACAAGAATACGGTATTATGGGTCCTGGCAATTATCGGTGCAGTAGCAGCGGTTGCAGGTATCGCATACGCAGTTTACCGCTTCTTTACCCCGGATTATCTGGAAGACTTTGAAGAAGATTTCGATGAGGACTTCGATGATTACTTCGAGGACGAGGATGAGGACGAAGATAAAGAAGAAAAGTAAGAAAGACAATAAGGAGCTTCGGGAGACCGGGGCTTCTTTTTCTGTGGGACAAGTCCGGCAGAGCTCTGTAATATTCAGAGCCCGGATTTTGCCGGACAGCTGTACAAGATCAGGAAAGTATTATTCGTACAGATATAAGAGGAATTAATAAAAGAAAGGAAAAGAGGGTTTGAAGAAAGGCGAAATTTATCAGGGAATAATTGAGAAAGTAGATTTTCCAAACAAAGGAAGAGTCTGTCTGGAAGAAGGAAAGGTTACGGTAAAAAACGGGATTCCCGGTCAGAAGGTCCAGTTTGTGATCAATAAGAAAAAAGGGAAAAAAATAGAGGGAAGGCTGCTGGAAGTGCTGGAAAAATCGCCTCTGGAGACCAGAAATCCGATGTGCAGTATCTTTCCGGCCTGCGGCGGATGTATGTACCAGACCATGCCCTATGAAGAGCAGTTAAAGATGAAGGCGGACCAGGTAAAGGAGCTTCTGGATGATGCCCTGATCAAAGGCGGGCAGACAGACGAGAAGGGCTGTCCGGACTACATATTCCAGGGGATAAAAGGAAGTCCCCAGGAATTTGCCTACCGAAATAAGATGGAATTCTCTTTTGGAGATGAGTACAAGGACGGTCCCCTGTCCCTGGGCCTGCACAAAAAAGGCAGCACCTATGACGTACTGAATGCCCTGGACTGTAAGCTGGTCCATGAAGATATGACCAAAATCCTTGGCTGTGTTCTGGAATACTGCCGGGAACAGGGCTTTACTTACTATCATAAAATGCAGCATACCGGTTTTCTCAGGCACCTTCTCCTCCGCCGGGGAAATACTACCGGAGAGATTCTGGTAAATCTGGTTACTACCAGCCAGGAAAATCCGGATTTTTCAGAGCTGACCAGAAGACTGTTGGATCTGCCCCTGGAAGGTAAGATCGTGGGAATCCTTCATATAATCAATGATGCCCTTTCTGATACGGTGCGAAGCGACGAAACCAGACTTCTTTACGGAAAGGACTATTTCTACGAGGAAATCCTGGGATTGAAGTTTAAGATTACACCTTTTTCTTTCTTCCAGCCCAACTCTTATGCCGCCCAGGTCCTTTACAATACAGCAAGGGAATATATTGGCGACACCAGAGACATGACAGTCTTTGACCTGTACAGCGGAACCGGCACCATCTCTCAGATACTGGCAGAAGTGGCAAAAGAAGTTATCGGAGTGGAAATCGTGGAAGAAGCGGTGGAAGCCGCAAAAGAAAATGCTGCTCTCAACGGGATCACAAACTGCAGATTTATTGCAGGGGACGTGCTGAAGGTTCTGGACCAGGTGGAAGAAAAACCGGACTTCATTGTCCTGGACCCGCCAAGAGATGGAATCCATCCCAAAGCTTTGCCCAAGATCATTCAGTATGGGGTGGACAAACTGGTGTATATTTCCTGTAAGCCTACCAGCCTGGCCAGGGATCTGGAGATGTTTCTGGCAAATGGGTACAGGGTGGAAAAGGCATGCTGCGTGGATCAGTTTTGTCAGACGGTTCATGTGGAGACGGTTGTTCTTTTGTCCCAACAAAAGCCAGATGACACGATAGAGATCGACTTAGACCTGGATGAGTTGGATGCCACCAGTGCCGAGTTGAAAGCAACCTATCAGGAAATCAAAGATTATGTGCTGAAAGAATTTGGCTTGAAGGTTTCAAATTTATATATTTCTCAGGTAAAACGCAAATGTGGAATTGAAGTGGGAGAAAACTATAATCTTCCAAAATCAGAAAATGCAAGAGTTCCACAATGCCCGAAAGAGAAGGAAGAAGCTATCAAGGCTGCCCTGAAATATTTTGCGATGATCTAAGGACATCGCTGATTTCAAGGAGGAATAACACATGAAAAGCACATTTGAAAAAATGGGTGGAACCTACACACTTGGCGCAGACGGAATTTACTATCCGAATCTTATCAGTACAGATGAAGAACCGCATTATGGAAAATATGGAATGATGCGGAAAACATATTTGAAAGAGCATCGTCCGGCAACGTATTCACTGTATATGTTGGAAGACAGACTGACAGAACATCTGAATGCTGTGGACGATGAAGCACAGGAGAGAATGGAGATTCTGGTGCGTCAGATGATGGAGAGGCAGGGCATTACGGAAGAATTGAAAGCTCGTGATCAGATGGAATGGGTCAGGGCTGTAAATGGTATTCGTAATATGGCAGAAGAGATTATGTTAAAAGAATTGGTCTATATTTAAAGTGTGGAAAGCTCCTTCGGGAGCTTTTTGCTGTTTATAAGATAGTTTCTGTCGGAGATTTTGATTTAATGATTTGATTTATAAAACTGGCAATGATACAATTAGCGTAATTTGAAAGAAAGCAGAGAAAATATGAGTGAAAAGTTACTGATTGTTGAAGATGATAAAAAATTAAATGATGGAATACGTCTTGCCTTAAAGAGCGATTCTAAACAGGGAAGACATCACATTAGTTTTATTAGATGTGAACTTGCCGGATGGGAATGGGATTGATTTTGTAAGAGAAATAAGGAAAAACAGTCAGGTGCCGATTATTCTGCTTACAGTAAATAACATGGAAGTGGATATTGTGACAGGATTGGAAGCAGGGGCAAATGATTATATTACGAAACCGTTTAGTTTGATGGTTTTGCGTGCAAGAGTGTCTGTGAAGAATAGAGATAAAGAACGTACTATTAAATTATTCTAAAAACATCTAGTAGGAGGGTAAATACTAACCATGGTAAATAGAGAAATATTTACAGAAAGTCCAGAAGATGATTTGTGGCGAGAACTACTGCAATACTCATACCGGGCGAATGTTTCAAGATATTTAAAGGAACATTCCTTGGATGAGGATGAAGATACAATAAACACAATTATTGGGTCTTTCCTGCAGGCAAATGAATATTTTAAAGCAAGTAAGAGTGCAAATCTTCAGATATCGCCACTACTTTTGTATTATGGAGCGACTAATCTGCTATTGGGATTGACTTCATTGATGACAGGTAAGAGACCTGAAATAAAAAATCATGGCATGACAGCAATAGATTCTACAATAAGTACATATATCGCAGAGGCTAATGTTGTTTTTGGAGATTCTAATACTGGAGGTATACATCAATTTGCAAGAATATTGGGGTTCGAAAAGGATTTGACAAAATGTGGTGAATGGAAGATGATGGATTTCTTATCATCTATTGTTGAAATCGATCAGGATTATAGAAAATGTTATGCACAAGAAAATGGTAATACGCTTCTTCTTGACCTTTTTAATACACCAATGGGAACAATCGAACGATTATATTTAAACAAAGATAAGATTGAAGTTATTGGTGCAGTTCTAAATAATGTTGAAGGTTTTGATAAAAATTATCTCCCGCCGCAACTAGGACATGAACGTGAATCAGACAGGGATTATCTTATCTTAAGGAAAAAGATGGCAGGAAAAGACATTAAAATGATTTCTTTTTCCGGACAGCCTTACTTACAAGCTGGTATTATAAAGAATGGACAGTTGATTACTTTGCCGCCTTTGTTCAATATGTATGCAGCGCTCTTTATTATGGGATCGCTTTGCCGTTATCATCCAGAAAAATGGGGACCATTTGTACTGAATGATGAAACTGGCGAACGACTCCTGTTTGAGAAATTCTTGTATTTATCAAGAAGAATTATACCGAATATTGTTCTTAACCTATTAAATAACGATAATGTGGTTTATGTTACTCAAAAATACTCAATTAATGAAACCATTAAGCATGTGGGTGAACATGAGATAAAAGAACTTATACAGAAAGAACTATATGCTGCAGAAGAAAAACGCAGATTAAAAAGATAATTAAGGTGGTGCTAACAGTGGATTTTAGATCTGAAGTATTCAAACTATGCAAAGCAATACAGAAAAGAGCAGAAACAAATATTGTCAACGATACATATCTAAGGCTTTTTACTTGCAAATCTGAAGAATATGTGATACCCCAATATTCAATGTTTCATGAGGCGGCAAAACACGGAAATAACCAGTTTTATGGGTATCTTTATGCTAATGAACATACGGATGATTATAAGACGGTATTACAAGGGATTACACCATTACCTGATAAGGACATACAGATATTTGCAAGAGCACATGCCACTATTTACGCTCTTATAAAAGAATGTGTTAAGGAGTTAGAGATTTCAAATCCTAAGATTGCGAAGGCATTGGACCCATATAGTAAATATAGACCTATAACTGCACCTGCAGGAGTACCTTTCTTAGCTGAAAAGGAATATGAAAAAGCTGCGGAAGCGTTTCGAGAATCCAAACTATACAAAAAACTGATTAATTCATCGATTAATGCTTTCGTTGAAAAACTTAAACCTGAAGACATACATACTATGTTTATGGTTTTTGAGAAGGAGATAGTAGCGTGTCCTTTAGATGTAGTGCCAGAAAGTATTAAACCACTAGAAAAATGTTTGGTAACAAAATTTGAAAAAATAGAAGAAATATTACTGGCTGAAACATTGATGATTTTCGCTCTTCAAAAATCATTGGAAAATGCTTGTAGTCTGTTGTATACAGCTTTAATTGGAGATGATTTACGCGTATTTAACAATGACAACATATTTAACATTGATAAAAATTATAGTAATTCTCTGAGAAAGATTATACAATTATCTGCCATTGGAATTTTTTTGACTGGAAAATCAAATACGGTAGGAGATATTATGTTGGTTGACTGTGATCCTTCTCCTGAATATCATATGCATGAATTTGGGGTGATACAGTCGTATTCAGCAAGTTTTAATGGTGAAATGGGAGATACAAGTAAAGTTACAATGATGGTTGTTGATGATTTACTTAATCCATATCATCTTCTAACAAATAGAATTATTGATATGGATTTTCCACCGCTGGTTAGAGAAGAGCTAGAAGATAGTAAAGATAAAAATATATCTGTAAAAAAGAAAATATCTCGAAACGAGAAGTGCCCATGTGGAAGTGGATTAAAGTATAAATTTTGTTGTGGAAAGGTAAGTAGGTAATCATCCGTATCTTCAAATCCCTTCCTGCATTTGATAAGATGTTCTCAAATGATGGAGGTGATACCAATAGAGATGGATGGCAATAAAATCTCAAAAACTGATCTCTGGGCTGATCGAGTCCATTCTTTCCAGGAAAGCGGCTTATCCCGCAAAGACTGGTGTCAGCAGAATGAGATCCCACAGTCTACTCTGGGCTATTGGATCCGTAAGATCCAGTCAGGAACTACTGGAACGGAATCTTTTTCTGATCCGGTGTTCGCAAAGCTCCCGTCGGAACAGGAGCTGCAGTTTAACGCTCCGGCAGGAAATCATTCTATTACGATCTTTCTTCCGGGAAACATCCGGATTGAAGTGGGTGCCGACTGTCCTGCCAGGCTGATGACTGCTCTGCTCCAGGCTTTGAAGAACTATGCTTGATTTTTCAGGAAGCACAACGGTCTATCTGGCGTGCGGGGTTACGGATCTCCGCAAGAGTTATACCGGTTTAGCCGCAATCATCAAACTGAAATTCCATCTCG
>NZ_NFHH01000010.1 GCF_002161285.1 Blautia sp. An81 | reverse complement strand
TCCATCGTAAACAAAGTGAGTGATAGGCCGCAAATAAAATGAGCCGGCTCAAGCTAACCCCACTTAAAAGGACGCAGATAATCTGCTGATTTTAGTATCATTTAATTTGCTGAATGACAATTAAAGTTACATCAGACAGTACTATTATTATTTACTATACGCCAAAACAAGAGCCTTCAGTTTCAGGAGCTGTTAAATTTTATGATTATACGGTAAAAGCAGGAATTGGTGAGGGATACTATCACTGGGAAAACGATACATATTATTCCTTCAATATGCTGGGAGATGGACAAAAATTAACGGCAGGTGAATCCGGACAGAATTACGATAGATATAAATATAATGTTATTGTTAATGGTAAAAATGCAAATGAATGGACTGGTGGAGATAGTGTTGTTCAAGGATTATTAAGGGGACTTGATGAAGAAGGAAATGTAGTATTTAATTATCCAGAACCGGGATTTTTTGAGGATAGTGATGCTACCATTACATATGATGATGGACAAACCCGATATTTGAGACGCATATATAATGATTATACATTGGAATTTGAGCAGAAAGGAGATTCTTATACTTTAAAATCTGTTAAAGATAGTGCAGATCGAATAACAACAAATGCAGGAAAAGATTTCTTTCCGCTGGATGGTGTCCGTGTGGACTATGAAGAAGCCAATACTACAAAGGCTGATAGTAGTTTGGGAGATGACTACAATGATAAACATACAAAACATAATTATTACTTTGGGATGCGCTATGATGTGACATTCAAAATTGGTGATTATATAGGACCATTGAACTACAGCTTTACAGGAGATGATGATCTTTGGGTCGTCTTAGATGGAGATGAGGTAGTCATTGATTTAGGTGGAATTCATAATGCAGCAACTAAAGAAGTAGATTTATGGGACTATATAGGTTATCCAGAAACTCTTACAGAGGATGAAAAACAACAGGAGCATACCCTTACAGTCCTTTATATGGAACGAGGTGCAGGTGAATCCAATTGTTCTATGAATTTTACACTTCCTTCTGCGAGAATATCAGAAGTTACAAATGTACCCATGGCGGATCTCTTGTTAACAAAAGTAAATAAGAAAGGAGAGGGGTTGGAGGGAGCACGATTTGAGCTGGTAAATCAAGCAACAGGTGAAACCCAGTCATCTACATCTACCTCCAATGGTACTGTTCAATTTACAAAGCTTAGAGTAGGAACTTATACACTAAAAGAAAATGTAGCACCAAATGGGTATATGCCCTCGTTAAGTAATTGGATTGTAAAAGTGGAGCTAGATGAGAATGGGGCAGCAGTAGCTACGATGTATTTATCTGATGGAACAACAGAATACACAAATAAAAAAGGATCTTATTATCAGATTCTAAACTTGACAGAAGAAGAACAAGTAGATTCTGCTATGGACTATGATAAAACCGTCAAACTTGATGATTGGAATGAGCGAACTTATGATATAACAATTTCTGCCTCATCAAAACTTACATCTACTACGACAGAAGAAAAAGATGCGATATCTAATACTATGCTGGTATTAGATACATCTGGAAGTATGTTGTATGAACATACCAATATGGGCGATACGACATATAATGACGAGTATGGATTTGCTCGAATAGGAAAATATGTAAACGTAAAACAAGAACTTGATACAACAAAAGTTTATTATTTCAGCGGTGATAAGACGAAAGTAGAATATAAAGAGGGCGGATATACTTGGTCATATACTAATGCCAAACAACCTATGATTTATCAAGATGGAGCATGGATCTATTATAATGGAAATAGTTGGCAAACTATAAATAAATCAAGCAACACTTATGTTTATACAATAGATAGTAGTCTGACAGGATTAAAAGAAGCTGCCATCGCATTTACTTCTGCTATAGGAGAAGCTTCTCCTGAAAGTAAGATAGGTATTGCAACATTTAATTCGAGAGGGGACTTAAGAGAGGAACTTACATCTCTTACAGAGACAGAAGATTTAGTACGGAGCATTGGTTCTATTTATGCTTCAGCTGGAACAAGACCTAGTTTAGGATTAGAGCTGGCTAGGGAAGAATTAAGTGAAAACCGAGATCCGGAGAAAAAAGATGTTAAAGAATATGTGATTTTATTTACTGATGGAGATCCAGATGATGGATGGAGTACAGCTGCGGAAACGGCGGCAGATTCTTTGAAGCAGGAAGGTGTCGTTATATATACAGTGGGTCTTAATCTATCTAATGCTAGAAAGGAATGGTTAAGAGATGAAATTGCTTCAGAAGGATGTGCATTAACAGCAGAAAATACAGACGAATTAAAAGAAATTTTTAAGAAAATCCAAGATACTATCACAAGTAATCCGGAAATAAAAAATGCAGAAATAAAAGATGTGATTGATCCAAGATTTGTAATTTTAGACGATAGTGGAGAACCGATCACTAAGGAGTATCCGGGTATTGAAAATGGTATTACATTAGAAAATGGTGGTACTGTATATTATGATACAACCACGGGGTATCAGTATATTGTATGGACGGAACAGACAATCCCAAACAGTGCAAAGGGAGAAGAATGGAGACAATCTTTTAAAGTACAAGCAAAAGAAGATTATATAGGCGGAAATAATGTAACTACCAATATTGAACCTGACTCTAAAATTAGTACTGGGTACGGAGATGCAGTTCTTCCTCAACCGCCGGTAAATGTTAAAGCCGACCTAGAGGTGGGAAATAAGGAAGTTACCATATATAAAGGTGATAGTGTTCCCACAGAGGAGGCAATAAAAAATGCGTTTTTTGATTCTGCAAACATCAATACAGAGTATGAAGGTGTTGAAGAAAACGACTTTATCTTTAACTGGTATTCAGATGAAAACCTGACGCAGGAAATTACTGGAGGATTTGAAGCTTTAAATAGCCAAAAACCAGAAAGTGATACCAAATATTATTTAAAAGTCACATATAATGCAGGAAGTTCGTCAGATAAGAGTGAAGAAAATACAACTAAGGATGGAAAAACATATATTGCGGGCTATGACGATGGAATAGAAGATACCTTGGTACAGGCTGTTAATAAAACGGATTCAAGTAAGCTTTATGGTATTTATACGGTTCATGTAATTTCAGGAGAGATACAAATTACAAAAAAAATAGAAACAACAGGGAATGATCCAGAACAATCATTTACTTTTAATATCAAAAAGGATGGAGAGGACTTTAAAAATATTACTATAACAGTTCCGCAAGGAGAAACAGAAGTTACGTATAGTGGAGATGAATTAAAGGGATTGTCTCGTGGTGAATATGAAATTACAGAAAGCACTGCTAATGGATACGATATAAAAGAATGGGATGTAGGAGATGATACAGACTGCGAGAATTTACTGAGTAGAGATAACTCCAAAATTACTTTTACCATGGGAAAGGATGTGAATGGAAATAATGTAATTTCGTCCGATTATACATATACGAAGGATGGAGTTAAGGGCATAGTGACATGCATTAATGAAAAAGTAATTGATGACTGGGGAATTCTTAAAGTAAGTGCTAATGACAGTAGTTTAAAACTTCAGGGAGCTGTATTTGAGCTAAAGAAAGGCGACATACTTGCTTATACAGGAGAATCAGATGAAAATGGTAAAATTATCTGGAAAGAAAATGGCCAAGATATAGAAAAACTTCAAGAAGGCACATATATTTTAACTGAAAAAACAGCACCTCAGGGATATATGAGAAGTGAAGAAGAATGGACGATTAATATTAATAAAGACGGAAAGTTGAAGTCCATTACTAGTAATAGTGGAGAGAGTATAGAATCTACTGGTCCAACAGCAGATGACTCTACAGTTTATTATTATTATAAAGATAAGACTTTTTATTCACTTCCTTCGTCCGGAGGCCCGGGAATCTTCTTGTATATGATTGGAGGAACATTGCTACTTATGGCAGGTTCCCTGATGATATATATCAATCGACGCAGGGGGGTGCTGAGAAAATAGGGATATGACGAATTTTTTCAGCGGCCCCGGCGCCGCAAAAGACAGCATAGGAAGGCAGGATAAAAAACGGGAAATCCGAAAAAGAAAAGGAGACAAAATATGAAGTTAAAAAAAGTATTAGCCATATTAATGGCATCAGCAATGATCATGGGAATGTCTATGACGACATTTGCAGCACCGGTCTCTCCAACTCAAGGAGCTACGATTACAATTAATCAAGTACCAGATGATGCTATAGTAAATTATCTACAGATAGTAAAGCCTAATAATGAAGAACCTTCAGGATGGGAATTCACAAATGACGATGACCATAGTATTGCAACTGCATTTATTAAAGGATATTTGGGTGATGGCGCAGAATATTCAGATGAAAATGCAAGAACAGCAATTGAGGATTTGCTTGAGGATGCTGAAAGTACAGATAATGGGAATGTCAATGCAGGTCATTCCCATGAGGATATAGGCAATATTTTATTAGGTCTTACCAGTAAAGCTCAAAACTCTGTATCTGTAAATAATGACACAAATACAGCATCGTTTACTACAGCTGATGACATTGATTCAGCAGGATTATATTTAATTACTGTTGAAAAGGAAGGTTATACATCTGTTCCTATGTTGGTTTATGTAGATTATGAGCCAACGACTGGAGCCTTAACGGGAACAACACAAGCAGAGGCAAAAATTTCTGATAATTCTATTACTAAAAAAGGTAGCGAAGCAGGAGATCTTGGCGGCGATACAGATAGTGATAATGATAATGATCAGGTAGTAGCTATTGGAGATATTGTCACATACGAAATCAGTATGAGGGTTCCGTATGTGTCACCAGAGAAATTTGATGCTGAAACAGCCCCTTCTTTTATCATCTCGGATGAAATTACTGGCGCTACATATGAGAACTTAGCAAATGCTACTATAGAGATGGATGGAGTGCCTGTAGTAGGCAGCGATGGAATCCCTGTTACAATCGTGCAAGGTACAGGTGATAAAGCCAATACTTTTACCGTAGATTTAAGTAGTGTATTAAATAAGCAGAATAGTAATGCAAATAAGGAAATTGTAATCACTTACAATGCAAAAGTTACCGAAATTACAGTAAATAACACTGCAAAAGGCCATACTCCGGGAAGTGACATTGATACAGAGGATCCACATAATTTCTATACAGGTCAAATTACCATGACAAAATATAATGAAAAGAAGGAAGGTGAAGGGTCAGTAACGCTTGCAGGAGCTGGATTTGAAGTAAGCAAGGGAGAATCTGTAAATAATACTGCACTTCACTTTAAGGCTAAAGATACTAATGAAGACGGAGAGCCAATTCCAGGTGCTTATATATATGATCCGACAGGAAGTATTACTGAAGTATTTACCGGGGATGATGGTACATTAATCATTGAAGGTTTAGATGTTGGAACTTATTGGTTTACAGAGAAAACCGCTCCAGAAGGATATTCGATTAATACTACTTCATCAAAAGCTGTTTTGACAACTAATGGTAGTACAGAAATAACACAGAATCTTACGGCAGAGACTGATATGACAGATACTAAGCTTTCCTCTCTTCCGTCCACCGGTGGAATCGGTACAACAATCTTCACCGTTGGTGGTTGTGCTATCATGATCGCAGCAGCAGGTCTCTACTTTGCAAGCCGCAGAAAACAAGAGAACAAATAATCTGACCTTGCATAGTGACATGCGATGACAGACACTATGAAATTGATTAATAACCATTGATACATAAGTATCTTCAAAAACTTACAGATGATTAGAAGCTGTGAGATACGGTTAAAAAGATTGCTTTGATAAAATAACCGTGCATTTTACCAGACTCATACGGTTCGAAATTCTAAAATGCGATTTTGAACCGTATGAAAACCTGGTTTTATACGGCTCATATTAGAGATTCTGGAAAAGCAACCGTACTTTTATCAAAATAATACGGCTTAAAATCAGAAGATTAAAAAGACAACCGTATTCATTACCGAAAAACTACGGCCTAAAATCGGAAGATTAAAAAAGCAACCGTATTCACTTCCGAAAAACTACAGTTGAAAATCAGGAAATTGAAAAAGTAACCGTATTACTCAAAAAAATATACGGCTCAGAACCAGGAAATCAAGAAACTAACCGTATTCGACCCAGAAATATACCGCTGAAAATCAGGAATCCCTGAAAGAACTGTATTTACCCTGAAAATATTACTAAATTATTCAATAACAAAAACTACAACAACAAGGAGAGCCCGGATGAAGAAAAAATCTATTACAACTTTAATTATTATACTGTTTTTCTTGGCCGGTTTGTCCTTGCTGCTGTATCCGTTTGTTGCCAACCAATGGAACAATTACCGGCAGAGCCGGCTGATCAGCAGTTATGACAGTGCTGTATCTCAGATGGAGTCTGAGGGAAGTATTGATTATGAAGCGGAATGGGCGAGAGCTAAGGCTTATAATGATGCCCTTCTTCCGTCTATCCTTCCTGACTCTTTCGCAGTGGCAGAGGCATCTGATGAACCTGACGAAGAGTATATGGCTTGTCTGAATATTGCAGGAGATGAGATGATGGGAACTGTGGAGATTCCAAAGATCAACATTGAACTTCCCATTTACCACACTACTGATGAAGATGTCCTGGAACGGGCTGCTGGTCATCTGGAGGGAAGTTCTCTTCCAGTAGGAGGAGAAAGCACCCACGCAGTAATTTCTGCACACAGAGGTTTGCCCAGTGCTTCCCTTTTTACAGATTTGGATCAACTGGAAGAGGGAGACCATTTTCTCCTTCATATACTGGATGATACCCTGGCCTATGAGGTGGACAAGATTTCTGTAGTAGAGCCGGAAGAAACCCAGGATCTGGCTGTGGAGGAAGGAGAAGATTTGGTAACTCTTCTGACCTGCACCCCTTATGGAGTGAACAGCCACAGACTTCTGGTGAGAGGCCACCGGGTTCCATATGAACCGGAAGCTATTGCAGATGAGCAGCCGCCTCTGTTTGGCGGAAGCCTCCACACTAACTATCTGCTTTGGGTAATCATAGGGCTTCTGATCACCGGAGGATTTATCGCCGGGCTGTATGTCTATGATAAGAAGAGAAAGCAGCATAAGGAAGGTGAGGACGGTTCATGAAAAAGAAGATACCGGGAATTCTCTTTGGACTGTTGTTTCTCATCGGATTTGGAATTCTGGTATATCCTACAGTAGCAGACCAGTGGAATACCTACCGTCAGAGCCGGCTGATCTCTTCCTATGAAAACACCATAGAGGAGATGGAGCCGGAGGACTTTACAGCAGAATGGGAGAAGGCCAGGAGCTTCAATGGCACCCTGACCCAGAACAGCATCTACGGAGATGTATTTGGGGAAGAGGATCAGAAGCTGGAAGAAACCGAATACTGGCAGGTCCTGAATGTAGGCGGAGACGGTGTTATGGGATATCTGTCTATTCCTAAGATCAATATAAAGCTGTCCATTTACCACGGCACATCGGACCAGGTCCTGCAGACTGGAGTAGGGCATTTAAATGGGACCAAGCTTCCCATAGGAGGGGAGAGCACCCACAGTGTTCTGGCAGCCCACCGGGGACTTCCCAGCGCCAGATTGTTTACGGATATTGACCAGCTGGAAAAGGGAGATAAATTTTACATTCATGTGCTGGATGAGACTTTGGCTTACCAGGTGGATCAGATTTTAGATATGGTGGACAAAGATGACACTGAAACTTTAGAAAAAGCCCTTCAGATAGAAGAAGGCAAAGACCAGGTTACTTTATTTACCTGTACCCCTTATGGAGTGAATTCCCACCGGCTTTTAGTCCGGGGAACCAGAGTTCCCTATGAGGGAGAGGAAGAAGTCAGCAGCACTCCAGTAGATACTATGCTGCAGGCAGTACAGAATTATTACATGTTATATCTGATACTCGGTTTATCCGTGACATTGTTGATCATACTGTTCCTGAGATTCCTGATGAGACCGGGAAAGAAGAACAGAAAATCATAGACTTTCCGAATAGAAAAAATCAGAGGAGGGTAAGATGTGAAGATGAAGAAGAGAATAAAACAGGGAGGCGCAGCAGCCCTGGCCCTGGTACTGGCAGTGCCGGCTTTGACTTATCAGAGTGTACAGGCCGCAACAGGGATTGAAACGGACAGAAGCTGCTCTGTGGAGTTCCAGGTAGATGGAGATTTTGCAGAACTGAAGACTTTGGACATTGATGTGAACCTTTATAAGGTGGCAGATGTGGAAGGAACCGGAGCATATACAGCTTTGAACGGATTTCAGGATTTGGGACTGGATAAGGTAAGCAGTGAGACCACTGCCCAGGAATGGGAAGAAATGGCTGGTCAGGCGGCAGAGCTGATCCATGATCAGGATATGGAGCCTGCAGAAAGGGCAGTGATCGAAGAAGGTACAGGAATGGCCGGGGATCTGGATACAGGTATGTATCTGGTAGAAGCCCGGCAGGTCCAGTCGCCGGAGTATACCTATAGCTTTACTCCATACCTGCTGTCTCTGCCAAACAATTATTACAGTTCTACCGGCGATGACACCTGGGTTTATGATGTAACCACTGGTTTGAAGCCGGAGCAGGAGCTCAGATATGGAAGTATCCAGATCAACAAGACACTGGATAGCTATAACGCCACATTGGGAGAGACTACCTTTATCTTTTCTGTAGAAGCAGAAAAAGAAAACAGCCAGGGAACAATGGAAAATGTATACAGCGACGTGATTTCTCTGGTTTTTGACGGACCGGGAACAAAAAGCATAGAGATTGGAAACATTCCTGCAGGAGCCCAGGTGACAGTTACAGAAGTTTACAGCGGAGCCAGCTATGAGCTGACCACTGCAGAGTCTCAGACACTTACTGTAACTGCAGAGGGCGAGGCGGGAAACCCGGGAACAGTTTCTTTTGCCAATACATATAACGGGGAAAATAACGGAGGTTCCAGCATTGTGAACCATTTCGGATACACAGCCCCTGAGAATGAGACTGGCGCTGATGTGGAAAATGCAGCCAGAGCTGCACAGCAGGAAGGCACCTGGAGATGGACCCAGCACAGAGACAGCACAGACATACAGAATGCTGCAGAGGAATAGGAGGGAGGAAGCCATGAAAAAGAGTTTAAATAAGAAGACCCTTGGTCTGGCAGGAGCGGCCCTCGTCCTTACAGCCGGCCTGTCTGTGGGAAGCGCAATGGCTTATTTTACCACATACACCCAGGTAGGCGGAGGCGTTTCCTTAAGTCTGGGGACTACTTCCACTATACCTGAAGAAACAGTGGAAGACTGGACGAAACATGTGACCATTCAGAATACAGGAGATACGGACTGCTTTGTTCGTGTACGGGCTTTTGCAGGAAGTCAGTATGAAAGCGCCCTGGTATACAGCGGAGAGAACTGGAATCCTGCTGCAGATGATTACTATTATTACAGTGAGATCCTTTCTCCCGGCGAGACTTCCGGAGAGCTGACCATTGCCATTGACAATATGGACAGTGATCAGGACTTTAATGTAATCGTAGTTCAGGAAAGCGCTCCTGTGATCTATGATGAAAACGGAAATCCAACAGGGGACTGGGACCATGTGATGGATTCTGCCCAGGACAGTTATGACGGAAATGAGGAGGTGGGTGAATAATGAAGAAGAAAATACCAGTAGTACCCACAGTCCTTCTATCAGCGGCAGCCCTGCTCCTGGCAGGCAGCACCGTGGGAAGCACCCGGGCAGCCCTCACCTACTTCAGTGAAAATTATTCCGCTTCTGTAAACATCTCCCAGATCGGCGTCAGCATTGAGGAAAATGGAGAGATTGTCAGCAGCCGGGATTACGCAGGAAATGACCAGTGGAACGAGACCAGCACCAGCCTGTTTTCCAACCTTCTGGATACGGAGAGCGGCGAGAAGCTGGCCTTAGGCAAGAAATATGACGACTCCATTACCGTAAAGAACAGCGGCTCTATTGACACTTTTGTCCGGGTGATCGTTACCAAGAGCTGGCAGGACAGGGAAGGAAACAAGGATACTTCCCTGGATCCGGCTCTGATCCAGCTGAACTTCCTTACTGATAACGGCTGGCAGATTGATGAGAACGCCTCCACAGCAGAGCGTACCGTCCTTTATTATACAAACCTTCTGTCACCGGGAGAAAGTACAGCGGAGCTTTTAGGAGAGGACGCCCTTTCCATTGACAGCGCCGTAGGGACTAAAGTAACCCAGACAGAGACACAGACCGACGAAGGCACGGTGATCACTACCGAGTATGCCTATGACGGATACAGCTTCCACGTAGAAGTGGAGGCAGACGCAGTCCAGACCCATAATGCTGCAGACGCCATCAAGAGCGCCTGGGGCGTGGATGTAAATGTTTCTGAAGACGGAAACAGCATCAGCTTACGATAGGAGGTACAAAAGGATGAGAAAGAAAGTTTTGTGCCTTGTCATGACCGGGGCAGTGATCGCCGGGACCATGACCGTAGGCACCGGGACAACCGTTTATGCAGAAGACTTTACCAGCCAGGGAGACTGGTCCGTAACCTTTAACGGGGATGGGATGGAGAGCAGCTTCAGTTCCCAGGAGATGGCCGATGAGATCTACGGGATCCTCCCCGGAGACAGCATTGAATTAAAGGTAAATGTCCAGAATGACAGCCAGGAAGATACCGACTGGTATATGTCCAATGAAGTGATCAAAAGCCTGGAGGAAGGAAGCACCGCTCAGGGCGGCGCTTACGGCTACCAACTGCGGTATGTAAATGCTGCGGGAGAGGAGACCGTGCTTTTTGACAGCGACACCATTGGAGGAGACGAAGGGGAGGAAGCGCTCCAGGAAGTCACCGGATCATTGGAAGATTACTTCTACCTGGACCGGCTGGGAAGCGATCAGGGGGGAACCGTATATCTTACCGTAGCCCTTGACGGAGAGACCCAGGGAAATGATTACCAGAATACCCTGGCACAGCTGCAGATGAACTTCGCCACAGAGATCGCCCAGGCTGATACGGTCCAGGGAGAGGATAAGGTCATCAACCGGACAGTGAAGGAAGCAGACAAGACCATCTACCGGACCCAGAGAGTAAAGACTGGGGATGAGAGCCAGACACTTCTCTACAGTGCTATCGCTCTGGTCAGCGGATTAGTATTGCTGGGACTGGGAATTATGGCTTTGAAAAAGAAAAAGAACCGTGAGGAAGGAGAGTTGAGATCATGAGAAAGCTGAAGAAATTTCTGACTGCCATGCTCAGTGCATCTATGGTCCTCAGCTTTTCCGCTGTTCCTGCATGGGCAGAAGAAAATTATGATTACACTGTTACCTTTTATGCAGGAAACCAGGGTGTCTTTAGCGGAACTCAGGGCCTGCAGATCAACAGCAAAGGAGATGTATCCATATCCAGCCAGGAAGACCGGATCTCTATCAGCGGCCTTACCCGGGGAGACGTTGTATCCTTTGATATAAACCAGGGTGCAGTGAGCCTCAATGAGGAAAGTAAATACTATGTACAGGGGCTGCGCATGAGCGGCCGTGACAATGACGAGCAGCTGGAAGAACCAGCCTTCTGGGTAACAGGAGACGAGGATTATGTAGTTGCTTACGGTATCCGGGGAGATATGACCAGCTACACTGTAAACTATGTAGATGAAAATGGAAATGAACTGGCCCCCAGCCGTACTTATTATGGAAATGTTGGAGACCGGCCGGTGGTAGCCTATCTGTATATGGAAGGTTATAATCCGGAAGCCCTGACACTTACCAGAACTCTCAGTGCTAACCAGGCGGATAATGTATTTACTTTTGAATACAGAACAAATCCGGTAGAAGTGATCCCGGGAGAGACTGTAACAGTTACTACTGTGGAGCCGGGGACAACCAATGTGATCACTCAGCAGGTACCTGTGGCAGGAACAGGTGTTACAGGTACCGGTACTGCTGGTACAGCAGGTACTGGAACTGCCGGAGATGCTGCCGGAGCCGCTGGGACTGCTGGAACTGGCGCAGATGCCGGTACAGGTACAGACACTGGAGCGGCGGGAGCAGATGATGCCGGACAGGCGGGAGATACCGCAGGAACAACTGTTGATGGAACAGAAGCAGGAACTACAGACAATGGAACTGAGGCGATCCAGGATGAAGAAACACCTTTGGGCCAGATCGACCTGGACGAAGGTGAAGACGGAAGCGACGGCACTCAGTCTGATGCTTCAGACAATGTAAACAGTGATTCCGGAAGTACCTTCCCTATGGTTGCAGGCATAGCCGTTGCCGTAGTGGCAGTAGCTGCCCTTGGGGGACTGGCTTATATACTTAGGAAAAACATGAAAAAGTAAAACAAAAGACAGAATAAATGACAGAAAGGATTTCCGTCATGGACAGGAAAGAGAGAAAAAGCCCAGTGGCTGTGTTATGCAGTGCACTGGGCACTGTTTTATTAATTTTACTGGTGGCTTTGTGCCTGCCGCTTACCCTGCCCAGGGTCATGGGATATGACATTTATACAGTAGTCAGCGGCAGTATGGAGCCGGCGATCCCAACGGGAAGTCTTGTATACATTGAAGACGCCCAGCCGGAGGACATAGAAGAAGGAGATGTGATCGCCTTTTACGGAGCCAGAGATTCTGCAGCGGTGATCACCCACCGGGTAGTGGAGAATAATACCCTTATGGGACAGTTTACCACCAAGGGTGATGCTAATGAGAAAGCAGACGTAAATCCGGTAGATTATGAGGATTTTATTGGAAAAGCGGCCATGTCAATCCCATGGCTGGGAAAATCCGCTCAGCTGTTTACCAGTATCCAGGGAAAAGCTGCTGCCGGAGCCGTGATTATAGCAGCTATGCTCTTTCATTTGATCGGTAACCTCCTAGAAGGAAAAAAATAAAGAAAAAGCAGGAATCCCTGCCATAGATATTGAGTTCTGAAAGAGAATAGAATATAGTTATAGATAAGACATAAAAGGCTTATCTATAGGAGAAGACAAAATGAATAAAAAGAGAAAAGACTGGAAAAAGTATGGATTCCTGCTGCTGATCATGCTGATCGTACTGGGGCTGTTTCCATTCAGTGTAAAGTTTATGAATGAGGCGCTTCTGAACAACGCTCAGCGAATGGGAGACGAGATTGCCAGAAGATTTGCAATTAATGAGGAAACTTATCTGAATCAGTATGAAACGGTTTTACGTACAGTAGAATACCAGATCCAGAATAGTGCCGATGGCGCAGATCTTTCAGACATGCTGGAAAAATACAAAGGCTATATAGAAGAGACCATGGAGCTGAACAATATAGAACTTTATGGATATATTGACGGCAAAATGGAGGCTGCTACTTACTGGGAGGGAGATGAAACCTTTGATCCGGGGACTGCTCAGTGGTATCAGGAGGCTTTGGCATCCAAAGGCGAGGTCATATACACAAGCGTTTATACCGATGTCCGCCTCCAAAGACAGGTAGTCACCATTGCAAAAGAGCTTGGAAATTCCCAGGATGTGATCGCTTTGGATGTCTATCTGGATGGAATCGCACTGCCTGAAAATGTAGTGGATCTGCCTCAGGGATGCAACTATTTTCTCTGCGATCAGGATGGGATGCTGATCGATAATTATCTAAGTTCTGGAAGCGGAGAAAATCTCCAGGAGAGATTTCTGCGTATTTTTCAGGAAATCCAGGAAGGAAAGCATGACAGATACGACTCCTACATCATAGGAACAGAAGGGGAAAAGAGGGGTGTCTATTACTACGTGCTGGATTCCGGATGGTACACGGTGATCACTATGCCTTATGATGAACTTCTCAGCGCTACAGATAATATATGGCTGGTATTCGGCCCCATAGCAGCCGGATTTGTGATCCTGTCCGGAGTTTATCTGATTCTGGATCATCGGAGTAATAAGAAAGCAAGGCTATATAATGACGTGGTAGGGGTTCTGGGAAATTCCTATTATGCACTGTATATGATCAATCTGAAAGAGGAAACATATTCCATGCTTAAAGGATCAGATTATGTCCGCTCAGAACTCCCACCCAGAGGCGAATACAGAGATTTGCTGAAAGTTATGTCTGAGGTGATCCATGAAGACGTGTATGAGGAATATATCCAGACCTTTTCCATTGAAAACATGAGAGAACTGACCAAGAGGAGAGTGCGGGATTTCGGAGGAGATTTTAAAAGACTTTTCAATAACGAATACCGTTGGGTCCATGTCCAGATGCTCTATGATGAGTCTCTGAAGCAAGGATCTGTGGTCCTTTGCTTTAGGGATGTAAATGATAAGAAGGAAGAGGATTTATCCAGACTGAAATTCCTGAAGCAGTCTCTGGAAAATGTGGATAAAATGGCAAAATCCAAGAATATGTTCTTTTCTCTTATGTCTCATGATATGCGTACGCCTTTAAACGGGATTATAGGACTGACGGAGATCATTTCAAGAAATATAGAAGACTCAGAAAAAGTCAGAGAGTCAGTGAAAAAGATAGAATCTCTTGGAAACCAGCTCCTGGGCCTGATCAATGATATCCTGGAGATGTCCAAGATGGAACAGGGAAAACTGGAGATTAAAAACAGCAACTTCCATTTGAAAAGGAATCTGGAGGAACTGGCTTCTATTTTTCAGATTCAGGCAGATAATTCGGGAAAACAATTTATCTGCTCCATTCAGATTGAACATGGAGAAGTGGAAGGAGACTGGGGCAGGATACAGCAGATTCTTAATAACCTGCTTTCCAATGCTTTTAAGTTTACTGGAGAAGATGGCCGGATTGAATTCCATGTGGAGGAGATTCGGGACAGCAGGAACAATTACAGAAAATATCATTTTACAGTAAGTGACAACGGATTTGGCATGAGTCAAGAGTTCCTTAAAAAAATTTTTGTGCCTTTTGAGAGAGAAACCAGATTCGGCGCCGCCAATGTAGCTGGAACAGGACTGGGAATGCCCATTGTCTATGAATTGGTCCGGAAAATGGAGGGAAGTATTGAAGTGGCTAGCGAGCTGGGAAAAGGTTCTGTATTCCAAGTGATCCTTCCTCTGGAACTTCATGAGGGAGAGGCTCTTCAGAAGGAAGAAATCTCTGCTCAGGCCGCCAGCAGCGCCGGGGAGGAAATGGATCTGGCAGGCATGCGCGTGCTGCTTACAGAGGATAATGAGATCAATATGGAAATCGCAGCAGAAATCCTGGCGGCCTGCGGCCTGAAGATTACCCAGGCATGGAACGGCAGGGAAGCATTGGAACTTTATCTGGAACATGAACCTTTCTATTTTGATTTTATCCTGATGGATATGCAGATGCCAGTAATGGACGGCTGCCAGGCGGCGGAACGTATCCGGAATTCCGGCAGAGCCGACGCCCGGAAGATCCCGATCATAGCGGTTACAGCCAATGCCTTTGCCGAGGACATTGCTTTGACCAGAAAGGCAGGTATGAACGCCCATATTTCCAAGCCTATTGACTTCAATATTTTGAAAAAGACCATGGCTGGCCTAAAAAGGAATGGAACATAACTACCGGGACATGCTGATCTGCCTGCGGAATTCCTCTGACTCCAGGGGAGGATTAAAATAAAATCCCTGCATCAGCGGCACGCCCATTTCCAGCATTTTCTGGTAGGTTTCTTCAGTTTCTACACCTTCGGCGCAGATCTTTACACCAAGATTGCTGCCCAGGTCGTAGAGACATTTCAGGAAAAGCTGATTATAGGAATCTTTGCTTATTTGATGGATATATTCCCGGTCAATTTTAATCTGGGAGATCGTCAGTTTTTTCAGGTAGGTAAAACTGGAGTAGCCGGTGCCGAAATCATCCAAGGCTACTCCGGCTCCCATTTCCCTCAGATCCCGGCAGAACTGGTCGGCAATCTCAAAGTTGTTGATTAGAGAGGTCTCTGTCAGTTCAAAAACAAGCCATTTAGGCTCCAGGTCAGCGTCCTGGCAGCATTTACGGATATAGAAAATCAAATCCTTATCTGATACCTGCTGGGCGGAAATATTGATGTTCATATAGAGGTCGAAGCCCATCTTATGCCAGTTTTTACATTCTCTTATAGACTGCTTTACCACCCATCTTCCTACGTTAAGAATCAGACCGGAGTATTCCAGGGTCTCAATCAGCTCTTCCTGAGAGATACCTTCTAGATCAGGAGTCTGATACCGGAGAAGGGCTTCAGCCCCATGGTATTTTGCGGTCTTATTTTCCACTTCGATAACCGGCTGGAATACCAGGTGAAAATTTTTCATACCATCAGCAACATCCTGGCGGAGCACTCTTTCCAGAATATATTTTTTGTTCAGGCTGTCCAGATTTTCGCTGCGGAAGAAGACAGTCTGGTGAGAATTAGATTTAGAACGCATCAGCAGAGCCATGTTTGCATTTTGTATCAGTTCTTCGCTGGTTCTGCCGTTCTGGGGATACATAGCCACACCTATATTGGCTCGTATGAAGATCACATGGCCTTCCAAAGTCCGCTCTCGGCTCAGATACATCTGGAAAGGAATCAGTTTTTCCAGAATCTGTTCCTGGGTATTTTCTCTGATATGGACCAGGAACTCATCGCCTTCCAGACGATAAACGCCCAGATTGTCACTGATGTACAGGTTGATGATGCGGGTAAATTCTATTAAAATCTTGTTGGCAAAATCCCTGCCGAAAATCTCATTGAAAATTTTGAAGTTATGGATATCGATGCATAAAACGCTTCCGGTGGCAGAAGGATCCTCCAGATGTTTTTTCATATCCTTCTCAAAACAGTTCCGGTTTTTCAGACCTGTGAGTATGTCATAATAGAGAATATTTTTCAGCCTTTCTTCATAGGCTTTCTGTTCTGTGATATCTATCAGAGATCCGGCGATCATCAGCGGATTTCCGTTTTCATCGTGTATTCCTTTTCCCTGGCAGCGTATCCAGATGACGGTATCAAACTTGGTCTTTACCCGGTATTCTGCCCTGTGATATTTGCTTTTGCCGCTTAAAAAGGGGGCGAAAGAGTCCAGAAATACGCTGCGGTCTTCAGGAATGATAAAGCCCAGGAGCCGGTCCATGGCATTTGAAAAGGTATTGCTTTCAAGAGGCAGCACATCTACGGCTTTGGGAGAGAAGGTGCACACATTGTTGACCAGGTCAAGCTGATAGATATAATCGGTACTTCCCTCCAGAATCAGCTGATTGACAGTTTCTGCCTGCCGCAGCTGCCGGATGGTTTCTTCCAGCTGCAGATTGTGATCATGGGTAAGGTCAAAATTCAGATGGACGATGCCCAGAATAAAACCGGGAGTCTCCAGGGGCAGCATGACGATCAGGATATTGGCGATGGTTCCATCTTTGATAATATCCAGATGACTGTCTGTCTTAGACTGCTTTCTTTTCTTCAGAAGTGCCAGATCATGGAGAAATACGCTGCGGCTGGCAGCGGTAAAATAATTCAGCAGTTCGTCCAGGGAGATACGTCCCTTGCGGCCATGGTCTGTGTCTGTGAAAACTTCCGCCATGCTCCTGCTCATCAGCAGGGTGTTTTTTTCATAATCCAGCAGAAAAGCTTCTGAAAACAGTTCGTCCGGAATATTGGAAATCTGGAGCTTTTCCGTCAGGTCTTTAATATTAAAGTATTCGTTGTTCATTTTTTTCCCTCGACAAAATTCGACATAATATTTCCTGTATTATATAACAGAACAGAAGATTTTTCTACCCTGTTCTGAGTCTCGGCCAGCTTGACACTTCCGCGATTTCTATTATATACTGAACACAAATAAGGAGTAAGATAATGAGCGAATCGATAATCGAAAAACACCTGAAAAAACTGACGATATTTGTGGCTGTGCTCAGTCTTGCTATTTTGACGGCAGGAGGCATTGTCACCTTTTCTTTGAACCGTGTACAGCAGGATGCCATTGACAGCAGAATACAGAGAGAAGTAGAGAAGTACAGTGACAATCTGCATCAGAAGTTGCAGGTAGACTTTCAGACCATATATACACTGTCAGCTTTTCTGGAATTTAATGAGGGTTTGGAAAAAGAGAGCTTTTCCAGAGGTCTGCTGGGAGCGAATAATCATAATGGATTTGTGCGGATGGGATATTTTGGACGCAATGGCACAGGAGTACGGGTAACCAGAGGGAAAAGCATAGAGATGGACAAGAAACTGGAAGAGGTTACTCCGGAAATGCAGGAGATCATTCGGAAGGCCTGGGAGGGCGAGGATGGATTTTCAGGTGTCATTTATGATACAGAACTGGAGAAACAGGTGCTGGGATACGCAGTACCGGTATATCGGGGTGAAGAGATCATCGGGGCGCTTGTGGCTACGGGAGAGGCAGATTCTCTGAAAGAAATTTTGACCAATGATGTGTTGTTTGGCGGTAACGGACATATCCAGCTTATCAATAGCCAGGGAGAGTATGTGCTTCCCTATGAGACAGAGGATATCTTTTCCGGAGATTATTTTTCCCAAAAAGAAGAAGAGCGGATAACTGACGTTCTGGATTCCCAGGAGAGCTGTTTTGCTTCTCTGGAGTACAAAGGACATAGGTACAGGCTTTATATAGAGCCGGTGGGAATAAAGGACTGGAGTCTTTTCGGTATAGAAGCGGTAAATGAATCTAATAAATTCCTGACACAGATGATTCTGATCACAAGAGTCACTTTTTCTGTAATACTGGCGGCTGTGATCGTGTTCATTTTTTATGGTTACAGGCTGATGAAAAAGAAAAACCGGGAATTGATCCAGTATGCTTATTATGATTCTCTGACGGGAGCGTTCAATTCGGAAAAATTCCAGCAGGAGCTGGCTAAGGTCATGAAAAAGCAGGAGACCTATGCCCTTGCAGGACTGAATATCCGCCAGTTTAAATTTATCAATGAAATTTTCGGAAGAAATCAGGCGGACAGTCTCCTCTGTCATGTAAAAGATGTATTGGAGGAAAACACGGGAGAAGGGGAGTATTTCTGCAGAAACTCTGCAGATATGTTCCTGGTACTGCTGAAGGGAGAAGAGCGTAAAGAAATCCAGAGAAGGATACAGGATATCATGGAAAAGATCGCGGCTTTTTCCGCAAATTTGAATCATGATTATGATATCCAGATGTACTGCGGTATTTCTCTTATTCCTCAAGGGATAAAAACGGACACTGCGACTATGCAGACGACCCATACTATGTTTGCTCTGGAAAAGGCCAGAAGCCTTCCCAGAAATAGTATTTGGTTTTATGATCTGAACCTGCACCAGGAAGAAATCCTTCAGAATTATGTGGAGTCTCATATGAACCAGGCCCTGGAAAACGGAGAATTTAAAATGTATCTCCAACCTAAGTTTGACCTGAGGACCGGCAGACTGTCCGGAGCAGAGGCACTGGTCAGATGGATACGCGGGGACGGAAAAGTGATCTATCCGGGACAGTTTATCCCTATATTTGAGAGCAATGGTTTTTGCGCTGTGCTGGATATGTATATGACCGAACAGGTCTGCCGCCTTATCCGGAAATGGATCGACCAGGGAATACGGCCAATACCGGTGTCTGTAAATCATTCAAAGATTCTTTTCTATGAGACTGATTATGTGGGGAGGATGGAAAAGCTCATCGAAAAATACGAGACGCCGGCCAGATGGATCACTCTGGAAATTCTGGAAGGGCTTGCAATGGAAAATATAGATAAGCTTAATCAGGTTATCGCAAGTCTGAAAGAAATCGGATTCCGGATTTCCATGGATGATTTCGGCAGCGGCTATTCTTCTTTGAATACTCTTGGAAAACTGGATATTGACGAGCTGAAACTGGACAAAGGATTTATGGAAGGAATAGACGGGACAGACCAACAGAAGCAGAAAATTATCCTTGAACATATTATTATGATCAGCAGGAGCCTGGAGATTTCTACTGTGGCAGAAGGAATCGAGACAAAAGAAAATGAACAGATGATCCAGGAGCTGGGCTGTGATTTTGGCCAGGGATATTATTACTGCAGGCCGATTCCTGCAGAAGAATTTCATGAGAAATATATGCAAAAGGGGAAAAAATAATTTGGCAGAGAAAAGTTTTGTTTACGAGACGTTACTCCGCTTTTTGGAGGGATATTTTTTAAAACGTGACAGAGAGTCCATACTGGAAATGACTACGGAAGATGTTTACTGCATAGGGCTTCAGGGACAGGCTCCGGCATTTAACAGAGAGGATTTTGGAAAGCTGCTGGAGTCCCATATAGCAGTAGATTCTGCATCTGCTGCTTATAGAATAAACGCTTATCAGGAAAAGACTATTGGAGAGGGAAATTGGATCTGCTACTGTGAATTGGAGACCTACATGGATATGGATGGAGAGAAGCTGAATCTTTCTTGGTGGGGAATTACTGTGGGAGTCCAGAAAGAGGGCGGAAGCTATAAACTCGGTCTTATCCATCTGTCGGAGATGAAGAACTGGGCAGAGAGGGGGGAAGCCCTGCGGAAACTGTATCCAGATACTTCAAGTCCCTTTATTGAGTCACTGTACAGACATCTGGAGGAATCTTCCAGGGATTCGCTTACCGGGTTATATAACCGAAAGGCCGGGGAAGTTCTGATCAGCCAGGCCCTGGATAATGGAGGGGAATATATTTTCCTTTTGATGGACATTGACAATTTTAAAGCGGTCAATGATGTATATGGTCATCTGAAAGGAGATATGGTCTTAAAATATGTGGCAGATAAGATCCGCAGATCATTCAGAGATACAGATGTGGTCTTCCGGCTGGGAGGGGACGAGATCGTTACTTTTATCTATCCCTGTAAAAACCGCCAGGCAATTGAAGAGAAATTGAAAAAAATTATCGAGGACTATAACAAAAATATGCAGGAGAATTTTTCCCGTATTTCTTCTTCTCTGTCCTGGGGAGGGATTTTCAGCAGCAGGAAGAGAACATTTACGGAACTTTATCAGACATCAGATAAGATCATGTATAAAGTAAAGCGCAGAGGCGGAAAAGGATATCTGATCCAGGAGGACTAATGGAGAAAAAAGACATTTTAATTGTAGACGACATGGAGATCAACCGAGCAATCCTAAGCCAGATATTTGCTGACAGAAATAAGACGTTGGAAGCGGAAAACGGGCTGGAAGCTATACAGATTCTTGAAAGACAGAGAAATAACATAGCAGCAGTGCTTCTGGATATTGTGATGCCTGTAATGGACGGGTTTCAGGTAATGGAGAAGATGGCTGAGATGGGGCTGATGGATAAGATCCCGGTATTTCTTATTACAGCCAATACCTCGGAAGAGAGCATGAGCCGGGGATATCAACTGGGAGCTATGGACATTATAGAAAAACCTATTGTTCCTTATTTTGTAAGGCGAAGGGTAGAAAGCGTTATGGAACTCTTTTCTGCCAGGGAAAGACTTAGCCATGTGGTGGAACTTCAGGGACAGAAACTACGCAGACAGGAGCAGGAGATTGCAAATCTGAACTATTCTATTATCGAGAGTCTTTCCACTGCAATTGAATTCAGGAGCGGAGAGTCTGGGGAGCATGTAAAGAGAATCCGCCATCTGACAGAACTTCTTCTTGAAGAATTGAGAAAGACAGGGAAAGAGGAATACGATTTTTCGGACAAAGAGATTCAGGAGATATCTCAGGCATCTATCCTTCATGATGTAGGAAAGATTGCTATTAGCGACTTGATTTTGAACAAACCAGGGAGACTGACTTCTGAAGAATTTGAAACCATGAAGACCCATACGATCATGGGATGCCAGGTGCTGGAACAGATCCCACAGCATAAAAACAACCGGTTGTACCAGTATGCCTACGATATCTGCCGTCATCATCATGAGAGATGGGACGGGGGTGGATATCCTGACGGACTGAAAGGCAGCCAGATCACAGTCTGGTCTCAGGTAGTGTCTGTTGCAGATGTTTTTGATGCACTGACAAATAAGAGAGTCTATAAGCCGGCAATCCCTGCTGCGGAGGCTCTGGAAATGATATTTAAAGGTGAATGCGGCGCTTTTAACCCGGAAGTGCTGGATTCCTTGGAGAGGGTTTTAAATCAGCAGAAAGTGTGAATAAAATGGAAAATAATATGAGACAGCGTCTTATGGACGCTGGGATCAATGTAGATACCGGCATCAGCCGGTTTATGGGAAATGAAGGACTTTTCCTGAAATTCCTGGGGAAATTTCTCCAGGATACAAATTTTGCCGGTCTGGCAGAGGCTGTAAAAAAGCAAGATGTGGAAGAAGCCTTTCGCTGTGCCCATACTTTGAAGGGGGTCTGTGGAAATCTTTCCATGGACGAACTGTATAAACTTGTGTCTGTGCAGACGGAATTTTTCCGGGAAGGAAATATTCAGGAAGGAGCAGACATGATGGAGAAAGTATCAGCTGTTTATGGCAGAGTAAAGGAAGCGATAGAAGAGACACTGCCCTGAGCTGCGGACAGCGGAATATAAGAAAGAAAAGGAGAACAGTGGGAGATGAGTGATCTTACGGTAGTGGTTCGCAGGATGGATGAGGGAATTTCTCTTAGAGAAGATTATGTATCTCTGCCAAAAGACTATGGAAAGAAAAGCTATTTTCAGCGTCCGGACATACAGGCAATCCGGAATATGGTGTTTGAAACCCTGGATGTCCTGGAAGAAAAAACAGGTTTTCGTCAAAAGATGGAAAAGAGCAGACGGGTGGTCATCAAGCCGAACCTGGTGTCTGTATATCATAAGAGCGGAATGTATGAGGATGATTATCCGGAGTCTACAGATCCGAGAGTGATGGATGCGGTAGTGGAATGGGTACAGAAATACCATAAGAACATCCTAATTGCAGAATCTTCCGGAAAGCCTATGCCTACAGCCACCAGTTTTCGGATAAGCGGCATGGACAGGATTGCCCGTTTCAGAAAGACAGGTCTGGTCACTTTGGAGACTTGTCCGGTGCGCAGATATCTTCTTCCTAAGGCAAAGGTTATGAAGGAGATCATGATTCCTTTTCCTTTTGTGGGAGTGGTAGAAGGAAAGGATTTTTATATCTCTGTGCCAAAGCTGAAAACCAATCTCTATACAAGAGTGACTCTTGGGTTTAAGAATGCTATGGGGGTGATACCCTATGCACTCAGAGAGCGGAACCATAGCTATCGGATTGACGAGAAGCTTGCAGATATGCTGTATATTTTGAAACCGGATTTGACACTGATCGATGGTTTGGTAGGGGGTGAGGGAAATACTCCGGCCCCGGTGGATCCAGTGGACTGCCGTCTGCTCATTGCAGGAAAGGACCCTGTGGCCACGGATAGGGTAGGATGCAGGATTATGGGCTTTGACCCAGATGAGATTCCCCTTTTCCAGGAGGTAGAAAAAAGAGGGTTTTCTCATGGTGAAGCTCAAGTGGATGGAGAGGTGCCAGTCTTTCATTTCCGGCCTGCGGATGCCAGCCTGTTGGGAGATACATTCCATAAGCATTTTCCTAATGTCCTTGTTCTGGCAGGTCATGACCTGCCTCAGGCACCAAAGATTCAGGACCCATATAAAGTAACCCCTGAGATAGCCAGGAAACTGGAAGGAGCCTGCCGGGGCGGATGCCTGGCTGCGGTACGCTCAGGATTTGAATACATTGTTTACTCCACAAAGAAGAACAGGGAAAGGGCCATTGCTGTGCTCATTGGTTCTGGCGTTCCCATAGGAGAACAGAAGTGGTGGTTTGACCGAGAGGGAAAGCCTTATACGGAAGAGAAAGTGCGAGAGCTGGATATGCCCATCCTTACCGTAGGAAATTGCGGGGAAGTGCTGAAAGATGTGGCTTCTTACAGAAGTCCCGGCTGCTGCAGCCCTTCTGCCTGTATGCTGGCAGCTACAGCAGCTATGAAAGTGCCTTTTCCGCTGCTGTCTGTAAAAAACCACTACTTTCTAACTTTTGGCCTGGATGCTGTAGGAATGGTCTTAAAAAGGACAGCTTTATGCCTTCAGGGAATCTGGATCGACTGTCCCAGCCGCCATGCAGATGAGATTTATCCTGTGCCGAAAGCGGCGGAAAAACATAAGAATAAAGACTTCATTCCCTGGCCCCTTCCAAAGATGAGCTGGAAGATGAGAAAGAAGATGGCAGGGGATCAGCTGAAGATTTTAAAACTTTAATAAAAAAAGTATTAAAAGAAATGAAATTATTGTGTACACAATTGAGACCCTTCTTTTTTTGTGTTATCATTAAACTATGTTTTGCCTTGAAAGGCATAAGCGCAGAGAAAGAAAGGTGAAATACAGCGTACATGATAAGACGACAGAAGCCGGAGAAGAATCCGCCTGATGAGAAGAAGATTAAATTTCCCATAGAGCCTGTAAAGGCGGATTATTTATACGGACTCACAAGAGAGCAGGCAGAAGAACGGGCGGCAGCAGGCTGGAGCAACGAAGAGGTCGGCAGTGTCAGTTTAAGTACAAAAGATATTGTAAAGAAGAATGTATTTACCTATTTCAACCTGATATTTGCAGTTTTGGGAGTGCTGGTCTGTCTATCAGGTTCTTTCCGGGATCTGACCTTTTTGCCAGTAGTTATTCTGAACACAGTGATCGGTATTTTTCAGGAGATTCGGGCGAAGAATGTCTTGGAAAAGATGAACATGCTGAATGCGCCTAAGACCGATGTGGTCCGGGAGGGAAAGATCCGTTCCATAGATTCTGCTCTTCTGGTACGGGATGACATTGTAATCTTTAAGACCGGAAATCAGATATGTGCAGATGCTGTAGTATGTTCTGGAGAAGTTCGGGTAAATGAATCTCTTCTTACGGGAGAATCTGAGGAAATTCTAAAAAAAGAGGGAGATTCCCTGATGTCAGGAAGCTTTATTGTTTCCGGTAAATGCTATGCCCGGCTGGAGAAAGTGGGAGATGAATCCTATATTTCCAAACTGACTTTAAAGGCAAAGGCCATGAAAGACGAGGAACAGTCAGAAATGATCCGTTCCCTGGACAAACTGGTGAAAGGGGTGGGTATTGCCCTGATCCCTATTGGAATCATTCTTTTTATCCAGGGATTCTTTATCAGCCATGAAGGATTTCAGGGAAGTATTATTTCCATGGTAGCTGCAGTGATCGGTATGATACCGGAAGGTCTGTACCTGCTGACAACAGTGGCACTGGCTGTAAGCAGTATCCGTCTGGCTATGAATAAGGTGCTGCTTCATGATATGAAAAGTATTGAGACTCTTGCCCGAGTGAATGTTCTCTGTGTGGACAAGACCGGAACCATCACAGAGAATGCTATGAGCGTCCAGAATATTGTGCTTCTGGATGAAGAGCAGGATATGGACAATGTGAAGGGGCTTCTCTCAGACTTTGTTCAGACCATGGGAGAGGACAACAGCACCATGGCAGCGCTGAAACAGTATTTTACGGAATACAGAGGGGAAAAACCTCTGAAGATCGTATCCTTTTCTTCTGCCAATAAATACAGCGGCGTTGTATTTGAATCTGGTAATTTTGTATTAGGTGCTCCGGAATTTGTTCTGGGAAATTCCTATGAGAATTACAGGGAAAAGATTGAAGAATATTCTTCAAAAGGATACAGAGCTCTGATTTTTGGAAAATATGAAGAAGAGCTGAATGGAAAGAAGCTGCAGGGGGAAGTGGAGCCCTGGGCTCTGATCCTTCTGATGAACCGGATCCGGGAGGAGGCGCCGGAGACTTTTGCATATTTCAACCGCCAGGGAGTGGAGGTCAAGGTAATTTCCGGAGACAACCCGCTGACGGTATCGGAAACTGCCAGACAGGCGGGCATAGCTGGAGCAGAACGATATGTGGATGCCCGGACTCTGAAGACAAAAGAAGAGCTGGAAGAGGCTGCTCTGAATTATACAGTATTTGGAAGAGTGCTTCCTGAGCAGAAGAGACAGCTGGTCCGTGCCCTTCAGAGAAAGGGGAAGACTGTGGCTATGACCGGGGACGGCGTAAACGACGTTCTGGCTTTAAAAGATGCGGACTGCAGCGTAGCCATGGCATCAGGAAGTGAAGCTGCTATGCAGGCTGCCCAGGTAGTTCTTCTGGAATCAGATTTTTCCAAGATGCCCGAAGTGGTGGCCGAAGGAAGAAGAGTGGTAAACAACATACAGCAGTCGGCCAGCCTGTTCCTGGTAAAGAATATTTTCTCTTTCCTGCTGTCGCTGGTTTCTATCATATTCGTGTTTACTTATCCTCTGGGACCTTCCCAGATTTCCCTGATCAGTATGTTTACTATTGGCATACCGGGATTTTTCCTGTCTCTCCAGCCAAACAAGAATGTGATCAAGGGGCGGTTTTTACAAAATGTGCTGCTAAAGGCTCTGCCTGCAGGACTGACCGATGTGTTGGTAGTAGCGGCCCTTGCTATTTTTAGCCGGACGTTCGGTGTGGGAGGCGAAGACCTGTCTACAGCGGCTACTATGCTTTTGGCAATCGTAGGCTTTATGATCCTGTTTAAGATATGCAAGCCTCTGAATTCCCTGCGTCTGGCAATCTGCATCGGATGCATTGTCGGATTTCTGGCAAGCTGTATTCTGTTCCCGGGACTTTTTGGCATTTCTTCTATGTCTACCAAATGTGTAATGCTTTTTGTGGTATTCTCTATTGCCACAGAGCCTATTCTCCGGTATCTGACAAAGTTTAATGAGTTTATCCAGAGACTGTACGGAGACAGGGAGCAGTATAAGAAGAAACTCAAGTCTGTAAAAGATGTATTGCAGAGAGAATAGTAATGGAGATTGTAAAGAGGTGGCGTAATGTCTTTGCAGAAATTATGGGAGAAGTACCGGCAGGAGACAGTGTTTAATTATTCAGTTCTTCCGGAAGAACTGAGAAAAAAAGGAGAATGCCTGGAATTGGATGCCAGATGTATGATTGTTTCCAGAGGAGAATTTCCCCATTGGATATATTTTATCCTGGAGGGTACAGTAACAGGGATCAGGGAGTATGCGGACGGCAATGAATACAGCTATTTCCAACTGGACAAACAGAACGGGAGCATAGGACTGCTGGAAATTCTGGCCAGGAAAGACAGATATATTGCCACGATTGTAAGCACTACAAAAGTGAAGCTGCTGCGTATAGAGGCAGAAGTGTAAGCGTAAGAACAGTAGGACGAAATCTGCAGAAACTCAAAGAGAGTGGAGAAATCGGCTCCAGTAAGAAAAAGATCATAGTATCCGATATCCAGTATTACCAGATGCTGGACAGTCTTTATCTATAATGTTGAAAAAACAGGGCGAAGCCAAGGGCTTTAGCCCTGTTTTTTGTGCGAAATATGCAAAAAAAGAGAAAAGGACAGGTGACCTTTGGAAAGCAGAGGATTCTTTGTATAATACAGTCAAAACTAATAAAAAAATAAAGAGGAAGGAGAGAAATACATACAATATGACAAAAAGAAAAGTGCTGGTTTATGGATCATTAAACCTGGATTACGTTTATCAGGTAAAACATTTTCCCGGACCGGGAGAGACTGCAGCGGCAGAAACGCTCCATATATCCAGCGGAGGCAAGGGCCTGAATCAGGCCGTGGCCTTTGCAAAGGCAGGGGCAGAGACGTATCTGGCAGGGAAAATCGGGACAGACGGTCAGTCTCTCAGAGATGCCTGTGAAAGATACGGGATAGACACCAGATACTTGATGAAAGAGGACAGTCCGGGAGGCCATGCTGTTATACAGGTGGACGAAAAAGGACAGAATTCCATCCTGGTATTCGGTGGAACGAATAAGATGCATAGGGAAGAGGAGATGGATCAGGTACTGAAAGACTTTCAAGAGGGGGACTATCTGATCCTTCAAAATGAGATCAATGGCCTCTCCTATCTCATTGACGCAGCGTGGAAGAAGAACATGGGAATCGTGCTGAATCCCTCTCCTTATGAACCGTCCCTTATGGAGTGTGGACTGCAGAAACTATCCTGGATGATTTTGAATGAAGTAGAAGCCTGTCAGATTACAGGAGAAAATCAGCCTGAGAAAGTATTGGAATATTTTAAAGAAAGATATCCTGACCTTAAAGTGGTGTTGACTTTAGGGGAAGAAGGGGCCATGTGCACGACGGGGGAAACCTACTGCAAAGTGCCCTGCTATAAAACAGAGACGGTAGATACTACTGGGGCGGGTGACACTTTTACCGGATATTATTTTGCAGAGATCATCAGGGGAAGATCTCCAAAAGAGGCCCTAGATACAGCTTCTAAGGCGGCTGCAGTGACTGTATCCAGAAAAGGGGCTGCTGATGCTATTCCTTTTCTGAAAGAAATTCTGGACAAATAAAGAGAGGAAAAAAATTATGAAAAGAGGAATAAAATATGATTTTTCACTGTTGGCGCTTTTGCTGATTCCTGTGGGAGTTTCTCTCAGCGTAGTCGGGTATCAGCTGTCAACGATTTTGAAACTGCCGATCTTTGTAGACCAGATAGGGACTATGCTGGTTTCTATGATCGCAGGTCCCTGGGTAGGGCTGGTAACAGGCCTTCTGGGAAATGTAGTAAATGGAATGCTGAACCCGGTTTCCTTTGGATTTGCTTTTGTTTCCATGGTATTGGGCCTTTTCTGCGGATTCATGTCTAAATGGAAATGGTTCACGAATATTATCGGCATTGTAGTGGGATGTGCCATTATCAACGTAGCTACGGCCATGGCTTCCGGAGTGGTATCTACTTTTCTCTTCGGAGGAGTGACGGGGGCAGGTACCGATCTGGTTACAGCGGCCTTTCTGGCCACCGGACAGGCTCTTTGGACTGCGGTTATCTCCACAAATCTGATTTCCGGAACCTTTAACACGATCATAAACTTTGCAGTCAGCTATATCATTGTCAGAAGGATTCCGGACAGGTTCCTTGTAAAGCTGAACTACGGTATGCCTTATATTAAAAAGAAGGGGGTAAAATAAATGAACAGCAGCATCGGTAAATTATATCCTTCCACTAAATTTGCAGTAATGCTTCTGCTGGTGATTTTCAGCATTTTTACACCGGGTTATGTAATGCAGTATCTGATGTTCCCTCTTGTGGTCCTGATCAGTTTATGCGCCGGCACCGGAAAGCAGTTTCTTGGAACATTTTTTAAATCCATTTTTATCATTATTCTTTTTATTTTTGCTATTCAGGTATTCATTATAAGCAATGAAGATGCCCAGCCAATTTGGGGGTTCCTGCATTTTTCTCAGACAGGGCTTAATGACAGCCTGAGCATGACATCTAAAATTGTGGCGATCAGTTCTCTGGTCATCTGCTTTTTTCAGGTAACGAATATCAAGGATATTACTTATGCCTTGGAAAGATCTGGTGTACCTAAAAAAGTGACTTTTTTGATCTCTTCCACAATCCAGCTGATTCCTCAGATGTCTGCCCTTTCAAAGACGATTACAGATGCCCAGAAGTCCAGGGGCATAGAAACGGAAGGAAATATGCTGATCAGAGCAAAAGCTTTCGTGCCTATGCTGGGACCTTTGGTGCTTTCTTCTATACAGCAGACCGAGGAGAGAGTGCTGGCACTGGAATCCAGGGCATTTTCTTCAAGAACGAAAAAAACTTCGATTTATGAAATGAAAAAGAAAACAGCGGATTACATTCTGGACATTTTGTGTATTGCAGGATTTATCGCTTATATCCTATGGAGGGTTATGTAATGGCAGTGATTTCATTAAAAAATGTAAGTTACCGGTATCCTCTGGAAGAAAACCAGGTCATAAAAAATGTATCCTTTGAGATTGAAAAGGGACAGGTATGGGGGCTTATAGGAGCCAATGAATCAGGAAAAACAAGTATCTGCAATATTATCCGGGGCTTTATTCCTGAAATATACAGAGGAGAACTGGAAGGCGAAGTAGAAATAAAGGGGAAAAAGATCGAATCCTATGGTGACGGCGAACTGGCTTCTGTTGTGGGGTATTCTTTTCAGAATCCCTTTACACAGATATCGGGAGTAAAGGAAACCGTTTATGAAGAACTGGCCTATGGAATGGAGAACATAGGCGTTCCAAGGGATGAGATGATCGATAGAGTGGAGAAACTCATCCAAATCTTTCACCTGGAGAAGCTGAAAGATAAGAATCCTTTTCAGCTTTCAGGAGGACAGAAGCAAAGAGTGGCTCTGGCCTCAATGATCGCCCTGGATCCGGAGATCGTGATCTTAGATGAGCCTACCTCTCAGCTGGATCCTCAAAGTACAGAAGAGATTTTTGAAATTATACAGCTTTTGAAAGAGCAGGGCAAGACAATTATCCTGGTAGAACATAAGATTGATCTGATCGCAGAATACTGCGACCATATACTCTTGATAAGCGGCGGTGAGATCGGAATGATAGGAGAGACAGAAGAGGTCCTTACCGACCCTAAAGTCCTGACCTATGGAGGCCAGCTTCCTCAGGTAGTGCTGTATTTCCTGGAAAGAAGAAAGAAAACAGGAGAAAAAGGGAAGATTCCTCTCACTGTAGAACAGGCTTATAAGATATTGAAGAAGGGAGGCCGGAACTGATGGCATATCTGGAACTGAAGAATGTAAGCTATGTATATCCCAACGGATATACAGCGGTAGAAGACGTAAGCATGGCATTTAAGGAAGGGGAAGCGGTAGCGATCATTGGTCAGAACGGAGCTGGAAAAACTACAACTGTGAAGCTGATGAACGGCCTTCTGCGTCCGTCAAAGGGAGAAATCCTGTTGGAAGGAGAGTCAACAGAAAACAAGACCACTGCTTCCATTGCAAGAAAAGTAGGATATGTGTTTCAGAATCCTGATGACCAGATCTTCCAGGAATCCATTTACAAAGAAATCGCATATGGACTGGTAAAACAAAAAATGAGCCATGAAGAAGTAAAGAGAAGGGCTCTGGAGGCTGCCAGACTGTGCGGCCTTGAGGAAGACTTGGAGGAACATCCTTATAACCTTCCTTATTCCAAAAGAAAATTTATCACAATCGCAGCTATCGTGGCTATGGATCCCAAGGTGGTGATCCTGGACGAACCTACTGCAGGACAGGACCGGGCTTCTATACAGCTTCTGGGAGATATCGTCCATAAGCTGGCAGAAAAGAATAAAATTGTTATTACCATTACTCATGATATGGAGTTTGTAGTGAAGTATTTTAAGAGAGTCATCGTTATGGCAGAGAAAAAGGTAAGGAGAGACGGAGGCCCCAGAGAAATTTTCTGGGACGAGGAACTGCTCAGATTCAGCAGCTTAAAACAGCCATACCTGTGTCAGCTTGCAAATCTTCTGGGATACAGGGATATCCTGACCATCGACGAATTGCTGGAGGTGGATCTATGAAATATCTTTTGATCGACTGTGATCCTGGCCATGACGATGCTCTTGCCATCTTAACAGCCTGTGCCCATAAAGAAGAATTGAAAATTTTGGGAATTACTACCGTGGGAGGAAACCAGACCCTTGAGAAAGTGACGAAAAACGCAGGAAATATCCTGAATTTTATCCATGAGGAAATTCCTCTGGCCCCAGGCCAGGAAGGGCCTTTGGTGAAAACCCTGTCACCGGCCCCTGAGGCTCATGGGGATAGTGGTATGGACGGTCCATATTTTAAAAAGAAAGAATATCCTCTTGCCTCTGACAATGGGGTGACATTTCTGTATGAGAAGATCATGGAAAGCCCGGAAAAAGTGACGATTGCAGCTTTGGCTCCTCTTACGAATATTGCCCTGCTGCTGAAAACCTTTCCTCAGGTAAAGGAAAAGATTTCCTGTATCAGTATGATGGGAGGAGGAATCCACCACGGAAATCGTACAGCCCTGGCAGAGTTTAATATTTACGCAGACCCGGAAGCCGCACAGATCGTATTTGCCTCTGGACTGCCTGTTGTTATGGCAGGTCTGGATGTGACAGAAAAGGCTACTGTGTCTGTAGAACAGATAGAAAGTCTGAAGGAGAAAGGAAGAGTCAGCCGGCTTGCCTATGAATTGCTCAGTTTTTACCATGAAACAGGAAAACAATTTGGATTTACGGAAAGTCCCATTCATGATCTTTGTGCTGTTGCCTATCTTCTGGAACCGGACATGTTTTCCGGCACATATGAACATATCAATGTAATAACAGAAGAAGGCAGAGCCAGAGGACTGACCTATGCAGACAGACGTCTGACCTGCAGGGAAAAGAAAAACGTGCTGGTCCTTGATCAGGTTGACCGGCAGAGATTTGCAGAACTGCTGTTTGCAGCTCTGGAACAGCTGGACCATAAAGAGAGCTGTTAGGGGTGAAGAGGATGTAGAAAAAGGCTTTTAAGGTATTTGATTTACCCTAAAAGCCTTTTCTGATACAAACCTATTCCATACGCAGTACAGCCTTCATAGCTGTCCCGTTGTGAGAATCCTCGAAAGTCTTTGAGGAATGATATTCTGCAAACCTGATCTACTCCTCTATTTCCTCCTTCCTGCTGGTTTATTACGTAAGCGTTATCGGGGTAAACTCTCTGGCCGCCGGTTCCGTCATGGCAATAAGTAAGATTTTCGACGGAGTTTCAGACCTGATCATGGGAAGGATCGTGGACCGGACCCACAGCCGCTGGGGAAAGGCAAGACCCTGGATGCTGCGGATGTGTGTGCCTTTGGCTATATCTACAGTGCTGATGTTTTCTGTTCCCACCTCTTTAGAAGGCCGGGTGCAGATTGCTTATATCTTTCTTACTTATAACCTGGTTTCCACCATTTTCTATACAGCTTTAAATGTTCCCTATGCTTCCCTTCAGGGGCTTATGACTACAAACCAGTATGAACGGGGACTGTTTTGGGTAATTTCCGTATGCTATTGGCTACGGCAGGTACCATGACAGTAAATACCTTTGTTATGAAGATCTGTACCTTTTTCGGGAAGGGAGACCAGTACAGTCCCAGAGGCTGAACCCTTACTTATATCCTTATCGCAGCAGTCTTTGTGATCCTGAACCTGATTACTTTTTCTGCTGTAAAGAACGTGTGACAGAAGTGAAAAATGAATCAGGAGAGAAGGAAAAACAGCCTTCCGTCCTGGCTTGTCTCAAAAGCCTGGTAGTCAACCGGTACTGGATGATTATGGTGGTCTTCCTGTTCTGCCTTTACTTTATGATGTCTACATTTTTTGGCAGCAACTACTATTTTGCTCAGTATGTCCTGGGAGATGAGGCAGCCTTTGCTTCTATATCCAATGCTCTGTCTATAGCACAGATTGCCATTATGTTTGTTACGCCTTTCATCATGAAGAAAATCGGAAAGCGGTATACCGCCCTTATCGGTATGGCCTTAGGGGCTGTGGACTTCCTGATCACCAGCCTGGCTGGAAACAATGTTATGCTGGTGATCGCCAGCAATGCTTTAAAAGGAGCGGCTTTCGGATGTTCCGGCGCAGTGATGTACGGCCTGCTTCAAGATTCCATTACCTACAGTTCCTGGCTTACAGGGGTTCAGGCTATCGGCATGGGAAATGCAGCCTCTTCCTAAATATTACGGAAATGCAGTGGCGGACCTGGAAAAAGGTCTGTATAAAAACAGTTCCAGAAAGGAAAAAGAGCAAAGATAAAAATTGACAAGGGCCATCTATAGGTATATAATATAAAAAATTCTTCAGGGCAGGGTGCAAGTCCCTACCGGTGGTAAAGCCCACGAGCCGCAAGGCATGATTCGGTGAAACTCCGAAGCCGACAGTATAGTCTGGATGAAAGAAGATTTGGCGTTTGAGATTGTATATTTATATACCATAAAAGGTCAGGCTCTGAAATGGATTTCCATTTCAGAGCTTTTTGTATTTTACAATACATTGAGAAGAAGCAAATTCTTCTTCATATGCCTTTTGTCAAGTGTTTAAAAGTCCTGAAAATTTTTATCAGGGCTTTTTCTTTTGCGAAAATTTCCTGTGGAAAAGCCCGATACAGAGAAATGAGGTGATAAGAAACATGTACACGGCACAGGAAGACGAAAAATTTATGAGAAGAGCGCTGGAACTGGCCAAAAAAGGAGAAGGCTGGGTCTCGCCCAATCCTATGGTGGGAGCTGTCATTGTAAAAGACGGCCGGATCATCGGGGAAGGGTGGCATGAAAAATACGGCGGACTTCATGCAGAGCGGAATGCTCTGGCCCGCTGCAGCCAGCCGCCAAAGGATGGGGTCATGTATGTGACCCTGGAGCCCTGCTGTCATTATGGGAAGCAGCCTCCCTGCACAGAGGCCATCCTGGAGGCAGGTATCCGGAAAGTAGTGGTGGGAGCAGGAGACCCCAATCCTCTGGTAGCAGGCAAGGGACTGGAAATCCTCCGGCAGCATGGTGTAGAGGTACAGGAACATGTATTGGAAGAAGAATGCAGGGAGATCAATCAGGTGTTTTTCCACTACATCTGTACAGGTACCCCTTATGTAGTGATGAAGTATGCCATGACCATGGACGGCAAGATCGCCGCCTATACCGGAGCCTCCAAATGGATCACAGGAGAGGCTGCCAGAACCCATGTCCAGAGTCTCCGGCACAAATATCGGGGGATCATGGCCGGAGTGGGAACTGTGCTGGCTGACGATCCTCTTCTCACCTGCCGTATGGATGGGGGAAGAGATCCTGTGCGGATCATCTGTGACACTCATCTTTCCACACCTCTGGATTCCCGGATCCTGGAGACTGCCAGAGAGGTGCCCACGATCCTGGCCATAGGACAGAAGGTAGAAAGGGAAAGACAGATCCCTTATGAGGAGAGGGGATGTACTCTGCTGGAAATCCCGGAGAAAGAGGGAAAGATTGACCTGTCTGTTCTTATGAAAGAGCTGGGGAAAAGGCAGATTGACAGTATCCTCCTGGAAGGAGGAGGGGAGCTGAACTGGTCTGCTATTCAGGCAGGAATCGTCCGGAAAGTCATGACCTATATTGCTCCTAAGCTCATAGGGGGAAAAGAGGCAAAAGGGCCTGTAGGAGGACAGGGATATCCGGATCCTCAGGAAAGCCTGTTCCTGAAACCTGGGAAAATAAGCCGCCTGGGGGATGATTATCTGATCGAAAGCGAGGTGGATGGGAATGTTCACAGGAATTGTTGAAGAAACGGGAGTTATCCGGGGAATCCGGAAAAACCGGGAGTCTGCAGTGGTGTCTGTAAAAGCCGGTAAAGTTCTGGAGGATCTGAAGATCGGGGACAGCGTGGCGGTAAACGGGGTGTGTCTAACAGTGGTGGAATTTTTCCCCGGAGGCTTTGGAGCGGATGTGATGCATGAGACTCTGGACCGGTCCACTCTGGGCAGTCTGAAACCGGGCAACCGGGTAAACCTGGAGAGAGCCATGGCTGCAGATGGCCGCTTTGGCGGACATATTGTAGCGGGGCATGTGGACGGACGAGGCACTGTCCGGAAGATTGAGAGAGATGATAATGCCCTTTGGTATACTATCGGTGCAGGGAGAGAAATTCTTCGCTATGTGGTGGAGAAAGGTTCCATTGCCATAGACGGGATCAGTCTGACTGTAGCGAAAGTCTCAGAGGAGAGTTTTCAGGTTTCTGTGATACCCCACACAGCCCGGGAAACGGTCTTGCAGGACCGGAAGCCGGGAGATGAAGTGAACCTGGAAACGGATGTGATCGGAAAATATGTGGAAAGATTCCTGGCATTTCCCGCCGAGACTGATAAGAAGAAAAATATGGCCGGAGAAGGCATTACTATGGAAATACTGAGAAAATACGGATTTTAAGGAGAGTGAGAACAATGCCGTCATTTCAGACTATAGAAGAAGGGCTGGAGGCCCTGAAAAAAGGTGGATTGGTGCTGGTCACAGATGATCCGGACAGAGAGAATGAAGGAGATCTGATTTGCGCCGCTCAGTATGCCACTACAGAGAATGTGAATTTTATGGCTACCTACGGCAAAGGGCTGATCTGTATGCCTATGACCGAGGAATATGTGAAAAAGCTTCAGATTCCTCAAATGGTGTCTCAGAATACAGACAATCACGAGACGGCCTTTACTGTATCCATTGATCATGTGAGCACCACCACAGGGATTTCTGCTGCAGAACGGTCTGTAACTGCCATGAAGTGTGTGGAAGAGGGCACAAAGCCGGAAGATTTTCGACGTCCCGGCCACATGTTTCCCCTGCTGGCTAAGAAAAATGGAGTCCTGGAGAGGAACGGCCATACAGAGGCTACAGTAGACCTTCTCCGCCTGGCGGGACTGAAAACCTGCGGGCTGTGCTGTGAGATCATGAGAGAAGACGGAACCATGATGCGGACTTCAGAGCTGGCCCAGATGGCAGAAAAGTGGAGGATCCCATTTCTTACCATAAAGGATCTTCAGGATTACCGGAAGCGTCATGAAACACTGGTAGAACAGGTGACTAAGACAGATATGCCTACCAGATACGGGCATTTTACTGCTTACGGTTATATTAACAAGCTGAATGGAGAACACCATGTGGCTCTTGTGAAAGGAGAGGTGGGAGAAGGAGGAAACCTTCTCTGCAGGGTTCATTCCGAGTGCCTTACAGGCGATACTTTCGGTTCTCTCCGCTGCGACTGCGGCCAGCAGCTTCATGCAGCTATGAGGCAGATCGAAGAGGAGGGAAGAGGGATTCTTCTCTATATGCGCCAGGAAGGAAGAGGGATCGGACTGATCAATAAGCTCCGGGCATATGAGCTTCAGGAACAGGGGATGGATACCCTGGAGGCAAACCTTGCCCTTGGCTTTAAGGGAGATGAAAGGGAGTATTATATCGGAGCCCAGATCCTTCGGGATCTGGGAGCAAAAACTCTGCGGCTCCTTACGAATAATCCAGATAAAGTATACCAGCTCCAGGACTTCGGCATGGAGATTGTGGAAAGGGTACCCATCCAGGCACCGGCAAATCCCCATGACATACGGTACCTGAGGACAAAACAGAGAAGAATGGGACATCTTCTGGAGTATTAGACAGGAATAAAATATAAGTGCAAAAAAGGAGAATAAAAGTATGAAAACATTTGAAGGAAAATTAGTGTCTGAGAATATTAAAGTGGGAATTGTCGTAGCCAGATTTAATGAATTTATCACATCTAAATTGTTAAGCGGAGCCATGGATACCCTTATCCGCCATGAGGTAAAAGAGGAAAATATTCAGGTGGCCTGGGTGCCGGGAGCATTTGAAATCCCTCTCATTGCTTCCAAGATGGCAGAAAACGGCAAATACGATGCAGTGATCTGCCTGGGAGCTGTGATCAGAGGAAGCACCAGCCATTATGATTATGTGTGCAATGAGGTTTCCAAAGGGATCGCCTCTGTATCTTTAAAAAGCGGTATTCCCGTGATGTTCGGAGTGCTTACCACAGAAAACATTGAGCAGGCCATTGAGCGGGCCGGTTCCAAGGCAGGAAATAAAGGCTCTGAGTGCGCCGAGGGAGCTATCGAGATGGTAAACCTGATCCGGGAGATCCAGAAAGGCTGACAGAGATTTTGTTCAGTGAGCTGTCGCATTTGTCATATTTGATTAATGCGATAGCTCCCTATTTTGTTGTTTTATCTGTTGCAAATATCTAAATATCGTGTCAATAAAAAGATTTGTATACAAAATATTGTAGAGGTGTAAAAATGACAGAACAAGAATGGCTGGGGGAAGGATACTGTCTAATAGAGGCTTGTATAAAGATGGCCAGGACTTACAGTTATGGAGGGGGCTGCGGCATTGACATTTTTGGACTTGCTCCCAAAGACGCCAGGATCAACAATGCGGCCAAAGAAACTACCGGCTCTGTATCTTTTATGGAACTGTATTCCATGGTCACTTTAAAATGCCATTGCGTAAAAGTGCGAGCAGGAAAAGGGCAGATGTATATCCTTTTTAAGGGATAAACTCCCTGCTCACGCAATATTTTAACACCGTTTCCATCTGAGGAGACACCCACTTATTCCGATGATACAAAAGCTGTTTCCATACCTGAATTTCCAGGCCGGACACTGGCAGGCAGACCAGGGTTCCGGCCTTTACTCTATCTTTTATGACGTAATCGGGGAGAAAGGAGATGCCGGCGCCCTGTTCTACCAGGGAGCAGATCAGTTCTGTGCTCCCGATTTCCAGAACAGGCTGAACTTCCAGGGACAGCTCCGCCAGTTTTTCTTCCAGCAGACGGCGGTAGCTCATGCCTTTTTCTGTCAGGATGAAAGGCTGACGGATCAGTTCCTGGACAGAAAGGGAGGAAGCAGAGGCAAGGCTGGTGCCGGCTCCGGCTACGAAATAAGTATGTACTCTTTCCTCACGGACAATCCGGTATTCTGCATTGTAAATGTGATTATCCAGAGTCAGGATAGCATCTACCTCATTGTGGTTCATAAGCCGGAACATTTCTTCTGTTCCGGCTGCAATGATTTTCAGCGTAATGTCCGGATAAAGACTGCGAAAATGTTGAAAACCTCTGGACAGAAGAGAGGTACACAGAGAGTCAGCGGTAGCCAGACGGATGTGTCCCGCTGCTGTTTTTGTTTTCATGCTGTCTTCCAGCTCCCTGGTCATGCGGTTGACCTGATGAGCATATTCCAGAACTTCCCGTCCCTTTTCTGTGAGATGTACGGTGTGATTGATCCGTTCAAAAAGCTGGGAGCCCAGTTCCTTTTCTAATTGTTTGATCTGAAAAGAGACCGTAGACTGGGAAAAGCCCAGTCTGTCTGCAGCTTTTGTAAAGCTGCGCAGTTCTGCTACATAGATAAATGTTGTCAAATTTTTGGTATCCATAAAGCTCCTCTCCCCGAAAATATTCTCTTTACCATCTGCTTCCATATGCTTCTGAATAGAATCGAATATTTCGATTTATACTATTATAACTATCAATTTTACAGATGATTATTTCTACTATATACTAAAAAGGCGTAATGTACAAGAGACAAAAGAAAGAGGATAGGATATGGAGACAGTTTTTCAAACAGTAAGTAATAAATTTTTGGACATCTTTTACGGGATATTCCATATTTTGTGGGGAGATTTTATTACAGTCCCTCTTCCGGGAGGAAGTTCTCTGGGAATTTCCCTGCTGGTGCTGATTTTGATTCCATCGGGAATCTATTTTACAGTCAGGACCAGATTTCTTCCTTTCCGTCTTTTTTCAGATATGATCCAAGTGGTTACAGAGAAAAAGGGAAATGGACAGAAGGACGGGATTTCCGGCGTACAGGCTCTGATCGTGTCTACGGCAACAAGAGTCGGTATGGGAAACCTGGTGGGCGTAGTGGCAGCCATCTCTGCCGGAGGGGCGGGGGCTGTGTTCTGGATGTGGCTCATTGCCCTTCTGGGGTCTTCCACAGCTTTTGCAGAAGCCACTCTGGCCCAGCTTTATAAGGAAAAAGATCCCCTTTACGGCGGTTATCGGGGAGGCCCTGCCTATTACATACATTACTTTTTCAGAAAGACCAGAGACAGGAGCAAGAAATCCATTATGGCCTGCCTTTTTGCCCTGTCTGGTCTTATCTGCTGGTGCGGCATCAGTCAGGTAATAGGAAATTCTGTTTCCTCTGCCTTTGAAAATGCATTTCAGATACCGCCCCTTTATACCACCATTTTTCTTGTGGCTCTGGCAGCGGTAATTGTGCTCAGAAAAAACGCTTCAGTCCGGGTACTGGATATCATGGTGCCAGTGATGGCAGTGTGCTATCTGCTGGTTACGGTTTTTATCATTGTCACAAATCTGGGGGCCCTTCCGGGAGTCTTCCAGCGGATCTTTGCAGAAGCTTTCGGTTTCCGCCAGGCAGTAGCAGGAGGAATCGGAGCCGTTATCATGAATGGAGCAAAGAGAGGACTTTTCTCCAATGAGGCAGGTTCAGGCTCTGCTCCCTGCGCAGCAGCTGCCGCAGATATCAGTCATCCTGCTAAAGAAGGGCTGCTCCAGGCTTTAGGCGTATTTATTGATACTCTGGTCATCTGCAGCTGTACCGCTATGATCATGCTGCTGACTCCTGAGAGCATGACTGCAGGACTGGAGGGCATGGACCTTCTCCAGACAGCTATGAACTATCATCTGGGGGGTCTGGGAGGCGCCTTTATTGCCATAATCCTCTGGCTTTTCAGCTTTTCAACCTTTATCGGCATCTTGTTTTATGCAAGGTCTAATATCGCTTATCTTTTTGGAGATAACTGGATTTCTCAGAATCTGTATAAGATCCTGGCGCTGGTCATGCTTTTTGTGGGAGGCCTGGCGGCCTATACTTTTGTCTGGGATCTGGGGGATTTCGGCGTGGGGCTTATGACCATTTTTAATATGACGGCTCTGATCCCCATGGCTCCTCAGGCTCTGAACGCTCTGAAGGATTACGAAAAGCAGAAAGAGAACAAAAAAAGTAAGAGGAGAGGAAAGGATTGACCATTGTATTTTCCTTTTAATTGTAGTAGCATTTTACTGTACTTTTCTTTTGGACGAGATCAAGGGGAAGGGATCTGAAGTGGGATGCCCACTTCGTTTTCCAAAAGCGAGACTTGAATAAGTAAGGAGAGGACGTAGAGGAAATGCTTCAGATTCAACACATTTGTAAGGAATACCGAACAGGAAAGCTGGTGCAGAAGGCTCTTGATGATGTAAGCCTGAATTTAAGAGATAATGAGTTTGTAGCAATCCTGGGACCCAGTGGTTCGGGAAAAACCACCCTGTTGAATATTATCGGAGGACTGGACCGGTATGACAGCGGAGATCTGATCATTAATGGTATTTCTACAAAGAAGTACAAAGACCGGGATTGGGATTCTTACAGGAACCATACCATTGGATTTGTTTTTCAAAGCTACAACCTGATTCCCCACCAGACAGTTCTGGCCAATGTAGAGCTGGCCTTGACTATTTCTGGTATCGGGAAGACAGAGCGACGGCAGAGAGCCATAAAAGCTCTGGAGGAGGTAGGTCTTGGAGAACAGCTTCATAAAAAACCAAACCAGATGTCTGGAGGCCAGATGCAGAGGGTTGCTATTGCCAGAGCTCTGGTAAATGATCCGGATATTCTTTTGGCAGATGAGCCTACAGGAGCCCTGGATAGTGATACCAGTGTCCAGGTCATGGACCTTCTAAGGGAGGTGGCAAAGGACCGGTTGGTGGTCATGGTTACCCACAATCCGGAACTGGCTCAGGAATATGCGACCAGGATCGTAAATTTAAGAGACGGAAAGATCCGTTCAGATACGGACCCCTATCTTCCCAATCCGGAAGAACAGGAGAAACCTCAGCATAAAAACATGGGAAAATCCTCCATGTCTTTGTTCACAGCTTTATCCCTGAGCTTTAACAACCTGCGTACCAAGAAGGCAAGGACACTTCTGACTTCTTTTGCCGGATCTATCGGTATTATTGGTATATCACTGATTCTGTCCCTTTCTACAGGGGTAAATAATTATATTCAGAATGTTGAAGAGGACACATTATCAGAATATCCTCTTCAGATACAGAGTACAGGAATGGACTTTACTTCCATGCTTTCTGCCGACAGTGGCGGAAGCGAAGATGAGGAAGAGGCTGGAGAGATAAATGTAATCCAGATGGTGACAGATATGTTCTCTACAATGGATTCCAATGATCTGGAATCTCTCAAGGAATATCTGGACAGCGGAGACAGCGGAATTGAAGAATATACCAATGCCATTGAGTACTCCTACGATGTTGTGCCTCAGATTTATCTTCAGAAAGATGAAGATGTCCGACAGGTCAATCCGGACACCTCATTTGAGGCCCTGGGTATTGGATCCTCCAGCAGCTCCAGCAGCATGATGTCTTCTATGATGAGCACAGATGTGTTTTATGAAATGCCGGAAGATACAGACCTGTATATGGACCAGTATGATGTGAAGGCAGGCCGGTGGCCGGAGAGATACAATGAGTGTGTTTTGGTGCTTACCTCTCTTTCCAGTCTACTGCTGTAGATTAAAACTTCGGATAAATTCTTTTCTTACGGTTTCTGTATCTGTAAATTTGTTCTTCAGTCCCAAAAGTCTTTTCAGAAAATCCTTCTGCCCTTCGGAGAGAGGCAGTTCCTCATACCAGGCCCCTCTTTTTTCTCCCCTGTAGCTGGAATACAGGAGATACAGATGAAAGCACGCTTTTTCTTGCGTGCTTTTGCTGTTTGTGGTAATATAACAGATAAGAAAAGAAGAAAAGGTGAAAAGAGATTATGGCAGTAACAATACAGCAGATTGCTGAGAAGGCAGGAGTTTCCAGAGGAACTGTGGACCGGGCCCTCCACAACAGAGGAAGGATTAATCCACAGGTAGCAGAACGGATCTGGGAACTTGCAGATGAGATGGGCTATGTGCCCAAAGAGAGAAAGAAAAGAGAAAACGGCAAAAAGAAAATAAAAATAGGTGTGGTGACTCAGCTTGCCAAAGCATCTTTTATGCTGGAGGTAAACAGGGGAATCCGGACGGCTGCTTTAGAACTGGCTGACCGGGGTATTGAACTGATTTTAAAAGAGGGTATTTACGTAGATGAAGAGGAACAATTAACGGCTGTCCGGGAATTGCTTGAGGAAGGAATACAGGGACTGGCAATTATGCCAGTGGATTGTGAAGGCGTCAGGGCAGAGCTGAATCGTCTGACAGATGAAGAACATATTCCGGTGGTGACTTTTAACTCAGATATTGTGGGGACCAGAAGGCGCTGTTTTGTGGGAATGGATAACCGGCAGAGCGGGAGAACTGCCGCAGGGCTCATGGGGCTTCTCACAGGCGGCAGGGGAAAGGTTTTGCTTATCACAGGATATTTCAGCAATGATGTAGATAACCAGAGGGTAGATGGATTTATTGAAGAGGCAAAGAAAAGTTATCCAGATCTGGAGATTGCAGGTGTTCAGGGCAGTTTCGATGATACTGATGAGGTAGAGCGGATTGTGGAGAACGCTATGACAGGTATTGCCGGGATCAGAGGGATCCTGGTAGTCTCCGGAGGCCAGGCAGGAGTGGGAAGAGCCTTTGAAAAGCTGAATATCCAGGACCGGCCTTATGTGATCATTTATGACCAGACGCCTAAGAATGAACGGGCTTTAAAGAGCAATGTAGTGGATTTTCTTATTGACCAGAATGGATATGTGCAGGGCTATCGTCCGCCTCATATTCTGGCAGATCTTCTTCTAAAAGGAAGGGAGCCGGAAAGGGAATTCTGGTTCACAGATATAAATATAAAAACAAAATATAATTTGTAAGGACACAGAGACTGCTGTATTGAACAGAAAGGGAAAATATTCCCCGATATGTTTTATGAGGCAGTCTCTTTTTATGTATGCGTGCCAAGAAAAATGCGTGCATAATATAAAATAACGCAAAATATAAAAATGTACGCAAATAGCACTTGTGCATTTTGACGTAAAGTGTTATTATGAGCATATAAAGAAACTGTACACTATCAGTAACGAGAACTGAAAGAAAAGGAGAAAGTAAAATGGGAGAAATCAAAAAACTGGGTTACTATGTAAACGGTTCTTTTAAGGAATCTAAGACGGAGAAGTACACAGATGCTTACGATCCAAGTACGGGAGAAGTGATCGCGAAGGTTCCCTGCTGTACCCCTGACGAAGTAGAGGAGGCTATCCAGGCAGCGAAAGCGGCATTCCCAGGCTGGTCTGGCACACCTGTAAAGAAAAGGGTCCAGATCCTTTACAAGGTACGGGAACTCCTTTATGCGCATATGGATGAGCTGACTATGTCTGTGGCAAAAGAGAACGGCAAGGCCTGGGCAGAAGCAGAGGGAGATGTGCTGAAAGCTATCGAAGGCACAGAGCAGGCGATTTCCGCACCTTCCCTTATGATGGGTGAGAGCCTGATGAACGCATCTAAAGGATATGACACAGTTTCCTACAGAGAGCCTCTGGGAGTTTTTGCAGGAATTATTCCTTTTAACTTCCCTGCTATGATACCTATGGGCTGGATGACTCCTATCTGCATCGCCTGCGGTAATACTATTGTACTGAAAGCAGCTACTTTTACACCTCAGACCTGCATGCGCATTGCAGAGCTGTACAAAGAAGCCGGACTTCCTGACGGCGTAATCAATATTGTTACCTGCTCACGCCATGAGGCAGAGATTTTCCTGAGCCATCCAGATGTAAAGGGTATTACTTTTGTAGGCTCCACTTCTGTTGGAAAACATATTTATGCTACGGCAGCTTCCAATGGCAAGAGAGTACAGGCTCTCTGCGAAGCTAAGAACCATGCTCTGGTACTGGAAGATGCGCCTATTGAGAGAACAGCAGCAGGAATCATCAACGCTTCTTTTGGATGTGCAGGAGAAAGATGTATGGCCCTTCCTGTAGTGGTAGTACAGGAAAGTATTGCTGACCAGCTGGTAAATGCCATTGTAGAAAAAGCAAAGGCACTGAAAGTAGGACCGGCTTATGACAAGGCTTCTGGCATGGGTCCGGTAATCAATGCTAAGCATAAAGAATCTGTGGTTAACTGGATCAATAAAGGTATCGAAGAAGGTGCAGAACTGGTACTGGACGGAAGAGACATTGTGGTTGAAGGCTATGAGAACGGCTTCTACGTAGGACCAACAATCCTGGATCATGTAAAACCGGGAATGACTGTAGGGGACAGAGAAATTTTCGGACCAGTGCTCTGCATTAAGAGAGTAAAAGATTTCGAGGAAGGTCTGGCTGTAATGAATGCAAATCCATTTGCAAATGGATCTGTGATCTTTACACAGAATGGTCATTATGCAAGAGAATTTGTCAGCCGCACAGACGGAGGTATGGTAGGAGTAAATGTAGGTATTCCTGTACCTATCGGCATGTTCCCATTTAATGGACACAAACAGTCCTTCTTTGGAGACCTCCATACTCTGGGCAAAGACGGCTACCGTTTCTATACAGAGCGGAAAGTAGTTACCACCCGGTGGTTTGATGAAGAAGAAAAGAAAGTAAAAACCGTTTCTACATGGGACGGAACCATCTGATGGCCGGATACGCCTTAAGCACGGAGAAAAAACGGAGGTAAGGTATGAAATATATAGAATTTGACCAGTCCAGGCCTATGGATCTGGTACTTCTGGGACGAGTGGCCATTGACTTCAACCCTGCGTACAATGACCAGGTAAAAGAAGAGTTTAAGCCTTTGAAAAAGGTACATATGTTTGAAAAATTTGTAGGAGGCTCCCCTGCAAACATTGCGGTGGGAGTCACCCGCCACGGACTGAAGGCAGGATTTATCGGAAAAGTTTCCGACGACCAGTTTGGAGATTTTGTTACCGAGTATTTCCAGGAACAGGGAATTGATACTTCTCATATTACAAGATGTAAAAATGGAGAAAAACTGGGCCTGACTTTTACGGAAATGCTGTCTCCAAAAGAGAGCAGCATCCTGATGTATCGGAACTGTATCGCAGATCTTCAACTCCATGTAGATGATATTGATGAAGATTATATCCGTCAGACCAAGGCCCTTTTGATTTCAGGAACCTCTCTGGCAGAAAGCCCTTCCAGAGAAGCGGCTATTAAGGCTGTTATGCTGGCAAAGAAGAACCAGACCAAGGTAATCTTTGACATTGACTACCGGGCATACAACTGGAAAAACAGCGACGAGATCTCTATTTACTATTCTATAGTGGCGAAAGAAGCAGATATTATCATGGGCTCCAGAGAAGAATTTGACCTGACAGAAAAACTGATAAGACCTGGAATGACCGATGAAGAAAGTGCTGCTTACTGGCAGAACTGTAATGCAAAGATCGTGGTGATCAAGCATGGTATGCAAGGCTCTACTGCCTATACCTGCGATGGAGAAAAGTTCAGCATTAAGCCATTCCCTGTAGAAGCCAGAAAAGGCTTCGGCGGAGGAGACGGATACGGCTCAGGATTTCTTTATGGCCTGTACCAGGGCTGGCCCATCATAGACTGTCTGGAGTTTGGCTCTGCAGAGGCTTCTATGATGGTGAGAAGCAATAACTGCTCAGATTCCCTTCCCGGCCCCCAGGAGGTCCATGATTTTATAAAAGAGGAAAAAGAAAAATTTGGCGAGATGATCGCAAGAGTATAGAGACCAGAAAAGGAGAGTAGAGGTCATGGGGAAAACAACCAGAATGACGACGGCCCAGGCCATCGTGAAATTTTTAGATAATCAGTATGTGTCCATGGACGGCGTGGAGACAAAGTTTGTAGAAGGCTTCTTTACAATTTTCGGTCATGGTATTGCAGTAGGTCTGGGAGAAGCTCTTGATACAAACCCTGGACAGCTCCGTGTCTTCCAGGGTAGAAATGAGCAGGGTATGTGCCATGTGGCAACAGCCTTTGCAAAACAGAGCAACCGGAAACGGATCATTCCCTGCGCTTCATCCATAGGCCCAGGTGCGGCAAATATGGTAACAGCCTGTGCTACTGCTACAGTAAACAATATCCCTCTGCTGGTATTTCCTGCGGACAGTTTTGCTTCCAGGCAGCCAGACCCAGTGCTTCAGCAGCTGGAGCAGAGCAGCAGTCTGGCAACAACTACCAATGATGCATTTAAGCCCGTATGTAAATACTGGGACAGAGTTACCAGGCCGGAAATGATCATGACAGCTCTGATAAATGCCATGCGTGTGCTGACAGATCCGGCGGAGACCGGTGCATGCTGCATCGCCCTGTGCCAGGATGTAGAGGGAGAATCCTTTGATTTTCCAGATTATTTCTTCAAAAAAAGAGTGCACAGGATTACCAGACCTGTGGCTGTAGAGGAAGAACTGGAGGACCTGGCTCAGGTTATTTCAGAGGCCAAAAAGCCTCTGGTCATTGTAGGTGGCGGCGTACGCTATTCAGAAGCTGGAGAGACCGTGGAGAACTTCTGTGAAGAATTCGGGATTCCTTTTGGCGAGACCCAGGGAGGAAAAAGTGCCTGCAGATCCAGCCATCCCTATTGTCTTGGCGGCATTGGAGTAACAGGAACTTATGCTTCTAATATTATTGCAAAGGACGCAGATGTAGTCATTGCTGTAGGCTCCAGACTGTCAGACTTCACTACCAGTTCCAAGCATTTGTTCCGGAACGAGAATGTGCAGTTCGTGACCATCAACAACAGCCGTTTCCATGCTTATAAGATGGATGCCGTTAAGGCAGTGGGAGATGCAAAGGTGACAGTTGAAGCCCTGGCCGGGAAACTGCGGGCCAAGGGTTATCATTCAGCCTATACAGATGAAATCAAAAAGGCAAAGGAAGCCTGGGATAAAGAAATGGAGCGTCTGGGAGCTATTGCCTATACAGGCGAGGATTTTGAACCTCTTATCAAAGCAAGAGATCCCAGAACTATACCGGAGTTTGTGAAGCTGACCAAAGGCGTGATCACACAGACTGCCGCCCTGGCTGCAATTAACAGGACGATTGATAAAGATGCCACAATTATTACAGCAGGAGGCTCTCTGCCAAGCTGTATGCAGAGAATGTGGAGAACAGATAAACGGGGCGGCTATCATGCAGAATATGGTTATTCCTGTATGGGATATGAAGTGGCTGCTACTCTGGGTGTAAAATTCGCAGAACCGGAAAATGAGGTCTACTGTGTAGTAGGAGATTCCAGTTTCCAGATGCTTCACAGCGAGATTATGACTATTATGCAGGAGAGACAGAAAGTCAATATTTTGATCTTCGATAACTGTGGCTTTGGATGTATCAACAATCTGGAGATGAATCACGGAATCGGCAGTCTTGCCACAGAGTTCCGCTATACAGACGGCAAGAAGCCTACAGGAGATCTGATCCCGGTAGACTACGCTAAAATCGGAGAGGGATACGGACTGAAGACCTATACCTGCCATACTATAGAAGAGCTGGTAAATGCCCTGGAAGACGCAAAGAAACAGGATAAGGCCTGCCTTTTTGACCTGAAGGTGCTTCCAAAGACCATGACTGACGGTTATGAGTCCTGGTGGGATGTGGGAATTGCCACTATCTCAGCAAAAGAAAGCGTGCGGAAAGCCTGTGAAGGCGTTCTGAAAGGAAGAGAAGAGGCCAGAGTATATTAAGGAGAGAAGCAAAATGGGAAAAGTATTTGGTTACCCGGAATTCGATGAAAAGGGAGAAAAAATCCTGACTACCTATGATAATGACTACAAAGATATGATGATGGACATCCGTGTTTATCGTATGAAAGCAGGTGAGACCAGGACATTTGGTTTTGAAGGAGAAGAGACAGCAGTGCTGCTTCTGGAAGGAAAAATAACCTTTTCCTGGGATGACCAGAAGGCCCAGGTGAGCCGGGAAAGTGTATTTACAGAAGGACCCTGGTGCGTTCATGTGTGTACCGGAGCAAAAGTTTCTGTTGCCGCAGATACAGAGGCAGAGATTCTGGTGCAGAGGACAAAAAATGAGAAAGAATTTCCAGGAAAACTCTATAAGCCGGAGGATGCTCCCTGGGGTTATTCCTGTGTGGGCAAATTTGGGAATGTAGCAAAGAGAAGAGTTAATACCATCTTTGATCACGACATTGCTCCCTGGTCTAATATGGTCCTGGGAGAGGTGCTCAATGACAGAGGAAATTGGTCAGGATATCTGCCTCACAGACATCCCCAGCCAGAGACTTATTATTTTAAGTTTGACCGTCCGGAAGGCTTTGGCGCCAGCTTTGTAGGAGATCAGGTGTTTAAGAGTGTGGAAGGAAGTTTCTCTGCCATTCCGGGAGGAGAGCTTCATCCACAGGCAGTGGCTCCGGGATTCCAGATGTATACCTGCTGGATGATCCGCCACATTGACGGAAATCCCTGGCTGCAGACAGACCGCTGCGAAGACGAAAAATATACATGGCTCCATGAGGCGGAGTTTTAGACAGAGGGAGAGAAAAAAATGGCCAGAGAGTTTATTATGCCGGGACATATTATTTCAGGACCGGGAGCATTGGAACAGGCAGGAACATGGTTTGCCTCTTTTTGGAAAAAAGCATTTATCGTTACAGATCAGATGATGATCCAGCTGGGAAACTGTCAAAAACTGGAAGAAGTGTTAAAAGCTCATGGGGTAGATTACTACATCTTCAGTGAGATAACAGGAGAGCCTACAGACCTTATGGTAAAAAAAGGGCTGGCTGCATACAAGGAACAGAGCTGTGATTTCCTCATCGCTCTGGGTGGAGGAAGCGCTATTGATGCTATGAAAGCAGTGGCCTCCCTGGCAGAGTCTGGAGGAGAGATTTCTGACTACATGGGAAAAGAGATTCAGGTAAAAACTCCTCCTATGGCTGCCATTCCTACAACTGCAGGAACCGGGTCAGAGGCTACCCAGTTTACGATTATCACAGATACAGAGAAGGACATTAAAATGCTCCTGAAAGGGCGGGTGCTTATGCCGGATATGGCAGTGATCGATGCCAGATTTACCATGACTGCGCCGCCTAAAATTACGGCGGCCACAGGTCTGGATGCACTTTGCCATGGAATAGAAGCATATACTTCCAGAAAGGCCCAGCCTATGTCCGATACCTTTGCCCTTTCGGCAGTAAAACGTATTTTCAGATATCTGCCAAAGGCTTACAGAGACGGAAAGGACCAGGAGGCAAGAGAGCAAATGGCTCTGGCAGCCCTGGAAGCAGGGATTGCTTTTAATAATTCCTCTGTGACGGTTATCCACGGTATGAGCCGTCCTATCGGAGCCCTGTTCCATGTAGCTCATGGACTGTCTAATGCCATGCTCATGAAAGAATGTCTTACTTTTGCTCTTTCTGGGGCAAAGGAAAGATTCGGGGACCTTGGAAGAGCTGTGGGAGTCGCATCTGAAAATGATACAGATGCAGAGGCTGGCAGAAAATTTCTGGCCGGAGTAGAAGCCCTTGTAAAAGAACTGGATATCCCTGATCTGGAGGGCGCAGGGATCCAGCGGGAGAAATTTTTTGAATTGATCGACAAAATGGCTCATGACGCCATGGAAAGCGGAAGCCCTCAGAATACTATGAGAGATATAACCGAAGAAGAAGTAAAAGAAATTTATAAAAAACTTTGGTAAAAGGAGAAGGAAGAATGGTTAAGGTAGGTATTATCGGAGCAGGAAGAATTGGGAGAGTACATATTACCAGTATCACAACAAGAGTCCCTAACGCAAAGATCAAGACAGTGGCAGATCCTTTTCTGTCAGAAGAGACAGCAGACTGGGCAAAAAGCATGGGAGTAGAAAAAACTACAAAAGATTATAAGGAAATCATTGAGGACCCAGAGATTGACGCAGTGCTGATCTGCTCTTCCACAGATACGCATTCACCTATTTCTGTAGAAGCGATTAAGGCAGGAAAACATGTATTCTGTGAGAAGCCTATTGATCATGATGTAGAAAAGATCATGGAAGTAATTAAGGCCCTGGAGGGAACAAACCTGAAATATCAGGTAGGATTTAACCGGCGTTTTGACCATAATTTCCAGTCTCTTCAGGAAGCAGTAGCTCAGGGAAAAGTGGGAACTCCTCAGATTATTAAGATTACTTCCAGAGACCCTGAACCGCCCAGCATCGATTACGTAAAAGTATCCGGAGGCATGTTCCTGGATATGACAATCCATGATTTTGACATGGTTCGTTTCCTGGCAGGCTGTGATGCAGAAGAAGTTTATGTTCAGAGCGCAAATCTGGTAGATCCTGCTATTGGAGAGGCTGGAGATGTGGATACAGCAGTGATCACTCTGAAAATGGAAAATGGAGCCATTGCGGTGATCGACAACTGCAGAAAGGCTGTTTATGGTTATGACCAGAGAGCAGAAGTCTTCGGTTCCGAAGGAATGGCTGCAATTTCCAATGACAGCCAGTCTAACATGGTAGTCAGCAATGCTCAGGGAGTTACAGGAGAGAAACCAATGTTCTTCTTCCTGGAGAGATATATGGACGCCTATGGCAAAGAAATCGCTGCCTTTATTGATGCTATTGAAAACGATAAAGAGACGCCCCTTAATGTATATGACGGCTTAAAGCCTGTGCTTATGGGACTTGCAGCTAAGAAATCCAGCCAGGAACACCGTCCTGTTAAAATTTCTGAGGTTATGGGAGAATAGGAGGAAGGATCAATGCTGGATAAAAATAAAGTAAAATTGGGAATCGCTCCTATTGCATGGACCAATGACGACCTTCCGGATCTGGGAGGAGAAAATACTTTTGAACAGTGTGTCAGTGAGATGGCTCTGGCAGGATTTACTGGTTCAGAGGTGGGAAATAAATACCCCAAAGATACAGAAGTGCTGAAAAAAGCTTTGGAACTTCGGAACCTGGAAATCTGTAACCAGTGGTTTTCCAGCTTTCTCCTTACAAAACCCTTTGAAGAAGTAGAGAAAGAATTTCGTGCACAGCTGGAATTTCTGAGAACTATGGGCGCCAAGATTATCGGTGCCTCTGAGCAGAGCTACAGCGTCCAGGGCCAGGAGGACACGCCGGTTTTCGGAAAGAAATATGTTATGAATGATCAGGAGTGGGAAACCCTCTGTGACGGTCTGAACAGACTGGGAAAAATCGCTAAAGAAGAATATGGCATCTCCCTTACTTTCCATCATCATATGGGCACAGTTGTCCAGGATCCAGATGAGGTAGAAAGGCTTATGAAAGGCACAGATCCGGAGTATGTAAGCCTTCTCTATGATACCGGCCACTTTGCGTACTGCGGTGCAGACCCTCTGGAAATGGTGAAAAAGTATGCAGACAGGATCAAACATGTGCATCTGAAAGATATCCGTCCGGAAGTGGTTCAGAGAGTAAAAGAAGAAGGACTCAGTTTCCTGGATGGGGTGCGGGCAGGAGCCTTTACTGTTCCAGGAGACGGCTCTATTGAATTTGTCCCTATCTTCAAAGTGCTGGAAGAGATTGGGTATGAAGGATACTTGCTGGTAGAGGCGGAGCAGGACCCTGCCAAAGCAAATCCTCTGGAATACGCCATCAAGGCCAGAAAATATATTGCTGAAAATACAGGACTGTAAAACTTTATAGCTGCCTTATGAAACAAAATTCTAGAATATTTATCGATAAATATTCCTGGTATATGTTTCATAGGGCAGCTTTTTGGTTCTATAGGAAAGTCCTACAGACTGCCCTATTCAAGTGCTTTTTCCTTTCTGTATTGGGTAGGTGTCCTGCCTTTCTTTTGCCGGAACAGCCTGGAAAAATACAAGGCATCGTCATATCCTACGGATCTGGAAATATCGCTTACGGGCAGTTCAGTTTCCTTCAGCAGACTGCAGGCCCTGCGTATACGGAAATCTTGCTGATCCTGATCGACAGTTCTATTGTAGAAATTTTTGTAAACCAGGGAGAAATAGTGTTTACCACCAGGATTTATCTGGAAAAAAATGAAAGAGAAATCTCCTTTCAGCAGTGGGAAAATATTTCACTGGAAACAGTAAAAGAATAAAGAAGAATTAAAATTACCCCCAGGATACAGAGGACGCTGGTACTGTTGTATCCTGGGGGTTTTTGCTGCATTGACAGGCAGCAGGTTAGGCTAGATCTGTATGCTCATAGAAATAGACAGATAAGCAGGCGGATACTATAAGCATCAGGAAGCTGACAGATAAGAGCATGCCGTAAAAAAGGGACGGGGGCAAAGGCTGGATAAGTCTTTTGAACATATCAGCTTTGCTCAGAACAAAAGGAGCCAGAAAGGGACAGGCCATGATGAGGATCATAGTAATAAACTTCGTCTTTTCAAATCCCAGGCGGTATTGGAGGGGAAGGTAAATGCCGTAGAAAACCGTGATAATAGAAAAGACCAGAACAGCCATTCCCCCATGAAATCTTCCCAGTCCGGGCAGGAGCAGAGATTCCAGCAGGTAGAGCAAAGTGCAGACAGTATAGATTACCAGGCAGAAGGCATACTTTCCAAGTACCATCAGCCGCCGTGGATAAGGCGATGAACAGAGGAGAAGGGATGCTTTGGGAGACTGATATTCTTTCAGAAAAACATACTGTAGAAGCAGAAATATGGAGTAGACTACAGAGATAAAATAAGTCAGAGGTCCTGCAAATTCCGGCAGCCGGGAGAGCAGAAAAAGAGGCAATAGTAAACAGAGTGCAGCCATAAAAAGCACGTATTTTTTTACCAGAATAAAATCTTTTCTAATTAAATTCAGCAGCATTTTCTTTTCCCCCTTCTATATAACTCAGCATGATATCCTCCACTGTAGGGCGTTCTAAAAGGATATTAGGAAGGAGCTCCTGTATTTGGGAAACATGGCTGGTCATGCCGGTGAAACCGAAATCCGTTTCATGAATACTAAGAAACAGACTACGGATATTTTCATTTAAATCCCCTTTACTGCCTTTAATAATACGATATCTGTCCATAAGCTGGTCTTTTTCTTCTTGGAATACAATACGCCCTTCATTTATCATAATCAGCATATCTGCGATTTTGTCTAAATCCGAGGTGATATGAGTAGAAAACAATACGCCTTTTCCGCCCTGTTCCATATAATCTCTCAAAACATTCAGAAGCTGGATGCGGGATAAAGGGTCCAGACCGCTGGTAGGTTCATCCATGATCAGCAGCTCTGCCTTATGAGAGAGTGCCAGAGCCAGGGCATACTTCACCTTCATTCCCCTGGAGAGATTTTTGATCTTTTCCTTTGGATTCAAGGAAAATCTTTCCAGATAAGACCGGTAATCCTGCTCACACCAGGAGGAATAAGCCGGTGCAAGGATTTTCTTCATCTCATCCAGGGACAGGTCTTCATAGAAACCGCCGCTGTCCAGGACTACACCGATGCGGTCTTTGATCTGCCTTTCATTTTCTCTTATATCCGTACCAAAAAAACGGACATTTCCAGTACCCCCGCTGGCCAGGCCAAGAATGGACCGAAGAGTGGTGGTCTTTCCGGCGCCGTTTATCCCGATAAATCCGGTAATGCAGCCCACAGGCAGGGAAAAGCTCACATCTTTCAGAGAAAAACTGTCATAAGATTTATTCAACCCAGTCACCTCTAAAACCATATCCATTTCTTCACTCCTCCTCGTATAGAATTTCCATCATGGCATTTAATTCTTCTCTAGTGATGCCCAGAGACCGGGCAGTATCGATCATATCCTGCATTTTTTCCTCCACAAGCCGACGTCTGGAGTCCCGGAGAAGTTCTGCGTTGCCGGCAGATACAAAGGTTCCAATTCCCACCTGACTTGTGACAAAGCCTTCTTTCTCCAACTCCTCATAAACCCTCCGTATAGTCAGCACACTGACCTTCAGATCATTTGCAAAAGAGCGGATAGAAGGAAGGGGATCTCCTTCCTTCAGTTCCTCCCGTAAAATGGAATCCTTGATCTGTTCTTTAATCTGCTGATAGAGGGGACTGTCGGAAGTGTTTGATATAAGTATGTTCAAAGAGAGCTGTACCTCCAGTCTGTAGTGTGATGTTTATATATACACACTATATACTATGAGCACATAAGTGTCAATAGATGTTAGGAAAAGAAAAATTGAAATTTTTTGAAAATCAGGTAAACTAAGAGATAGAATAAATAGCCAATGGGGTGTATGGAAATGACAGAAAAGCTGAGTATCCTCTGTGTTTTAAATCAGAGGGGAAAGTACCGGATCATAAAAGAAGCCGTGAAAGAAGGAGAAAGTCCGGAGGAATGTCTGCTAAGAACGGATAAAATACGAGAAAACAATCCAGCTCTATCCTGGAAGGCCAGAGGAATCCTTACTTTGGTCAGAGAGGGAAAATTCACGGAATACGTGTTTTTATTCAGCGCTCACGGCTCTGATTCCATGGAAAAAGAAAAATCCGCGAATATTGTTTCCTGGGAAAACGCAGGCGAAGTCTTGAATAAGGTTGCAGGAGAGGAGGAAAAGATCTGTTTTCGGCTTCTGATGGATGACGGTCCTTTCTTTTCTTTGAAAGTGATCCTGGACAGGAGAAATATCCTTCAACTGGCCTCTTTGAACGGAAAATCTCTGGAGCTTTTCGATATTCTCAGGGAAGACGGAAGTGTATCGGGCATCGTCCGGGAACGTGGCGTGGCTCATCTGGATGGCAGCCTTCATCCCACTTCTCATATCTGGATCGTCCGAAGAAATCAGAAAAGCGGCTGGGACCTTCTGCTCCAGAAGAGAAGTCTGATGAAAGATTCTAATCCCGGGTGCTATGATATTTCTTCTGCAGGCCATGTAGCCGCAGGAGACGCCTATCTTCCTGCCGCCTTGAGAGAGCTTGAGGAAGAGCTGGGAATCCGGGCAGAGGAGAAAGACCTTCATTTGGCAGGCATGCGTAAAGCATACTTTGAAGATGTATTTTATGGAAAGCCTTTCCAGGATTATGAGATAAGTGCAGTCTATATATATGCCAGACCGGTAGATGAGGAAAAACTGATTCTTCAGGAATCTGAAGTAGAGGCGGTAAAGTGGATGGATTTTAAAGAGTGCTGCCGGGAAGTAAAGGAAGGCAGTATGAAGAACTGCATTTATATGGACGAGTTGGAGATTGTTGGAAAATATTTAGATATATGGAATACAGAGGAAGATGAAGGATATGATCCAAAAAGAGGGAATGGAGGAAAAATATGCCGGTAACTTTAGAAGAAATAGCCAAAGCAGCAGGGGTCTCCAGAGGTACTGTAGACAGAGCTCTTCATGACAGAGGCAGGATTCGCCCGGAAGTTGCGGCTGAAATTAAAAAGCTTGCCCTGGAAATGGGGTATCAGCCCAGTAGAGCAGGTAAGGCTCTTGCTATGTCCGGAAAAAAGATAAAGATTGGTGTGATTCTTCAATATATGGAAACTCCCTTCATGATGCAGACTCTAAAAGGAGTCCAGGAGGGAAAACAAGAAGTGGAGAGTCTGGGCGGCATTGTACAAATATGCGAAATCGAAAAAGTAAGACCTGACAAGGTTATAAAACTTATGGAGGATATGCGCCGGCAGCGATTTCAGGGAATTGCCCTTACGCCATCAGAGAATCCTGAATTGAAAAAGGTAATCAGTAAATACTGCAAAGAGTATGGGATTCCTATAGTCATGATGAATGCAGATTTAGAAGACACGGGGAGACTATGCTTTGTAGGGCAGGATAATTATCAGAGTGGCCGGACTGCTGCAGGACTTATGAGAGAAATTACAGGAGGAAAAGGGCAGGTGGGAGTGATTACCGGAGAAGTTTCCAACCCTGGACTAAAGGCCAGGCGGAACGGCTTTACAGAGGAGCTTCAGAAATGCTATCCTCATATACAGGTGGCAGCTGTCTGTTATTCTCATGATGAGGAAGAAGAAGCTGCCAGAGCAACAGAACAGCTTCTGGTCCAGTATCCGCAACTGACAGGAATCTATGTAACGGGTCATGGGGTCAGCGGCGTATGCAGAGTTTTAAAGAAAGCAGGAAAAGATGGAAAGATACGTATGATTGCCAATGATTTTCTGGAAGAGAATAAGAAATGGCTGAAAGAGGGAACCATAAATTTCCTTATAGGACAGGATGCCAGGACTCAGGGATATGAACCGGTAATGATTTTGTTCCGGCTGCTTTTTGATCAGATCAAACCGGAAAAGGAGCTTCTGCATACAGAGATCGCTATAAAGACAAGGTATAATATATAATAAAGCAGACGAGAGTTCTGTACGGATCAGGTTTGTAAAAATCAATAAACAGAGAGAATTAAATTTGGTAAAAAGCACAGATTGCGTTCACGTGCACACAATGATATTATATACGATATATAAAGGAAATATGAATGACCGGGAGGAAATGCATATGAAGATTGGGTTTAATGAAGCCACTGCCTTGGAATGTAAGGGACAATCACTGATGGCAGACTTGGAAATGTGCGAAAAGTATGGATTTGATTATATTGAAATCCGCTTTGACTGCCTGAAAGAATATTTAAAGGAGCATACACTGGAAGAGTTAGCAGAATGGTTTGGCAGCCACCGATTAAAGCCCTGGGCTTACAATACCCTTTTGTATTTTAATCAAAGGGATGAGGCAGGAAAACAGGAAGTAGATGAAGAAGTAGAGTTCATTCTGAAGGTTTCTAAGGCCATTGGACTGAAAATGCTGATTACAGTGCCGACTTGCGGGGTAAAGGATAAAACAGTATCTGAGATTCGTGAAGAAGCAGTAGAACGTCTTCGGTATCTTTCCCATAAGGTGGGAAAAGATATGAGGATTTCGCTGGAATTCTGTGGCGCTCCGGATTGCTCTATTAATCAGTTTGGCACAGCCTATGACATTGTGAAAGAAGTGGACAGAGATAATGTAGGGATTACTTTGGACACCTTCCATTTTCATGAGATGTGCTCTAGGCTGGAAGATCTGAAGGCCGCCGACGGAAAGAAAATCTTTGCCTATCATTTAAATGACTGTGAAGACCTGCCTCTGGGGGCCTGTGGAGACGATAAGAGACTGTGGCCGGGAGAAGGCGTAGTAGATCACGAGGGCATTGCTGAGGCATTAAAAGAAATCGGATTTGACGGCGTATGTACCATTGAAGAATTTCGCCCGGAGTATTATGCCATGTCCCATGAAGAGAATATAAAAAAAGCCGCCCAGGTGACAAAAGATTTTGTGAACCACTATTTCGGATAGAATCACTGCCTGTAAATTTCCAGCAGCTGCCGGATCTGAAGATTCAGACTTTCCGGCAGCTGTTTTTCTGCTTTTCCGGAAAACCTCAGCCACAAATGAAGGCGCTGATATCTGGAAGTTTTCCTCTTCCCTGATGTGACAGGTTTTTGAACTGCCTTTATTTTTACAAGAACTTTTCGCTGTTCAAAAAGAGGAATGACAATGTAATAGAACCGGTCATCAGGAAAAGACAGATATCCCAGTTCCTGTCCGGCACAGTTTTTCAGATACAGTCTGTGGCCTTTCAGTCTGGAGGGGAAAAGAGATTCTCCATTCTTAAGATTTGCAAAACTCCGGGTGATTTCCAGCATTGCAGGCAGGTAGTAGACTCCACCCTCTTCTTTTTTATGGGAGACTTTCTTTGACAGTTCTTTAAGGAGAGCAGTTCCATCCATAAACTGTTGAGCCAGAAGATAGGTAAGCTGGGGCTGGATTCTTTGGCGGAGAGAAGGAGGTTCCTCCCTTTGAAGGGATGCGTCGATTTCGTCCAGCACTTCCTGACTGCAGCGGTAAAGACTCAGGAGGAATAAAGAAAAATCTTCTTCTGCTGTCCACAGATATTTTCCCCGGGCAATGGTAAAATTCCCCAGAATATTTCCTTCACAATCCTCTGCATAGTGGAGGATATCCCGCTCTTTCCATGCATGGGAATTCGTGGGGGCGTTCCAGTGAAGAAGATTGTCCTGAAAACTCATTTCTTTTTCTGAAAAAGAAATGCTTTCCAATTCTGCGAACCCTTTTTTTAAAACAGCATAGGCCAGGTTGATCTCCTGGACACTGTATTCATAGCCGACTTCAGAAGAGCCGGAAACATCCGGGTGAAACTGGAGCATAAGCTTTCGATATTGCTTTTTAATCTGTTCCATATCTGCTTTTGGAGAAATATCCAGGATTCTGCAGGCTTCTGCCAGTGTCATGGTCTGTGGCCCTCCTTTCTCGGATTTCCTGTTTTTATGCTTGTTTTATGATAACACAGATAGAAAATGAACTCAAATTGTTTGAAAAAGTGAAAAAGAACACTTGTTCGATTTTGGCTTTTGTGTTATGATTATTAAAAGAACAGCGAAAGCTGAAAAGAAGAACATAGGAGGCCCTGATATGACTGAGAAAACCTATATTGCTATTGATCTGAAATCTTTCTATGCCTCTGTGGAATGTATAGAGCGGGAACTGGACCCCATGACGACCAATCTGGTAGTGGCGGACAGAACCAGGACAGAGAAAACCATCTGCCTTGCAGTGTCTCCTTCTCTTAAAGCCTATGGGATTCCGGGCAGAGCAAGACTTTTTGAAGTGATTCAGAAAGTCAGAGAGATCAATGGGATACGAAGGCAGTCAGCACCTGGGCAAAAATTCATCGGATCTTCCTGTCAAGAGCCAGAACTTCGAGAGAACCCGGCTCTTGAGACAGATTATATAACAGCCCCGCCTCAGATGGCTAAATACATGGAGATCAGCAGCAGGATTTATCAGATCTATCTGAAGTATATAGCGCCGGAAGACATTCATGTTTATTCCATTGATGAAGTTTTTATTGATGCTACATCCTACCTGAAGACCTATGGAATAACTGCCCGGGAACTGGCTATGAAGATGATCCTGGATGTGCTTGAGAATATCGGTATTACGGCAGCAGCAGGAATCGGCACCAACCTGTATCTTGCCAAAGCAGCTATGGATATTGTGGCAAAACACATTCCGGCAGATGAAAATGGTGTGCGTATTGCACAGTTAGATGAAATGTCCTACCGCAGACAGCTGTGGTCTCACAGGCCTCTTACGGATTTCTGGCGGGTGGGGAGAGGCTATGCCAGAAAGCTGGAAGCCCATGGGCTGTACACCATGGGAGACATTGCCCGCTGTTCTCTGGGAAAACCTGGGGACTATTATCAGGAGGAGCTTCTATATGAGCTTTTTGGCGTTAATGCAGAGCTGCTCATCGACCATGCCTGGGGCTGGGAACCCTGCACCATGGCAGATATCAAAGCCTATAGACCACAGAACAGCAGTGTGGGGTCCGGACAGGTGCTGCAGTGTCCCTATCCTTTTGACAAGGCAAGGCTGGTAGTCCGGGAAATGGCGGATATGCTGGCTCTGGACCTGGTAGATAAGGGGCTTGTTACCGACCAGCTTGTCCTGACAGTGGGGTATGATATCGACAATTTGAAAGACTCTGATCTGCGAAAGCAATATAAGGGAGAGGTTACTACAGATATGTATGGAAGACAAATTCCCAAGCACGCCCATGGTACCATAAATTTAAATGGGCATACCTCTTCTTCCCGGCAGATTCTCCAGGGAGTTACAGAGCTTTTTGACAAGATTGTGGACCAAAAGTTACTGGTACGCCGCATCAATATGGCAGCGGAGCATGTAATACAGGAATGCCAGGCAGAGAATAAAACACAGTTTCAGCAGATGGACCTTTTTACCGACTATGAGGCCCTTAGCAGAAAGCAGGAGAAAGAGGATGCGGAAAGAGAACGGGAACAGAAAATGCAGAAGGCTGTACTGGAGATCAAGAAAAAATTCGGAAAGAATGCTGTTTTAAGAGGTATGAGTCTGGAAAAAGGAGCAACAGCCAGAGACAGGAACTGTCAGATAGGAGGACACAGGGCGTGAGCAGAGAGAGCCAGGAGAAAAATTATGAGGATATTATAAATCTTCCTCATCATATATCCAGGGCGCATCCGCCTATGCCGCTCTCCGGGAGAGCGGCTCAGTTTGCACCCTTTGCCGCATTGACCGGTTATGGGGAAGTAATAAAAGAGACAGCCCGACAGACGGAAAGAAAGCCAGAGCTGTCTGAAGATGAAAAACAGGCACTGAATTATAAGCTTCAGAGGGCAGTAAATGCTCCTGGGGAAAAGCCCATAGTTACCGTTATCTATTTTCTGCCGGATCAGAAGAAAACAGGAGGAGCATATTTCGAAGCTTTTGGAAGAATCAGAAAAGCAGACGGGGACAGTGGGATGCTTATTATGGAGGAGGGAAGAAAGATAGAACTGGACCAGATAGTGGACATTATTATCCACAGCATATAACAAAGGAAAAGGCGTTGTCAGACAGCCAAAAAAGCTGTCAGGCAGCGCTTTTTTTCTTTGCCCTGACAAGAGAAGTTTATAAAATTTTCATAAAAGAAACACAAAAGCTCCAATGAAAGAACACAGAGAAGGGCTAACATGGATACAGTACAAATTGCGCAGAAAGGAAAGAAACAGATGATCGAAGTAAAAAATCTGACCAAGTATTACGGAAATCATAAGGCTGTAGACCATATTTCTTTTTCTATCAAAGAAGGCACAGTCTGCGGTTTCCTGGGGCCCAATGGGGCGGGTAAATCCACTACCATGAATATTATGACGGGCTGTCTGTCTGCCACTTCCGGCAATGTTTCCATAGGGGAATATGACATTTTTGAACAACCTATAGAGGCCAAAAAGATGATCGGATATCTTCCGGAGCAGCCGCCTCTGTATCTGGAAGAGACTCCCAGAGAATATCTGAGATTTGTGGCTCAGGCGAAAAAAATCCCACGGGAATCTATAAGAGAAGAGATTGAAAATGTTATGAAGGAGACTCAGATTATACGAGGAGTAGTTATGGAGATACTTTCTATTATGAACGGAGCCGCAGATCTTGAAATACAGGAGATGATCAAGAAGTTTGCCCTGCTGAAAGGTTTTCTTACCTGGACCCCTGAAAGTGGACCAGGTAAGAAAGGAATTTCCCACCGGACCGTTCTGGCTGTAACAGATCAAAAAGGTGTTGAACTCTACGGAGGGATACTGCAAAGCCTTTGCAGAGAAAACTGCCCTGTAATTTTGCTTTTGTCCAGAGAAAAGGAAATCCGCCAGCTGGATAAAAATTCAGAATATACTTCTGTTTTTATTTCCAGGGCCTTTTCATTCCAGGAATTCCAGAGAATCCTTCACAGATATGTCTAGGAAGATGCAATGAAGGACAGGAGACGCTGCTTTGGAAAAATGCAGATGGAAGAAAAACAGCATCTGTTAATTCGAAAAGGAAGAGAGGTTCGGATAGGGCCTTATGAGTTTGAGGTTCTCTTCTATATGCTGGAGCATATAGGGGCAGTAGTGAGCAGAGAAGAAATCAATGAGGCTCTTCCTTCAAGAAAAAGAGACGGTGGCAGAAATGTAGACTCACACATAAAAAATCTGCGGAGGAGACTGGACATGCATGATGTGATCTTAAGTGTCCGATCTGTGGGATACCGGATTGATGAGGAAAAGTTCTACAGGAAAGTGACAGGAAAGGATTTCTAAAATAAATGTATCAATCCTGGCATAGTTGTAAATAAGCAAAGACCAATGGGAATTTCCCGGAAATATTGCTATAATAAGAACATAAAAAATTGGAGGATAAACAGGTGGCAGTAGTTTTGGGAATCGATGTAGGAACTTCCAGTATCAAGGCAATGCTTCTGGATACGGAAAAAGGTGTCAGGGGAATCTGCTCAAAGACCTATGAGGTAGATATTCCCCGCCAGGGATACGCGGAGCAGGATCCCCGGATGTGGTGGACTTCCCTTCTGGAAGTCCTGGGACAGCTCAGAGAAAACTTCAGGGAAGATTATAAAAGAATCGCTGCAGTGGGATATTCCGGGCAGATGCATGGTGTGGTTCTTATAGAAGAAAGCGGAGAGCCTTTAAGACCTGGGATAATTTGGCTGGACCAGAGAGCCGAGAAGCAGTTGGATGAGATCTATAGTGCATATACAAAGGAAGAAATGGGGAGATTGTTGTGCAACCGTGTCAGCAGCGGCTTTGCCTTCCCCTCTCTTCTATGGGTAAAGGAAGAGGAACCAGAGATATTTTCCAGAGTGAGAAAGATCCTCTCTCCAAAGGATTACCTGCGGTTTAAGATGACAGGAAATATAGGAGCAGAGGTCAGTGATGCTTCTGCCACAGGAATGTTTTCTACGGCTAGTAGAGACTGGGCCTGGGAGCTTTTAGACAGGTTCGGACTGCCAAAGGAGATTTTCCCTTCTGTGGCTGAATCCTGTGCCATTGCAGGGACAGTCAGCCGCCGCTGTGCCGAAGAGACAGGCCTTTCTCAGGGAATTCCGGTGATCTATGGTGCCGGAGATCAGCAGGCGCAAAGTGTGGGAAACGGAATGATTCGTTCGGGAAGGGTAATCTCCAATATCGGTACAGGAGGGCAGGTTTCCGCCTTCCTCCCGGAACCTGTCTATGACAAAAAGCTGCGGACAAATACCTTCTGTCATGCTATAGAAGGCGCATATACCATATTTGGGGCTACTCTGTGCAGCGGAATGTCTATGAGCTGGATAAAAAACAAGATCCTGAACATTGATGACTACTATAAAGTCAATGAACTGGCTGCTCTGGCCGGACCAGGAGCAGAAGGACTTCTTTATCTTCCTTATCTTTCTGGTGAAAGGACTCCTCATATGGATCCAAAAGCCAGAGGAGTATTTTTCGGTATGACACTGGGACATGGACCAGGACATTTTCTCCGGGCAGTCATGGAAGGAGTTACCTATAGTCTGAAAGAGTGTATGGAGATTCTGGAAGGATTAGGTGTAGAGGCTTCCGCTGTGATTGCCTCAGGAGGAGGCGCTGCCTCCCGGCAATGGCTTCAGATCCAGGCGGACATCTTTGAAAAGCCAGTTTATGTAAGCAAAGTAAAAGAGCAGGCCTGTCTGGGTGCCTGTATACTGGCAGCGGCGGGGACATCTATTCTTCCTTCTGTGGAGGAGGGATGTAAGAAATTTTCTCTTTTAGAGAAGGAAATATTTCTTCCTCAAAAAGAAAATCAGGAGATATATCGGAGGGGATTAAAAAAATACCAAGAGTTATATAAAAGAGTGAAAGACCTGATGTAGATGGAAATGCAAAGGAAGGGTCTGCCCTGGCGACGGGGCAGACCCTTCCTTTAGGTATAGCGTCCAGCATTACAAAATGAAAATATCTGATAAAAAGTTTTTTTTATTTAAAAAATTTCCCCGCTTATTTTAGATTTACTGCTTACTCTATATTCAAGAATTAAATCTCCGGAAATTATAATGACAGAGGAGCAGGGCAAGGATATGGAAAACCGACTTAAGAAGCTGACAAAAAATCAGCAAATGCAAAAATACATTCTGGCAGCTGCCTTAAACAAACAGATGAAGCAATACAGACAGAAAAAAGTGAAAAGGGAATTCGGATGAAATAAATTAAAAACGAAGGTGTGGAAATGTCAATACGAAAAAAGATTATTATTTCTAATTTGCTGGTGCTTTTTGTACCCCTTGTCCTGCTGCTTTCTATGGGATTTCTGTGGCTGCAGACAGCAGGACAGAAATACTGGCAGCCTATAGAAGAAATGTATGAGGATAAAAATGGGGTAATCTCGGCCCAGAATCTGATCTATGCCTATCAGGAGGAACTCTGGAATACAAATTGGAGGGAATTAGAAAATATAGACGAAGAAGTCATGAGCGGGGGAGAACTCAGACAATCTCCTGAGATGATAAGACTTCGTAAAGAATTGACGGATCTGGGATACCATTTTATGATCACCCTGAATGATGAAACCTTGTATGCAAATGTTTCAGAAGCAGAGTGGAGCCAGGTAGAAAAGCTGATCGGCCCCATTCCAGAACAGGCGAATTCAGTTACCGTGGGAAATGAAGAGGTTTCTGTGATCAGATGCAGTTTTTATGAGGATAATGAAGAGTGCTCGATTATTGCGATCAGCAACGGAGAGGGAAATGTTCTGGGAAGTAAAAGTTATCTCCAGAAATATGTGATTCCGTATATCTGGATTTTCGGTATCTGTACAATACTGATCAGTGTTCTTGTCAACGCATGCTGTTCCCGATGGATCAGTTCCCTGATCATTCCTCCTATGAAAGAAATCAGGCGGGGAATGCAGAAAGTGAAAAGCGGAGTGCTGGACAACGAAATCCCTGTGCTGCGCCAGGATGAATTAGGGGAAGTATGCGAAGAATTCAACGAGATGCAGAGACAGCTTAAACGTTCTAAGGAAGAACAGACGAAATATGAAACATACAGGAAAGAACTGATTTCTGGAATTTCTCACGATTTGCGCACACCGTTGACAACTATCAAAGGTTATGTGGGAGGAATTTTGGATGGAATTGCCGATACGGAGGAAAAACAGAAGAAATATTTGCTGGCTGTACAGACGCGAACCGGGGATCTGGAAAATCTGGTGAATCAGCTCTCTTCCTATAACAAAATGGAAAACCACATGTTTCGATATGAGATGGAACAGACAGATTTAAAAGAGTTTGTCAGGGAATATCTGGAGGAAAATGAGGAGTTTATCAGAGAAAACAAGCTGGACTTCCTGCTGTCTGCAGAAGAGGGAGTAAAACTTGCAATAGACAGAAGTGCTTTTAAAAGGATCCTGGATAATCTGCTGACAAACAGTGTCCGTTATCGGGAAAAAGATAGGAGCCATATTGAGATTACTATACAGAAGAGGACTGACCGGATTTTCTGGAGTGTAGCAGATGATGGGCCTGGAGTAGCAGAAAACTGTCTGGAAAAAATTTTTGAGAGCTTTTGCAGGCTGGATGAAGCAAGAACACATTGCAGTGAGGGCAGCGGCCTGGGACTTGCCATTGTAAAGCGGATTGTGGCAGATCATGGGGGAACCATCTATGCCAGGGACAGAATGGGCCTGGAAATCTGCATGGAATTTCCAGGTAATAAAGAAAATCAGGATTAATATTTCGGAAACAAAACAGAAACGCTTTCCCAATATTCGAGAGCTATTCTTATATCGTCAAAGGCAGACAAATCAAAGGAGGAAACAATTATGGCAAAGTCAAAACTTGTAAAAGCAAATGAGAAAATTGCTGAAAAAGTAGTCAACGGATACAAGAAAATCGAGGAGACTGTGGTCGGCGGCTACAAAAAAAATCGAAGAAGGCGCAGTAAACGGCTTTACCAAAATATCAGATTCTTTTGTAGATGAATTCCTGACAAAAGAAGGGGAAACTGTTGAAGAAGCCAAGGCAAGACTGGCAGCAGAGCAGCGGGAAAGAGAGGCGGGACGATGAAAACAATTTTGAAGGCAGCGGCAGGCATATCTGCCCTGGGAATGACAGTCCTGGGAATTAAGGCACTGTGGAACAAGCGCCGGAGAAGGAATATCAGAATTTAGAGGGAAAATGCAGCAAAATTTGATTGTACAGGAAGGGAAAATCGTCTATACTTTCATTAAGTATAGGCGATTTTTGCAGAAAGCGGGGATTATAAGATGAGATACAGAGAACTGGGAAAAACAGGATTAAAGGTAAGCGAAATCGGACTTGGAGCCGAATGGCTGGAACGTCACAATACAGAAGAGGTTAAAGAGGTCATTGCCTGCTGTGAAAGCTACGGGATCAATATTCTGGACTGCTGGATGTCTGAGCCAAATGTCCGCTCTAATATTGGCAAAGCTTTGGAAGGAAAACGAGAGAAATGGATCATCCAGGGCCATTTCGGCTCTACCTGGCAGAATGGACAGTATGTTCGTACCAGAGAGATGGACAAGGTAAAGGAGGCATTTGAAGACCTGCTTGTGCGCCTGCAGACAGATTATATAGACCTTGGCATGATTCACTTTGTAGATGAAGAAGCAGAATTTGATCGCATCATGAATGGAGAGTTCTTGACTTATGTGAAGGAGCAGAAGGAGAAAGGAGTCATCCGCCATATTGGCATGAGCACCCATAATCCCAGGGTTGCAAAGCTGGCAGCTTTAAGCGGTGAGATTGAAATGATATTGTTCAGCATCAATCCGGCTTTTGATCTTCTTCCGGCCAGTGAGGATCTGAATACTTATTTTGCGGAAACTTATGAGGAGAGCCTGGGAGGTATTGACCCAGAGCGGGCAGAGCTTTACCGGATCTGTGAACAGCAGGGAGTGGGAATTACGGTTATGAAAGGATATGCCGGAGGAAGGCTGTTTTCACCTCAGACTTCTCCCTTTGGGGTAGCACTGACCCCGGTCCAGTGCATTCATTATGCACTGACGAGACCAGCCGTAGCCAGCATACTGACTGGCTGTGATACTCCGGAGCATGTAAAAGAGGCTGCTGCATATGAGACAGCCAAAGAGGAGGAGAAGGACTATGCCAGCGTATTGGCAAAAGCCCCTCATCACGCCTATTCCGGCCAGTGTACTTATTGTGGGCACTGTGCTCCATGTCCAGTCCAGATCGATATTGCCATGGTGAATAAACTCTATGACCTGGCTGTTATGCAGGAGGAAATCCCGGACAGCCTTCGGGCTCATTATGAGGAGCTGTCCGCTAATGCAGAGGACTGTATTGGCTGCGGCGGCTGTGAAGAGAGATGCCCCTTTGGGGTTCCTGTAATGGAAAGAATGGAGAAGGCGAGAGAATTGTTCCTCCGAAAAAACTAAAAGCAAGCAGAGCAGAATAGATAAAGCACTTGGGTTATTAAAGAAATTGGCTATACCCGATACAGAACAGCTTAATAGTTGTTAAAGGAAAAGTGAACGATGAAGACAATACTGATCGTAGAAGATGAAAAAGATATTGCAGAGATGCTGTCGGTGTTTCTGGAAAATGAAGGGTATCGGACAGTGTCGGCCTATGATGGTCTGGAAGGACTGCGTCTCTTCGGAAAGGAAAGAACAGATTTGGTAATTTTGGACATTCTGCTGCCTAAGCTGGACGGTTTTTCTTTGTGCAAAGAGATCCGGAAAAAATCCGATGTGCCGGTGATCATGCTGACGGCACTGTCTGACGAGGACAGCCAGATAAGGGGCTATGATTTGATGATCGACGAGTATGTGACGAAGCCATTTTCTATAGGGGTTTTTCTGAAAAAAGTAGCGGCTGTGCTGCGCAGAAGAGAGAATCCCAGAACAGAGCTTTTATCCTGGGGAGATATCTTTATGGACAGAGAAAGCCATACGGTAAAAGTAAAGGAGCAGGAGGTTTATCTCACAGGAAGGGAATTTGAACTCCTGGCTCTTTTTCTGGCAGATCCCCACCGTATCATGACAAAAGATTACATCATGGAAAAGCTGTGGAAATATGAATATGGCTGTGAAGACGGGATTATCTACACCCATATTAAAAATCTCCGGAAAAAAATAGGAGAAGATGTGATCAAAACCATACGAGGGGTGGGATATAAACTTGATTAAGCGGATACAGGAAAGTTTTTCCCTGAAAATATTTTTTATCACTGCAGCTCTCCTGGTCTTTTCCAACCTTCTGGTGCTGATGGGCCTGTATGCTTTCATGCCCCAGATCTATACCTTAAGCTATAATGACCATGTAAATACCTGTGTAGAAGAACTGGAAGAAACTCTTCCCAAAATACGCCGGGAGGAATCCGGGAAGTTTTTCAATGACCTGTGTGAAAAATATCAGATGAGGATGGATATCTCTGCCCCATATACCAAGGAGAAAGTGGAGATCCCCGGGCTTCAAAGTCAGTATCTCTGTCAGGATCAGCAGAAATACAGCCTTCAGGCAACAGGGGCAGTGGCAGATGGAAGGACTTCTGTCCGCCAGTATAGCTATAGCATAGAGAATAACCGCTCTATAGGCATGGAAGGAGAAAAAATAGAATCCTGTATGGTTACCCTTTCTTTCTCAGATCAGGGACCATATGAATTTACTTTGATTCCGACGGAAGCGAATCGGGTAAATATTTTTCTTTCTGATCTGGAAAGGATTTTGCCTTATCTTCTGTCCATTATTTTTCTGCTGGCTTTTGGAGCGTCGGCAGTCTATACCCGGTACATTACCGGACCTGTTCTGGGAATCAGCCGGGCGGCCAAAGCCATGTCACGCATGGACTGGACAAATTCCCGGCTGTTTTTCAAAAGAAAGGATGAAATCGGTTCTCTGGCCCGGAGTATTGACAGCACTTCCAAAGCCTTGGAACAGGCTCTCTCTGAGAGAGATGATGCCAATAAAAAACTGCAGGCAGAGCTGGAAAAACAGAAGAAACTGGATCAGGAGCAGCAGGAATTTTTTGCTGCAGCCTCCCATGAACTGAAGACTCCGGTAACAGTGCTGAAAGGTCAGCTTACAGGAATGCTTTATCAGGTAGGCGCCTATCAGGACCGGGAACTCTATCTGAAAAAATCGCTGAGGACTGTAGAGGAAATGGAACACCGGATCCTGAAGATCCTGGAGGTGTCCCGTATGGAAAGGCCGGATATGAAAGCAGAGATCCGGGAAATAGATCTCACCAGGATCATCAGGGAAAGCTGCACTCCTTATGAGGATCTGATAGAGGATAAAGGAATGACGCTGCGGGTGTCGCTGCCGGAATCCTTTAAGATCCTGGGGGATCCAAAGTTACTGAAAAGCGCTTTGGAAAATCTCCTGGAAAATGCTGTGAAATATTCTCCCCCGGGAGAAGAAATCCGGATTTCTGCACAGAAGGAATCAGAGGAGTCAAAACTCTGCAGGCTGGCAGTGGAAAATACCGGGGTATGGATCCCGGAAGAAAAGATTCCCCGGCTGTTTCAGGCTTTTTACCGGGTAGATGGATCCAGGAATAAAGAAACAGGAGGCTCGGGTCTGGGACTGTATCTTGTTAAAAAGGCTCTGGAGCTTCAGGAAATTCCTTATAAAGCAGAAAATACAGAAGGCGGATTCTGTATCTGTCTGCGTTTGAAAAGAGATTCTTCAGAAACAGGAGGGATATCAGAATGTACCAATGGATCATATTGATTGTTTTTGCTTTTTGCCTGTGGAAAATACCGGAAATGGTAAAGAACTGGCGAAAAACAGGAAAAACAGCGGATCTGCTGCAAACGCTCGTCGTCATCTGCCTGGGGATCGCAGCCATCTGGGCGCTGTCATACTTCAGATAAACTTCAGACAAAACACAGATAGATTCCAGATAAAAATGCTATTCTTTTCTATAGGAAAGCTATAGAAAAGAATAGCATTTTTACGTTAAGAAATCGGATAAAAAGGAATTTTCATATTTTCAGAGTAACACAGGAGGTAAAAGAAATGTTTTTAGTCAGAGAAATTTTCCGCAGCATCTGCCGCAGGAAAGGATTCAGCCTGCTGACTGCAATGACGGGAGTTTTCCTTTTTCTTTCCTTAGGAATCTATATAGGAAATTTGAATAATATCCGGAATGCCCTGGAGACTCTGGGAGAAAAGCTGCCGGTAACAGTGCAGATCACCAATGCCAATGGCAGCCAGGATATCGGTCTGGAAATCCGGGCGGCACAGTTTGATGCTTTTGCAGGAAGCGGGGTCCGGGATCCGGTATATACAGCTCAGGCTGGAGGAAACAGGGAGGAAAAGGGAGAGAATGGACCTGTACCGGAATGTGACACTTCCATAAAAGCCGCCAATTCTCTGGATGCTTTTGCAAATCTGAAGGAAGAGGACTTTTCTTTTGCCAAAGGTTATGATATCTCCTATCTTAGCAGCCGGGAGCCCTGGTGTACTATTTGTGAACAGTACGGAAGTCTTTACGGGATAGAAACGGGAGACAGCCTGGAGCTTTCTGTTTATCAGATAAAATATAAGGGGGATGATGGCTCCTTTCAGTTCCTGCCTCTGGGAAGGGCCAGCCTGAAAGTGATCGGCGTTTACAGAACTTCCAGTGAACTTTCAGAGGTTTTGCTCTCCGCAGACTGGCTGCGGCAGTATACCGAAGAACAAGGGACAGAATTTTACTATGATTCGGCAAGAGGGGTTCTGGAAGACAGCGGAAATCTTAATAGATTCAAAAAGGAAATGGAAAACAGCGCATTTGGAGAAGTAAATCCGGATGGTCCCGGAGGAAAAAGGGGCTTCTGTCTGACAGTCCAGGATCAGGTGTTTATTGAGACAGCCGGAAGACTTCAGGACAATCTCCGGATTTATGAGAATTTTCAGGTACCTTTTTTCTTCCTGATTTACGGAATCAGTGTTCTTCTTCCTTTCCTCCTTCTCCGCTGCCGGAGAAAAGAAGCGGCAGTTGCTCTGTCTCTGGGACGGCCCCGGAGGCTGACAGGACTGGCCCTGTTTGGAGAAAATCTGTTTCTGGAGCTGGCCGGCTGCGTTGCGATCCTGCCGTTTCTGCTGGCCTGGACAGGGATTTCTCCAAAGGAGACGGCCCGGCTCCTGGGAATTTATATGATCTGTCTCTGCCTGGGAACAGTTACAGCTCTGGCCGGCCTTCTGAAGTTTGATGTAATGAGACTTTTGGCAAAGATTGACTGAGAGTAGAGCAGGTATAAATTGGGAGGAATATTATGCAAAAACTGACAGCGGAAAAGGTTACTTATATTTATCAGGGAAAGTACCAGAAGGTAGAAGCTTTGAAGGAGGTTTCCTGTACCTTTGCAGAAGGAAATCTTTATGCGGTTATCGGACATTCCGGAAGTGGAAAATCCACTTTGCTTTCTATCCTGGCCGGTCTTGGAAAGCCTGCCCGGGGCAGAGTGCTGGCAGACGGGGAGGATATCAGTCATATAGGATATGAGCGGCACAGAAGAGAAAATGTTTCGGTGATCTATCAGGCCTTTTGCCTTTTCCCGGCCCTGACAGTACTGGAAAATGTCATGTATCCTATGGAAATTGCTGGAAAAAAGAGAAAAGAAGCTGCAAAAAAAGCGGGAGAGCTGCTGAATAAGGTAGGGCTGACGGAGATGCTGTACCGGAAATTTCCTGCTATGCTAAGCGGCGGAGAACAGCAGAGAGTGGCTATTGCCAGAGCATTGGCTTCAGAAGCCAGGACCATTCTGGCCGACGAGCCCACCGGAAATCTGGATTCAGAAAATGGTAAAAAGGTGCTGGACATTTTAAAAGAGCTGGTCCGGCAGGAAGATTACTGTGTGGTGATCGTTACCCATGATCTGGATATTGCTGCACAGGCAGATGTGGTATATGCCATGAAGGACGGCAGACTGGAAGAGAGAAGAGGTGAAAAGCTATGAGAAACAGTATCCGGCAGATGCTGCGTACTCCGTTTAAACTTCTGCTGTTCTTTTTATTTATAGGGGCTTCCACTCTGCTTCTTACCCTGGGACTCAGACTTTGGATGGAAACAGGGGAAAAACTGCGGCAGGCAGAGGAAAATTTTACCACCATCGGCATGGTCCGGCAGAGAGAAAACCTTATGGAGGCCGGACCGGTATGGCAGGCAGGGACAAAAAGTTATCTTTACTATGACTATCCCATTTACGAAGAAATCTTTTCGGAGAGCCTGCTGGATTTTGACGGGGCAGATTATCTGAAAGGTCCGGAGAAACGGCCCGTCTACGGCTCCTGGATGCCGGATTATGATCTGGAGCTTGAAGAGACAGTTGCCATGTATGGAATCTTCACAGCGGAGATTTCCCCTGTGGAGGACTGTGTACCGTCCCAGCCTGTCCAGGTGAATATTAAACGGGTATTATACGGAGACGCCAGGGGCAGCACTCAGTGCTGGTTCTGCGACCATAACAATCCGGATCCGCCACCTATGGAGAAAGGAAAGACTTATATCGTTACTCTGGCGCCAAGAGGAAGCAGTCATCTGGACCGGGAAGAGGTGGTCATTGAATGTATTCCTACCGGTTCCTGTTATCCGGGAACAAGCCAATGCAGCAGAAACGGGGCAGAGATAGCAGGAACTTTTGCTGAGAAAGAAAATGATCCCTCCGGGCAAAGCACACTATGGGAAGAGGTGACGGAGGGTTTTTACGAAACAGGAAGAGGCGTTTACTGGCTGAATGCTATTGAAGCTCAGGAGAAATTTAATAAGACGGTTCAGGTACTTCCCACCGACTCCCTGGCACTTCTTCCAAGCTTTCATGAAAAGGAAAGTCAGGTCCTGGAAGGCCGGGAGATTTCCACGGAGGAGTTTGAAAAAGGAAAAGCGGTCTGTATGGTTTCCAAGTCCTTTGCACAGAGAAATGGTCTCAGAGTAGGGGATACTATTCCCCTTTCCCTGTATTACGCCGATTATGGAGATGCACCAGGTTATCTGGAACAGATGGTGGATTTTGGTCTGCTGAATGCCCGGGGAGAAGTATATCCTGCCTTTTGGGAAGCAAAATATGAGATTGTAGGATTCTATCAATATACTCCTTCGGAAGAGAAAGACGTAAACTCTGTGGAGATTGCCGGTGATATGATCCTGATACCCGCAAACTCTGTGAAGGCTTCTGATGAAAACAATATTGTCAAGTACGGGCCTATGCAGATGGGCACCACGTCTTTCCAGATCCCCAATGGTTCTGCCGCTGATTTTCTGGAGAATTTTAAAGAAGTAGAGAACAGCGATTTCCTGGAAATCCGGTTTGATGACAACGGATACGAACAGGTACGAAGAGAACTGGAGTCTGCAGGAAACACCGCAGCACTCCTGGCAGTGACCGGTTTCCTTTCTGCGGCAGCGCTCCTTCTGCTCCTGGCATATTTCTTCATTGTGAAGCAGAAAAGACGAACTGCTATTGAACGTTCCCTGGGTATGACCCGGAGCCAGTGCCGAAAGTCCCTTCTTGGAGGGATTCTGTTGTTCACTTTTTTTGCAGCGCTGACAGGAGGTCTTATAGGTAAGAGCTTGTATTCCAGTGTAAAAGGAGTCCTGGCCCGGGAAACAGAGCAGGAATACAGCATGAAATACAGTACCTGGCAGACCAGAGAACCTTCCCTGGAAGAGCTGGAGGTTCTGGAACAGCAGGATCTGGAACTGGAAGTCCTGGTTTATTTAGGGGTGCCTGGTTCCATTCTGGCTGGTATGCTGGGAATATCCTGGGTGTTTATGGAAAGAAATCTGAAGGTGCCTCCTATGGAAGTGATGAGTATGCGGGAGTAGGGGTATTCGATATATAACAAGTTACACGATAGAACAGAAAAGAGGGACGTATCTGAAAGCAGATGCGTCCCTTTTCTACGTGCTGTGTCCAGCAAAGCCGGACACAGCAGTCTTTCCGGAGCTCCAATAGTTCTGGTATCTTTTTTTGATTAGAAATGCTCAAATAGTATTTCTGAAAAGCAGAAAAAGGTATTAGACATATTGCATAACAAAGCATATGATAAAAATATCAGTACTGAACCGTTATATGAAAAACATATTTCCTAATGGAAAGAGAGGGAGAAAGATGAGTAAAGAATATGAAGGCCTCGCCCGGGACATTGTGCAGTATGTCGGAGGCAAAGAGAATGTAAACGACGTCTATCACTGTCAGACAAGACTGAGATTTAAGCTGGCAGATGAAGGAAAAGCGGACCAGGAGAAACTTGAGGCTCTGGACGGCGTATCAAAAGTGATGATCGCCGGAGGCGTTTATCAGGTGATCATCGGCACCCATGTAAAATATGTGTGCGAAGAGGTCCAGAAAATCGTAGGTCCTAAAAAAGAGACAAAAGGAACCGATGAGAAAAAGGAAAAGAAAAGCATCCCCGGAGTGGTGGTTGATTTTATTGCAGGATCTCTGCAGCCGATTATCCCAGCTCTGTCCGGCGCAGGTATGGTCAAGGCTCTGCTGGCAGTGCTTGTGGCATTTGGACTGGTAGATCCGGACACATCCCAGACATACTATATTTTGAATTTTTTCGCAGATGCAGTGTTCTATTATCTGCCTATTTTGATCGCATTCACTGAGGCGAAAAAACTGGACTGCAATCCGGTTCTGGCGGCTGCTGTAGCAGGAATTATGCTTCATCCAAGCTGGGGCGCGCTGGTGGAGGAAGGTGCTTCCGTCTATTTGTTTGGTTTTTTACCTCTGACACTTGTGACATATACAAATACGGTTATCCCGATCATACTGGTTGTTCTTGCCCAGTCATTTGCAGAGAAATGGCTTGACCGGTGGATACCGAATGCTGTAAAACTTGTCTTTCTGCCCATGTTTACCTTCCTGATCATGGGAACCCTTGGCCTTGCAGTTTTAGGACCCATTGGAAGCGTGCTCGGCGATTATCTGGGTATGTTCTTTACTTTCCTGAGTACAAATGCAAGCTGGGCTCCGGCGGTACTCGTAGGAGGATTGCTTCCTCTTATGGTTATGTTCGGACTGCATAATGGCGTGGCTCCGCTGGGAGTTATGCAGATGGCGGATCTGGGATATGACAGTATCTTCGGTCCGGGCTGTGTCTGCTCTAATATTGCCCAGGGAACCGCATCACTGATCGTGGCGCTGCGCACCAAAGAGGAAAAGATGAAACAGCTGGCAATTTCAGGCGGTATTACAGCCCTTATGGGAATCACGGAGCCTACTCTTTATGGTGTAACCCTTCCCAAGCGTTATCCTCTGATCGGAGCCATGATCGGCGGAGCCTGCGGAGGTCTTTATGCAGGATTGACACAGACTCACAGGTTTGCCACAGGTTCCTCTGGACTTCCGGCAGTGGTCCTTTACATAGGCGACAATACGATGCGCTGTTTCTACAACATTATCATTGCCTTGATCATTACGGTCATAGTTACGGCTGCTGTTACATATCTGCTCTCACTGAAATTTGAAAAAGCACCTGTTGCTCAAGAGTCTGCAGAACAGGAAAACGGCCCAGCAGGCATTGAAGAAACTGCCCTTGGAGGAGAACAGAAGGCAGCATTGGCAGAAAAAATATCTGTGGAACCAGGAGCAGTGATGTCTCCGATGAAAGGAAAAGTAATAGAACTGAAAGAAGTCGGCGACGGCGTATTCTCCGAAGGAATCTTAGGAGAAGGCTGCGGGATCCAGCCAGAAGAGGGATATGTGTATGCACCTTTTAACGGAGAGGTAATCCAGGTGGCGGATACGGGACATGCCATCGGACTTTTAAGTGAGGATGGTGTGGAACTTCTGATCCATGTGGGACTTGACACCGTATCTTTAAACGGAGAAGGCTTTGAGCCTGTAGTAAAAGAAGGGGACCGCGTAACAGTAGGACAAAAGCTTCTTTATTTTGAGCTTGAGAAGATTGCAGAGCAGTATCCAACGGTTACATCCGTAATTGTAACGAACACGCCAGATTATAAAGAAATCCGGCTTGCAAAGACAGGACAAACAGAAGCAGGAGAAAAGATCCTGCAGACAGAGAAGGAGGAATGAGAAGATGGCGAAAGGACTACTGAAAGATTTCCTGTGGGGCGGCGCTACGGCGGCAAACCAGTGTGAAGGAGGATGGCAGGAAGACGGCAAAGGAATCGGACTGATCGATGTGCTTCCTTACGGACCAGACCGTATGCCTGTGGCAAAAGGAGAAAAAATCATGCTGGACTGCGATGATGAACATCTATATCCCAGCCATGAAGCCATTGATTTCTACCATCATTATAAAGAAGATATCGCCCTGTTTGCTGAGATGGGATTTAAATGCTTCCGTATGTCTTTAAGCTGGACACGGATTTATCCCAATGGAACAGAAGATGCTCCGAATGAAGCAGGGCTGGCATTTTACGACGATGTATTTGAGGAATGTCTGAAATACGGTATCCAGCCGATAGTGACACTGTGCCACTTTGACCTCCCTGTTGCGCTGCTCAAAGAATTTGGAGGCTGGAAAAGTCGGAAGATGATCGACTGTTATCTGAAATACTGCGAGACCGTTTTCAGAAGATATAAGGATAAAGTTAAATACTGGATTACTTTTAATGAGATCAATATGCTGAACCATCTTCCATTTTCAAGCTGCGGTCTGATGGTGGAAGAAGGAGAGAATGGACAGAATGTGAAATATAACTGTGCGCACCACGAACTGATCGCCAGCGCAAAAGCTGTGAAGCTGGCACATGAGATCATAGGAGAAGACTGTATGGTGGGCTGTATGCTGGCTGGCGGCAGTTTCTATCCATATTCCTGTGATCCCAGGGACGTCTGGCAGGCGAAACAGACAGAGAGGGGAAATTATTTCTTTATCGATGTGCAGAGCCGCGGCAGATATCCGAATTATGCACTCAAATGGATGGAACGGGACGGTGTAGTCCTTGACTGGCAGGAAGAAGATGAACAGATCCTTGCCGAGGGCACTGTGGATTTTATCGGATTCAGTTACTACTGCAGCAGATGCGACACAGCAGATCCGGAAGTATCAGCAAAACGGACAGCGGCAAATGCTTTCCGAACTGTACGAAATCCTCACCTGCAGGCAAGCGAGTGGGGGTGGCAGATTGATCCCCTTGGACTGCGCATCACTATGAACGACCTGTATGACAGATACCAGAAGCCCCTTTTTATCGTCGAGAACGGACTGGGCGCAAAAGATACGGTAAAAGATGACGGCACCATTGATGATGACTATCGGATTGCTTATTTAAGAGAACATATACGTACCATGATCGAAGCTGTGACAGAAGATGGCATACCTCTTATGGGATACACCATGTGGAGCCCGGTGGATCTGGTCAGCGCATCCACAGGAGAGATGAGCAAGCGATACGGTTTTATCTATGTGGACAAAGACGATCAGGGGAAGGGGACCCTGGAGCGAAAGCGGAAAAAAAGCTTTTACTGGTATAAGAAAGTGATCGAAAGCAACGGAACAGAACTGGATTAAAAAAGATTCCGACAAAAAGTATTCCGAGTAAGGAAAGGTGGAGAGATCTTTCTGGAAAAGTAGACAGACAGGAGGAAGCAAAATGACAATTCAGGAAGTAAGCCAGCGTTATCAAATACCGGAAAAAATACTGAAAGAATATGAGAACTGGGGATTTGGGGACACAGTGGAACCAATGCCGGAAGCAAGAGAGTATGATGATCAGGATATTGAATATCTGAGCTTGATCATGACGCTTTATGAGATTGGTTTTCAAAGCAGTGAAGTAGAAGAATATATGCGTCTGCTGCTGATGGGAAAAGAGACAGAACAAAGACGCATAGAAATGCTGAACCGTCACAGAAAGGATACTCTTGATGAAATCCATTTCAGGGAAAAAAGGCTTGACCGTATTGACTATCTGCGGTTTAAGCTGCAGAAAAATAGAAACAGATAGTTTTCCTTTGGCTGTTCATCTGCCCATAGGAGAAGTATAAGAAAAAATTGTGCGTTTTTTACGACAAAAACAAGGTTTGTACTGGAAAATTTAGCGAAAATATGTTATCTTAGAGACATATCCTTAGCAGGCTATTTTATTTCTGTGAGCGATGAACAGGAGATGTCTCAACTTATCCCCTGGGCAGCGCCCACAGACCAGAAACCCCGCAGCTTGCAGCGGGGTTTTTGACTGCTGATTATTATTTTCTTCAATACACACAGAGGGGGAAATAAGAAAACAGATAAGGATAAAAATTCCGAATATAATATAAGGAAGGTGAGTAAGGCAATTGGAAAATTATACCAAGTACAAGTTAAAAAGTAATGATGAACTGGCGTCTGTACTGGCCGATAAAGACAACTTGTTCATTATTGCCTGCAACAAGTGCTTCAAGGAATTTGAAACACTTGAGGAACCAGAATGTGGTGAGTTTGAAAAAATTGCTGCCGAAAATGGAAAGACAGTGACCGGCAGTGCCAGAGTCGACTTTTTGTGCAACAAGATTCAGACAGAAAAGAAACTTCAGGATCTGATCCCGGAAGGCACAGAGAATGTTTTCGTGATTTCCTGTGGTCTGGGTATCCAGACAGTTGCAGATCTGGCAGGAAAACCTGTGTATGCGGCCAGCAATTCACTGAATTACACAGGCTATCATGGTATGGCTCTCACAGAGCGGAAATGTGATGCATGTGCCCAGTGTTACCTGAACATAACCGGCGGAGTCTGTCCTATCGTCGACTGCTCCAAGAGCTTAGTCAACGGACAGTGCGGCGGTGCGAAGAACGGGAAATGCGAAGTGGACAGCAATAAAGACTGTGCATGGGAAAAAATATATAGAAGACTGGAAAAACAGGGACGTCTTGAAGAGTTCCTGAATCAGCCTATCCAGCTGAGAGATTATTCAAAGATTAACTTCAAATTTGTCAATGATTATGTAAAAGCCATTCGTGCAGACCGTCTGGAAGGTTATTACGGCGGCGTTCATCCTTCAGAGAGGAAGGAATTTACAGAACATCTGGCTCTTAAGAGATTCCCGGATCCGGAAGAAGTAGTGATTCCTCTGTCCATGCATGCAGGGGCTCCGGCCAATCCTGTAGTGCAGGTGGGAGATACTGTTAAAGTAGGACAGAAGATCGGTGAGGCGGCAGCCTTTATCAGCAGTCCTGTACATTCCAGTGTCAGCGGAACCGTAGTTGCCATCGAAAATCATGGACATGCCACAAGGGGAGAATGCCTTTCTGTAGTTATCCGTTCTGATGGAAAAAATACTCTTCACGAATCTGTTCAGCCTCGTAAAGGTCTGGAAGAGCTGACTCCCGATGAGATCGTGGAGATCGTAAAAGAGGCCGGAATCGTTGGTATGGGCGGTGCAGGCTTCCCAACTTCCGTGAAGTTAAAACCTGCAAAACCGGTAGACACCATCCTTTTGAACGGCTGTGAGTGCGAGCCTCTTCTGACAGCAGACCACAGAGTGCTTCTGGAGTTTGCAGACGATGTGATCTATGGTCTCCAGGCAATCCTTAAAGCCGTAGGCGCAGAAAAAGGCGTGATCGTCATTGAAGACAATAAGCCGGACGCTATCCAGCTTATGAATGAGAAAACAGCGGGCTTAGATAATATTGAAGTTGTAACAGCTAAGACAAAATATCCTCAGGGCGCTGAGAAAATGCTGATCAAGCGTGTGACAGGAAGAAAAGTTCCAAGCGGCGGCCTGCCTGCAGATGTAGGCTGTGTTGTCAGCAACATCAGTACCACAAAGGCTATTGCAGATGCGATCTTGAAGGGTATGCCTTTAGTAGAGCGTGTAGTTACTGTGACCGGCGAGAGAATTAAAAACCCTGGCAACTACATTGTAAAGATCGGTACCAATACAAAAGATCTTATTGACTACTGCGGCGGCGTGACAGGAGATGACATTACCATTAAGGCCGGCGGCCCTATGATGGGATTTGTCCTTTCTGATGTGAACGTTCCGATCATGAAAGGTTCCAATGGAATCATTGCCGTGGATACAGATCATACTGTTGAGCAGCCTTGTATCAAGTGCGGACGTTGTATGGATGTATGTCCTATGGAACTTTCTCCTCTGTATTTTGCAAAATTTGCAGATGAACAGAACTGGCAGGGCATGAAGGATAAAAATGTTATGGATTGTATCGAGTGCAGGTGCTGTGAGTATATCTGCGCCTCCAAGATTCCTTTAGTCACCAAGATCAAAGCCGGAAAAAATGCAGTAAGGGGGATGAAGTGATATGTTGATTACCGAATTAAAAGCCAGAGAGACGATTAATGGGCTGGTAGAAGGAAAAAAGGTTTTTATCATTAACTGCCATGGCTGCAAGGAAGTTCATTTTCCGGAAAAAGAAGCAGGGGAGCTTCAGAAAGAGTTAGCTGCTGAGGGAAAGGTAACTGGAATTCTCACCACGGACTACATATGCAATCAGGAAAATATGGAGCTCCGTCTCCAGAAACATATGAGTGAGATCGAAGCTGCCGATGTAGTCCTTGTATTTTCCTGCGGCGTAGGCGTACAGACTGTTGCTGCTTATCTGGAAGAGAAAAAGGTATGCGCAGCCTGCGATACCTGCCCGCTGCCGGGATTCCAGGGCGTAACTCCATTGGAATACAAGTGCGATCAGTGCGGAGAGTGCTATCTGAATCTGACTGGAGGAATCTGCCCCATCACTGCATGTTCAAAGAGTCTGGTCAACGGCCAGTGCGGCGGTGCGAAAAACGGCAGATGCGAAGTGGACAGCGACATGGAATGCGGCTGGGAGCGTATTTACAGACGGCTTGAACAGATCGGACGTCTGGATGTTTTAAAATGCCCTACCCAGGTGCGGAACTTTGCAACAGATGAAGAAGTTTAAAACAGGAATGTAAAAATTTTAAGGATTAGGAGTAATGTATCATGAAAATTACGGAGTTATTTGAGCGTGGTGAATTTGTTGTATCTGCGGAAGTCGGACCGCCAAAAGGATTTCATGTAGAGCATCTGCTGGAAGAAGCAAAAACATATTTAAGCGGCATTACCGCAGTAAATGTAACTGATAATCAGTCCTCTGTTATGCGTCTGGGCTCTCTGGCTATGTGCAAGGCCCTGAAAGACGAAGGTCTGACCCCCATCTATCAGCTGACCTGCCGTGACAGGAATCGTATTGCCCTTCAGTCTGACCTTTTAAGCGCAGCAATGTTTGGAATCGAGAACCTTCTTCTTCTCACAGGAGACCATACAAAACTGGGCGATCATCCACAGGCAAAACCAGTTTTCGACCTGGATTCTGTTTCTCTGATCCATGCAGTGAAAAAACTGGAAGAAGGCGTGGACCTGGGAGGAAACGAACTCATCGGTGAGGCGCCGAAATTTGCAAAAGGCGCAGTCGTATCTCCCTGCAGCGATTCCGTTGACGCACAGCTGGCAAAAATGGAAAGAAAAGTAATGGCAGGCGCTGATTATTTCCAGACACAGGCAGTTTTTGAGCCGGAAAAATTCATTAAATTCATGGAAAAGGCAAAACAGTTCGGAAAACCTGTACAGGTGGGAATCATCATTCCAAAATCAGCAGGAATGGCTAAATTCATGAATAATAATGTTGCCGGTATTCACGTTCCAGATGAGATGATCGAGGAGCTGAAAAAAGATAAAGAGAAGACAAAAGCCGGAATCACCGGTGTAGAGATCGCAGCCCGCATTATCAAAGAATGTAAGCCTTACTGCCAGGGCGTACATATCATGGCTCTGGGCTGGGAATCCAAAGTACCTGAACTTCTTAAGGCAGCAGGAATTTAAAACCAGAAAATCTGCTGTAAGAACAGCAGCAGGATGAGAGAATATAATTACAAGATGATGGCACCGGATTCATATCTTATACATTTCATGAATCCGGTGTCATTTTTAAGTTTCTCTTGACAACAGGAAGCTAATGTGTTAAATTTTATACAAGCAATGGAAAGGGAGTAGCTGAACATCCCAAAAGGATGGTTTTGTAATCGTCAATCGGTGCCGAGAGGCACCCGTAGCAAATGAGATAGCAAGACTTTTATTGTGACAGACGTCATGATAAGAGTCTTTTTCTTTTATCATAAAAACCAAATACTCCTGACGTCTGTTACAGAAGCTTGCAGATGAGAAGGAGCGAGAAAAATGACAGAAAGATTAATGAAACAAGAATTACAGCAGGCGGAAGCTGCAGGAGAGAAGGCTTTGGAAAGTCTTTATATCCTAAGAGATACGCTGAACAGCGCAAAGAACTGGGGCCTTCTGGATCTTTTCGGAGGGGGTGCTTTTACTGGATTTATCAAGCACTCGAAAATGGAAACTGCCTCAGGGCTTATTACCCGGGCAAAAAAAGATCTGGAAATTTTTCAAAGAGAATTGAAAGATGTTCCTGTATCCCTGGATCTGAGAATGGAGATTGGAAGTTTCCTTTCCTTTGCGGACTTTTTCTTTGATGATCCGGTCTCAGACTATCTTGTCTATTCCAGGATCCAGAATACCCGGGAAGACGTGGAGGATGGAATCCAGCTGGTAGAAGAACTCTTAGAAAAACTCAGGAAGCAATGGTAGAGGAGGAATAAAAATGGGTTGTCTTGGAAATTTATTATGGTTTGTATTTGGCGGCGCGTTAAGCGGCCTGAGCTGGTGCCTGGCAGGGTGTCTTTGGTGCATCACCATTGTGGGAATACCTATAGGGATTCAGTGCTTTAAGTTTGCAGGGCTCAGTTTCTTTCCTTTTGGGAAAGAAGTACAGTACGGAGGAGGAGCAGGGTCTTTTCTGCTGAACATTCTGTGGCTGATCCTTTCCGGCCTGCCTCTGGCCCTGGAGCATTGTGTTCTGGGTGCAATTCTGTGTATCACTATTATCGGTATTCCCTTTGGCCTTCAGCATTTCAAGCTGGCCAAATTGGCGCTGATGCCTTTCGGTGCTGAAGTGTATTAAAAGAATCCCGTCTTTTCATTACAGAATTTTGTATGAAAAGGCGGGATTCTTTGCAGTCCTGGAGCAGGAATCTGTTCCCTATAAGTTAAAGAAATCCTTGATCTGCCCAGCGATGATCTTCATCAGTCTCTGTCTGGCTTCCACTGCAGCCCAGGCTATGTGAGGGGTGATCAGCAGCCGATTTTTATCTTTTACGGACAGGAAAGGACTGTCAGGTGCCATAGGTTCACTGGACAGTACATCCAGGCCTGCAGCTTTGATCTTACCTTCATTCAGAGCCTGAGCCAGATCAGCCTCCCGGATAATGGGCCCCCTTCCCAGATTCAGGAGGATAGCTGAAGTTTTCATTTTTTCAAAGGCTTCCCGGTCCATGAGACCTTCCGTATATTGATTCAGAGGGGCATGGATGGAGAGAATATCCGATTCTTTCAGCATTGTATTAAAATCTACTTGATGATACCCCTCCTGGGCAGGAGCTCCGGAAGCAGAATAATAGATTACCCTGGCGCCGAACATACTGGCAATATCCGCCACTCTCCGGCCTATAGCCCCAAGTCCCAGGATTCCCCAGGTCATCCCGTTAAGTTCATGGAAAGTCTGGCCGAAATGGGTAAAAATACGGTCATTCACATAATGGCCTTCTTTCACATAGTCATCATAGTAACGAAGCCCTTCCAAAAGATAGAACAGCAGGGCAAAAGTGTGCTGGGCCACAGATTCTGTGGAGTATCCGGCTACATTCCTCCACTGGATACCCCTAAGAGCCAGGTAATCTTTATCTAGATTATTGGTGCCTGTGGCGGTGACGCAGACCAGTTTCAGATTTTGGGCAGCGGAGATGGCGCTTTCATTGACCAAAACCTTATTAACTACAATTACGTCTGCGTCCTGGACACGCTGGGGAACTTCTTCAGAAGAGCTGAAAGGATATTTTACCACCTCTCCAAGCTCCTGAAAGGGGGTATAGTCAATATCTTCTCCCAGAGTATTCGCGTCTAAAAATACGATTTTCATATCAACAGAGTTCTCCTTTTTCTTTACAGTTTATACTTACTGTATTCCATTATAGCAAAACTTTGGCGGCATAACAAATAGAGGAAACTGTATATTTACAGGATATTTATATATCCGGCCAGAAATCTGATAGAAAAGCAGGGAAGGTCAGGTTAAAATTTGTATATAAAATCATGCTGGAAAAAGCAGCCAGGGATTGCTGTATTCCGGCCAGGGAGGTTTATAAATGTTTGCAGATTATCATGTACATACAGAATTCAGTGACGATTCTGTTTATCCAATGGAAGATGTGATCCGAGATGCTGTACAGATGGGAATGGAAGAAATCTGTATCACAGATCATGTAGATTACGGAGTAAAAAAAGACTGGGACCAGGGGGAGATCAGCTACCGGATGGGTGAACCCATAGCCAATGTAGATTATCCCAGATATATGGCAAAAATCCGGCAGATGAAAGAAACCTGGGGAGATAAGATCCGGATACGCACCGGCATGGAATTTGGAGTACAGAGGCATACGGTTCCAGAATTTGAAAGTCTTTTTCAAAGATATCCCTTTGACTTTATTATCCTGTCCATTCATCAGGTAGAAGATAAAGAATTCTGGACCCAGGATTTTCAGAGAGGAAAGCCTCAGGAGGAATATAACCTGGGATATTATGAGGAAATTCTGGCTGTAATAAAGAAGTACAAAAATTACAGCGTACTGGGCCATATGGACCTGATCGCAAGGTACGACGAGGCGGGAATCTACCCTTTTGAAAAAATAAAACCCATAGTAGAAAAAATTCTGAGGATGGTCATTGCTGAGGGAAAGGGGATTGAGATTAATACTTCTTCTCACAGATACGGGCGCAGGATACCATGCCTTCCACAGACATCCTGAAGCTTTATCGTGACCTGGGAGGAAAAATCCTGACCATCGGCAGTGACAGCCACAGACCGGAACAGCTTGGCGCATATATCAAAGAGACAAAAGAACTGCTGAGAAATCTGGGATTTCGGTATTTCTGCACTTATGAAGGCATGAGTCCCATTTACCACAGTCTGTAATGCCGATTTCTTTTAAAGAAACCAGTGCTTGAAGATATTCTGTTAGAAATAAAATTAAGCTTAGATATAGAGATTTTGTAGAGAATTTTGCGTTATAATAAAACAGAGAATTTTTCAGGCAGCCGCCAAATGGTCTCAGAAATGTTATCCCATTGACGGCTGTCTGCGTTTGAGAGGTGGAAAATGGAACAAAAGCTTTTGATCATAGACGATGAAGAAGGAATTCTCTGGCTGTTGAGAGATTATTTTGAGATCCAGGGATATCAGGTTTTGACTGCAGGGACAGGGGAAGAAGCTGTGAAGCTGGCTCTTTCCCAGGCGCCTGACCTGATATTGCTGGACATCAGTCTTCCGGATATTGATGGACTGGAGGTATGCAGGAGAATCCGTGAAAAGGTAAACTGCCCGATTCTGTTTCTCACTGCAAAAGTAGAGGAGCAGGACCGGATCAACGGCTTTCTTATGGGAGGAGACGATTATATCCTGAAGCCTTTCAGCATCGAGGAACTGGGGGCCAGGGTTATGGCTCATCTGCGCAGAGAGAGGCGGAGCACAGGGCACAGAGAACTGGAAGAAGAAAAGGAAGAACAGCTTTTTATTTCCTACAGCCAGCGGCAGATACAATATCATAACAAGCCGGTCAGGCTGACCAAGACAGAATTTGACATTGTGGAGCTGCTGTCCATGAATCCGGGACAGGTCTTCAGCAGAGAACAAATTTATGAGAGGGTCCGGGGAATCGACGGAGAAGGGGACAACAGTATTATTATGGAGCACATCCGCAGGATACGGAATAAGCTCAGTGCAGTGTCTGAAAAGGAGTATATTGAAACTATGTGGGGAGTTGGCTATAAATGGATTGGATAGATGAACAGTTTATAAAGATACGAAACAAGGTGAAAAATCTGCCCCTGCTAAAAGCAGCCATGGCCTACCTGATATTTTTTGCAGGAGCGGCTATGGTTCTTACCATACTTACAGTCCGAATCTGTGACCGGCATATTTTTATGTGGATTTCCGGCAGCCTGAATATGACTGACTGGGAGGCGGGAATCTGGACTTTCCTAGGTCATTGGGCAGGCTATTTTTATATGGGAGTCTCCATGTGCCTTATGCTGGCGCTGTTTTACCATCGAAGGCTGAAAAAGCCTATTCAGGTAATAAGGGAAGGGGTAGAAGAGTTCCGGAACCAAAATCTGAGCTTTGTCCTGGAATATGACAGCAGGGACGAACTGGGAGAGCTCTGTCGACTTCTGGACAGTATGCGGGAAAATTTAGAAGAAGGATACGAAGAAATGTGGAAGATCATTGAAAATCAGAAGAAGCTTAATGCCGCCTTTGCCCATGATCTGAGGACTCCACTGACAGTACTGAAAGGATATTCAGAATTTTTAGCCAGATATCTGCCCGAAGGCAGAGTAAATATGGACAAAATGGTCCAGGTACTGGGACTGATGTCGGGGCAGCTTGAGAGGCTGACCAGTTTTTCCAGGACAATGAAGACGGTTCGGAGCCTGGAAGATTATCCGGTGGAAAGGGAAACAAGAGACCTTGAGAGCCTTTACCAGAAAATACGGGGGATCCTGGAATCACTGTCTTTGGGAGGAGAGATACAACTGTCCCTGACTCCAGCCTCTTTGGCAGGAAGAGGTCGTTTTGATGAAAATCTTATCCTGGAAGTATTGGATAATCTTCTTTCCAATGCCATACGCTACGCTAAAAGATCCATAGAGGTAGAACTGGAAGCAGAACAAAGAACAGGAAAACAATATCTCTACCTTTACGTGAAAGACGATGGGGACGGTTTTTCCCAGGACGGTTTGAGCAAAGCCCTGGAGCCTTATTACGGAGACGTACAGGAGGAAGAACATTTTGGCCTGGGGCTTCACATCTGCAAAACTCTTTGCCAGGTCCACGGCGGAGACTTCAGCGTTGCCAATCAGAGCCAGAAACCAGGAGCAATTGTTTCTGCTTCTTTTGAGATATAAAGATTTTCCGGATGTCTTTCGAAATTCTTATAAAAAAATAGGGAGAAAATAGAGAAGTTCTCTTTATGATAGGAGCAGGGTGAAAGGTTTGAAACCATTACATCCTGAAAACATAGAATCTGAAATCCTACAGAAAGACAGAAGGGAGACAGAAGTATGGAAATGCAGATACGGATTGAAAATTTAGACAAATACTATGGGAAAAAACACGCTCTGGACCATGTGAATCTTACAATCTCTCAGGGAATGTTCGGCCTGCTGGGCAGAAACGGAGCGGGGAAAACTACTTTGATGAAAATTCTGGCCGCACTCCAGAAGAAACAGGGAGGCAGAGTGGAGATATGCGGCGTCCCTGTGGAAGACCGGGCAAAAATCCGGCAGATGACAGGCTATCTCCCTCAGGACTTTTCCATGTATCCCAATATGACAGTGTATGAAGCCATGGATTACCTGGGGGTTCTTTCCGGTCTGAAAAAAGACTTCCGGAAAAAGAGGATTCCGATACTTTTGGAGAAAGTAAATCTTCAGGAAGACAGAAACAAAAAAATCAAAGCCCTGTCCGGGGGAATGAAAAGGAGACTGGGCATCGCTCAGGCTATTCTCCACGAGCCGAAAGTCCTTATTGTAGACGAACCTACAGCAGGGCTGGACCCGGAGGAGCGGGTGCGGTTCCGGAACCTTTTATGTGAAATTGCCCAGGACAGGATCGTACTGCTGTCTACCCATATTGTGGGGGACATTGAAGCCACCTGTGATGAGATTGGGATCATGGATAAGGGAAAAATCCTTTACCGGGGAACTGTGAGAGAGCTGAATAAAATGGCAGAGGGGAAAGTCTATACTGCACAGATCAGCCGCAGGGAACTTCCCGAGTTTAAAGAAGAATATAATGTCACAGAAATCCATTCTTCAGGGAATAATGCGCATGTCCGTTTTCTGGCAGAAGAACTGCCTTTTAAGGGGGCGATTTCCTGTGAAGCAGGAACAGAAGACGCCTATATGTATCTCATGGAGAAGAAGGCAGGTGAGAAAATTGTTCTTTGAGCTTTTTAAAAAAGAATGTGCACAGACAGGAAAAAGTCTGATCTACTGGGTTTATGTTCTCTGCCTGCTGCTGTTTTTCTTCACCCAGATGGGGAATCCGGGATTTGATTCTCAGAGAAAGCCTGTAAAAGGGGAGGTAGATACTTATGGTATGGTGACTTCTACAGATAAGGAGGTGATCATGGAACAGACCTTGGGAATCCTGGGGCAGAACCTGTACTATGATGAATGGAGCACCTATCCGGCAGGCTTTGTAAAATATGTTTCTTTAAGCAGCCGGGAGAAAGAGGAAATTTGGAATATCCTTGGGGAATGCACCGGGCTGGCCTTAGAAGAACTCAGGGGAAAAATAGATACGGAAATGGAAAGCTATAAACAGGCTGAGGGCTATCTGGATGCCTATATGCAGCCTCTGATCCTGGAGCCTTCGGATACTTTATCTTACGATGAATTTCAGGAGAAGATGGAGCGGATCTGCCAGATATTAGGACCTGGTTCGGACTTTGAAAAAAGCAGTTATGAACAGGGGTACTCGGTTCCTGCTACTTACGAAGAGGCAATGGAGGAATATAATAGTTTTTTATATGACGATAAGATTACAGGAGGCTACGCAAGACTCTTTGGCGACTATATGGGTATCGCCCTGGGAATCCTGCCGGTATTTCTGGTAGTTACCAGAGAACTGAGAGACAGAAGAGCCGGAATGGAAGAACTGATCTATACCAGAACCGCCTCTTCAGGCAAGATCGTTCTAAGCCGCTGGCTTTCCATGAATTTTATGATGATCCTGCCTGTATTGCTGGCCTCCTTTTACACATTGTTCCAATGTGCCGCATATGCCAGAGGACTGGAGGTTTCTGTAGATTATCTGGCATTTATGCCGGTTGTATTCGGATGGCTTCTGCCGGAGATACTCATCGTCTCTGCCCTGGGAATGTTCCTTACAGATATTGGCAGCAGCCCTCTGGCCATTCTGGTCCAGGGAATCTGGTGGTTTGGAGATGTTTTTGCAGGATCAAATACAGGCCTGGCCACAGGGGATTTTGGACTCCATCTGGTCCTCCGCTTTAACAGTATAGGAGGCAGACAGATATTTCTGGACCATTTCTCCCAATTAGCGGCTAACCGTATTTTTTACTTTCTGCTGGCCCTGGCGCTGTTGGTCCTTACCGTAATTGTTTACAGTGAAAAAAGAAAGGGAAGGTGGGATTTCCGTGGAAAAATACGCAGCTATCGGAAAAGAAAATCTGAAGTTTAATCTTCCGGCGCATTTTTTGCTCTGTGCAGCCTTGCTTCTTCTATCCCCTCTTTTTATTGGTCTGGAAAATCTGAACCAGCAGGAAAGCGCAAAGGTACTGGAATATTATCCGGTATTTCTGGGAGTGATTCTTATTACCCCGGTGTTTCTTCCGGAACAGGACCAGAATATCCGTGACCTGACAGATTCCAAATATACAGGAGCCTGGATGGTCTATGGGATCCGGGTATTGGAGGCGGTAGGTGCCCTTATGGCGCTCCTGGCCCTTTACATGGCCGTGATGAAGATGGGAAACTGCCAGTTTGCCTTTGGAAAAAACTATCTGGGAGCGCTGGGCGGCATGCTCTTCCTGGGAGGCCTGGGACTGCTTATCTATGCCTTGACAGATCAGATCGTTATTGGCTATATGATTCCTGTTCTCTACTATATGCTCTGTATCTCTGCAGGGAGAGAGAAGCTGGGCGTATTCTATCTCTTCTCTATGACCTTGGGAGACTATACCGGGAAGGCGGTACAGGGAGCAGCAGGAATATTGATGATCGGACTGGGAATCTGGGTGAGGAGCAGGAGAAGATAAAAATGGAATGACAGAAATACTTTTCGATGTTATAATTTTTTTAGAAAGGGGGCAAAAGGATGGAGTTGAGAAGTGTACGGCATGATAAAGCTTTGCGTTTGGCAGAGCAGAAAATACTTTGTTCCAGGCTTGCCCGTTATGTGAAAGAATTGTATATCTATGGCAGCACTGCCCGTGGAGCAGAAAAATGGAACAGTGATATTGATCTTCTGCTTGTTCTTGATCCTGAGAAAAAAGGAAATCGTGAAATCAAAAGAGAAATCATATATTTAAAAGGCAGCATAACAGAAGAAGATATAGATGCGCCAGAGATAGATCTGAAGGTTGTGTTTGGAGATGATTGGAAAAAAAGCAGCCAGACTTATTATAGAAATATTTTGCAGGAAGGAAAACAAATATGGCAAAAGATCTGAAGACATATTATGATTTCGCAGATAATAATTTTAATTTTTTAATAGCAGCATATGAACAGGGTTTAGTAGGAAATGCCATGGGAGCAATGGCACAGGAAACATGCGAAAAATATTTAAAACATATCATTGAAGAGTATATTGTTCCAAATGATTCCAACGAAAATGCAAAAAAGACAGAGTTATTAAGGACCCATAACTTAACAAAACTTTCTAAATATATTTTAAGCTATCTGCCGGATATAAAATTAGACCGTCAGTCCTTGAACCTTGTTAATGGATTGTATTTTACTACAAGATATCCGGGAGATGAAAGCATTGTAGTAGAAAAAGAAGATATTGAGGAGTATGTGGAAGCTGTAAAAAAATGCAAAAAAGCAGTGGATGAGTTCATTCAGAGCAGAGAATAGCTGAAAAGTGAAAAGCATTGACAATAAATTTATATTCCGTTACTCTGTACATAGAGTTGCCGGCGGCTCTCACTATTGATAAAGGAGAGTTTATTATGAATCATTTAAGATTTAAAGGGCACCACTATGAAATCGGTTTTCGGTGGGGTTCTCTGCTGGCAGGTTACGGAAATTATATTTTAGATCAGGTGCCTTTTCCTATTACAGAAGAGAGGATAGCTTTTGGAAGGCAGTGCCGTCCCGTTTATGAGAAGTTTTTCCCGGAAATACTGGAAGAAATCCGGGGACTTTCAGAAGGGCAGAAAAGCAGCTCTGAAAAGATTCAGGCAGTGTTGTTCAGTATGTATGCCATGCCTCCGGCAGAACACTGTTCCTGCTTTTCGGTTTCCAGCAAAGAGCAGTTATTTCTTGGACGGAACAGTGATTTTCTGACAGAAATTGAAGAATTCAATAAAAATGTGATTTACGATTTTACCTCAGATTCTTATAGTCATAAAATGGCTGTACAAAATTCCTATTGCTTCAGCACAGACCTTTACAGTAGCTGACCTGACGGGAGATATCTCTGTGATTGAGTGCTGTGCAGATGGTATCCATATACGGAAACCAGAAGAGGAGCGGCCTTATGTATGCACGGTCAACCGTTTTCATTCGCCGGAGCTGGAAAAATGGAATACAGGGGAAGTGGACGATTGGCTTTCTTCGCAGAGATATGAGACCATGGAGAAAACTTTAAGCCGGGAAGCTCCGCAGATGGATATTTCTATTGCAAAAGAACTTTTGTCAGGGAAAAAAGGTTTTATCTGTCAGTATGACAGAGACACAGGAAAGGATACGGTCTGGTCTGTAATCTATGACCTGAAGCATCACAAAATATACAGGGCAGAAGGAAATCCGGCAAGATGCGTATACCAGGAAGATCAAAGGGTAGTGTTTCAACCCAACAAACAATAGACAGCACCTTTGGCAAACTGCCTGTTGTTATGAAAGATGTATTGTAGGCTGCTGTCAGGGCAGCGTAAAGAGAGGGCTATCAGTATTTGACTGATAGTCTTCTTTTACTATGGCACTGATTATTTGTGAGAGGAAGCTTGAAAATTACGGGGAATAGGATTGAAATAAACTGCGGCCTGGTCGCATGGCTTTTTTCGGAAAAGAAATCAGAAAAAGAAACATGACATACTGTTGTCACGGATATCATGGTATACTTTAGAAAAGTAGCAGAGAATCAGGATTTGGGAAAAGAGGTGAGAGCATGAAAATTGACCGTATGATCGGGATTCTGTCAATCCTGCTTCAGCAGGAAAAGGTAACGGCCCCTTATCTGGCGGAGAAGTTTGAGGTATCCAGACGGACAATAAATCGGGATATAGAGGACTTGTGCAGGGCAGGCATACCTGTTCAGACTGTCCAGGGGCCAAAGGGCGGGATTTCCATAATGGAAGGCTATAAATTAGACAGTACCCTCCTGACCTCTTCGGATATGCAGGAGATCCTGGCAGGACTTCGGAGCCTGGACAGCGTCAGCGGAACAAAACATTTTGTCCAGCTCATGGAAAAGCTGTCGGCAGGCTCTTCTGTCCTTATACCGGGAGGGCAGAACATCCTGATTGACCTTTCCTCCTGGTATAAGGATTCTCTGGCTCCTAAAATCGCAAAGATACGAAAAGCTATGGACCACTGCCAACTGCTGTGTTTCCGCTATTTTGCTCCAAAAGGAGAGACCAGAAGATGTATAGAGCCCTATTACCTGATCTTCCAATGGGCAAGCTGGTATGTGTGGGGATATTGTCAAGACCGGAAGGACTACCGGCTGTTTAAACTGAATCGTATGGAAAGCCTGGAGATAAAAGAAGAATTCCAGAAACGTTCTGTACCTCTGCCAGACCTTCGCAATGAAAGAATATTTCCAGGGGGCATCCAGGTAAAGGCTCTTTTTGAACCTTCCTGCAAATGGCGGCTGGTGGAAGAGTTTGGTCCAGGGTGTTTCGTGGAGCAGCCAGACGGAAGACTTCTGTTCCAGGCGGATTATACAGATAAAGAAAATCTTGTTACCTGGCTCCTCACTTTCCGGGAGCAGGTGGTTTTGCTGGAGCCTGAGGAAATCCGCAGGGAAATCCTGGATTCTTTGAAAGGTATGCTGAAGAAATATGGAACTGGATTCGATACCATGTAGGAGGAAAAGCAATGGCATTTGATTACAAAAAGGAATACAAAGAATTTTATCTGCCCCCGAAGAAACCTCAGATCATAGAGATTCCACCTATGAATTTTCTGGCGGTCCGCGGCCAGGGAAATCCTAATGAAGAGGGCGGTGCCTATAAAGAATCCATTGGACTTCTCTATGGAGTGGCCTATACCATTAAGATGAGCAAAATGGGCAGCCATAAGATGGCAGGTTATTTTGATTATGTGGTTCCACCCCTGGAAGGCTTCTGGTGGCAGGAAGGCAAAGAGGGAATCGATTATACAAGAAAGGAAGATTTTCAATGGATTTCTCTGATCCGGCTGCCAGAATTTGTTACAGAAGAGGAATTTCAATGGGCAGTAAAAGAAGCCGAAGAAAAGAAGAAACAGGATTTTTCAAAGGTAGAATTCTTTACCTATGATGAGGGGCTATGTGTTCAGTGTATGCACATAGGCCCCTATGACAATGAACCCGAGACCCTTGAAAAAATGAAGGACCATGCCCGGGAACAAGGATATGAGCCGGACTTTTCCCAGGGGAGATTTCACCATGAGATTTATCTCAGCGACGTGCGCAGGTGTAAGCCTGAGAACCTGAAAACCGTCATCCGGCAGCCGGTTTTAAAATCAGTACAGTGAAAAAAGATTTATTTCACAGGTGTCAGGGCTGCAAAAGCAGCGATAAATTCCAGTACAGTAAAAAGCAGAAACCAGAATCCGGTAAAAGCCCAGATGCAGTACTTCTTTGGAATGGGATTTGCTTTCAGCCATGCCCGGATAGAATCTTTCTTTTTATAAAGGAATATGCAGGCGATTACCGTGAAGACTCCCATTGTGCCGTAGCTTATGAGATTGGCCGCCGCTTCCGGCAGGCCTTCGGTGAACCGGCTAAGCAAGTCGGAAAATACCAGGTTGTTCAGGATATGTAAGAGAATCGACCAGACGATGGAATATTCCATAGCCAGATAGCCGAAAATCAATCCTGCTGCAGCAGCAAAAAATATCTGAGCCAGGTTTCCATGCATGATGCCGAAGAGCAGGGATGAGAAAAGTATGGCAAAGAAGGAGCCGTACTTTTCCAGTCTCCGCATAACAAAGCCCCGGTATATAAGTTCTTCTGCCACGGGTCCGGCAATTCCTACATATAAAAACATAGACAGAGTGGATGAAGTTCCTGTAGCTGCCGCCGCAGACTCTGCCATGGAATAGCCAAACAGATGGAAGAGCTCCTCCATTCCTACGGAGGCAATGGAAGAAAGAAGCTGCACCATCATAAATACAGAGAGAAGCCCCAGGAAAACCAGCGGCCTTATTTTCTTTTTGGAACGGAAAATTTCCCGGTGAGTACCGGCTTTTCTTTCCCATAGGAAGTAGAGGACTACACCTACCAGGACCCCTGCAATACTGGAGACGCCGGAGGAGCCGATACGTTCCATAAAGGAGGCTTCGGCCTGGGCGGTAGGCTCCAGATCAGGAAACTGAAGGAGAAATCCCACACTCTGAAAAATTGTAAAGAGTAAGACTACTCCTATAAGGATCAGATTATAAAATAATACCCGCCGGGCCACTTTTCCAGTTTCTTTTTTAAACATCTTTCTCTGGATTTTTTCGTCTGAATTTTTCAGATCTAAATTTTCATTCATAAACATACTCCCTTCATTCTTTTGAGATAAGGATAAAGGAAAAATTTTGTCCTCAGTATTTTTTTGTTGTGAACTGCCAGAATTTTGTTGTGAATGACAAGAGGCTGTATTTAAAAGGACCTCCAGACGAAAGGTTTTTTCTTCTGCCTGGGATAAAATCTCTGTATGAATGCCGCCCTGGTACTTTTCTGCTGTCTGTCGGATATTGGAAAGGCCAATTCCCTGATGATACTGGGGATTTTTAGAAGTTTTGCCTTCTTTTGGAAGAGAAAACTCTTCCGGTACAGGATTTTCAAAAACCAGGCAGAGAAGACTGCCCTGGTTTTGGATCCCAATATGAATCCAGGGAGCAGAAAGTCCGGTCTCTTCCAGAGATTCCAGAGCATTGTCCAGGGCATTGGCAAAAATTGTGCAGATATCTATGGGCTGAAGGACAGCCTTTGGAGAAATCTTTCCGTCGGCTGTAATGGAAAATCCTTTTTCAGCGGCAATGCGGGCTTTTTCCCAGCAGATGGCATCTGCCAGAGGATTCCCAAGAGATATCTCTCCGGCCTTTTTGGACAAACCGGCGTTCAGCTTTTCAAGGTAAGCTTCCAATTCTTCTTTTTCTCCTCTGGAAAGAAGGTCCTGGATACAAAACAGGTGATTTTTCATGTCATGGCGGATACGGCGTACCATATCCTGTTCCTGCTGGCGGGCCTGGAAATAGCGAAGCTCTGCCTGAAGATAGTACTCATTTTCCAGAGCTTTTTGCTCATAGTATCTTTTCTGGTTTCCCTGGAGGACCAGAAATAAGATGGAGAGATCAAGGAGAAGAGTGCTGATTCCTCCTGCCAGAAGAAAGGTCAATCCCTCTTCCTGAACTGTAAAAATATCACGGAAGGAAAGCAGCATAATGACCAGGACCAGAAGAAAAAGACCGGAGCAATTCAGGAGCCGCTTTTCCCATGGACTTAAGGTACGGCTGCCTCCGTTTTCTTCCAATTGTTTTCGCCACTTTTTGCCTGCAAAGTAGAAAACAAGCAGCAGGACCCACACAAGAATATCTTCCAGCGGATACCATTCAGAGGTTGTTTCCAGGTCATAGTGTCCTGTAAGGAGCGGAATAAGAACAAGAAATAAAAATATGGAAAAAACAAATCCAAGTATGGGAAATAACAGAAAGATGCCCCGGATGCGTCTGGTTTCCCTGGTAAGGAATATATAGACAAAGAACAGGAAAATTACAGTCAGCAAGAGAAAGCCGTCCGTAATACCGAAGACTTTATCCAATATTCCATAAAAAAAGGATATGAAAATTGTGATACCCCAGAAAAGCTGCCGATTTTTTGAGGAAGAAAACCCTTTTTCCAGATAAATGTATCGGGCAAAAAGGCAGAGAATTAAAATAAGCTGTATAAGCCCCAGAGCACTGCTGAAAATTTTCAATATAATCATAATCCCTTCTCCTTGGTTTTCCAGGCGGCTCTTCCGGCCATACTGTGGATAATAGCCTCTTTTAAGGCTTCTCTGCGGTTGCGGCTGACAGGAAGGACTGCCTGATCTTCCATAGTTACAGCCTTGCCTGTGTAAGAAATTATTTTTTGAAGATTCACCACATAACTGCGGTGGATCTGACAGAACATGGAAGAAGGGAGGAGAGGGAGAATCTCTTTCAGCTTTTTGCGGATTAAATGGGATTCATTTGCCGTGACAAGAGAAAGATAAATATTTTCACTTTTTATATAGAGAATATCCCCTATAGGCAGAAATAATTCTCTGCCGTCTTTTGTAACCAGGATTCGCTTTTGGTCCTGAGTTTCTGCCTCCAGATCAGTCAGGGCCCGATAGAGACGGTCCTGTTCCACAGGCTTTGCAAGGAAACGGAAGGCATTCAGTTCATAGCCGTCCATAGCCAGGTCCCGGTGGCTGGTGAGAAAAATCACCGGAAGGTTCCGGTTCAGCAGTCGGAGCCTTCTGGTGGTTTCCATACCGTCTATTCCAGGCATTTCAATATCCATAAAGACACAGAAAAAACCATAAGGATCTGCACAGACAGCTTCCAGTAAGGCTTCACCTGAAGAAAAAACTTCTATCAGAACATCAAGGCTGCGGTAGTACCTGTCCAGCTCTTCTTTTATTTGTCTTTGAAAAATAAGGTCATCATCGCATACCGCTATTTTCATTTTCTTTCCCTCATACTGTACTTGTCGGTTAACTTTGTGTTCATCATTGTATCACAGCAAGAGACAAAAGAAAACTATCTCAAAAGCATTTCATAGGTAAAGCCTTTCACAGCTTTTTTAAGAAGCAGCCAGGCCAGTCCTATACATAAAAAGCTCAGAATCAGAAGAATCCAGGCGTTGAGAAGCATTACTCCCGTAAACTGTCCTGCTATGAGCAGGAGCACCGGCATGATCAGGAAAACTGCTCCCTGCTGAGACTCTTCCATGGTCCGGGCCTTGGCAGAACCTCTTACGATAAGAGTCACTGCTATGAGAGAGACTCCAGGAGAGAGAAGAGCCAGGAGGATCAGCCAGTTTATCTTTGGCAAAAGAAAACTTCCAAAAAGAAACAGGATTTCCGCTTCTACCACGATGGTCATGACAAGAAAGGAAAATAAGGATACCAGCATACTCAGAAGAAAGGAGGCCAGGACCTTGGAGCGGAAAATCTGATGGAGAGTCAGGGGGCTGTAGAGCAGAGTTTCCAGAGTATGCTTTTCTTTTTCGCCTACAAAGGAGCTGGCCGCCATGATGGAAGAGGCCATAATAGGGATGATGAGAAAAAACACCGGAAGTATATAGTTAAAAATCAAGTCCATCAGGAGCAGGGATGTACTGTCCGAACCTGGGGATACGGGCAGCAGTTTCAGCATCGCCTGAATGTCCGGATCATCGGGCACAAAATAAGCGCTAAGTACAAAAACGCTGGGAAGAAATATAGTAAGGACCAGAGGCACGATCAGAAGAGAAATAAAAAGACGGCGGTTACTGGCAACACTCTGAAAATCCTTTTTAATAATGGCCTGCATAGCTTTGTTCATTTCCGTTCCTCCTTGTTGTTGGCAGTCAGTGAAAAATAGATATCTTCTAAAGAGGGAAATTTTGTTTCTACAGAATAAATGTCCCCGCCGCTTTCCACGATCTGGCGGATGAGAATTGGGACCTCTTCCTTAGATAAAATTTCTTTTTCATATCTCATCTCTCCGATTTTGCGAAAAGCTGCAGTTTCCGGGATATTTGCAGCAGAGATCTGAAGAAGGGCTCCCTGCCGGACCTGTTTTTGCAGCTCTTCCAGAGTACCCAGGGCCAATAGTTTTCCCTCTTCAATAAGTCCGTACCGGGTGCAGAGTTCCTGGGCATATCGGAGCTGGTGAGTACAGAGAAAAACTGTGGTGCCTTCTTCCCGGGCCAGATTCCGTATGAGAGAATTTACGCTCTGGGCGCTTTCCGGGTCAAGGCCGGAAGTGGGTTCGTCCAGAAAGAGGACCTGAGGATCATGGATAAGAGCTCTGGCCAGGGACAGTCTCTGACGCATACCTGTGGAATAGGTGGCCAGAGGCTGATTGGCTGCATCCCAAAGGCCAAGACGCTCGAGAAGATTCCGGGTCCGGTCTTTTCCCTCCTGGGGAGAAAGATTAAAAACCGAGGCGTAAAACAGCAGATTTTCCAGGCCCGTAAGATGGTCGTACATCTGGGCGTGCTCCGTAACTACACCTGTCAAGGAATGAGTTTTCTCAGGTTCTTTGGAAGGATCATATCCCATGACCAGGCAGGACCCTTCTGTAGGGGTAAGAATCCCGGTAAGAAGTTTTACGGTAGTGGTTTTTCCAGCTCCGTTTGGCCCTAAAAATCCAAAGACCTCTCCGGCCCCAAGGGAAAGGCTCATGTGACATAAGGCCTGTTTTCCTCCGGGATAGGTTTTTGAAAGATTGTCTGAAAGAATCCTTTCCATATTAATTTTCCTCCTATTTTTCCTTTAGCTTCTGGATCATTTCCAAAAAACATGGCTCCTCTAAAAGTGAAGCAAAGGCAGGATTATCTGCCAAAGCCTGAACGATGCTGCTGCGGATGACAGCTTCATTTCTCGGGGGATAATCGCCCAGAACCGAGGTCTGCCGGAACCATTCATCCAGCAGATAGAAATATTTGTCCCCATGGAGCTTCAGAGGATAGATTTCCCCTGCAGCCAGACGGGTATACCTATTTAACGTCTCCAGTGCCTTTTCTTTTTCACCTGCAATAAGGAAGCCCTGGGCCATGGTAATATAGCAGGAAAGCAGGAACCCCGGATGCAGTTCATCCAGATGAAAAGAATCACAGAGATTCTGAATCCTTCTGCAGCTTTCTTTTACAGCTTCGGGATTATCTGAACACAGGCTGATATAAGATGACATTTGATTTACAAGGGACAGAAGAGCTCTGTAAATACCAATCTGCAAGACTCGTTTGGCTTCTTTTACATTTCCACTCATCTGCCATGCAGAAGCCAGAAGAGGTTCAAAAGGACCGGTTATTTCTGCTTCTGACAGATTGGGGGAAAGAAGGTCCAGGACCTCTTTGGGACGGCGGCAAAGGAGCAGGCAATAAGCTTCCATCTGCACTGCACCGCTTATAAGGCCGGGCTCTTCAGCCTGGGTTTTCACATTCTTAAAAAGTTCTGTGGCTTCTCTGAGGAGAGCGTTTTTAATCTCCTGGGAAGGTGTCAGATTTATATGATTGACCCAGAGAACACCGATCTGGAAGAGAAAAGGATAGCAGGAACTGTATCTTCTGATATATTCTCTGCACTGCTCCAGAACTTCTGAAAAAGGAAGGACGGTGAAAGCTTCTGCCAGGCGGCAGTAGATTTGGCGTATTTCTTCCCGGCTAAGCTGAGGTTCATATCCCATAAGCTCATCGATGGTAATATCAAAAAAAGAGGCCAGTCGGGGAAGAAGCTGGATGTCGGGATAGGCAGCTTCGGTTTCCCATTTGGAGACGGCGGCTTTTGAAACACCCAGAAACCGGGCCAGCTCTTCCTGTGTAATTTCTCTTTGACGGCGGTTTTCTATCAGAACCTGGCCAAGATGTATTTCTTTCATAGGCTTTACCCCCGAATTTTCTTATCTTTTGCAATATATTTTACATGGAAACTCCAGCAGCTGCAATGGAGCAGTATTCAATTTTGGTAGAAAAAATCAACTGACAGGAAACTCCAGAAGAAAAATAGGCGGAAAAGGTATTGCATTACAATGTGATAATCTTGAAAAACAATAATTACTTATCGAAAAACGATAAAAATATCTTGTAAAACAGCAGAGAGTGTGATATCCTAATGAAGAAATCAGAAAGAATCATAAGGAGGAATAAAGTATGAAGTGGAATGACGATAAAAGCCTGCTCCTTACCAGAGTCTGTGTATGGCTCAGTGCTGTAGCCCTGGTACTTCTCTGTGTAAGCGCACCCTGGCTTTTTTCCTGGTTTATTCAGAAGAGGCTGATCCTGCCGCCTCAGAGCAGGGATTACTTCCTGGTGACTACCTATACAGTAGCGGTTCCGGCAGCCGTGGCCCTTTATATGATGAACCGGCTTCTGGCAAATATCCGGAAGGAGGAAGTATTTACAGAGAAAAATACCAGATACCTTCGGGGAATGTCCTGGTGCTGTCTGGCTGCAGGCCTGATTTTCCTGGTAAGCAGCTTTTATTATCTCCCTTTCTTTGCACTCTGTGCCGCCGCTGTATTTATGGCTCTGATCCTGCGGGTGATCAAAAATGTCTTTGCCCAGGCGGAAGAGATCAAGAAAGAAAACGACTATACTATATAGAGAGGAAGGATGGCTATGCCTATTATCGTAAATCTGGATGTTATGATGGCAAAAAGGAAAGTCAGTGCCGGCGATCTGGCGAAAGCCATAGGGATTACTCCGGCCAATCTTTCCATATTAAAGAACGGCAAAGCGAAAGCAGTGCGGTTTACGACTCTGGAGGCTTTGTGCCGGGAACTGAACTGTCAGCCGGGAGATATTCTGGAATATGTTCCGGAAGAAGGGAGTGACTGAATATGGAAAATCAGGAAACAAGAAGCACTGTGAACAAAGAGATGCTTTTTCTGGAGGAAGTAAAACCTGTGGTGGAAAAGCTTCCTGCTGACCGATGGGATAAGATTTTTGCAGGGATTTACCTTCTTCTGGGAATCATTATGTGGAACTGTCTGGTCATGGAAAATTTCACCAGAGGACTGTCTATGTTTTCTGTATTGTATGTAGTTACGGTTCTGGTTTACCTCAGACTGAAAAAGATACCAATGACCGGAGAAAAGATTTTCTGGACACTGATCCTTCTGGGAATCAGTCTTCCTTATAGCTTTTACAGTATCTTTGATTTTGGTCAGACCCTGATGATCTTTGTTACAGCCGCATACTGGACACTGGCTGTAACGGAGGGCCTGCTGTGGAAAGGAAGGACCTCTTCCTGGGTTCTGCTGGATGGATGGAACGGTCTGATCGCCCTTCCTGTTCTGAATTTTTTCTGCCAGATCCGGCTGATCTTCCAGTCCTTTTCCAATAAAAAGGAAGATAAGAAAGACTGGAGAATGGTCCTTCTGGGGGTGGTCATATCCATTCCGGCCCTGCTGATCATTATCCCGATCCTGTCCCAGGCAGATATGGGATTCCGGAATCTGGTTTCCGGTGTGCTGGAAGCCCTGGGAGAAGATATGTGGGCTTTTTTGGGACGATGTATTGTAGGAATCCTTCTGGGATCTCTTATGTTCGGTACACTCTATGGAGGCGTTTATAAGCGGCATGTAGGGGAAGAGGAATGTATCAGATTTCATGAAGAATCTGGCAGGGTTTTCCGGTTTGTACCTGATACGGCGGTCCTTACTTTTGGGGTTATGGTTTCAGCAGTCTATGTCCTGTTCATAAGTCTTCAGACAAAATATCTGTTTTCCGCCTTTTTCGGCATCCTGCCAGAGGCCTACACTTATTCAGAGTACGCCCGTCAGGGATTCTTTGAACTCTGTGTCATTGCCCTTTTAAATGCCAGTTTTCTCATTGCCATGAACGGCTGTGCGAAAACTCCCCGGAAAGACAGCAGAGGACTGATACTGGAAAATCTGATCCTGGGGGCCCTAACCCTTCTCCTTCTTACTACAGCGGCCAGTAAGCTGGGTATGTATATAGTTGCCTATGGATTCACAGTGAAGAGATGTATTTCTCTGGTCTTTTTGATCTGGCTTTTCCTGGTTTTCATTCTGGTCCTCTGCTGCCAGAAAAAAGAAATCCCTCTGGTGCGGTGGTCAGTTTTTACAGGAGCGGTACTGTTTACTCTTCTGTGTGTACTGCCTGTGGAACAGCTTGTAGCTCTGATTCCTTATCATCCGGTTTCATAATGGAATTTTACAGAGCTGTGCTTGTTTCCAGGAGAAAAAAGAGCTAATATGGAACCATAACCAGAAAATTATCTTTTTAGGAGTCTTTTATAATTGTATTTTTTTAAGTACAATCTTTGGAAAAGAATTTTAGAAAGTGTTGACTGAAGAAAGGAAAAGTGATAGGAAAGGAGAAAAACTGTAAGTTTTCTACGTATAAATATGAAGAATAATCGAGTGAAGATCAAGATCCAGCAAATATATGCAGGTCTGAGGCCTTCTGAACAGAAGGTGGCAGATTATATCCTGGAATACGAGGGAAAGGCCAGCAAGCTGCTGATGGAGACCCTGGCACAGGAAACCGGGGTCAGTCAGCCTACAGTTATACGTTTTGTAAAAGCGGCTGGATACGAGGGTTTTAAGGACTTTAAGTATGCCCTTGTACAGGAAGAAGCAAAGGAACAGCCTGAAGACAGTGATAAAATCAGCCTGTATGGTTTTCAACTGTCGAAAAAAGACCGGCTGGAGGATGTTCCGGGAAAGATAGTGACCACCTCTATAGATATGCTGGAAGAAACGCTGAAAAATATTTCCATGAAAGAATATAAAAGGGCTGTGGAAGCAGTTCTCGGGGCAGAGAATATTGTGATATACAGCGTGGAAAACTCTGTATGCACCGCCAATGACCTGCTGACAAAGCTTACCTATCTGGGACTGAACTGCAGGATTTACGGAGATTATTATCTTCAGAATGTCAGTGCAGTTAATCTCACCAGAAAGGACCTGGCTATCGGGATTTCTTATTCCGGATGTTCCAGACATACAGTAGAAATGCTGGCACTGGCCCAAAAGGCAGGAGCCACGACCCTGGCGCTGACTAATTTTGAAAATTCTCTTCTGGCAAAATATGCAGACATTGTCCTATGTGCCAGCAACCGGCAGTTTCTATATGGAGATACTATATTTTCCAGGATTACCCAGCTTGCTCTGGTTGACATGATTTATGCAGGAGTCCTGAACAGGGATTATGACAGATGCTCCAAAAAACTGAATAAGACCAGTTCTATTGTGAACAAAAGGGCTTATGGAGAAAATGAAGAAGTCTTGTAGAAAATCTACAGGGCTTCTTTTTTGCTTTTACCTGGCCTTTACATAGAGTTCACTCTGGCTTGATTGAAAGCTGTTTTTTTTTTCACTTTATAATACAAACTGCCAGGGGGAACAAAAACCTGGTCACAAAACGAAATACTTCACTCTCTTTGGGAGTGTCAGGTGGAAACATAGTGGTCAGTGAAGAAAGGAGAAGAGTATCTATGCTGGAACTGAGACATATTAAGAAATCATATGACAATGTAACAATTCTGGAAGACATTAATCTGAAAATACAGGACGGTGAGATCGTATCTATCCTGGGACCTTCCGGATGCGGAAAAACAACTTTACTGAATCTGGTGCTGGGACTTACTCCGGCAGACCAGGGACAGATTCTTTTTGACGGAAAAGATATTACCAAAGTACCTATGGAAGAGAGAGGATTTAATATTGTATTTCAGGACTATGCTCTGTTTCCAAATCTGAACGTATACAAAAATATTACTTATGGACTGCGGAATAAACCGGATATTTCCACAAAAGAAGAAGTTGATGAATTTATCGAACTTCTTGGATTGAAAGAACATCTGAATAAAAAAATCGACCAGCTTTCCGGAGGTCAGAAACAGCGTGTGGCTCTGGCAAGGACTATGGTAATGAAACCAAAGATCCTGCTTCTGGATGAGCCCTTAAGCGCACTGGACGGTGTGATCAAAGAATCTATTAAAGAAAAGATCAAAGAAATCGCCAGAGACTTCCATTTGACTACTATTATTGTAACCCATGATCCTGAAGAGGCTCTTACCTTGTCCGATAAGGTGCTGATCGTAAACCAGGGACATATTTCTCAGTATGGAGCGCCGGAAGAGATCATTACAGCTCCTTCCAATAACTTTGTTAAGGAATTTATCCTGAATCAGCTGGAAATCAAGAGAAACAATATTTTCGCCCTGTTTCATCAGGATCTGACCAGAAACGCACAGGTGGTATAAGAAAATGATCAGAAAAGAAAGAGAAATAAAAGTAATTTATGTTTTGGTACTTGCTATTTTTGCAGTATTTCTTGCCATTCCCATAGTAAGGCTCCTGCTGGAGTCTTTCCTGGGAGAGGCGGGAGCAGGAATCAGCAACTATGTGGAGGTCCTGACAGGACGAGGCTTTCTGCAGGCTCTGGGAAACAGTGTGGCAGTCTCCATTTCCAGTGCTTTGATTGCCACTATACTTGCTTTTTTTATGGCTTATAGTATACAGTATACAAATTTGCCTGGAAAATTTAAAGCAATAATCCGTACTCTGGCAGTACTGCCCATGCTTCTTCCTACGATTACCTATGGTTTTGCCATTATTTATTCCTTTGGAAAGCAGGGACTGCTTACGAAACTTTTCGGCAGACAGCTATTTGACATCTATGGATTTAACGGACTGCTTTTCGGATATGTGATTTATACTCTGCCTATATCCTTTATGCTGATTTTGAATACCATGGGATTTATTGACAAGAAGTTTATGATCGTATCCAGAGTCATGGGAGACAAGTCTGTTCAGACCTTCTGGCAGACTATTATCCGCCCGCTTCTGGGAACTCTGGCGGCCTCTATGGTACAGTGCTTCTTCCTCTGTTTTACAGATTACGGTATTCCTGCCTCTGTAGGGGGAGAATACGAGGTGGTGGCTACGGTCCTCTATAATGAAATGCTGGGAAGTATCCCTAATTTTAACCGAGGTGCAGTAGTAGCCATGATGATGCTGATCCCTTCGGTTGTGAGTATTGCTCTTCTGAAATATCTGGAGCGGTACAATGTGAGATATACAAAGATTTCTCAGATTGAAATGAAGAAAAACAGACTGAGAGACGGAATCTGCGGTGCAGGCTCAGCATTTATCATCCTGTGTATCCTGGCAATCTTTGCAGTAATCTTTGTGGTGCCTCTGGTTCAGGAATGGCCATACCAGATCAGCTTTACCCTGGAACATGTACAGGCGGTGCTCAATGATCAGAGCCTTTTCGGAGTATATCAGAATTCCCTTTTTGTAGCTTTCTGTACAGCTCTTCTGGGACTGCTGGTTACCTATGGAGCGGCTCTTGCAACAGCCCGAAGCGGACTGAACAGCAAACTGAAAGGTGTCATAGACGCCATAGCTTTGATCACAAATACAATCCCCGGAATGGTTATCGGTATTGCCTTTATGTTTATCTTTTCAGGAACAGCTCTTCAGAATACATTCTTCCTCATCATTTTATGTAATGTGGTACATTTTTTCTCTACCCCTTATCTGATGATGCGGAATTCTCTGTCCAAGCTGAACAGTTCCTGGGAGACTACAGCTTCCTTAATGGGAGACACCTGGATCAAAACTATCGTAAGAATTGTTACGCCTAATATGACCTCTACAATTTTAGAGGTATTCAGCTACTATTTTGTAAACGCCATGGTAACCGTCAGCGCCGTAATCTTTATCGCAGGTGCCAGGACCATGGTTATCACGACTAAGATCAAAGAACTGCAGTATTATACCAAGTTTAACGAAGTGTTTGTACTGTCCCTGTTTATCCTGGGAACAAACTTGATTGTCAAAGGAATTCTGGGATATGTAATAAAAAGAAAAGAAGGAAAAAAGGAGAAATAAAAATATGAAAGCGAAAAAAGTATCAGTAATTCTTATGGCAGCGGCAAAGACCTGACAAAGCCTGAGTACAAAGATCTGATATCTGTAACAGATATTAAAAGTTCATCAACAGCATGGCTGCTGATCCAGGCTCTGGTAAGTGAATATGGAGATGACGGAGCCAAAGAAGTTCTGTCCGGCATCTACGAAAACGCAGGCCCTCATATTGAATCCTCCGGCTCTGCTCCTCTGAAAAAGGTTCGTGCAGGAGAGGTAGCTGCAGGCTTCGGTCTCCGTCAGCAGGCAGTTGCAGACAAAGCAGAGGGACTTCCTGTAGACTTTGTAGACCCGACAGAAGGAAATTTTTCACTTACAGAGTCTGTAGCAGTAGTGGATAAAGGAGAAGACACCAATCCTCTGGCTCAGGAGATGGCAGAATGCATCATTACCAAGGGAAGAGCGGAACTTCAGAAATACTATCCAAACGCGATTTATGAAGGTGAGACCACCGATGAAGCCAACAGCTCTGCAAATCCCAAGACTTTCCCAGAACCACTTACTCTGGATCTTCTGGAAAAACACCAGGAACTGTCTGAGAGCTGCAAATAATTTATAAAAGCTGTTCCATTACTTAAAATCGAGAATATTTATACATTTTATGCGAATCTGTCAAGAATAGCTTAAAAATTTAAAATGTGATATAAGGAGAAGAAAAAAATGCCAAACTATAAACTGCTGACACCGGGTCCTCTGACTACTACGGATACGGTAAAAAAAGAAATGCTTTTTGACCACTGCACATGGGATGATGACTATAAAAAAATCACCCTTTCTATACGGGAAAAACTGTTGAAGCTTGCACATGTCAGCGAACCGGAATACACAGTAGTCCTTATGCAGGGAAGCGAGACTTTCGGTGTGGAGTCAGTGCTTACCAGTGTCATCGGAAAAGAGGATACCCTTCTCATCGCGGCAAACGGAGCTTATGGAGAGAGAATGGGAGATATTGCAGAGCATGCGGGAATTTCTTATCTGATGTATAAGGAAGAGTATGATCAGATTCCTTCCGGAGAAAAAATCGGAGAAATTTTGAAAGAACATCCGGAGATCACCCATGTTTCTATGGTGCACAGTGAGACCACCTCTGGTATTTTAAATGATATTGCATCTGTTGCAAAAGTGGTAAAGGCAGCGGGAAAAACCTTTATTGTAGATGCTATGTCCAGTTTTGGCGGCGTTGATATTCCTGTCGGAGAGCTGGGAATTGATTTTATTATCAGCAGCGCCAATAAATGTATTCAGGGCGTTCCAGGATTTTCCTTTATTATCTGCAACAGGGAAAAACTCATGGAAAGCAAAGGAAAAGCCAGAAGCCTGTCTTTGGACCTTTATGACCAGTGGGAAACTATGAATAAAGATGGAAAATGGAGATTTACCTCTCCGACCCATGTGGTGCTGGCGTTCGCCCAGGCCTTAAAGGAAATGGAAGAAGAGGGAGGCATTCCGGCCAGAGCGAAACGCTATGAGGAAAATAACAGGCTGCTGATCCAGAATATGGCCCAGATGGGGATTTATCCATACATCGGCAGTGAGCATCAGGGTCCTATCATTACTACATTCCTGTATCCAGAACATCATAATTTCTCTTTCCAGGAAATGTACCAGTACATTAAGGACAGAGGTTATGCCATTTATCCGGGAAAGGTAACCGACGCAGATACCTTCCGTATTGGAAACATCGGTGAAATCTATAAAGAAGATATAGAGAAACTCTGCAGCATCATCAAAGAATTTTTGGAGGAGAAATAAGGCTATGAAATTCGATGGAATTATTTTTGACTGGGCAGGAACAACAGTGGATTATGGATGCTTTGCCCCTGTAAAAGCTTTTATTGAGGCCTTTGAGCAGTTTGGCATTACCCCTACCCTGGAAGAAGTAAGAAAACCTATGGGAATGCTGAAGATCGATCATGTAAGGACTATGCTGTCCATGGACCGGATCTCCAGACTCTGGGAAGAAAAACAGGGCAGAAAATGGACAGAGGAAGACGTCCAGAGGGTTTACGAACTCAGTGAGAGCAAGATCCTGGAAATCGTACATAACTATGCAGAGCCCAAGCCTTATGTAGTAGAAACTGTAAAAAAATTAAGAGAGATGGGGCTGAAGATCGGTTCCACTACAGGCTACACCGATGAAATGATGGCCCTGGTAGTGCCAAAGGCTGCAGAGCTGGGATATTCTCCCGACTGCTGGTTCAGCCCGGACTCTACAAATAAAAAGGGCAGACCCTACCCCTATATGATCTTCCGGAACATGGAAAAACTGGAGTTAAAGGATGTGTCCAGAGTCATGAAAGTGGGAGATACAGTTTCCGATATCCTGGAAGGAAAGAACGCAGGACTGGTAACTGTAGGAATCCTGGAGGGAAGTTCTGTGATGGGACTGACTCAGGAAGAATACGAGGCACTGTCACCGGAAGAGCGGGAAGCAGCAGGTAAAAAAGCAGAGCAGACCTATCTGGAAGCAGGAGCTGATTACGTAGTGAGAGATGTGCGGGGAGTCCTGGATTTCATAAAATAAACCATCGGGGGAAATTATACGAAAACAAAGAAAAATAATTCTTGCAGACCTTTTTGCAAATCAGTATGATAGAGTGATGAGATACTGTAAAGGAGGACTGCAAGAATCATGAAAGAAAAAGCAAGCAACAGAATCCATTATTATGAAAATCCCCAGGGGCCGGTGATCGGTACCTGCAGCGATAAGGTCATCCAGGAGGATGGCCTGTATTTCCGTGATATTAACGGAGATGGGAAATTAAATACATATAAAGACTGGAGAAAGGCTCCGCAAGAGAGAGCACAGGCTCTGGCAGAAGAACTTTCTGCAGAAGAAAAAATCGGCCTTCTTTTCCTGAATTCCTGGAAGATGGGAATGGAGCAGGAGGATAAAGATTTTGTAGATGAGACAGGGCTTCTGGATGAAAAACCGGTGGAGAAAGGCTCCTCTATTTTCGCTACAGCTTCCACAGTGGGAACCACAGAAACAATCAAAGACTGGAAGGTACGTACCTTTATTTTAAGAAGCAATCCAAAGCCAGATGAGCTGGCAGACTGGATCAATGAGATGAACAGCCTGGCAGAAGAAGGGGAACATTTTATTCCGGTCATGGTGGTATCTAACTCCAGAAATGAGAACGGCGAGGTAGTCTTTGGCATGAATGATGCCTCCGGTGTATTTGCCGCCTGGCCTGGAACCATGGGGATCGCCGCTGCAGTAAAAGGAGACGGGCTCCATATTATTGATGATTTTGCTGACTGTATCCGGAGAGAATGGGATGCAGTTGGTATGAAAAAAGGATATATGTATATGGCGGACTGTGCCACAGACCCCAGATGGCAGAGAACTTACGGTACTTTCGGAGAGGATTCCAAGCTGATCAAAGAGATTTTTGAGCGACTGATCCCCGGAGTACAGGGAAGCCAGGAAGGCCTGACCCCAGATGGCGTGGCTATGACGGTGAAACACTTCCCGGGAGGAAGCGCCAGGGAGAATGGCTTTGACCCTCATTATCGTCAGGGACAGTGGAATGTTTATCAGACAGAAAACAGCCTGGAGACTTACCACATTCCTCCTTTTGAGGCAGCCATTGAGAAAAATGCCGCTTCTATCATGCCTTACTATGCGAAACCTTCCAGAGAGAAGAGCGCAGATCAGTATGACCTTCAGGGAAATCCTATTGAATGGAAACCAGTGGGATTTGCCTTTAACGATTATTTTATCCAGGAACTTCTGAAGAAGCAGATGGGATTTAGGGGCTATATCAACAGTGATTCCGGAATTGTTCAGAACATGGCCTGGGGCGTGGAAGAGCTGGAAGTCTGCGAAAGGGTGGCTCTGGCCGTTCATGCTGGAGTAGATATTATCAGCGGCTCTTATGATATCGAGGCTGCAAAGGAAGCCTACAGAAGAGGAAAAGAAGGCTATTATACCACTCAGGGACATAAGGTTCCGGAAGGCTATACAGTAGAGCAGGTGACTCTTTCCGACCAGGCTCTGACCCAGGCGGCAGCCCATACTCTCAAAGAGAAGTTCGAGCTGGGCCTTTTTGAAAATCCATACAGAAATCCTGAGAAAGCTGTGGAAATAGTAGCTGCAAAGAAGGACTGGGACAATGCGGCAGATGTACACAGAAAGTCTGTAGTTCTTCTGAAAAATCAGGAAGTCCTGCCTTTGACCGAAGAAAAAACAGCAGGCAAAAAGGTATATGCACAGTGCTTTAACAAGAAGGAAGAAGACGGCATAAATGCTACAAAAGAGCTGAAGAAAATGCTGGAAAAAGAGAAGGGGATCACTCTTACAGACAAGCCGGAAGAGGCAGATTATGCCCTTCTGTTCCTTACCCCAAGCTCAGGAGAATACTTTAATGCCACTCCCGGATATCTGGAGCTGGAAATCTGCGACGGCAAAGAGGTTTGTGACGTAGATGAGGAGGGAAGACCTGCCCAGACTACCCATAAAGAGACCACTCTTTTCGGGGCAGGAAGGATTCCTGAGATCGCAAAAACTGTCCATGACAGAGGCGGAAAAGTGATCGCCAATATTAACTTTACACTGGCCTGGGAGGTAGGAAGCGTAGAGCCATATACAGACAGTCTTCTGGCTGGTTTTGATACCTATCCCTGGGCTGTGCTGGATGTGATCTTCGGCAGATTTTCACCAACAGGAAAGATGCCTATCACCCTGCCAAAGGAGGATTCTGTCCTTGCAGTAAATGCTGAAGGTGTATGTATTTCCCCAAATGATGTTCCAGGCTATGACAAAGATAAATATATGCCTGAGGATATGAAAGATGAGAATGGAAAGGCATACGCCTACAGAGACAGTGCAGGAAATTACTATGAGCTGAACTTTGGCCTGCATTATTAAAAAACTGTTGACAAAATCCTGTTCAGGGCATAGAATGATACCAACAAAAGCAAAACCGTTGAGAAAGAGGAGTAAGCTTTAAAAGAAATCACAGAGAGCGGCAGGTGGTGAGATTGCCGTATGGATTTTTCTGCTGAATGGACTTTCGAGGGCAGTCCGAAATGAAAAGAGTAGGCGCTGCCGGGAACCGAACCCGTTATCAATCAGGAGCGTATGTTAGTACGTGAGAAAGTGGGCGAACTGCCAAATTGAGTGGTACCGCGATAATAAAGATTTTTATTACCGTCTCAAGTCGTAAATTGACTTGAGGCGGTTTCTTTGTTTTACAGATCAGTTTGGAGAACTTTTCTCTAAAACAAAAAAGTTCCTCAGGGACTTTATATACCGGGATTTGCTTTTGAAATCATGAATAAAGGAGACAGAAAAAATGAAAAAAAGAGTATTAGCAGTGATTTTAGGGGCAATGATGACAACAGCAGGACTGACAGGCTGCGGTGGAGACACAGGAAGTTCTGAAAGCGCCAGTGAAGGCCAGGAGATGTACACCATAGGAATTTCCCAGTTTGCAGAGCATGGTTCTCTGGACAACTGCAGAGAAGGCTTTATCCAGGGTCTGGAAGAAGAGGGGCTTGTAGAAGGAGAAAATCTGGTGATTAAGGTAAACAATGCAGATTCTGATACAGCAACTGCCGCTCAGATTGCTGATACCTTTGTAGCAGATAAGGTAGATCTGATCTGCGCTATCGCTACTCCAAGCGCTCAGGCAGCTTATAACTCCGCCAGAAATTCAGAGATTCCTGTAGTCTATACGGCAGTGACCAATCCAGAAGAAGCCCAGCTTGCAGATGATGAGGGAATGCCTGTAGGCGCAGTAACCGGAACCAGCGACCAGCTTCCCGTACAGGCCCAGCTGGAAATGATAAGAGAGCTTCTTCCGGAGGCCAAGACCATTGGTATTCTCTATACTACCAGCGAAGCCAACTCTGCCTATAGTATCAGCCAGTATGAAAAATACGCCGAAGAATATGGTTTTACTCTGGAGACCGCAGGCGTTACCAATACCTCAGAGGTTTCTCTGGCAGCGGCCAGTCTTCTGGACAAAGTAGACTGCCTTACAAATCTGACAGACAATACAGTAGTCAGTGCTCTTCCTACAGTCCTGGATCAGGCTAACGAGAAAAACATTCCGGTATTTGGCAGTGAGATTGAACAGGTGAAACTGGGATGTCTGGCAGCCGAAGGCCTGGACTATGTGAACCTTGGAGTTGAAACAGGAAAAATGGCAGCCCAGATTTTAAAAGGCGAGGCACAGGCAGAAGATATGGAATATGAGCTTCTCACAGACAGCAGCCTGTATATCAACCAGGCAGTGGCTGAAAACCTGGGAATCACCATTCCGGATGAAATGCGTGAAAATGCAGAAGAGACCTTTACGGAAATCTCTCAGGAATAGCCGGCAGGCAGAAATTTAAGGAGGCATCGAAATGGATTTTGCATTAAGTATATTGGAACAGGGGCTGATCTACGGGATCCTGGCCCTGGGCATTTACATTACCTATAAGATCCTGGATTTTCCGGATCTGACTGTAGATGGAAGCTTTCCCCTGGGGTCGGCGGTGACAGCAGCCCTTCTTACAAAAGGAGTGAATCCCTACCTTTCACTTTTGATTTCTTTCCTGGCAGGAGTCCTGGCAGGAACCTGTACTGGACTGATCCACGTAAAAGGTAAGGTGAGGGATCTTCTCTCCGGAATCATTATGATGACGGCTCTGTATACAGTAAATCTGGTAATCGCAGGAAGCAATAACGTACCTCTTTTCGCCCAGAAAACCATATTCAGCAACTCTTTTCTGGAAGGCATTACAGGAGGAAATATTCCGGATTATACGGTGATCCTTCTGGTAGCGGTGGTCAGCAAACTCCTTCTGGATTTTTACCTGAAAACAAGATCCGGCTACCTTCTGCGGGCAGTAGGGGATAATGAGGTTTTAGTGACTTCTCTGGCAAAGGATAAGGGGAGTGTAAAAATCCTGGGACTGGCCATTTCCAATGGTCTGGTTGCCCTGGCAGGTTCTGTATTCTGCCAGCAGCAGGGAGTCTTTGATATCTCCTCAGGCACTGGTTCCATGGTCATCGGACTTGCCAGTGTTATAGTGGGAACCAGCCTCTACCGGGTTTTTACAAAGCTGAAACCCTTCCGGAAAAAAAGCTATATCAAGGTGACTACCTTTGTATTTCTGGGAGCAGTTTTATATAAAGCCTGTACAGGTCTGGCTATCCGGTACTTTATGCCCCAGTCTATGAAGATGATCTCAGCCCTGTTCCTGCTGGCAGTGCTTCTTCTCATGCTGGTATTTGATAATATGGATAAAAAGAAGGTGAAGAAAAATGCTTGAGCTGCGTCATATTCATAAATATTATAATCCGGGAACCATTAGCGAGATGTGCCTTTTCCAGGATTTTAATCTGGAGATACAGAAGGGAGAATTCGTTTCTGTAGTAGGCAGCAACGGCTCGGGAAAAACCTCTATGCTGAACCTTATCTGTGGCAGCATCGGCCTGGATGAGGGACAGATTTTAATAGATGGGAAGGACATTACAAGGCAGAAAGAATATAAACGGCTGAAACGGATAGGCCGGGTTTATCAGAATCCTGCCATGGGTACCTGTCCGGAAATGACCATACTGGAAAATCTTTCCATGGCAGACTGTAAAGGAGGATTTTTCGGTCTTCAGAGAGGTACAGATAAGAAACGGATTCCTTATTATCAGGAACTCCTTTCTCAGCTGGGACTGGGGCTGGAGGATAAACTCTATGCAAAGGTAGGAACCCTCTCCGGCGGACAGCGTCAGGCTATGTCCTTACTTATGTCTGCCATGACGCCTATTGATTTTTTGATTCTGGATGAGCATACAGCAGCTCTTGACCCCAAGACGGCGGATCTGATCATGGAGCTGACAGAAAAAATTGTACGGGAGAAAGAACTGACTACCATTATGGTGACCCATAATCTGCGGTATGCTGTGGAATATGGAGACAGACTTCTGATGATGCATCAGGGAAAAACAGTCATGGACATTTCCGGAGAGAAAAAGAAAAACCTCCAGGTGGAGGATATTTTGGATAAATTTAATACCATTAGTATCGAGTGCGGAAACTGAAAGGATTTTGTATAAAATCACGAATCTGAAATACTGGCTTGAAACCAACCATATATTGTGCTAACATTATTGAGGTTAACAAAATCTAGTGGAGGTTGAGCACATGACAACAGAAGAGTGGCTGGGCAGTGAGAACCAGCTGGGAATGGACATCTGGACCAGAAAATACCGAAACAACGGCGAGGATTTTGAAAGCTGGGTCCAGAGGATCAGCGGCGGAAATGAAGAAATAGGGAAGTATATTAAAGAAAAGAAATTTTTATTTGGGGGAAGAATTTTATCTAACAGAGGACTGAACAAACAGGGAAGGAAGGTTACTTATTCCAACTGTTATGTGATCGCTCCTCCTGAAGATAATATTGAAAGTATATTTGACTGCGCAAAAAAACTGGCACGGACTTACAGTTACGGCGGAGGCTGCGGAATCGATATTTCCAAGTTGAGCCCAAGGGGAGCCAAGATCAATAATGCAGCAAAGGAGACCAGCGGAGCCGTATCCTTTATGGAACTGTATTCTCTGGTAACAGGGCTTATCGGACAAAACGGCAGGAGAGGAGCTTTGATGATTTCTATCGACTGCTCCCATCCAGATGTGCCGGAGTTTATTGAACTGAAAACCGACCTGGAGAAGGTGACAAAAGCAAATATTTCCATCAGAGTCCATGAGGATTTTATGGAGGCTGTTAAGAAAAATCAGGAGTATACCCTTCATTATACCAGGGAAACTACCGGAGAAGTCATTGAGAAGAAAGTAAATGCCAGAGAACTTTTCCGCAGGATTACAGAGACAAACTGGGATTATGCAGAGCCGGGAGCTTTGTTCTGGGACAGGATCACAAGCTGGAATCTTTTAAGCAATACGAAAGAGTTTTCCTATGCAGGAGTGAATCCATGTGCAGAAGAGCCGCTTCCTGCAGGAGGCAGCTGTCTTCTGGGAAGTGTGAACCTGGCAGAATTTGTTCAGAATCCTTTTACGGAGGAAGCATTTTTTGATTTTGAAGGGTTAAAAGAGTGTGTGGGCGCTTCTGTCCGTGCATTAAATGAGGTTCTGGAGGAGGGCCTTCCTCTTCATCCTCTGGAGGAGCAGAGGGAAAGCGTAGAGCAGTGGAGACAGATCGGTCTGGGCATTATGGGACTGGCTGACGCCCTTCTGAAGCTGGGTCTGACTTACGGAGAAGAGGATGCTGTGGAAATGTGTGACAAGATCGGCTTTGCCATGGCAGACACAGCCATTGCAGCTTCTGCAAAACTGGCAAAGGAAAAGGGAGCTTTTCCAAAGTGCAATGTAGATGAAATCATGTCTACACCTTTCTTCCTGGCCAATACTACAGAGAAGACCAGAGAACTGGTGAATAAATATGGTCTGAGAAACTCTCAGCTTCTTACCATTGCCCCTACAGGCACACTTTCTACTATGCTGGGAATTTCCGGAGGGATTGAGCCTGTATATGCCAATTACTATGTGCGCAAGACAGAATCTCTCCATGGCACCGATGTATACTACAAGGTTTACACAAAGATCGTAGAAGACTATATGAAGCAGCATAATCTGAAAGAAGACAAAGAACTGCCGGACTACTTTGTTACAGCTATGACATTGGATTACCGTCAGAGGATTGATATGCAGTCCATATGGCAGAAACACATCGATGCTTCTATCAGCTCTACGGTAAACGTACCCAACAGCTTTACAGTAGAGGAGACAGAAAGTCTTTATCTTTATGCCTACGAGCAGGGACTGAAAGGCATCACCATTTTCCGTGACGGCTGTAAGAGAGTTGGCATCCTGAATACAGAGCAGAAGGAAGAAAAGAAAGAAAAGAAAATAACTGCAGGGGAAGGCCTGAAGAGAGGCGAAATCCTTCTGGTAACTGATGACGTGGTAGGCAAGAAGAGAAAATTGATGACCGGCTGTGGAAGCCTTCACTGTATTGCTCTTTTTGACCCTCATACAGGAGCTCTTTTGGAAACCTATCTGAGCAAAGGATCTACCGGGGGCTGCAATAACTTCATGGTAGGACTTTCCAGAATGATCTCGATCAGCGCAAGAGGCGGCATCGACATCGAAACGATTGTAGACCAGTTAAATTCCAGCGGTTCTTGTCCTTCCTATACTGCAAGGAGAGTGACCAGAAAGGATACCAGCAAGGGAGCATGCTGTCCTATGGCTGTAGGAAATGCCCTTATGGATATGTACAAGGAAATGCAGGAAGAGCTGAGTCAGAAGGAACAGGGAAAGGATTCCATTAAGCCTAAAAAAGCTCCAAAACCTAAGGCAGTAACTCCTGTGGAGGAAACAGATAAGATGTACTGTCCAGAATGCGGAGAACCTCTGGTTTTTGAGGAAGGCTGCAATATCTGCAAAAACTGCGGATGGAGCAAATGCCACTAACAGGAGGAGAGAAAATGCGGCTGGAAAAAGTACAGAAGGTTTTGAAAGAAAAGAAATTTCCATATAAATACGCGGAGGAAGACGGCTGCGGAAGCATAAATTTTGAATACAGGGGAGTCGTATATCATATCTGGGAATTTCAGGACAACGGCCAATGGGGAGCTGAGACGAATGTCCGTATAGTCGGACGTCATGAGGATATTCTGGGAGACTATGAAGAAGAGATCATAAAGCTGATCAGCGGCTGGAATTAGACCAGGGAAAGCAGGCAGAGCATGAAAGAAAATAAGTATGATGATTCGGTGTTTTTTCAGAAATACAGTGAGATGAGCCGTTCAAAATACGGCCTTCAGGGAGCCGGGGAATGGCAGGAATTCCAGAAGATGATGCCGGATTTTTCAGACAAAGAGGTGCTGGATCTGGGCTGCGGCTATGGATGGCACTGTGCCTATGCAGCGGAAAAAGGCGCCAAGAGAGTGCTTGGGATAGACCTTTCTGAAAAAATGCTTCAGAAAGCCGAGAAAATCAACAGTCACCAAAAGATTACCTATAAAAGAGGAGCCATGGAAGACTTGGAACTTCCGGAGAGTTCTTTTGACATTGTGCTCAGTTCTCTGGCCTTTCACTACGTCAAAGATTTTCCGGCCCTTGTAAAGAAGATCAGCAGCTGGCTGAGACCGGAGGGAATCTTTATTTTTTCTGTGGAGCATCCGGTATTTACTGCTTATGGATCCCAGGATTGGTATTATGATGATAGGGGAGAAATCCTTCACTTTCCTGTAGATAATTATTACTATGAGGGAAAACGGGAAGCACTGTTCCTGGGAGAAAAGGTTATAAAATATCACAGAACCCTGACTACCTACGTAAATTCCTTACTGCAAAACGGATTTATGCTGGAAGGTCTGGTGGAGCCTGCTCCACCGGAAAATATGCTGGAGCTTCCGGGGATGAAAGACGAAATGCGCCGGCCCATGATGCTGCTGGTCCGGACAGTAAAACAAAAATAGATTTTTATATAACAAGGAGTGTCCAATGTCACCAGAGATGATGTTGAACACTCCCTTTTCATTTCTAAAAACTTTACAGTTTAATACCACCGTATCATAAATGACAAGATTCTGGAAGACAGCTCTTACAGAAAAAATTAACAAGTGTCTTGTCACATGTAAAAACATGGTGTATAATTTCTGTTAAAATTGTGTTAACAGGAGGGACAGGGATGGAGTCCATAAAAGAAGAAATAGAGAAGTTGAAGAAGGAAAAAAGAGCCATTATCCTAGCTCATTATTATGTGCCTGGAGAGGTTCAGGAAATCGCCGATTATATAGGAGATTCCTATTTCCTGAGTAAAAAAGCCAGGGAGACAGAAGCAGAAATGATTCTTTTTGCAGGTGTGTCTTTTATGGGAGAAAGCGCCAAAATTCTGAATCCGGAAAGAACTGTGCTGCTTCCAGATGCCCAGGCAGACTGTCCTATGGCTCACATGGCTTCCAGGGAGAAGATCAGGGAAATGCGGGGAAAGTATGAGGATCTTGCTGTGGTCTGCTACATTAATTCCACTGCAGAACTTAAAACGATGTCCGATGTATGTGTCACTTCTTCCAATGCTGTAGACATTGTAAAAAAACTGCCAAATAAAAATATTTTCTTTATACCTGACGGCAATCTGGGGGCTTATGTGGCAGCTCAGGTGCCTGAAAAAAATATTATAGTCAATGAGGGATATTGCCCTGTGCACAGAGAAATCCAGGAAGAGGATGTAAAAAATGCAAGGAAAGAACATCCTAAGGCCTCTGTACTGGTACATCCGGAATGTGTTTCAGAAGTGGTCCGTACTGCGGACTTTGTGGGAAGCACTTCAGAGATCATCCAATATGCCTGCCAGTCAGAAGAAAAAGAATTCCTGATAGGTACAGAGGAAGGCGTGCTCTGGGATTTGGAGAAAAAATGTCCCGAAAAAGCCTTCTATCCGGTAAAACCAGGCCAGTGCTGTCTGGATATGAAAAAAGTTACCCTGGAGAAGGTAAGAAATGCGCTGAAAGAAGAAAAATACCAGGTTTCCCTGGAGCCGGAGACCATGGAAAAGGCCAGAAGACCTCTGGACAAAATGCTGGAACTGGGAAAATAGGAGGAAAAACATGGAGATGAAAAATACAGATATACTGATTGTTGGAACAGGAGCCAGCGGACTTTTTGCCGCTCTCCATATTCCAGAGAATCTTCAGGTGCTGATGATCACCAAAGGTCAGGTGAAAGAAAGCGATTCTTTTCTGGCCCAGGGGGGAATCTGTGTGCTGAGAGACGAAGAGGATTATGACAGCTTTATGGAAGATACTTTAAAGGCAGGCCATTATGAAAACCGCCGTGAATCTGTTGACATTATGATCCGCTCTTCCAGGAATGTGATCCGAGAGCTGATTGAATACGGAGTGGACTTTGCCAGAAAAGACGGGGAGCTGGATTATACCAGAGAGGGCTGCCACTCTAAACCCAGAATTCTCTTCCACGAGGATATTACAGGAGAAGAAATCACCAGCAAGCTGTTAAAAGCAGTGCAGGCCCTGCCTAATGTGGAAATACTGGAGCAGGTTACTATGCTGGATATGATCGAAAAAGAGAATACCTGCCTGGGGATCATAGCGAAAACGGAAGAAGGAGAACATCTGGGAATTCAGGCCCGATATACCATTTTTGCAACGGGAGGAATCGGCGGGCTCTACCGTCATTCTACAAATTATCCACATCTGACAGGAGATGCACTTGCCGTTGCCATGCGCCATGGGGTAGAATTAGAACATATTGATTATATCCAGATTCATCCTACCACGCTGTATTCTCAGAAGCCTGGACGGAGATTCCTGATTTCTGAATCTGTGCGGGGAGAAGGGGCTAAGCTTTATAATGCCAAGGGAGAACGTTTTGCCAATGAGGTGCTGCCCAGAGATCTGCTTACCGCCAAGATACAGGAACAGATGAAAAAGGACGGGAAGCCCTATGTATGGCTGGATATGACCGTTCTGGGAGAAAAGGTGATCCTGAACCATTTCCCTCACATCTATGAAAGATGTCTGGAAGAAGGCTATGATGTGACAAAAGACTGGATACCGGTAGTTCCAGCCCAGCATTACTTTATGGGAGGCATCCATGTGGACAGCAGCAGCAAAACTACCATGGAACATCTTTATGCTGTGGGAGAGACCAGCTGCAATGGTGTCCACGGAGCTAATCGCCTGGCGAGCAACTCTCTTTTAGAGAGTCTGGTATTTGCCCAACGGGCGGCCCAGGATATTGGAGAAAAATGGCAGTCTGAAGGGGAACAGGAAAAGGACTTTGCTGAACTTCTTCAGAAAACAGAAAAATGTATCTGCAAACAGGAGAAAAACCTGGCAGATACCTATAAACAGGAAGTATTAGGAGAAATTGAAAGGGAGAGACAGGCAAAATGAATGAGATAACTATGAAATTAAATGCAGACCGTCTGATCCGGATGGCCCTTGAGGAGGACATTACCAGTGAGGACATTACCACTAATTCGGTTATGAGAAAGAAAGAGATTGGAGAGGTCCAGCTTCTGTGCAAAGAAGATGGAGTCATTGCCGGACTCTGGGTTTTTGAGCGGGTATTCACCCTTCTGGATGAGAACACAGAGACAGAATTTTATGTAAAAGACGGCGATAAAGTGAAAAAAGGACAGCTGCTGGGAATGGTGAGAGGAGATATCCGGGTTCTTCTTTCCGGAGAACGGACTGCACTGAATTATCTCCAAAGAATGAGCGGCATTGCTACCTACACCAGACAGATTGCCGATATGCTGGAAGGAAGCAAAACAAAACTATTGGATACCAGGAAAACTACTCCCAATATGCGTATTTTCGAGAAATATGCGGTAAAAACAGGAGGAGGCTACAACCACAGATATAATCTGTCTGACGGTATTTTACTGAAAGATAATCATATCGGAGCAGCAGGAAGCGTGAAAAAGGCTGTGGAGATGGCAAAAGAGTACGCTCCTTTTGTAAGGAAGATTGAGGTAGAGACCGAAAATCTGGATATGGTAAAGGAGGCTCTGGAGGCAGGGGCAGATATTATTATGCTGGACAATATGTCTCCGGAAATGATGAGAGAAGCGGTAGAACTTATAGACGGCAGGGCCCAGACCGAGTGTTCAGGCAATGTAACAAGAGAAAACATTGAAAAACTGGTTTCCATAGGAGTAGATTATATTTCCAGCGGGGCTCTGACCCATTCTGCGCCGATTTTAGACCTTTCCTTAAAGAACCTTCATGTAGTATAATAGAGACAGAAAATCAGGCGTACATAGATTTCATAAAAAGTATTCCTGGATATAGGAGGAGATGACAGGTCAGATGGCAGGAGAAAAACGGAGACAGGAAATTTTAAGATACATAGAAGAAAGCGAAAAGCCGGTATCCGGGCAGAAACTGGCAGAAATCTTTCATGTGAGCAGACAGGTGATCGTCCAGGATATCGCCCTGCTGAGAGCCGGTGATAAAGAAATTTTCTCCACCAACAGAGGATATATCTGCAGGGAAAAGAAAAGAGCAGTGAGGATTTTCCGGGTTTTCCATTCAGATGAACGGATAGAAGAAGAATTGAACCTGATTGTGGACTGGGGCGGAAAGGTAGAAGATGTATTTGTAGACCACGAAGTCTATGGAGAGCTTCGGGCGCCTCTCAATATCAGTTCCAGAATGCAGGTCCGGAAATTTCTGGAAGAGATCCGAAGCGGGAAATCCCGTCCCCTGAAGAATATTACCTCTGGATATCACTGTCATACTGTCTGGGCAGACAGCGAGGAAGTACTGGATAGAATTCAGGAAAGCCTGAAAGAGGCAGGAATCTTAAGCAGGTAAGCCTGACAGTTTTGCATTTCTTGCTTTACTGAGAAAGGAGAAGGATTATGGGAAAAAGGGTGATCACTATCAGCCGTGAATTCGGCAGTGGAGGAAGAACTATCGGAAAGAAAACTGCAGATCGTCTTGGAATTCCCTATTATGACAAGGAATTGATCAGGAAGATTGCAGAGGAAACAGGATTCTGCCAGGAGTTCGTGGAAAAACAGGGAGAGGAGGCGTCAAGCTCTAACTGGTTTTTCTACAGTCTTACTCAGGGTCAGGCCATAGGACCAAACGGAATGTCCATGGCAGACTATCTCTGGTCTGTCCAGTATGATATCATCCGGAAGCTGGCGGAGAAGGAACCATGTGTGATCGTAGGCAGATGTGGAGACTATGTATTGGAGGACAGAGAGGACTGCCTCCATGTATTTGTCCATGCGCCTTTGGAATTTAAGAAGGAAAGGATCATCCGCCTCTATGGGGAAAGAGAAGAGAAACCAGAGAAAAGGCTGGAGGAAAAAGATAAAAAGCGAAAGCTTTACTACCAGCATTATACAGGGAGAACCTGGGGGATGGCTCAGAACTATCACCTGTGTCTGGACAGCAGCCTGATCGGGATTGACAATTGCGTGGACATTATAGAAAAACTGGCGAAAGGAATTTAGACAAAAACATGACAGATGTAGTGATCAGAATGGCAAAGCCCCAGGAGGCCCAGCTTCTGGCAGAAATAGAAGGAATCTGCTTTCCTCCTCTGGAGGCGGCTTCCCCCGCCCAGATTGAAGAGAGAATGAAGGCTTTTCCGGAAAATTTTGTGGTGGCAGAGGCAGAAGGGCAACCTATAGGATTCATTAATGGAGGCACGACAGATAAACCATGTCTTCCTGATAAGATGTATCATGATGTAAGTCTTCACAATTCCCAGGGGGCCTATCAGACAGTGTTTGGCCTGAATGTACTCCCTGCATACAGACATCAGGGAATCGCAGGAAAACTGGTGGAGTATTTTGCAGAGCTGGCCCGGAAAAGGGGAAAGAAAGGTGTGATCCTTACCTGTAAGGAAAGGCTGATCGGTTTTTATGAAAGCCATGGATTTCAGTGCTTCGGTGTGGCGGATTCTTCCCACGGAGGAGCCAGATGGTATGAAATGAGAAGGATATTCTAAAGAAACAAAAGCCGGACAGGCTTGGGGAAAACGATAAATTTTCCCACAGACCTGTCCGGCTTTTGCTTATAAAAATTTAGAATTCACGGGTAATATTTTTCAGCCACTTATAGCTTTTATAATGCCGGTATACAAAGGGTAGCTTTACAAATTCATCTGTGCAGATGAGGAAATATACCCACATAGGCGGCAGCTTAAGAATAAAAGCGGAAAGAAAGCCCAGGGGAACTGCATATACCCACATGTCAATAAAGTCACAGATAAATCCCCATCGAGAATCTCCTCCAGCCCGGAAAATACCGCTGATGACAGCAGAATTCATAGCCTGTCCTATAACATAATACATGTTTATAAAAAGCATGATATTCAAATATCCCTGGGATACAGCACTCAGATCAGACATATTCATAAACACAGGACGGAGAAGAAAGATCAGGATACCTCCGGCATTGGCAATACCAAAGCAGAGCACGGTTCCCAGATTTCTAGCTACCACTACTACGGCGTTTGCCGCTACCATGTCGCTTCCCAGGTGTCCCATGATCACCGAGTACATAGAAAAGGCGACTCCCCAGGACACTTCTATTGTTGGGGAACAATGGATCAGACTAAGATTGTCCCGGGGAGGATTGTAATTTTAAAGAAAACGTGATACCCTGATGTTGATAATTAAAGAAAGCAGGAAAAATCGATGCGTTACAAAAAACCACAGTTTTATGACAGCTTCCATTGTATTGCTGGCAGATGTCCGGATACCTGCTGTGCAGGATGGCAGATTTTGATAGATGAAGAATCTCTGGAAAAATATAGCAGTGTAGAAGGCCGCTTCGGCACCCGGCTTTTAAACTCAATTGACTGGTATCAGGGGGCTTTTGAACAGTATAATAAAAGATGCAGTTTTTTAAATGATGAGAATCTGTGTGAGCTCTATCAGGAACTGGGCCCAGAGGCTTTGTGCCAGACCTGTCGGATGTATCCCAGACATGTGGAAGAATTTGAGGACCTGAGAGAATATTCCCTTTCTCTTTCCTGTCCGGAGGCGGCCAGGATCATGTTGTCTACAGAAGAAAAAACAAAATTTATAGAGACAGAAGATACTTTGGAAGAGGAAGAGGATTATGAGGATTTTGATCTGCTGCTGTTTGACAGGCTGGAAGAAGCCAGAGACCTTATTTTTTCCATGATCCAGAACAGAACTTTGTATTTTTCTAAAAGGATGGCCGTTCTTCTGAGATTTTCATATGAAATACAGGAAGCCCTGGATAAGGGGGAACTTTTTGAACTGAATCTGGAAGACTGTATGAACAGAGCTCTGGAGAAAGAAGAGTGGGAGAGTCTTGAGGCCAGATTTAATAATATGAAGGATATGGCTAAAGATTTGGAAAAACTGGAAGTGCTCCGGGAAGACTGGGGGAAAGAGCTTGCAAATCTCCAGCACCGGCTTTATGATAAAGGAGAAGTGGCTTATAAGGAGATTCAGAAAGAATTCTTTGAAAACTTGAAATATGCAGGGAAGGAACAGGTCTGGGATATATGGGGAGAACAGATACTGGTCTTCTTTGTCTATACCTATTTCTGTGGAGGGGTATATGACGATATGATTTATACGAAGGCTGTTCTGGCAGTTTTCTCTGTACTGTGGATCAGGGAGATTATCATGGAGAGATGTTATGAACAGGGAAGGCTTCCGGAACTGGAACTAGTCTGCCAGGCTGCCTGGCAGTTTGCCAGAGAAATTGAGCATTCAGATGAGAATCTGAATCTTCTGGAAGAGTTTTTTGACGGCTCTGAACGTTATATGCCGGAGAATCTCATACCGGGTATAGTTTATCATTTATAAAAAGGAGAAAATCTATGAGCGAAGAAAAACCTTATTGGGAAGGGAAAAAGTATTCTTTTTTCAGTCATAAAGAATGTGAATATTTTCCATGTCATAAAACGAATGACCCGGAAAACTTTAACTGTCTGTTCTGCTACTGTCCTCTGTATGCTCTGGGAGATAAGTGCGGAGGAAACTTTAAATATACAGAAAAGGGCGTAAAGGATTGTACAGACTGCCTCCTGCCCCACAAAAGAAAAAATTTCGGTTATATCATGAGTAAATATAAGGAGATTATGGAGCTGGCGAAGGCAAATCATGAAAAGTAATCTAAGCTTACCTATGATTTATATCTTTGATAAGAGGGATTATCTGAGATAGATCCTCACATACATAGTCGCAAAATGGCAGGAGTTCTTCGGTATAAGGTGTCAGATCCGGTACCATACAGGAGATGCCTCCCGCAGCTCTTGCGGCTTTCAGACCATTGATGCTGTCTTCTACGATCAGGCAATTTTCAGGCGGTATCTGGAGGGCTCGGGCGGCTTTCAGGAAAATATCAGGTTCCGGCTTGCAGGCAGCTACCTCGTTGCCACATACAGAGGCAGTGATAAAAGAAGTGATTCCGGCCAGTTCCCAGTAATGGGAAGCAGTATTGCGGTCTGTAGAGGTAGCCACAGCAGCAGGAAGTCCTTCTTCTTTTAAGAAAGCCAAAAGTTCTTTCAGGCCCTTCTTTTCCGGAATAGAATACTTATCAATATATTCTTTGGTATACTGGCTGCGGATCTGACGTCCCCTGTTATAGTCTACTGTGCCATGGTACCATTTTTCGAATAGGGCAGCACTTCTGTCCCGGGAACTTCCTCTCATCTGGCGCAGATGTTCTTCTGTGATAGTAAACCCCATTTCTCTGCCAGCTTTCATCCATCCCTCTTTCATCAGTCGTTCTGTGTCAAAAAGAACACCATCCATATCAAAAATAACAGCCTTTATCATTGAAATTTCTTTCCTTTCGTCATATATATTTTCCAGTTTGTTTCAAAATTCATTTTACCATGGAAAAAAAGGAAAGTCTATTGGCGAAAAAGGAAGTGACGGGAGCAGAAGAACATGGTAAAATACCGAAATAGGAATCTAACAGGAAGAAATATGCAGATTTGGAGTTAATGAAATGAAAATCATTATATCACCGGCAAAGAAGATGAATAGGAAAGAAGAGGAGATTGACAGGCTTACCAGACCTGTATTTTACGAAGAGGCCTGCTGTTTAAGAGAAAAGATGAAGGCTATGGATTTTGGCTCTCTGAAGACTCTCTGGAACTGTAATGATAAAATCACAGAGGAGAACCTGGAACGTCTGAGGCTTTATGAGATGGATAAGAATCTGACAGGGGCAGTGATCGCCTATGAAGGAATCCAGTATCAGTATATGGCGCCTCAGGTGTTTACAGAGCGTCAATGGGAGTATATAAAAGGACATCTGCGGATTCTGTCCGGACTCTATGGACTTCTGGGACCCCAGGACGGGGTAATCCCCTATCGGCTGGAAATGCAGGCAAAGCTGCAGATAGGAGAACACAAAGACCTGTATAGCTTTTGGGGAGACAGATTGTATCGGGAGCTGACAAGAGAGGACCGGACAATCCTGAATCTGGCATCTAAGGAGTACAGCAAAGCCATAGAAAAATATCTGGAGAAAGATGTTCGGTATATCACCTGCATTTTCGGGGAATATATTCAGGGAAAGATCAAAGTAAAAGCCACGAAAGCAAAAATGGCCAGAGGAGAAATGGTCCGCTGGCTTTCAGAAAATCAGATTGAAGAGCCGGAAGAAATTAAAAATTTCCATAGCTTAAACTATGCATTTCGGGAAGAATATTCCTCTGAGAGAGAGTTTGTCTTCCTGGAAAAGGAGGAAGTTCAATGAAAAAGGAAACAGAAGTAAGAGAAATCATAGAATACTATGCCGGTCAGAAAGAGGCAAAATCCCAGGAAAACCTTACAGCTATGCTTCGGGAAATCCAGGAGAAAGAAGGATGGATCCCTGCAGAGGCTTGCAGCATAGCAGCAGAAAAGATAGGAATCAAAGAAAGTATGCTGGCCTGTATCATAAAACTGTACCCCAGTTTAAAATCTGCACCCTATGTCCATGAGATTCTTTTGTGCACAGGGGAACGATGCCAAAGAAAAGACAGTCTGGAGCTTCTGGCAGCTGTAAAAGAAAAGCTGCAGACAGATAAAGAGGGATTGTCTAAAGATAAAAGGATTCTTCTGACCACTCGGAATTGTCTGAAAAAGTGCAGCACTTCTCCTAATATTTACGTGGATAAAGTCCATTATCCCAATATGACAAAAGACAAACTATTGAAACTGATCGATAAATTGAGACAGGAGTAGGAAGATGAATTATCAAGGAATATTATTTGACCTGGATGGAACCCTGACAGCCTCAGGAGAGGGGATTACGAAATCTGTACAATATGCCCTGGAGAAAATGGGAAAGCCGGAGCTTGGAGAAGATCTGAAGAAACTGGAAGTTTTTGTTGGCCCGCCTCTTCTGGAACAGTTTATGGTGTATGCCGGGTTTTGTGAGGAGGAGGCAAAAGAAGCCGTTCGGTATTACCGGGAACGGTATAATGTCACAGGAATTTTTGAAAATAAGCCATATCCCGGAATAGAGGAATTGCTGGGAGCTCTGAAAAAGCAGGGACTTATTCTGGCGGTGGCCTCTTCTAAGCCGGATCCAATGGTAAAGATCGTTTTAGAGAATTTTCATCTGGATACATATTTTGACGTTATCAGAGGCAGCGATATCAGCCGGCCCAAAATGACAAAGGCAGAGGTAATCCTTCAGGTATTGGGGGAAATGGGATATGGGGATAAAAGAGATCAGGTCATTATGGTAGGTGACCGGCATTACGATGTTCTTGGCGCAAAAGAGACTGGACTTTCCTGCATTGGAGTGACTTATGGGTACGGGACCCGGGAAGAGCTTTTAGAGGCAGGAGCTATACAGACAGCGGACAGTGCCTGGGAACTGGAGAAAATCCTGCTGCATCGTCCGGCAGGCGACCAGAAAAATCCCGAAGAATGAGCCATCGGGGGATCTGACTGAAAAATCAATGGAAAAAGGCTGGTGTAATTTGCAGACAGAAAAATCTGTGGAAATTACACCAGCCTTAGCTGTTCTAATAAAAAATGTTTTTTCGGAATGGACCTAAAAAGACTCTGTTTCGGAAGTTTTCTTCAAAGCCGGGGAAACCTGTGCCAGAATGATCGCTCCGAACATCAGTAAACAGCCTGCAATTTCCCTGGGAGTAAGAGCCTGTCCAAGGAGGATCCAGCCAGCCAGTACAGAAACTACAGATTCCAGGCTGAGGATCAGAGAAGCGATGGTAGGGTCGGTGCCTTTTTGACCGATGATCTGCAGGGTGTAGGCAATTCCGCTGGAAAATACACCGCCGTAAACAATGGGCAGCCAGGCAGCCAGGATTTCTGAGAGAGCCGGCTTCTCAAAAAGAAACATCAGCACAGAGGAAAGGAGAGCACTTACAAAAAACTGTATGCAGGACAGTTTCACTCCGCTGACCCTGTCTGTAAAATGGTCGATCACCAGTATGTGCAGGGCAAAACAAAGAGAGCAGAGCAGGACCAGCAGATCTCCCTGTCCCAGAGAAAAACTGCCCTGCATACACAGCAGATACAGCCCTGTAAGGGCAATGGCTACACTGATCCATATCTGAAAAGAAACCTGTTTTTTAAGGAATATTCCCAATATGGGTACTAAAATAATATATAAAGCGGTAATAAACCCGGCTTTTGCTACAGTAGTATACTGAATCCCGACCTGTTGGAGAGTGGTAGAAAGAAACAGCATAAAGCCGCAGAGTACACCGCCTATGAGCACATCTTGGGGCCGGTCCACAGTATGTCCGTGGGTTCGGTCCGCCTTTTTTCTCTCTCCGAAAAGAAATACACAGGGAACCAGTACAATACCGCCCAGTAAAGAACGGACGGCATTAAAAGTATAGGGACCGATGTAGTCCATGGCCACGCTCTGGGCTACAAAGGCGACTCCCCATATAAGAGCTGTTAAAAACAGCAGGATAAAATTTTTAGAATGTTTCGCTGACATAATATAAGTCTCCAAAATGGTGTAATAAATTTTTCAGGGCTGTCACATTAAATATTCACGATTTTTGTTTAATGGGGCAGCCCTGAGATTGTAATCTTACTTCAGCATTTTGTGATATTCCTGGAGAGATTTTAAAGGTGAAGCCTCTTTATTCAGCACTGCGTGGATTCCTTTGGCGCTGGCCAGAGCCGCAGACATAGTAGTGATATATGGAATTCGTTTATTAATCGCAGTTTTCCGCAGATAAGAGTCATCATATTTACTCTGTTTGCCAGCAGGTGTATTGACGATCAGATCGATCTGTCCGTTCACCATGGCATCATAGATATTGGGACGGCCCTCCTGGAGTTTCTTCAATGCTTTGCATGGAACGCCGTTTTCATTGAAGTAACCGGCGCATCCTTCTGTAGAAACAATTTCAAATCCCAGCTCATGAAGCTGTCTGGCTACGGTAAGAGCGTCGGGACGGTCTTTTTTGTTTACGCTGACAAGAGCAGTTCCGCCCAGAGGAAGCTTGGCATTTGCAGCTTCTTCCGCCTTGTAATAGGCCATTCCGAAGGATTCTCCCAGACCCAGAACTTCTCCTGTGGAACGCATTTCCGGCCCAAGAAGAGGGTCTACCTCCGGGAACATATTAAATGGGAAGACGGCTTCCTTAACTCCATAGTAAGGATGCTCTTTTTCTTCGTATTTTGTCACATCAGGACGAGTGCCGGTAAGTTCGTAGGTCATTAATTTTGTTGCAATATTTGCCATATTGATATTGCAGACTTTGGATACCAGAGGAACTGTACGAGAGGCTCTTGGGTTGGCTTCCAGAACATAGACTTTGCCTTCACAGATAGCATACTGCATGTTCATCAGTCCCACAACGCCCATTTCGCAGGCAATGGCAGTGGTATATTTCCGGATCAGGTCTTTGTGTTCTTCAGAAATCTCTACGGAAGGAATTACACAGGCAGAGTCTCCGGAGTGGATGCCGGCCTGCTCAATGTGCTGCATAACTGTAGGAACAAAAGCGTGTGCACCGTCAGAGATGGCGTCGGTTTCACATTCCAGAGCATTCTGAAGGAATTTATCCATAAGGATGGGACGTTCCGGTGTTACATTAATAGCAGCGGCCATGTAGTCTTTCAGCATATCGTCGTCATAGACTACCTCCATACCTCTTCCTCCAAGGACATAGGAAGGACGCACCATCATAGGATAACCGATGCGGTGGGCGATCTCCAAAGCTTCCTCTACATTTACTGCCATTCCGGATTCCGGCATAGGAATCTCCAGTTTCTGCATCATAGCATTGAACTGGTCTCTGTCCTCAGCCATGTCGATAACTGCCGGAGAGGTTCCCAGAATATGCGCTCCTCGTTTTTCCAGCTCTGCTGCAATATTCAGAGGCGTCTGTCCGCCGAACTGAACGATAATGCCCAGAGGTTTTTCTTTGTTATAGATAGACATAACATCTTCTACAGTAAGAGGCTCAAAGTAGAGTTTATCTGAAGTATCATAGTCTGTAGATACGGTTTCCGGATTACAGTTTACCATGATGGTCTCAAAGCCCAGCTCACGGAGCGTAAAGGCTGCGTGAACACAGCAGTAGTCGAACTCGATACCCTGGCCGATACGGTTTGGACCGCCGCCCAGAACCATAACCTTGCGTCCATTGGAAACCGTGGCTTTGTCTTCTCCGATATAGGTAGAATAATAGTAGGAAGCAGGATCCTTTACAGCGCTTACAGGAACTGCATCCCAGCGCTGGGAAAGTCCCAGAGATTCTCTCCGTTTAAACAGTTCCCATTCTTCTGTGTGAAGGAGCTGAGCCAGATATTTGTCGGAGAATCCGTCTTTCTTTGCCCGGATCAGCAGCTGGTCAGGCAGTTCTTTATCCTGGTATTTCAGAATTTCTTCTTCCAGGTCTACCAGCTCTTTCATCTGCTCCAGGAACCACATTTTGATATGAGTCATATCGTGGAGTTTTTCAAGAGAAGCCCCTTTCCGGATGGCTTCGTACAGAAGAAACTGGCGTTCGCTGGTAGGCTCTGCCAGTCTCCGGTACAGCTCATCCAGGGAAAGGCTGTTAAAATCTGAGGCAAAGCCTAATCCGTAGCGGCCTTTTTCCAGAGAGCGGATGGCTTTCTGAAGAGCCTCTTTGTAGTTTTTACCGATGGACATTACTTCGCCTACGGCTTTCATCTGTGTGCCGAGCTTATCCTGGGAACCTTTAAATTTCTCAAAGGCCCAGCGGGCAAACTTGATAACCACGTAATCCCCTGATGGTTTGTATTTGTCCAGAGTTCCCTCTTTCCAGTAAGGAATCTCATCAAGTGTCAGACCGGCAGCCAGAAGGGCAGATACATAGGCGATAGGGAAGCCTGTAGCCTTGCTGGCAAGGGCAGAGGAGCGGGAAGTTCTGGGATTGATCTCAATGATAATGATACGTCCGCTCTTGGGGTCGTGGGCAAACTGTACGTTGGTACCGCCGATAACGCCGATGGATTCTACAATAGCATGAGCCTGCTTTTCCAGCTCATCCTGGACTTCCTGGGAGATCGTCAGCATAGGAGCGGCACAGAAAGAGTCTCCTGTATGAACACCCATAGGGTCAATGTTTTCAATAAAGCAGACAGAAATCTTCTGCCCCTTTGCGTCACGGACAACCTCTACTTCCAGCTCTTCCCAGCCGATAACAGATTCTTCGATGAGAATCTGGTTTACCATAGAAGCAGCGATACCTCTGGCAGCTACTTTACGCAGCTCTTCTTCGTTGTAGACGATTCCGCCTCCGGTTCCACCCATAGTATAGGCAGGACGGATTACACAGGGATAGCCAAGCTGGCCGGCAATCTTCACGGCTTCTTCTACAGAATAAGCAGGAGCGCTCCGGGCCATTTCAATGCCCAGTTTATTCATGGTATTCTTAAATTCGATACGGTCTTCCCCCCGGCTGATGGCATCGACCTGAACACCGATGACTTCTACGTTATATTTGTCCAGTACGCCGGCATGATATAATTCTTCACAGAGATTCAGGCCGGATTGCCCGCCCAGATTTGGAAGAAGGGCATCAGGCCGTTCTTTTGCGATGATCTCTGTCAGGCGGTCTACATTCAGAGGCTCGATATAAGTTACATCTGCAGTAGAGGGATCGGTCATAATGGTGGCCGGATTGGAATTGACCAGCACAATTTCATAGCCAAGGCTCTTTAAGGCTTTGCAGGCCTGGGTGCCAGAATAGTCGAATTCGCAGGCCTGTCCGATAATGATTGGGCCGGAACCGATGATCAAGACTTTGTGGATATCATTTCTCTTTGGCATAAAATCCTCCTAATATATAAAATTTTTGTAAAACCTATTCACAATGCAAGTATATCACAGTGACAGAAGGAGAAGCAATAAAAGAAGAAATAAAAATCAACCAGAAAGGTTTTCCTTTACAATGACAGAACTTTTTGATATACTGGCCTAAACGTTAATAATTTTCCGATAAATTTTAGAAATTGTTGGAAAAATCATACCAAGGAGGACAGATATGATTGAGGTAAAGAATCTTACCAAGTACTATAAAGAAAGCCATCAGGCAGCGGTGAAAGACGCTTCCCTTACTGCAATGCCCGGTGAAATTACTATACTTCTGGGACCTAATGGTGCTGGAAAGTCTACAACGATCAAGAGTATTGTAAATCTTCTGAGCTATAAAGGGGAAATTCTCATCTGCGGCTGCCCAAACAACAGCCTGGAAGCAAAACAACAATTTGGCTATATTCCGGAGGTTCCGGTACTCTATGACCTTCTTACTGTAGATGAGAGTATTGAATTTATTGGAAAGGCATATCGCCTGGAGAACTATAAAGAGACGGGAGAAAAATATCTGGAGCAGTTTCAGCTGACAGAACAGAGAAATAAACTTGCAAAAGAGCTGAGTAAAGGTATGAAGCAGAAACTGAGCATGATCCTGGCCCTGCTGACGGAGCCTAAGGCGCTCCTGGTAGACGAGCCTATGGTAGGACTTGACCCTGCCAGTATCGAAGAAGTGCTGCAGCTTCTGGTAGAGCTGAAAAATCAGGGCACCTCTATATTGATCAGCACCCATATCATTGATGTGGTCAATGATATCTGGGACTGCGCCTATATTATGAATCACGGGGAGATCATCCGCCGGATCCACAGAGGCGAGGAAGGCAGCGAAACACTGAAACAGATTTTCTTTGAAGCTACAGCGGAGGAAGAATAAATGAGGTCATTGCTATTTCTATCTTTTTTAAAAATGAAGGGAGCAGTCCGGAATCAATTCCGAACCCCGGCTTCTGCACTGATCACGATTTTATTGATCCTTCTTTACGGCGGCCTGGTGATCATGGCTTTTGCTGCATCTTCAGACAATCCAATGGCAAAGGGAACTCTGGACACAAATTCAGCCCTTCTTATAGGCATCGGCATGACTGCTCTTTTTGCTTTTACGGTTATGCTGAACAAAAGAAAGGCTCTGGTATTTGACACAGATGCGTACTACCTTTTCGCTGGTCCCTATACCAGAAAACAGGTGAACGGCTATATCATGCTCCAGTCTCTCAGACAGGGAGTGCTCTACAGCCTTTTAGGATGCTACATGATCGCCATGTTTTCCATGACGGGATATTTTACCATACCCTATTTTCTGGTATGTTTTGTAGTTTTGACCCTGATGCTTTTCTTCTTTCTTCTCCTCACAGATTACATTTATATGTGGGGACTGGTGGACGCAAAATATAAAAAATGGAATTATCTGCCTTTGGCTGTGGCCGTGGTCTGTACGGCACTGGTATTTTTCTGGTCTGTGTATCAGTCAAACTACGATTTGAAAAACGGATTTTTTATATTTGCAGCCAGCCGGGAATTTTATCTGGTTCCTTTCTTTGGATGGGCGAAGTGGGCCATAGATGGCTATCTCCACAGTCAGTATCTTTTTACCCTTGGAGGAACCGGACTTCTTCTTGCCTGCTGTCTGATCATTGTGGTATTCTTTTTAAGATTTAACAAAGACATTACAGAGCAGGCAGTAGCAGATGCAGAGGAGGCCAGTGCCTTCTTGAGAAGAGCCAAAGAAAACGGCGGAAGGGCAAGGATTGAGGATGGAAAAGTAAAAAGGGTGAAAGGAGAATTTGCACCCGGAGCGAAAGCCATTCTTTCCAAAAACATGCTGATCATGCGAAAAACAGGCAATTTTCTGAGAAAGCAGGACGCAGCAGTTATTGTGATGTATTTCGTGATCAGTCTGATCGTTCTTCCAGATAACGTTTTTTATATGTTCTGCTATATGATGATCATCTGGCTGTTTACCCTGATCCAGGACTCTGATCTTCTCCGGGATTTGAACAACTATCAGATTTACCTGATTCCGGACAGTCCCTTAAAGAAACTGGTCTATGCCATGATCCCGGCCTATCTGAAAATCGGCATTATCATGAGCGTTTCTGTAATTTTTGCAGGGATCTTTACCAGAATGGCGCCTTTGGATATTTTTCAGTATCTGATCATGCTTCTGGGCTACAGTCTGATCTTTGTGGCGGGAACAGTGCTGTCTGTAAGGATTTTAAGGAGCCGGGCCAATGTGATGCTGGAATCCTTCCTGCGTATGCTGATCATCCTTGTGGCGGCAGTGCCTTCCCTGATCCTTGGAATGCTGATCATTCTACTGACAGGCATGTACCGGGAGCCTGCTCTGATGATGGCTGTCTTTACCGTGATCAGCCTGGTTATGAATATTTTGGTATCTTTGGTGATCATAATTGCATGCCAGGGCATGATGAACGGAAGAGAAGTATAAAAGAAAAGAGGAAAAAGAGATGTTAAATTCCAAAGAAGAGATCCGCATAGAGCAGGCTGTGGTACATATTATGGACCCTGGGCTTGGAATGCCGGTGCTGTCTGATACGCTTCTGGACCTTGGCTCTGATCTGGCAGATTTCCTGAAAGCCCATATTTACAAGATCGATACCAGCGACGATGTGAAAAACTGCAGTTTTTTGGAAGACTCCCAGATTTTTCCCCTGGTGGAAGAGTGGGAACAGGAGAAATTCCTGGAGACTTCCCAAAAGATCGCAGGCCAGCTTTATCCTATTATGAATCAGAATATCGATATTCCCGGAGCAGACTTGCTGGTGGCAGAGTACAGCGTAGAAAAGCACAGATATCTGGCTCTTTTGAAAATGAATTATAAAACTTCCTATACCCATCTGACCAATTCAGACCCCTGGGGAAACAATAACGATATCATCCAGCAAAAGGCCATTCTCCCAGGAGAGACTCAGAAGCTTACAGAGGCGGCTCTTATTGACCTGGATTCTCCCCAGTATCTGCGGGTGGCGGAGAAAAAATATGAGGTAAATGGGGTAAAGACCAATTATTTTTCCAAAATGTTCCTGAAATGTTCCGCCTCTCTTTCCTCTAAGTCCAAGTTATCTATTGTAAGCAAGGCTGTGGCGGATGTACAGAAAAAATACTTTAGTGAGTCAGAGCAGTTTGAAGTACAGATGGAGACAAAAAGCATTCTGAATCGGGAATTTGCAGAGCAGGGAGGCTTCCAGGTTCCGGAGGTGGTAGATAAGATTTTCAAAGACCATCCGGATATGAAGGAAGAAGTCCATGAAAAGCTGGAAAAATATCATTTGAATGAAGCTGCGGTAGAACCCCAGAATCCGGCCACTACCAAGAAATATATGACTCAGCGTCTTCTGACAGACACTGGCATTGAACTGAAGATTCCTATGGAAGAATATAATAATAAGGACAGGATTGAATTTATAACCAATGCAGATGGGACCATTTCTCTTCTGATAAAAAATATCGGAAGTATTGAAAGCAGATAAAGAGACGTGTTATAATGGGATTCGTCTAAAATTACAAGAAGAGGTAAAGAAAAATGGAAAGAGAAAGATTTTCTTCCCGCATTGGTTTTATCCTGATTTCCGCAGGATGTGCCATTGGTCTGGGAAATGTCTGGCGTTTCCCTTACATTACAGGTAAGTATGGCGGCGCGGCTTTTGTGCTGATCTACCTGTTTTTCCTGATTGTAATGGGCCTTCCTATCATGGTCATGGAATTCTCAGTAGGACGTGCCAGTCAGAAAAGTATTGCCCTGTCTTTTAATGTTCTGGAAAAGAAGGGAACAAAGTGGCATCTCTACCGTTACGTGGGGATCGCAGGAAATTATCTGCTGATGATGTTCTATACGACTATCGGCGGATGGATGCTGGTTTATTTCTTTAAGATGCTGAAGGGAGACTTTGTAGGGCTGGATGCAGAGGGAGTCAGCCAGACTTTCACGAATCTTACTACAGACCTGCCGACTATGCTGATCTGGATGCTGATCATCGTGGCGCTGGGATTTCTTGTGTGCTCTATGGGCCTTCAGAGCGGTGTGGAGAGGATTAATAAGTCTATGATGGTGGTCCTTTTTCTCCTGATGGTGGTGCTGGCTGTGAATTCCAGTCTTCTGCCTGGAGCTTCTGAAGGACTGAAGTTCTATCTTCTTCCTGACTTTGGAAAGTTGACAGATTACCCCATATCAGAGGTTATATTTGCAGCTATGGGCCAGGCCTTTTTTACATTGAGCTGCGGTATCGGCGCCCTGGCTATTTTCGGAAGTTATATTGGCAAGGAGAGAAAGCTTACAGGAGAAGCCATAAATATCCTGATACTGGATACTTGTGTTGCTCTGATCGCAGGACTGATTATTTTCCCTGCATGCTCTGCCTATGGGATTGATCCGGGAGAGGGACCGGGCCTGGTTTTTGTCACCCTTCCAAATGTATTTAATCATATGACAGGGGGCAGGATCTGGGGCTCCATGTTCTTCCTGTTTATGACATTTGCGGCGCTGACTACGATTATTGCCGTATTTCAGAATATTATTTCCTGTGCCACAGATCTCTGGGGCTGGAGTCTTAAGAAAGCTACGATCATCAATGGAATTGCCATTGCAGTGCTTTCTCTGCCCTGCATCTTTGGCTTTACTATCTGGAGCGACTTTACCATATTGGGCAAGAATATCCTGGATTTCGAAGATTTTCTGGTAAGCAATAATATCCTGCCTTTAGGCTCACTGGTTTATCTGCTGTTCTGCGTTACCAAATGTGGATGGGGATGGGATAACTTTATCAAAGAGGCCAATACAGGAAAGGGCATCAGTTTTCCAAAAAAACTGAAGGTTTATTTTAAATTTATCCTGCCTATCATTATCCTGTATATCTTCTTCCAGGGATACTGGAGTCTCTTCCAGACTCTGTGACAGGGTAAGGAAAATCTAAGGATTATCTTACATAAGAAAAGCGGAGACTGTCTTATAAAACTTTACTTTGGTTTTATGAGGCAGCCTCTTTTTTTACAGAACATTTGAATTTCAGAAAATTTTCTTGAAATTATATACTTTTCCCGGTATACTAAAGAAAAGCGTCAGAAATTGCATTTGTGTGTGATGCAGCAGGACACTAAAGTAAGATAAAGGAGCTTGAAAAATGAAGAGAATATTGCTGAAATTAAGCGGAGAAGCTCTGGCAGGACCGAAAAAAACGGGCTTTGACGAGGATACAGTGATGGAAGTGGCAAAGCAGGTGAAGGTCCTGGTGGACGAAGGTATCCAGGTAGGGATCGTCATCGGAGGCGGAAATTTCTGGAGAGGACGGACCAGTGAGAATATTGACCGTACCAAGGCAGATCAGATCGGAATGCTTGCTACAGTCATGAATTGTATCTACGTTTCAGAAATCTTTCGTGCCGCAGGTATGAAGACCAGTGTGCTTACACCTTTTGAATGTGGTTCTTTTACAAAGCTTTTTTCAAAAGACAGGGCAAATAAATATTTTGAGCGGAATATGGTGGTGTTCATGGCCGGAGGAACCGGACATCCCTATTTCTCCACAGATACGGCAACTGTTCTTCGGGCTATTGAGATAGAGGCGGATACAATTTTCCTGGCAAAAGCTGTGGACGGCGTATATGACAGCGATCCGAAGCTGAATCCTGAGGCAAAGAAATATGATGAGATCAGTATTCAGGAAGTCATTGACAAGAAGCTGGCGGTTATGGATATGACGGCATCCATTATGTGTATGGAAAATAAAATGCCTATGCTGGTGTTTGGCCTTAACGAGGAAAACAGCATTGTAAATACTGCCCATGGCAGCTTCACCGGTACAAAGGTGCTGGTATAATCATTAATTCCCAAAAGTAAAAGAAGACAGAAACAGGAGGAAATAATTATGGCAACTGATGAGAGAATTCAAAAATATGAACATAAAATGCAGAAAACCTTGGACGGTCTGGTAAAAGAGTATTCTACTATCCGGGCAGGAAGAGCAAATCCGCATATTTTAGATAAAATCACCGTAGACTATTATGGAAGTCCTACACCTCTTCAGCAGGTGGCGAATATTATGGTGCCGGAGGCCAGAATGATCCAGATCCAGCCATGGGAATCTTCTCTGATAAAGGAGATCCAGAAAGCAATCCTGGCTTCTGATCTTGGCTTAAATCCGAACAATGACGGAAAGGTGATCCGCCTGGTTCTGCCGGAGCTTACAGAGGAGCGCAGAAAAGAGCTGGTAAAAGACGTAAAGAAAAAAGGAGAAGCCGCAAAGGTAGCTGTACGCAATGTCCGCAGGGACGCTAACGATTCGTTCAAAAAGCTGGCCAAACAGGATGTGTCTGAGGATGAGATCAAAGAACTGGAAGATAAGATCCAGAAATCCACAGACAAATATGTAAAAGAAATTGATAAAGCAGTGGAAGAAAAATCTAAAGAAATCATGACTGTATAAAAAACAGTAGAAGGGGCACATACAAAGAACAGGTATTGTGCCTCTTTTATGCGTAGGAGGAAAAAATTATGGTAGTTCCCAGACATGTAGCGATCATTCTGGACGGAAATGGGCGGTGGGCAAAAGCAAAGGGAATGCCCAGGACCTATGGCCATGTCAAAGGATGCGATAACCTGGAAAAGGTTTGTACGATGGCCAAAGAATTAGGAATCAAATATCTTACGGTGTATGCATTTTCTACAGAGAACTGGAAACGATCCAGGGAAGAAGTAGATGGCCTGATGAAACTGTTCCGGAATTATATGAAGAAATGTATTAAAATTTCCAGGGACAATAAAATGCGGGTCCGGGTCATCGGTGATCCGAGAGCCTTTGATCAGGATCTTCAGGATAAGATCCGGGAGCTGGAGGAATATTCCAGTCAGTTTGATGAGCTGCATTTTCAGATTGCCCTGAATTATGGGAGCAGAGACGAGATTACAAGAGCCGTCCGGCATATGGCAGAGGACGTAAAGAAAGGAAATCTGGATCCGGAGTCTATTACAGAGGATACGGTTTCAGATTATCTGGATACCAGAGGCCTGCCGGATCCAGATCTTCTCATCCGTACCAGCGGAGAAGAGAGATTGTCTAACTTTCTTATGTGGCAGCTTGCCTATACGGAATTTTATTTTACAGATGTTCCATGGCCGGATTTTAACAAAGAAGAATTTGTGAAAGCCATAGAGAAATACAATAAGAGAGACCGCAGATTTGGCGGTGTAAAGGAGGACTGACATGTTCTGGACAAGGCTTTTTAGCGGTATTATCCTGGTGATCATAGCTGCCGCTTCTATAGCGGCAGGGGATGTGGTGCTTTTTACTGTACTGCTGGCGGTTTCCATCATCGGGATGAGTGAACTTTACCGGGTTATGGGAGTTCATCAAAAGGGATTCGGCCCTCTGGAAATCGCAGGATATGTGGGAGCCGTAGGATATTATCTTACTCTGTTATGGCGTCAGGGAGAAGAGGTTTCTCTTGTAATCCTGCTTTTTGCCCTGGTGCTGATCATGTGTGTCTATGTGTTTACTTATCCCAAGTACCAGGCAGAGCAGATCATGGCTGCTATGTTTGGAATTATATATGTGGCAGTAATGCTGTCCTACATCTACAAGACCAGAAACCTGGAAGGAGGCGTATGGCTGGTAGTTCTGATTTTTTTAAGCTCCTGGGGCAGCGATACCTGTGCCTATTGCGTGGGAAGACTCATAGGCAGACACAAGATGGCTCCTGTGTTAAGTCCTAAAAAATCTGTAGAAGGGGCTGTGGGAGGCGTGGCAGGCGCTGCCCTCTTAGGGGCAGTGTATGCTTTGATCATTGCCGGTGTAAATCCAGCCCAGGGACATACGCCTTGGATGTATGCCCTAATCTGTGCTATAGGGGCGCTGATCTCTATGGTAGGGGATTTGGCTGCTTCTGCTATTAAACGAAACAAAGATATTAAAGATTACGGAACACTGATCCCCGGTCACGGCGGAATCCTGGATCGGTTTGACAGTGTGATTTTTACCGCGCCATTTATTTATTTTCTGGCAAAGGTACTGATTTAAAGGGGATAAAATTATGACAAAGATCGCAGTATTGGGTTCTACTGGCTCTATTGGAACCCAGACTCTGGATATTGTAAGTAAAAATGAAGATCTGCAGGTGGCAGGACTTGCCGCAGGAAAGAATATTGAACTTCTGGAGCAGCAGATCAGGACCTTTAAACCCAGGCTGGCTGCAGTAGGAGATCCGGCTCTTGCAAAGGAGCTGGCAGTCCAGGTAAAAGATACGGACTGCAGGGTAGTCGGCGGTATGGAAGGACTGATCGAACTGGCAGTTATGGAAGAGACCGACATTTTGGTGACAGCTATTGTGGGAATGATTGGCATCCGTCCGACTATAGAAGCAATCTGTGCCAGGAAGGATATTGCTCTGGCAAACAAGGAGACATTGGTTACTGCAGGACATATCATCATGCCTCTGGCAGAGAAAAAAGGGGTAAAAATTTATCCTGTGGACAGTGAACACAGTGCCATTTACCAGTGCCTTCATGGAGAAAAATCAGAGAGTATCCAGAAGCTTCTGATCACAGCCTCAGGAGGACCTTTCCGGGGAAAGAAACGGGCTGAGCTGGAAAATGTCCGGGTGGAAGATGCTCTGAAACATCCTAACTGGGCTATGGGACATAAGATTACCATTGATTCCGCAACTCTGGTAAATAAAGGTCTGGAGGTGATGGAGGCAAAGTGGCTCTTTGGCGTGGATCTGGATCAGATTCAGGTGGTGGTCCAGCCTCAGAGTGTGATCCATTCCATGGTAGAATTTACAGATGGCAGCGTTATGGCCCAGCTTGGCACGCCGGATATGCGTCTGCCGATTCAGTATGCTCTGTACCGGGGAGAGAGAAGATTCCTGGACGATGAGAGGCTGGACTTTACAAAATTGGGCTCCATTACTTTTGAAGCTCCTGACACAGAGACCTTTAAAGGACTGCCTCTTGCCATAAAAGCTTCAAAAGAAGGGGGTTCTATGCCCACTGTGTTTAATGCAGCCAACGAAAAAGCTGTGGCACTGTTTCTTGAACGAAAAATCGCTTTTCTGGATATTTACAGGATTATTGAGGAAGCTATGGAGAGACATAAAGTGGTTGCGGATCCGGGGATAGAAGAAATCCTGAATATTGAGCAGGAAATTTACAGGTGGATCGAAGGCAGGTGGTAAATTGAGGATTCTTATTGCGATTTTAGTATTTTCTGTAATTGTGATTTTCCATGAGCTGGGACATTTTCTACTGGCTAAGAGAAACGGTATTACAGTTACAGAATTTTCTCTGGGTATGGGGCCAAGACTCCTTTCTACGGTAAAGGGGGAGACCCGATACTCTCTGAAGCTCTTTCCTATTGGAGGCTCCTGCATGATGGTAGGAGAGGATGACGATGACAACAGCCAGGGGTCTTTTAACCGGGCCTCTGTCTGGGCAAGGATTTCCGTGGTGGCTGCAGGGCCGATCTTCAACTTTATTCTGGCCTTTATCTTTGCCATGATCATTACCAGCGTCATTGGCTATGATCCATCCAGGGTCCTTCAGGTAGAGGAAGGCTCTCCGGCCCAGGAGGCAGGGCTTCAGGAAGGAGATGTGATCACAAAATTTCAGGGGAAACACATTTCCATCGGAAGAGATCTGGAATTATATTTGACCCTTCACGGACTTCAAGATGAAAATATTACCCTTACCTATGAGCGGGATGGGGAAGAACATGAGATTTCCTATACTGCAGACAGTCAGACCAGCTACCTGCTGGGATTTTATTATATGCCGGAAGGGGAGCCGGAGATTACCCAGGTAATGGTGGACGGCTCCATGATGGATGCCGGTGTTCAGGCAGGAGATATTGTCCGGGAGATTAATGGAGTAGAAATCAAAATCAGCCAGGATCTGCAGGATTATATCAGTGAGAATCCTCTGGATGGTTCGGAGATTACCCTTGGCATTGAGCGAAACGGAGAAATCCGCCAGATATCCGTGACGCCCAGGATGACGAAACAGGTGGACACCGGGTTTGTCTATAATTTATACCGGGAAAAAACCAATTTCCTGGGAGTGATCAAATACAGTGCTGTAGAAGTGCGGTACTGGATCACCAGCACCGTTGAAAGCCTTGCAATGCTGATAAAAGGCCAGTTCACTGTCAACGATCTGTCAGGCCCTGTGGGAATCATTGATGTGATCGGAGACTCTTATGAGGAGGCTAAGTCAGAGGGAACTGTAATGGTGTGGATGCAGATGCTCTACTGGGCAATCCTCCTCTCAGCCAATTTAGGTGTGATGAACCTTCTGCCTATTCCGGCACTGGACGGAGGAAGACTTGTTTTTCTCATCATCGAAGCCATACGGAAGAAACGGATCAATCCCAATGTGGAAGGAATGGTGCATTTCGCAGGCTTTGTCCTCTTGATGCTTTTGATGGTTTTCGTTATGTTCAACGATATTCGCAGAATCTAAAAATTTTGTAAAATTTTCACAGAAATTTATTGTGAAATCTGTAGGAAATGTGAATTGACGAATCAAAGAATGACCCTTTATAATGTCCCTATAATAAAAGAGCGGATATTATAGGATAGTGTGTAACTGAAAAGGCATGAACTATCTGTTTTTGAGTATACAAAATACTCAGACAGAAAAGTTTATGCCTTCTTTTTTTACCCATTCTTTCCAGTATTAGTATCCGGAATGAAAGGAGAATGAAATGAAGGACAAGATTTTTGGCGTATTGCAGAGAGTGGGCAGGAGTTTTATGCTTCCTATCGCCATTTTGCCAGTGGCTGGGCTTTTGCTGGGAATCGGAAGCTCTCTGACTAACGCAACCACCATTGAAACCTATGGACTGGAAGGGATTTTAGGGGATGGAACCCTTCTGAATGCCTTGCTGACTATTATGAGCCAGGCAGGAAATGTAATTTTTGACAATCTACCCCTGATTTTTGCAGTAGGTGTTGCCATTGGAATGGCAAAAAAAGAAAAAGAAGTAGCGGCCCTGGCCTCTATGATTTCTTTTTTTGTCATGCATACTACCATTTCCGCTGTGCTTCAGGTACAGGGGCAGATTCTGGAAGACGGTTCTATTGCATCTTCTGTACTGCCTGGAACCATTGCAGAGGTCTGCGGTATTCCTACTTTGCAGATGGGTGTTTTCGGAGGCATTATCGTAGGCCTGGGAGTGGCGGCTCTCCATAACCGCTTTTACAAGATCCAGCTGCCCAATGCCCTTTCCTTTTTTGGTGGTTCCAGATTTGTGCCCATTATTTCTACGGTAGTTTATCTCTTTGTGGGTATTGCTATGTATTTTGTATGGCCGGTGGTGCAGAATGGGATCTACGCCCTGGGAGGACTGGTTACAGGAACCGGCTATCTGGGAACGCTGATCTTCGGTATTATTAAGAGAGCTTTGATTCCATTTGGACTCCATCACGTATTTTATCTTCCTTTCTGGCAGACAGCCGTGGGAGGAACTATGGAAGTGGCAGGACAGCTGGTACAGGGAGGACAGAATATTTTCTTTGCTCAGCTGGCAGATCCAAGTACTGTACATTTTAGTGCAGATGCTACCAGATACTTCTCCGGAGAGTTTATTTTCATGATCTTCGGTCTTCCGGGAGCGGCACTTGCCATGTACCGCTGTGCGAAACCAGAGAAGAAAAAACAGGCGGGAGGTCTTCTTCTCTCTGCGGCTCTGACCTGTATGCTTACAGGAATCACTGAGCCTCTGGAGTTTTCTTTCCTTTTTGTGGCGCCGATCCTCTTTGTAGTCCAGGTAATATTGGCCGGTGCAGCTTATATGATCGCACACATTTTAAATATTGCCGTGGGACTTACCTTTTCCGGCGGCTTTATCGATCTGTTTATCTTCGGAATCCTCCAGGGAAATGAGAAGACCGACTGGATGCGGATCATACCGGTGGGAATTATTTACTTTATTTTGTACTTTGTGATTTTCTCTTTCCTGATCAAAAAACTGGATCTGAAGACTCCGGGAAGAGAGGATACAGAGGAGACAAAATTATACACAAAAGCAGACTATAAGGCCAGACAGGAGGGAGGCAGCCAGAGTTCCGGACAGGCTCTGAGCCTGGAAGATGAAAAGAGTATGCTGATCACCAGAGGGTTAGGCGGCAAGAAAAATATTTCCGATGTGGATTGCTGCGCTACAAGACTGAGGTGTACAGTTGTTGATCCGGAGAAAGTAAATGAGTCCATTTTGAAGCAGACAGGACCATCCGGCATTATTAAAAAAGGCCAGGGAATCCAGATCATCTATGGACCCTCTGTGTCTGTGATCAAGTCCAATCTGGAAGAATATTTGGCAGGAGCCCCTGAGGAAGAAGCATTTTATGAAGAGGCAGCTTCCACAGAGCCAGTATCACAACCTGTGGAAAAGGAAGAAGGTCAAGAGAAAGAGTTCCCTAAGAAATCAGGAGCTGTAAGGAAGCTCTGTTCACCTTTTAATGGGAGAGCTGCATCTATTACAGAGACTCCCGATGAAGCTTTCGCAGAAAAAATGATGGGAGACGGCTATGTGGTATTTCCAAGTGAAGGCGTGGTCTATGCTCCGGAAGATTGTGAGATAAGCTTTGTCTTTCCGTCTAAACATGCACTAGGCCTGCGAACCGAAGATGGTCTGGAATATCTGCTCCATATCGGTGTGGATACAGTAAAATTAGAAGGAAAAGGTTTTGAAGTCTTTGTTCAGGAAAATGACAAAGTGAAAAAAGGTGACAAACTCATGGAGTTTGATATAGAATATATAAAAGAGCATGCAAAATCCGAAGCCTGCATAGGAGTCTTCACCAGCCTGGAAGAGGGACAGGAGATTGTGATGAAGGCAGAGGGAGAAATAAGAGCTTTGGATGAAATCGCAGAGATCACAGGTTTTTAAGCTTAAGCTGCCGTAGCCTGGTTCTGGATATAGAGTATGGAAAAGAAAGGGAGCTGCATGGAATGTTTCGGATCATAAAAGTACTGAATAATAACAGCATTCTCGTACTGAGCAATGAGACAAAAAGAGAATATATACTTATGGGCAGCGGCATTGGCTTCGGAAAAATGCCCGGCCAGCAGATAGAATCTGTTAAGGGAGCAAAAGTCTATTCTCTGGTGACCAGAAAGAAAAAACAGTCTGCCTTGAAAGCGGTGAACGCTATTGAGCCGGTATTTCTGGAGATTTCCGGACAGATTATTGACCTGGCGGAAGAAGAGTTTTCTCAGGTGAACCGGGATATTCTTCTGGCTATGGCAGACCATATTGCCCTGGCAGCTAAACGTGCCAGGGAAAACATGCAGTTTCCCAATCCTTTTACCAAAGATATCCAAATGCTTTTCTCCAAAGAATTCCAGGTAGCACTGAAGGGACGGGAGATTATTCAGTCAAAAGCAGGGGTGACAATCTCTGAGGATGAAGTGGGACTGATTGCCCTTCACATCCATGCAGGGCTGTCAGACGAAATGGTTTCGGAAACTCTGGAGACTACCAGGATCATAGATAAATGTATTTCGATTATTGAGGAGCATTTTCACATGGATGTTCCAAAAGATTCTCTGGCCTATGCGCGTATGATGAGCCATCTGTATTATATGGCTGCCAGAGCCAGAAAAAATGAGCCTTTGAAGATTGATATGAACGATTATATCTACGAGAAATATCCCCGCACGGGAAAGGCTGCGGAGCTGGTATGTGCCTATATGGGAAAAGAGATGAAGAAAGAAATCCAGAAAGAGGAGATTGGATTTCTGGCGATACATATACAGAGGATTCTGGGAGAATAAAGATTAAGATGGAAGATAAGCAAAAAGATATGGCCTTAGTGCTGTATCTTTTTGTGTTTTGAAAGTTGTCAGAGAATAAAAACAAGCAGATAACGGGAATCGAACCCGCCTCTTCAGCTTGGGAAGCTGACGTTCTACCAATGAACTATATCTGCATATTTTTAGTATAGCACTTTTTTTAGAAATTTCAAGAATTATTTTGATAACGGTGAATATTCATTTTAATACGAATAAAACCCTTCCATCATATCCCAAAAACCCGTTTTCCGTCGTAGTACTAGGAAATTTCCGGCGTTTCTTTTTTTCTCTTTTTTCGTTTCTTCTTCCGTCCCTCGATTTTTCCTTTATTTACAACAAATTTTTAATGCCCTTTCGGG
>NZ_NFHH01000001.1 GCF_002161285.1 Blautia sp. An81 | reverse complement strand
TATAAACAGATAAGTAATTCGACAGCCAAAAAGCAGAAGTTCCGACAAGGCAATTATACATATCCGTTTCTTATCAAAGAAGAATTTTTCCCATAGACACAGAAAATTTTACGCCCTCGGAAGATGTTTTGCTCATGGGGGCAGGCATCTTCCTTTTTTTAGGACACAAGGTCAGGAACGTGCGTTATCTTTTTCCTGTTCATTCTGCCGGGAGCGGTCTTTCCCCAGGAAAGCTGCTAGGTTTGCCTGGACAGTATTCAACTCTTTTACATATTTCCGGAGATTCTGGTATGCGTCATACTGGCTGTTTTTCCGTGCAGTCAGTTTTTCCTTTTCTGCTTTCAGGAGCTTCATGGACGGCAGCTTTCCATCTTCCGAGTATCCTTTCAGTACCTTACGGGCAGTTTCATAAAGAGTGATTTCTGTCTGATGTTCCTGGCGGAACTTCTTCTTATTCCTGCTGTTAAGATACTGGCGGTATACAGATTTATTTGCCAGGTATTGTCCTGTATAATGGATCTGTTCATTCACCTGCCGCAATTTCTTTTCCGTAGAGCGGAGCGCTTTTCGCATATCGGCGGTCTGTGCCTGTGCTTCTGTAAATGCGTTTTTCAGATCATCTTCGGTGTCATATCCGTGCTCCTGGATATATGCGACAGTTTTTGCCATCTGCTGTAAATTGGACAATCGGACTTTCCGGGCATAAGCAGAACTGGCCTGCGCTTTAGCGCAGCTTTGCAGGTCAACCACAAGCCGGAGATCGGATTTGATAAAGACGAAAGCGGGTAGATCATTCTGATCCGCAAAGGCAGAGCGCTCGTCGGATATGGCTGCTCCAGGCGGCAGGTGCTGCAGGCGTCTGGCATTTTTCTCCCAAACTGACAGTAGATATTCCTTTTCATATCGTGTTCCCAGGCTTCGCCCTGTAATATATTTCCCACGCTCCGGATGGAGATAGCTGAATCGTCCACGGCTGACCTTGAGGGAAATATGGTATTTTTCAGTGAGCAGCTTCTGAAATTCTTCCAGACTGTGAGCGGAAGCGGCAGATTCTTCAATGGCGCTGCGGAGGAAATCTTTCTGTGTTTCAAATTTTGTTTTGCGTGGGGTGATGCCGCCGGCAGTCATTTCCCGGTTCAACTTGTCCATTTTTTTCTGCCCTCTGCGCCGTGCGTGATATTCCCGGTCAGTTATTTTCTTTTCCGCAGGAGAGAGCAGATCAACCTGGTGGAGCTGTTCCCGATGGCACAGATCCATCACATCCTGTTTCAGATAGGAGAGGTAATCATTCGTGAGATGATGTTTAAAACCGGCACGGGAATCGCAGGGACGTTCCATGAAGTCCCGGCGTTCCACATCAAGTTTCCGCAGGCTGTTAATTACAATATGTACATGGATGTTGCTGCTTCTGTTATGCCCGTCCGTATGAGTACAGACCAGAGCCTGATGACCGGGAAAATTTTTCCTGGCATACTCCAGGCCGAGCTGCTGCGCCCGCTCTCCGGTCAGCCCGCCTTCTTCCACATCTTTTGGATCAAAACTCAAAATGTAATGATGAGATTTGATTTCATCATAGGTCTGATTTTTACGGTACTGTGCGTTCAGTTCTTTACATTCCATATCAAAAGTAAAAGGATCACAGTTGATGCCGTCCAGGTAATATTCTTCACGGGGAATCAGCCTGCCATTCTCATCCAGGATCGGCTTCATGGTATCTTCATTATATTGAAACATCAGATAACGCTGTGCCTCCCCATAATCGGCATTTTTACTGGCGATATGCTTCAGGATTGCCATGGAAGGAGTCTCCTTTCTGACCAGAAGCATCTCCCGGAGAGAGGGAGAGGAAGTCTCCTGTCATTTTCAAAACTTCGTACTTCATCTCATAAATATCAGAAATCCCCTGGTTAATTCTTGTTCGCATTTCCTGTGAATGGATACCGCCGCTGTTAAAGTGGCGGGCAATCTGATTTAGGTTACTTCCGATCTTGCCAAACTCTGCGATCAGCTTTTTAAGTTCCGGCAGATCTGCCACAATCTCATATTTGATTTTCACCTGTTTCCCTGTGACTTGTTTCCGGATATACTCTGCGAGGGGAAGGCTTGCGGATTCTGCAAGGGATAAAAGGCGTTCATACTCTGTGTCCGTGAAACGGAGCATGACGGGGTGGGTGCGCCTCAGTTCCTTTTGTTTTCTCGGTCTAGCCATAAAATTCCTTTCTGCTAAAACTTGTATTCATACTATAAGCCGATTTAAAGAGCATAAAGAGAACGAAATGAATATTTTTAAAATGATTTTTTTTCGTGATGGGAACCGATCACGCTGCGACTGTCTTTCACAGGAGCCGTAATAACACATTAAATAAATGCGCTGGAACCGAGGGTATGGGGAGCGGAATCCCCATCAAGTTTGCCGGGTAAGCAAAAGCCAAGAAGTGGGTTTTGAGTTACGCAGGCGAAACTTGCTCTGAAAAAGTGTCCCCATCATAAAGCTGATTAGCGGAAGTTTATGGGAGGATTTATTTAATAAAACTTTTTGTGGCAGAAATAAAATGCCGTATAACTAAATTTAGAAAGTGCTAACAATGCTGTTGTGGATGCGAAAAGCGGAGGCATTGCTCGTAATTCCAGTAACAGTCTTTCTATTTAGGGAGACAGCGGCATTGTCTTTAATGGATGTACCGTACAGTATACGGTAATGCCAGCTTACAGAAGGTTACTTAAACTTTATGGATTTTATGTCCAGTCTGTGGCTGTAAAATCCGGTTAAAAATCCGGGAAGATACGGTTCTTGAAAATTTCCCACTATACTGTCTGAAATGCAAACATGAAACGCTGATAGCAGTACGTCAACTGAATATGTTCGTTATCTGATCATTGGCGAGGGCGAGAGCCTGACGCTGGATAAAGGGGAAAGCCAAAGAACGCCTGCTGTGCGGCACAGAAGATTCCTTATCTTGGCGTATTTCTGAACCGGCGTGGGAAAAAGCTGATCTTAAAGGTGGAACGCTGCCCGACTTGCGGCAGTATCTACCTGCCCTGTAAGGTCTATCAGAAACAGTGGGCGCAGCTAAAAGGCTATCATTTTATCCGCACCAAAACAGGGAAACCGACAGCGGAAATGTTGATCCTTAACCGTCCGCACACTGACCCGACCGCACCGGTACAGGAAAGCCGGTACACGCCGCCGGAATACAAGACACCGGCTTATCTGATCCGGGCGTTGAAATATCCCTGTCAGGGCGGGATGTGTTCTGGAAAATAGTATCTTCTCAATGACCAATAGAAAAGGAATTAGTTTGCCTATGGTTTCTATTGACATTTCGCAGGGAAAAGTATATATTATAATTAACCAATTAACCAAAAGGTTAAAAGCTGTGAAAGGTGGTGGTTCCAGTGTTAGAAGTGTCCGGCTTGTCTTTTCATTATCAACCTCATGTTCCTGTGCTGACCGATCTTACTTTTTCTGTATTAGATGGAGAAATCGTTGGTCTGTTAGGAAAGAACGGGGTTGGGAAAACTACAACCTTAAAGCTGATATTAGGATTGTTACCGATTGAAAAAGGTTCTATCTGCCTTAGCAATTACTCACTGAATCTACATCCCATGCAATACAAGAAACAAATTAACTATGTCTCTGACAACCATGACATATACAACAATCTTACGGGAAAAGAATATTTGAATTTCATAGCCGATATGTACGAAGTACCTTCTGAAACAAGAGATAAAATTTATACTCCGCTGATAAAAGCGTTTCAGGTTGAAAAATATCTGAACAGCCCTATTAAAAAATTATCTCATGGAACAAAGCAGAAAATTGCTATTATAGCTTCGTTGGTTAATGATCCCCTGCTTTGGGTATTAGATGAACCGATGACTGGACTGGATGTAGAAGCTGTTCAGGTATTAAAGGAATTGATTAAATCCAGAACGGCTTATGGGAAATCTGTTCTGTTCTCATCTCACATATTGGAAATTTGTGAAAATTTGTGTGATAAAATTGTTATTATGCAAGCTGGAACAATTAAGAAAACAATCGAGCTTCGAGATAACCCTTCCGATACTTCTTTGGAGGATATTTATATGGAGGTGGTTAATGATGTACCGATGGACAAAGATTTTTCAATTAAGCAAAACAATAAGTAAGATCAATTTCAGCTTTTTGAACTTCCGGTATAAATTGAAAGAACGCCCCGATACTTACTTTATCGTGCTGACTTGCTTTATTTTAAGTATTGTAGGTGTGTTCTATTATTACTATTTTCAAATGCTTGGCCAACTTTATGCTGGACTATCCGAGCTTGGGTTGGAGGCTTTGTTTTTACGGCTTGTACTGTTTGCGGTAGCGATGATACTCTCGGTAGTGAGCGCCTTCCTACTGATAAATATTTTTTGCTTTTCAAAGGATATAGAACGCTTGCAATTATTTCCATTAAGGCCCTGCGACATTTTCACCGGTAAGTACATTACAGTGATCTTGTTTTGCTACGGAATTGAAATTTTACTGCTGTTTCCCATGTGTATAATTCAAATGCAATACATGAGAGAATTTTCTGTGATCATCACATATATCTCTGCGGCAGCGATACTCCCTCATATTGTTGTGTTCCCTCTGGCGGTTCTTGTCACACTTTGCTTGAAAATTGCCATGCTTCTTAAACGTATGAGAACAATTCTGGTAGTCACAGGAATAGCGGTGTATTTCGCAGGCGGTGTAATCAGAGTTCTATTATCAAACGGGCAAATCGGCGTAGAACAAGACTTGCTGAACTGGGATAATGATTTTATTGTACCATTCCCGTTCTATAATCAGTATGTCAGCTTTCATCCCGGATTAAAGCTGTTCTGCATTATACTTGTGGCTGTATTCATTGCCGGATATTACTATTTGAGTAATTTTGTGATTGGAAAGAATTATGCCATTTATGATAAAGAGGGGCGGACTCGCTTAAAGGCAGTGAAATACAATTCATCGTCAAAGCTGAGAAGCTATCTTAAGAAAGAGTATCAAACTTTTTTCCGTAATCCGGCGTATGTTATAAATGGATTGTTTGGAATTTTTATTACACCATTTTTATTGCCTCTGTCTTTTCGGATCAGCGCAACCGCAGAGAGCATAGAACAAATAAGAGCCTTAGTATCAGCACCGGAATTTTCCTTTTATGCAGTATTGTTTGCGCTTGCGGTAATTGTACTTACGTCCGCAATCAATGTAGTGGCTTCAAGCAGTTTTTCCAGAGAGGGGGCAAGTTTTTGGATAACGAAAATCATTCCTTATTCATTAAAGTGGCAGGCGTTTGTGAAAGCCCTATTTTCTACAAGTATCTCAATTATGGGAATTATCATAAATTGCTTAATATTCAAGGTTTATTTTAATTATGGTTTTATACAGATAGGAATAATCGCTTTCGTTGGCATATTATTTGCAACGTTATGGAACTTGATCGGAGTATTTATAGACATGAAACGTCCAAAATTAGACTGGACGAATGAAACAGAAGCGATCAAACAAAATGTTAATGTGGTTTTGTCCATTTTACTTTGTATCGCAATTTCAATAGGGTATTTCTTTGCGGTAGCAAAAATGCTTCAGAAAGGATTCGCTGCCGGAGGCATTATAACCTTTCTATCATGCAGTGTAAGTGTTCTAATTTTACTTATGTGTATAGGAATTACATCTAATCAAGAGTAATTACCTTTCAAAATATGTTAGACAATTAAAAGGAGGAAGAAACTATGAGTAAAAAGAATTTGATCCCCGCGGTGTTATTGATTGGAACCTTTGTCATATTGTTTGTGGCAACATTTTTCCTTCCAGACAAGATACCGTTTCATTTCGATGTAAATGGTGAAGCTGGCTGGTATGCGAGTAAGTATTTTATCCTGCTGCTTACACCTGTTCCGTATTTGATCTATCATCAATTTACACACAAGAAAAAATGAATACAGTATTATGTAGAAAGGAGCTTAGTTTAGATGACCACTGTATTCAAAGCACTATCTGATGATACCAGACGACAAATCCTGAAGTTACTTGCAAACGGTGATATGACAGCAAAAGAAATTTCTGAAAATTTTACCATTTCAAAGCCTGCCATATCAAAACATCTTGATATTTTGAAAGAAGCAAGATTAGTGACAAGTGAACGAACAGGAATGTCCGTTACTTATTCTCTTAATGCTTCGGTATTGCAAACAACTTTAGGCGCTTTTTTGGAGTTTTTTGATACAAACAAAGCGACAGGAAAAGAGGGAAACGAAAATGAAACTATATAAAAATCTAAATATGATATTCTTGATTATATTCATCATAGGGACGGCTCTGTGTTTTAATTATCTCCCCGGTGAAATCCCTTTGTTTATGCAAAGTCCTCCCCGTTGGGTTTTTATTGGAATTTGTTTTGCTATTCTACTTTTATTAGCCATTGTAGCCTTTTTCCCTCACAAAATCTCCAAAAGTGACAATGAAGTAAGAAATGATATTACTCTAACTGCGATTAACTTCTTGGGGCTTGGGATATTTCTTTTCTATTTTGTCACGATAGCTAAATATTGCGGGTTAAAGATGAATTACATGAGAGGCATTGTGCTTATCGTGGGAGGCTTAATGGTATTAGTCGGAAATTTGTTACCACAAATGCCTTACCGCAGCCGTATCGGGTTTAAATTGCCTTGGATTTTAAAAGACAAACTATGCTGGCAAAAAACACATAGATTTGCTGGATATACAGCCATTCCATTTGGTATCATTCAATGCTTACTTGTTTTGTTTGTTCCCGATAATAACATAATCTTTATGTTTGGTGTTGGCTTTTGGATTATAATTGTGTGTGTTTATTCATTATTTTGTGTAAATACCAACCGTAAGCACAAATAATAGCTCTATCAAAATCGTGAAAAAATAATCATTGATATTTGTTAGCCGGAAAATACAGATATCAACTAATTGTAACTATTCAAAAATTATTAACCGGATCGAAAAAATGAATAATAATTCGTATGCTAAACAATACAAATACCAGAGAATTGCAGAGGATATTAAAATAGACATATTCTCAAACCGCATGAAAGGCAATACGCCATTACCTAGTATCAGAGAGTATGCTAAGAAATATTGTGTCAATCCAAATACGATTAGTAATGCACTTAATCTTTTGAAGAATGAAAATATTATATATACTTACCGGACTAAAGGGTATTTTGTAGTGGAAAATATTGAGGACAGAAGATATGCACTAGCACAAAAAGAAATATGTAATTTAATAAATATCTTATACAAAATCGGAATTGACAAACAATCGTTATTAAATATTTTATTAAAACCCCCGCAGATTATTGAACCCGTAAAGACTATAAAGGCAGGTGATAACATGGGAAAGTAATGGTCTTGACCTTTAAAGAAAATGAGGAAAGAGTTTTCCGGAAAATATTATCCATTCTGTCTGATGAACCGGAAATCAGACCCGTGCAACCACAGGCAGCACCGGTCATTTCCTTTCCCGGCCTCACAATCTATCCCTATCAGCGACAGGTGTTCCGAGGAGAGACAGAAATACCGCTGACCCATCTGGAATTTAGCGTCCTACTTTATCTGGCGCAACAGCCCGGACGGGTGTTCAGCCAGCAGCAGATTTTTGAGGCGGTCTGGAATGAGGACAGCGACACATGCCGCCATGCGGTTGTCAGTATCATCCACCAGCTCCGCAAGAAGATAGAGCCTGATCCGGCGCAGCCGGTTTATATCCAGACCATGATCCATACCGGCTATAAGTTCGTCATACCAAAGGAATAGACAATCAAATACACACATTTACCTAGAGCAATCGAATCCCCGGTTGCTCTTTTCTTATGCAAAAAAAGGAGGAAATTATTATGCAATTAGTCATTGCGGAAAAGCCAAGTGTGGCTATGAGTATCGCGTCTGTGCTGGGCGCAACCGACAAGAAAGACGGATATACCGAGGGCAACGGGTATCTGGTGAGCTGGTGTGTCGGACATCTGGTAGAGCTGGCGGACGCGGCACACTATGGAGACTACCAGAAATGGCGTTATGAGGATTTGCCTATCCTGCCGGAGCATTGGCAGTATATTGTTACGCCGGATAAGCAGAAACAGTTTCAAATTCTGAAAGACCTTATGCACCGCTCTGATATTTCCGAGATCATCTGTGCCACGGACGCAGGCCGGGAGGGGGAACTGATCTTCCGGTTTGTCTATGACATGGCCGGATGTGAAAAGCCCTTCCTGCGCCTGTGGATTTCCAGTATGGAGGAAAGTGCTATCCGCAAAGGATTTGAGACTTTAATGGACGGCCATGCTTATGACAGCCTGTATCATTCTGCCTTGTGCCGGGCAAAAGCGGACTGGCTGATCGGGATCAACGCCACCCGCCTTTTTTCTGTCCTGTACCGGCATACTTTGAATGTTGGCCGTGTCCAGACCCCGACCCTGTTCATGCTGGTACAAAGGGATGAGGCCATCCGCTCTTTCCAGAAAGAAAAATACTATTTGGTACGGATCGGCTGTGATGGAATTGAGGCGGTCAGCGAACCCTTCCGACAGGAATAGGAGGCGAAGGTTGCTTAATGCCATTGGCATGAGTGGAAAGCAAATGAAAAAAATGCTGATCTGGGAAAGCGCAACATATATCGGTGGCGCAATAGTTTTAACTGTGACGATGGGTAATTTGTTAGGATGGCTAATTTGTCAGGCTGAAATAGTAAAAAATCAGTGGGCTTTCATTTATCACTTCACATTGGTACCAGTAATCGTGTGTTTGCCGTTATTGATTTTAGTGGCGATTGCTATTCCACTGACATTCTACAAAAGCATCTGCAAGAAAAGCATTGTAGAACGACTTCGAGTTGAGTAAGTACAGAAATCCTGTCGGCTAACAGTAAAAAACTGTCGTTCAGTAATCCTTATCCTATGCCAAATCGAAAAAAGCCGAGAGGTTCATTACGAAAGTCTCTCGGCTTTTTTGCGCTCTATCGCCAACTCCACCTAAAAAATATCTCAAAGGCTTTGCGGGAAGAATATGCCGAAGTGCTGGAGGCCAAAAGAAAAGCCTATGCGGAATATAAGCAGGTACGGGAAGAAATGCGGGAACTGCAGAATGTGAAGGCCAATATTGACTATCTGCTGAGGCCATCTGCGGAAAGAGCGCAGGAAAAGCACCCCAGATGATTTTTGGGCATACTTTTATTCTCCATAGCTTGTATTCTTCGAGAAAGCGAAGTATAATAAATGCTGGAGGTATGTGCTATGGATTATATGACTTTAAGGGAAGCTGGCGAAAAATGGGGGATCTCTCCCCGGCAGATCAATAGCTATTGTTCTGATGGCCGTATTCCTGGAGCCGAAAAAATGGGACGGGTTTGGTTAATCCCGAAAGATGCAAAAAAGCCGATTGATGGCAGAACCAAACTTGGAAAGGAGCGCAAAGGGAATGGCGAATAATATTCTGCTGTTAGAAGATGACATGAGTTTGATAGATGGACTGCAATATTCTCTGAAAAAGAACGGGTATGCTGTTGAGGTTGCCCGTACTGTATCAGAGGCAAAAAGATTGCTGCAGAACATCGACCAATATGATTTGCTGATTTTAGATGTTACCCTGCCGGATGGCACAGGTTTTGAAATATGCGAGATGGTCCGCAATAGGAACGAACAAATTCCAATCATTTTTCTTACTGCTTCCGATGAAGAAGTAAATGTCATTCGAGGCTTGGATTCTGGTGGGGATGACTATATTACGAAGCCTTTCAAACTTGGAGAATTGTGTTCCCGTATTCGAGCCTTACTGCGCCGCGCCGGAATTTCTAAGAGAGAAAAAAGATCGGAGATTGAATGTGGCGATATTTCCATAGATTTTTTGAGCAATCGAGTTCTGCTGAATGGGCAGCTACTTGATCTAACCAATGTGGAATACCGTCTGCTCTGCCTTTTGGTGCGGAACGCAAATCAAATTGTCACCAGAGAAATGATCCTGAATGAGCTGTGGGATGATAACGGTAACTTCGTGGATGATAATACCTTATCTGTATATATACGGCGGCTCCGTGAGAAGGTTGAAACAGACCCTTCCCATCCCAAACATTTAATGACTGCTCGCGGGTTTGGGTATCAATGGAAAGAGGTGTCTGTATGAGTTTCCTTCAAGACAAGCAGATACGCAGATATATCATTTTTTTGGCGATCTTTGCGCTTGTGACTTTATGTGCGGGCGGTCTGTTTTTCATAGATCAGAGTGATGCTGTCAGAAGCAGCTATATTGCACATGATGAAGCTATTGCTTCTTCGCTTTTGGAACAAGGCGTTCCGAAAGACGTAATCGCCAATGCCCTGACAAGTACCGAAACAAGTCAAGGCGGAATCGAATTGCTTACGGAATTGGGAATTGAAAGCCAAGCAGCAGCTAATTCTCTGCCTTATCTTTCTCAATTTCAAAGGGACACGCTGATAACGGTATTGATTGGTTTGGCTGTTTTGCTTACTTTTCTTTTTGCCGGAACGCTTATTTTCTTCCTGAGAAGGAAAAACCTATATCAGCAGGCCGGGAAAGTAATAGAGAACTATATCAATGGTGATTTTTCCTTTCACCTTCCACAAAACAGCGAGGGAGCAATTTTTTATATTTTTGCTTCTGTTGAGCAGCTTGCCACAATGCTTCAAGCCAAAAGTGATACAGACCATAAAGCAAAGGAATTTTTGAAAAGTACGATTTCTGATATATCCCATCAGCTAAAAACGCCATTGGCCGCCATTACAATGTATCAGGAAATTATTGCGGATGAACCGGAAAACCCGGAAACCGTAAAAGAGTTTTCAGAGAAAATCGGGGTATCACTAAAGCGAATGGAAGAATTGATCCAATCCATGCTGAAAATCACCCGTCTGGACACAGGGAATATTGTCTTTGAAAAAAGGAATTGCCCTGTGACAGAATTGATCTCCCGTTCCATCAGTGAATTAACAGACCGGGCCATAACGGAGAATAAGCAAATCATCCTGAAAGGTAATTCAGAGCAGACAGTTTTTTGTGATCTGGAATGGACGAGTGAAGCCATTGGAAACATTGTGAAAAACGCTTTAGACCATACAAAGCCGGGAGATACGATTCAAATTTCATGGGAATGTACACCGGCGATACTTCGTATTTTTATTGCTGACAGTGGCAGTGGGATTGCACCAGAAGATATACACCATATTTTCAAACGCTTCTATCGGAGTAAACATTCCCTTGAAACACCGGGGATTGGTTTGGGGCTTCCGTTGGCTAAGTCGATTATCACCGGTCAAAACGGCCTGCTTTCCGTTCAAAGTGAATTGAACGAAGGCACAACATTCACAGTTTCCTTTCTTACTGAATCGTAAGATTAAATTCACCTGATTGTAAGCTGGCTTTGTTATCCTTTAGGAAAGGAGGCTGATGATATGGAAATCTTGAAAGTACAAAATTTATGTAAGACCTATGGTAAGGGCGAAGCAAAAGTTGACGCTTTAAAAAATGTTTCATTTTCTCTGGAAAAGGGAGAATTTGCTGCCGTTGTTGGTGAATCCGGTTCTGGAAAAAGCACCTTGCTGAATTGTATTGGTGCTTTAGACCTTCCTACTTCCGGCACAGTATTGATGGATGGGCAAAATCTTTTTTCTATGAAGGAGGAAGAACGCACCATTTTCAGACGGCGGAATATCGGATTCATTTTTCAATCCTTCCAGCTTGTTTCCGAGCTGAATGTGGAGCAGAATATCATGTTTCCGCTGCTTCTGGATTATCGCAAACCTGATCCGGCGGCCGTTAAGGAAATCCTGGAGCTGCTTGGTCTAACAAAGCGCCGCCACCATCTGCCAAACCAGCTTTCAGGCGGGCAGCAGCAAAGGGTTGCGATTGGCCGCGCTTTGATTACAAAGCCAAAGCTGATCTTGGCGGATGAACCCACCGGAAATTTGGACAGTAAAAACAGCCAGGATGTGATTGATCTGCTCACACAGGCTTCCAGACGCTTTCAGCAGACAATCTTAATGATTACCCATAATAAAAATCTGACCGCTTCGGTGGATCGGGTGTTCCGGGTAACAGATGGCGTGCTTACAGATTTAGGAGGGAATACGGATGAAGCATTATCTTGACCTTGTTCCTATTTCAGCAAAAGTCCATCGCAAGCAAAGCCGGATGTCCATTTTCTGTATCGTGCTGGCGGTGTTTCTGGTGACGACCATTTTTGGCATGGCAGATATGTTTGTCCGCAGCCAGATCATGAAAACGCAGGCGGAAACGGGAAATTGGCATATTGCACTACGCAATATTTCGGATGAAGATGCGGCAGTTATCGCTGCGCGCTCTGATATAGAGGCGGTTGTTGCTTATGATGTCTTAAATTTTCGCGGCGATCAGGGATATACCCTGAATGGAACAGAAACACTTATTTGCGGAAGTGATGAAGGGCTGTTCACAAAAATTCTCTCTGACATAATCGCAGAGGGCAATTTCCCGCAGAACGATAACGAGGCTATGGTATCGGTAAATGCAAAAGAAATGCTTGGCTTGTCGATTGAAGATCAGATTGCCGTCAACCTGCCTGACGGAAACGAACTTGCATTTACCATATCCGGTTTTGTTGAGAATACTGCAAATCTTATGAGCAGTGATTCTTATGGCGTGTTTATCACAACAGAAAAGTACCGTACGATCACTTCCACTGCTGCGGATGGTGAGCCATCTGAAAATAATACATTTTTTTATGTCCAGTTTTCTAATACAGGGAATATCCAAAATAGGATATCTGAATTGAAATCTCAATTTGGATTAAGTGATGAACAGGTTTCAGAAAACACAAAACTTCTCGGATTGCTTGGACAGAGCAGTGATTCCTTTATGGTGCAGGTCTATATTTCTGCTGCCGTTCTGTTTGTACTGGTTTTGTTTGCAGGCACTATGATGATCGCAAGCAGCCTGAACAGCAATGTTGCCCAGCGGACAGAGTTTTTCGGATTGATGCGCTGTATCGGGGCAACACCCAAACAGGTTATGCGGTTGGTACGGAAAGAAGCTCTCAGTTGGTGCCGTTTCGCAATTTCTGTGGGCGTTTTAAGCGGTATGGTCGTCATATGGATCTTATGCTTCATCCTTCGGCTCCTTAGCCCTGAATTTTTCGGAGAGATGCCTGCATTTAGTATCAGTGTGCCAAGTATTGTGGCGGGAATTATTGTAGGATTGCTGACGGTGCTTTTGGCCGCCCGGTCTCCCGCAAAGAAAGCCTCAAAGGTTTCCCCGCTGGCGGCAGTTTCCGGCAATGCGAATGACTTGCAGCCGATTCGGAAAGCGGCAAATACAAAGCGCCTCAAAGTGGATACCGCTCTCGGTATTCACCACGCAAAGGCAAGCCGCAAGAATTTTGTGCTGACGGTGTGTTCTTTTGCCTTGAGCATTGTCCTTTTCCTGGCTTTTTCTGTAACGATCACATTTATGAACCATACCCTGACCCCGTTGTATCCGTGGGCGCCGGATCTATCTATTGTAAGCTCGGACAATTCCTGCTCCGTTGACAGGGCATTTATCGACGAGCTGAAAGAAAATCCTGCTGTGGATGCGGTTTATGGCCGGATGTTTGCGTATGATGTGCCTGTTACGGTGAATGGGGCAGAAAGGACCGCCATCTTAGTTTCGTATGAGCAGCAGCAATTTGAATGGGCTTCTGACTATTTGCAATCCGGCTCATTGGAAACGGTACAAAGTGAATTGAATACCGGGCTGACCGTATATGATACACAAAACAGTATGCAGGTTGGCGACACGGTTACAATGCAAATTGGCGGCCAGCCTGTGGAAATACAAATTACAGGGCTTCTCTCAACCAGCCCGTTCAATAATACCGGCGATTCCGGCATTATCATTGTTTCCGAAGATACCTTCCGTCAGATCACCGGGGAAGAAAACTATACCATCATTGATATGCAGTTATCCTCTGACGCGACAGATGAAGATGTGAATGCGATTCATCGCACCTACGGAGCCGGATTTGATTTCGTAGACAAACGGATGGATAATAGCAGCACATTAGGCGTTTATTACTGTGTATGGCTGTTCCTCTATGGTTTCTTGGCGCTGATTGCGTTAATTACCGTATTCAATGTGATCAACAGCATTGCGTTGAGTGTTTCAGCCAGAACAAAGCAGTACGGCGCTTTCCGGGCGATTGGGTTAAGTACCCGCCAGCTTTCCAGAATGGTAATTGCCGAAGCATCCACCTATGCGATAACCGGCTGTGTGGTTGGTACTGTGCTGGGATTGATCTGCAATAGAGTCCTCTTTGCCCTGCTGATAAATTCTAAGTGGGGAGATCCCTGGGCTATTCCCTGGGTGGAACTTGGAATTATCGTATTGATTATGGTACTTTCTGTGGTTTTGGCTGTTCGCGGGCCGATCAAAAAGATGCAGAAGATGTCCATTGTAGATACAATCAGCGCACAGTAATAGCTTTTCAACAGTATATATAAGTGGGACTGCCACATCAATGGGAAATCATAGATGCGGCAGTCCCTTTCTTTATCTTTGGAAGGCGATGACGGCTAAGGCATAAGCAAACTTCGGACTATTTTGACCAGAAGATTATCTCATTGCGTCGTCCTTAAAGTGGTGGAATATACCCTAATTGAATAGCTTTTGTGATAGCTTCTACTGCTGAAGAAACCCCTAATTTTTCAAATATGTGCTGCAAATGATTGGATACCGTTCTCTCACTCATAAAAAGCTGTTCGGCAATTTCTTTCCTTTTAGTTCCTCCGGCCAGCAGAAGCAGAACTTGCTTTTCGGTCTCTGTTAGTTCCTCTATATAGGTTCCATCTTTTTCAAAGTAGGTGGAGCCATTATTTATTGCTTCCAGAATATGCAGCAGTTCTTCGGGTTCAATATCTTTGTTGATAAAACCTTTTGCCCCCAGCTTTTCAGCTTCTTTTCTGTAAACGGGCAGATCATATCCTGACAAAATTACAATTTTTTGGTCGGGATATTTTTGTAAAAGGTTCTGTGCCAGGAGCAGGCCATCTTCCTCGGACAGTTTTCCAAGATTGATGTCCATTAGGAGAATATCCGGCTTGTCCCTTCCAATCTTTGCCTCTATTTCATCAACGGATTTGATATTTGAAAACTGTTCAATGGATGGGAAGTCTGATAATACAATCGCCAAACTTTGAGCAAAAAGCGCATGGTCATCGACCAACAAAACTCGCATAGGATTCATCTCCTTTCATGGGAATAAAGATGCTGACATTGGTTCCTCCATTTGGATTTTCTTTGATCGTCATTTTGCCATTCAAAAAGGATACCTGCTCCTGAATCGAGGCAAGTCCGTGATGAATGGAGTGATCTTCGGGAGGGGTTGAAAATCCGGCTCCGTTGTCTGACACTTGCAGGATAATCATGTCATTTTCCTGTTGCAGCCTCACATCAATTCTTGCAGCATGGGAATGTTTGAGGGCGTTTACAGCCAACTCTCTCGCAAACCGACAGATCAGCATTGTGTACGGTTCCACTAAAAAAATATCGTCTTTACAATCCAGGGCAATCAAGGTATCACTATCATTGGTAATAGAGTCCAGGACGCTTTGAAGGTTCTCTTTGAATGTCAAGTTCTTTAATAATTTTGGATGGTATGCCTGCATCTGGGACCGTATGGAAGATGTGAGTTTTCGCAGCGTATCTTCCAATAGCTGCTGAATTTCGAGCTGCCCAGCCTTACGCACCAGATTCTTCATGGAAAGAAGATCCTGTAAAATATCATCGTGCAGGTAATTGGTAAACTCTTTTCGCAGTGCTTCTTCATGTTTAAGCTGCGCTATTGTGTATTCATAAAATGAAGGAACGGCTTCGGAGGTGTTATTCTCTGATCTGCTCGCTTTCCAAAATAACAGCAGGCGATAGAGCAGTCCACAAAAAACGAGCAAGTAAAGCAGCGTAATCGCGGTTAAAATGGGCAAACCAAACAACCATACAATTAGTACGAAGCTGGCAATGCAGAATAAAAGAAAAATAGCAGTTGTGGGCCAGCTTAATGAAAAAAATGGCTTTTGCTGATGATCCGTCCGAAAAATGATACTGTGGATACTGACAAATGTAAGCATGACGATGAGGTATAGTCCCATCTGCTCAACATAGTTTTCTTTCCGAGAAAAAGCTATCACATAGCAGATAAATGGAAGCAGGACAAAGATTGCTGAAAATAGCAGTTGCTTTCTTTGACTTCTTAAAACAAACCATACTCTTTTTCGATGAATTACAGATATAGCAATGCACCAGGCAAAGGAAACCAGAAATTGAATGTTGTAGAGAATGTAAAAAGATTCTCTGTCAATAAAAAAACTGAGGGTTGCTGTAAAGCAGAGGATGGCTGTCCCGGACAGGAATATCCTTCTTCCCTTGTAATTGGCTCCTTGAAAAAGAAACGCCTGCACAAAGTTCATCAGTTGATACAAACAAATCGGAAGAATAACAACGGATGCCGTATCTGCAAGGGAATAGGAACCAAATAGCGACAATCCAAAATGCCATCCAAATAGTATCAGGAGAATTGCAAATTGTGATAAGACAGGATTCCCTTTTACGTTTTTACCGGATATATAGTATCCGTCCCAAAACAGAAATGTCAGAAGTACAATATGAACGATATTTTCTGCTGGTATTGTAGCTCCGATAGTATTCATTACGCATAGAAATGCGATAAGCAATAGCTGATTGAGTATCATTAAGCCTTGCAGTACCATATATTTTCGTTTCAAAGAAGCACCTCCTATCCTAATATATTTTACTTCATTTGCACCATATCCGCAAGGAAGTGAAAGGTCCTGACAACCGCAGGCAGCCGGTACCCATACTGGATGCCGGCTGCCTGCAGCACTATTAGTTTATCGCTGCCTTATAGCAAGAGTGTTTTGTTACCTGATAATAGATAAAGTAAACGATGGAGAAAATTCCAATGGCCAGGGCTATGGGCAGGATAACCTCACTTGCCCGTCCCAGCACATCGTCCATCAATGCCGATTTGTAACATATAATGGCAAAAATGCTGTGCAGCATACCTATCATATAAGGGATCACAAAATAAATCTGAATCTGCCGCCGGACACAGCGTTTTATCATATTCCTATTATATCCCATGCGCTGAAGGATGTTGTAATCATCCCGATCATAGGTGACGGCAGACAGGTTTTGAAAATAGAGGATGCTGCCGGTAGCAATCAGGAAGATAATGGTGGCAAATGCGATCAGCAGATAGGTAGAGCTGTTCTGTTGGATGATTTCAGTCTGCCGTTGCCATGCGCTTGCAAGATAGATGTTCTCAGGCATAGCGTCTTTCAAAATCGTATAGGCAGCCCCATCGGTACGGGTCGTTCCACCATTGATGCTGACAACCGTGATCTGTTCAGGCTGTCCGTTTGCTATGGTTTGATAAAGCTGGTCGGAGACAAGAAGCGTAGCAACACTATTTGCAAACCCAATCGGATTATCCAAGGTGGTCTGAACAACCGTTACATCTGTTGTAGCTCCATCACCAATGTTCAGATGATAAACAGCACCGACATCAGAGTTTTCAGGGTCAGGCCGGTATTTCACCAAAACACATTCGTCATCACTAAGCTCAGAAATCGAACTTTCTTTTCCCTGGCTGCTCAGTAAAGTATTGTAGTCGGTCAGACTCATGCACTCAAATCCGGGTGTTCGCACTTCTTCGCCGCTAATGCTGTATTCATCGGGAAGGTGATCTGATGTGGCCGTGATTTTTAGCAAGTCAGTTTCTTGTACCTGATATTCCTGGCTATTTAATTCTTCGGCTAATGCTGCCTGCGCTTGCTTGCTTTGCTGTTCGTCCTCAACCCGGTATTCGATTGCAGACGGAATAATCCGTTCCACAGCTCTGTAAGGATACCAAACCGAAAGCGTGGTTGCCCCAAAAACGGAAAGTGTTCCGGCAACCAGCAAAATCAAAAGGATCAGTGACTTTGCATTGGATCGGATACGGTGCATAAATTTGGGAACAACAACAATCGTATTTTCCCGGTACAGAATACGGTGGCGATTTTTGACACACTGGCATACAAAGGGGACAAAGGAATAAACGGATAATACTGTGCCAACTACTACCAGTACCAGAGTCAGCAATGCAATAGGCGAAAAGCCAATCGTTGTCCAAACAGATTGAGTACCACGAACCATGTCCAGTGCCAGGGCATACCCACCGAGCAGAAAAACAATTCCGATGATGGAGAAAACGATATTCGGGCGGACAGGCTTTTCCACCTTTTTTTCCAAGCGCACCAGATCCAAAAGGGTTGATTTTAGGAGCAATACTGCATTGGAAAGTGTAAGGGTGAGCAGCACAGCAAGGATAAACAGGAAGATTGAGCCGACAGCCTGGGGATTGATAAACGGAATGGCCCCCATATCAATCGTTAAATCAAGCAAAGCAACAATTCCCGCAGTTACGCCGATGTGCAACAGGCTTCCAGCTAAAATGCCGACAATCGTACCGCCAAGGCAGACGAAAATATTTTCTATGGTCAGCAGGCAGAGCATATCCCCTTTACGGTATCCAAGCAGAGCATAAATGCCTAATTCTTTCATTCGGCGGCGCATGAAGAAATTGTTTGAGTAGAACATGTAGAACACAACAAACACCATGATAAATACAGCGACTACGCTGCACATCATTTCTACACGGCCATCCGATGAGATCTTTTCCATGATAATCTCATTCATGGAAAAAGAAGTGAAGCAAAAGTAAACCATCAAAACGAAAGAAACGGACATAAGATACAGGGAATAAAAAGAAAAGTTCCGTTTCAGATTTTTTAATGCTATTGTCGTTAAATTCATACGCTCACCCCCAGTTACCGCTTTTCGTCCTGGCGGGCAGATTCCTGCATGATAGCCTCATAGAAGTGCCGCCGTTCAGCATCGTGGCGTTGCAGTTCAGAGATGATATGTCCATCTTTGAAGTAAAGGATGCGGTCTGTATAGCTGGCAGCATAGGGATCGTGCGTAACCATGAGAATTGTGGTTCCCAAGGTGTGGTTGACTTCTGTTAATGCAGTAAGCAGTTCGGTGGCGGAGCTGGAATCCAGTGCGCCGGTAGGTTCGTCAGCAAAGATCAGCGGAGGCCGTTTCACCATTGCGCGAGCTGCCGCCACACGCTGCCGTTGGCCGCCGGACAATTCGCTGGGATATTTTTTTAGCTGGGAGTCAATTCCAAACAGTTCAGCCAGCTCCTTAACTTTCCTGTCGATTTCCTGCGCTGGCTTGTGAAGCAAAGTCAACGGGACGGCAATATTTTCGCGTACTGTCAGACTATCTAAAAGATAATATTCCTGGAAGATAAAGCCCAGATTGTTTTTGCGAAAATCCGCAGCCTGTCCCTGTCCCAGCTTTTCAATATGGGTTTTACCCATGATAATATGGCCGCTGGTCGGAATGTCGATTGTAGATAAAACATTCAGAAGGGTTGTTTTTCCAGAACCGGAAGCACCCATGATGCCTAAGAATTCGCCCTGCTTAACTTCAAAAGATACATGATCGAGGCCGGGCTTGGGTTGGTTCTTATAAATTTTGGTTACATCCATAACTTGTAATAGTGTACTCATATACATTCGCTCCTTTCATAGTTCCTCTTTAAGTATAAAGAACTCGAAAGAATAAGGCATGAGTAATTCACGCAGTTATTGTTTGCGTGAATTACTCATGCCTTCTCCTTTGCAAAGCGATAAAATAGAACTCAACTATATCAAGAGTTCCTTACTAAACTGTAAGCTAAAATTCACCTGAATGTAAGCTGGTTCCTGTAAAATTGCAAATAGATAGTTGTCGGTAAGGAGGAAACAAGGGTGAGAAAAATACTTGTTGTAGATGATAATTTAGATTACCTGGAATTGTTGGCCTCTGTTCTGGGAAAGTATTTTGAGGTTTACGAGGCAACAGGGGTAAAAGACGCCCTGCGGGTGTTGGGCGACAAAGAAAAAGAAATTGAGGCGATCTGCTCTGATTACAACATGAGGGATGGCACAGGATTAGATTTGCTTGAAAAAGTCCGTCAAGAGGGCATAACCATTCCATTTCTGCTTATGTCCGGTGATGACGACCATGTACTTAAACAAAAGGCAAGGCTTTATGGCGGAGATTTTTGCAGTAAAACGGATTGTGATTTTATCGAAAGAATAAAGGCATTAGTCAAATCAGAAACATAATTTTGTTTTACCTGGTCGGTCTATGGCTTATCAGGAAATTTGTTCAATAAAATTAGAAGTGAGGTAATCACATGAGTGATTTTGTAATTGAAACAAGGGGATTGACAAAGGTATATGGAGAACAAACGGCTGTCAATTCTGTTAATCTCCATGTTAGAGCAGGCCGTATATACGGGCTGCTTGGCCGCAATGGAGCAGGAAAAACCACGATAATGAAGATGATCCTGGGACTCGCGCCGATTACTTCCGGCGAAGTGGATGTGTTCGGCCAAAACATCAAGGGCCGAGAGAAACAAATTTATCCCCGCATTGGCGCAATCATTGAAAATCCCGGTTTTTATCCCAATCTGACCGGTACAGAGAACCTTAAAATTTTCGCTGAAATGCGCGGGATCTACCACCATAATGCGGTAAAAAGCGCCTTAGAGGTTGTAGGGCTTCCTTATCGGGACAAAAAGCTATTCAGCAAATATTCTCTTGGTATGAAACAGCGCCTTGGCATAGCCAACGCAATCCTGCATGATCCGGAATTGCTGATATTGGACGAGCCAACCAATGGGCTTGATCCCATTGGTATTGCCGAAGTACGCAATTTCATCAAGGATTTAAGTGTCGAGCGCGGTAAGACCATTTTAATTTCCAGCCATATCCTTTCTGAAATTTCTCTGCTGGCAGACGACATCGGAATCATCGACCACGGTGTATTGCTGGAAGAAAGCAGCATGGAAGAACTGGAAAAGAAAAACCGCAAGTATATCCTGCTCCAAGTGTCTGATGCGTCAAAGGCCTCTCTGCTTTTAGAGCATGAATTTCATGTGAAGGATTATGCCATGCAGGATGAACATACTTTGCGGCTTTATGACACTGCCCTTGATGTGGCGGCAATAAATAAATTTTTGGTAATGCAGGATGTGGCGGTTATCGGCTCCCAGCTTTGCCATGACACCCTGGAGGATTATTTCAAGGAGATCACAGGGGGTGTTGGGATTGCTTAAAATGCTCAAGATAGAATTTTCTAAGATGCGGCGGCGTCCGTTTATCCTGATTGCTACTTTGGCTGCGGTGATTTTGCCTGCGCCTATCTCCCTCTTGGCGGCAAGAACCGGGCAAGGGTACGATTTTTTATATAAGTCTGTTATCAACTTGGGACAGCTTATGCTTCTGATCCCTGTCCTCTGTATTGTGGCGGCAATGCTGTTTTTTGAAGAACGCGATAACAACACATTGAAATCATTGAAGATCGTTCCTGTTTCGATGAATATGCTGGCTTCTTCAAAACTGATCGTGCTATTAGTTGTTTCTGTTCTCTATTCAATTTTGGCGTTCGTATCAACGGTAGTATTTTCGTTGATCGGTCACATGACGGTGGAGCAGTTTGCAATTAAATTATTGTTCTGTATTGCTGCGGGAATTATGGTATGGGTTGCCTCCCTTCCTTGCATTGCCCTTATTGTCGTATTCAATAGGAATTACATTTTCTCTGTATTATGTTCTTTCTTGTATGCGGTTATGGGATTCATCATTACTAATGCAACCATTCGGACGGCTGCTCCCAATGTTTTTATGATATTACCTGTAAACGTAATTAACAGATGGCTCCTTCCTTTTTTTCAAAATTTAGATACGGCAAGCTACCCATTTGATATAGGGCCAAGCTCGGTAAGCACAATCTTCTGTGTGATATATCTCCTGATATATACGGTGGCATTTGGTTGGATCATCTGTAATCGCTTTAGAAAATGGGATAATTAGCGGTGAATGGTATGCGTTTGATAAAAGATGAATTTATAAAATTAAAGCGGTGTAACATCCTTTGGGTAGGGATCATAACGCTGTTGTGTTCGCCTCTGCTGTCCGTATTGCAGCAGGAATCCTTAAACGCCCCTATTACTGATTATGGGTATGCCAATTTGGTAAACGGGGTAATTTGGAACAATATGGGCTTTTTCCTTCCTGTTACACTGATGCTGCTGGGCGGTTACATGATAAACCGGGAATACACGGACGATACGCTGAAAGAAATATTTACGATCCCCATTTCTTACAAGAAATTGATGCTGGGGAAAATCGGCGCTTTGCTTATATTATCTATTCTTTACAGTTGTTATAGCTTTCTTCTGGCGACAGGAATAAGTGCGATTTTTTATCCCGGTGGTTTGAACGGTATGGCAGTAATAAAGGCACTCATTCAAATCTGCGGGATGGGACTTTGTATCTGTATTTCCATACTGCCGTTTGTTTGTTGGTGCGGGGCTGCTAAAAACCGTTTTTGGGTAGGGACAGTTCTTGTATTTGTGTATGGATTCTTAGGAATCCCATTGGCTGGACACGGATTTCAGGATTATTACCCTATAAGCGCAGGATTGTCGATTATTCAATATTCAGGAGATACAGGAAGTACAACAACCGACTTCCGGCCAGAAATTGTGGGTATTGTGTTATTGTCCACACTATTTCTATCATTGCTAATTTTGATTATCCAAAATAAAAGCAAATAATCCTAAAAATAGAATATTGGGGATAATTAAAAGATTCAAAATATGCTCTTATTTTAAATGCAATCAGCATACCACAAATTGAAAGGGAGGTGTTTACATGGGAAAGTAATGATTTTAACTTTCAAGGATGACGAGGATCAGGTTTTGAATAAAGTATTGACCTTGTTATCTGGTGAACCAAAGTTTATGACTGTTCAACATGATACTGCTCCAGTGTTCACCTTCCCCGGCCTCACAATCCACCCTTATCAGCGTCAGGTGTTCCGGGGAGAAACGGAAATACCACTGACCCATCTGGAATTTAGCGTCCTTCTTTATCTGGCGCAGCAGCCCGGACGGGTGTTCAGCCAGCAGCAGATTTTTGAAGCTGTCTGGAATGAGGACAGTGAAACATGTCAACATTCTGTTGTCAGTATCATTCACCAGCTCCGCAAGAAGGTAGAGCCTGATCCGGCGCAGCCGGTTTATATCCAGACCGTGATTCATACCGGATATAAGTTTGTCGTACCAAAGGAATAAAACACGGGAACCCGCTGACCTTCACCGGCTGCCGGGCTCCTTTTTCTTCCCGCTCGACTTATTCTGTCGAGATTTGACGACTATTCTGACTGCGCTCCTATCGCAGACAAACTTCCCCATGATTTGACAACGATATAATTTCCTTAGATTCCATAAGTAGGAACCCGTTCTGATTGAACGGCAGCTTTGCAGTCCATTTGAACGAATGACAAATTTAGCCGCCGTTTCTTTTTAAGGATAGAATAATATAAAATGAGTAAAACCAGCAGGGCATAAAAACTTATTAACCCTACTGGTTTTATTCAGAATCTTTGTTTTTTGGATTGCTCTGGAGAGCCAGGAGCTGCTCAGCCAGATAGTTCAGTGTGTTTAAAAGAATCTGGCGGCTCTGAGGACTGCAGGACTGGAACTTTCCGATGAAGCGCTGAATCTTCTCGTCTGTATCAGAAATTTCCGGCTCGAACAGAGTATTGGCGGAGATTCCCAGACGTTTGATGAGTGGATACAGAATTTCATAGGAAGGGTTCATTTGTCCTTTTTCAATCATCTGGACTGTTTTGATGGCCACATTGGATTGATCGGCCAGTTCCTGTTGCGTCAGACCGCAAGAAATTCTGGCATTCCGTATGCAGTTGCCCAGATATAGTAACCTGTCTTTAGGCATAATTATTCACCTCACATATATTCTATCTTGCCGATTAAGGTTTTTGCATAACCTTATCGTGCATATTTGATAGGCAATATTATGCCGATATATAAATGAATTTATAGCCTTGGTGAAAAGCCAATTAAAAAAAACGGCTTTTCACAGCAGGGCTTATTTGCGTTTCCCATCTGTGTTCTGCCGTCAGGAGAAACATGGATGGTTTTGTTTTGAAGAAAAGAAAAAGGGTTGGTCTAGGTGATCAGTTAAAAAAATTTTATCTGCAGATGGGCTACCGTACACTCTTCAAAGAGTATTATCATACCTATTTCACTGGTATAAAATTCCATATGGCATAAAGCTAAAAAGCAGCGTCAGGAAGCTCAAAAAACTCCCTGGCGTTATTTTTTGTCGAATTTTGTGGAACTTTCTCCACAAACCTCGAAATCGAGGGCCACCGATCATCAGAGGAAGATTCTGATGAAAGGTTTTGGAGAAGTTGGAGAAAAGTTTTTTAAAAAAATTTTCCGCTTTTTCGATTTTTTGTCAGTTTCCCTCCTGTCCTCGCTGTGAAAGGGAGGATCAGGCGTCTTTTACTACGGCTTTAAGCAGAAGGGAGGTGATCCCTTTTGAAATTGAACCGTCAGGAAAAAGAAATCGTGCGGAGAAAATTTTGTGCTTACTGCATTAAAGTTCTGCATGGTGAGGCACTGAATTATCTTGATGAATTGGAGCGGCAGAGAAAACGGGAAGTGAATTTTTCAGAACTTCTGCAGAAAGACCTAGACGCTCTGTATTGCTGTGATGATTATGATATAGCAGATTATTTCACCGTTATGGGCAGGCAGGTTCCAGTCCGTAATGAATGGATATACAAAGCACTGAAAAAACTTCCCATAAAAAAACGGGAAATTATTCTGATGCTTTATTTCCTGGATATGACGGAGAAAGAAATCGCTGCCTGCCTGAAATTGGTGCAGAGTACCGTGCATTATCACAAAGATGATTCTTTAAGACTTATGAGAAAATTGATGGAGTGAATCTACATATGAAATCTAAGAAGCATAGAGAACCGCCGGAGTTTGAAACCATCCAGGCGGCTATCGAAGGTGACGCCGAAGCAATCAATCAGGTGCTTTCCTATTTTCAGTCATTTATCAAGAGTGAGTGTAAGAGAGAATACAAGGATGATTTTGGGAGAGTTCACTATGTGACGGATGAATATATGAAAAGGCGGATGGAGACAAAGCTGATTACAAAAATTCTGGATTTTAAGATCCGGCTATAAGCTAAGGACAGGAATATTCCCTTTCTATTTCTGATCCTGAACGTACTGTACCTTGAAAACTGAATATTTTATCCTGCAGGACGTAAGGAAACAGTGGAGCCGGGCGGCAGATACGCCAGGATGATTCAGCATCAATTTTCACTTTGCGACATCGTGACGTAAAGTTTAGGTTTATATACAAATAGGGAATTTGAAGATGGATAGGAGCGAAGAAATATCATGCTGCGGGCAGAGTGTGGGAACTTTGTGGCGAGGATACTTCCGGAGAGGCTACTCCGGTCTGAAAAGATGGTGAGATACCAATGAGGCTGTTCCCCCGACAGCCACCTGCAGGATTCTTTTGCAGTGATGAAAGGGGAGAATGAAATGGATACAAAAAAGTTACTGCGATATACAATGCAGTTGGCTATGTTAAAACAGCTTTTAACAAAGAAATTGATTGATGAAAATGAGTATTCTTTGATACAGAAAAGATTGATGAAAGATTATGGTATCGTTTCCAATATTACCGCTTGACGAATCATTTGTGTCAACATATAATAAAATTAACACTATGATAGGGATACAAATTAGGGAGCGGAAAATGGAAATAGAATTGATTAAGGCAAATGACTTTTCCAAAGGTTCTGCCGGAAAACGTGTTGAGCGATTGAGAGTTGCCGCTTATTGTCGTGTGAGTACGGACGATGAGGATCAAACTAAAAGTTATAATTCTATGGTGAGATATTATACGGATCTCATTCAAAATAACAATGAGTGGGTTTTTGCAGGCATTTATGCTGATAAAGCTATTACAGGAACTAAAACGGATAAGAGAAACGAATTTCAAAGGCTGATCCAGGATTGTATGGACGGGAAGATTGATCTAATCATCGCAAAAAGTATCCCACGTTTTGCCAGAAATACGCTGGATACTTTAAAATATGTTCGCATGCTGAAAGAGAGAAATATCGCAATTTATTTTGAAGTAGAAAAAATCAATACCATAAAAGACGGCGAATTTCTTATGACAATTTTAAGTTCTGTGGCGCAGCAGGAGGTTGAAAATACTTCTGCCTATGTGAAAAAAGGATTAAAGATGAAAATGAAACGTGGGGAACTTGTTGGTTTTCAGGGTTGTACTGGATATGATTATGATGTGGCAACAAAATCAATTTCTATTAACGAAGAAGGGGCAGAAGTTGTTCGTTATATATTTGAGCGGTATGTAGCGGGAGCCGGAAGCACTATGATTGCCAGAGAACTAAATGAACAAGGGATAATGACGATTAAAGGAAATCTTTGGGTGCCATCTAGTGTCATGGGAATTATAAATAACGAAAAGTATAAGGGCGACATTTTACAGGGAAAGACATTTACGGCTGATCCGATCTCAAAAAGGCGGTTGCAAAATTTGGGGGAAGAAGATCGGTATTATATACATGATCATCACAAACCGATTATTTCAGAAGAAATGTTTGCCAGAGCGCAGGAAATCAGAAGGCGCAGAAACGTAAACCGCAAGCATGGCGTTACACCTGGAAAAAGAGAAAAATTCAGTCGTCAGTATGCGTTTAGCTGTTTGCTGGAATGTGGATTTTGTGGAGCCAATCTTTCACGCAGACGTTGGCACAGCAATTCAAAGTATAAAAAAACAATATGGCAGTGCGTGAAAGCTACGAAAAAAGGTAAGCGTTTTTGTCCGGATAGTAAAGGAATCCCAGAGCAGGTAATAGAGGAAGCCTTTGTGGAGTCATACCGGATGCTTTGCAGAGACAATAAGGATGTATTGGAAGAATTTTTGAAGCGTACTGAAAAAGCTCTTGGAGAAAATTCTGCAAAGGATCAGTTGAACAAGCTTCAAAAAAAGATTGATAATCTTTCATATAAGAGAAAAAAGCTGTTGGATAATTATTTGAGCGGCATTGTGGAGCAGGATATTTATGAAGAAACAGACGTAAGTCTCAAAACAGATTTAAGTAATACAAAAGCTAAGCTGGAGTATTTCCAACAGCAGGCAGATGAAGAAAGTTCGCTGCAAAGGAGAATTACAGATTTTAAGAAAGCACTGTCTCAAAATGAGGTGCTGGAGGAATTTGACAGAGGTATCTTTGAGAGTATAATTGAAAAGGTAATCGTTGGCGGTTACGATGAAAATGGAGAAAAAGATCCCTATAAAATCACTTTCATATATAAAACAGGATTTACAAACGGAATTGGAAATGCAAAGAAGCGTTTTGGAAAGTCCGTTGGTGTCGGGGACAAAGCGAAAAAAATGTGTTCCGATGTCAGTGACAAGGTGAAGGATGTGTATTCCAATATTAGTGACAACACATGTTGAGACGGTATGTTTATTGTCCAAACTTCATTCAGACCAACATATCGAGGTAGAAGTGAAAATGGACGAGCTTGATTTGACGGCTGCGGAGAGCAAAGCCACTTATGAGGAAATCAAGAAGTATGTACTGGAGTATACGGGATTAAAGGTCAGTAATTTATATATCGCACAGGTAAAGCAGAAATGCGGTATTATTGAGAGGGTAAATTATAACCTACCGAAATCAGAAAACTCCAGACAGCCGAAATGCCCGCCAGAAAAAGAAAAAGCTATAAAAGAGGCATTGGAATATTTTCGTATGATCTGACGCTATCTCGGAAATAGTTATACATTTTTGCACATTTGAGCTGCTCTCCGTTCCTACATATAATGAAAGTGAAGAAACGGAGGTGGCTTGTATGAGAGAACAGAAATTCCACATTTATCTGGATAGCCACGAAAGGACAATCCTGCTACATAGCCTTGTGGAACTGAAAAATCAGCTCCTTGCGCAAGGCAGATATGCGGACTGCGTTGACGAACTGATTTTTAAGGTTACGGGCGCACCGCTGAAAAAACTCAAAGTACAACACGATTGCGGGAGGGTATGATGGATGGCGTAGAATTTAAAGAACTGTTCAAGGCAGCTGTGGAAACACTGAGGGAAAAGACGATCACTCCGCTGTTGGAAGCAGACGCAACCTATCAGGAGGAATTTTGCTGATGCAAAGCGGTATAATCAGTATTGGGATGAGTTGGAAAAGGGAGTACATATAGATCATCCTGGACTGACACAGGCGGATATAGACGCGTGGAAATTAGCGGATATTAAACTCGATGAACATATCGCTATCAGTAAGGTGGATACGGATGCCGTGGTTAAATTGAGGGCAAATGAGGCTACCGCGTACGATAGTTTTATTACATCAAAAAATAGTATAGATGAAATCAGCAGTTCGTCACTGCTGGATATTGATGCAATACGTCCTAAGTTAAAAACTGAACCTGATACGGCTTTTTTCTGGTCTGGAAGAACAGACGGAATAGGTGGAGCTGAGAATGCAGCAAATATCGCTAAAAGTAGAGGTGGAGTTACATTAGAATCTACAATTGAAAAACAAAAAATTGTTATGCCGGAATGGGATTTTAATAATCCAAGTACAATGGAAGCCTGGGACTTGGCATCTGGAGCATATGCCGAACAGGTATCAGGAGAAATAAGAGCGGTCATTGGTTCAGAATTAAGACCGGGCAATATATGGGAAAATATTGAGCTGCCACGTCTTAAGAATAATCCTAATGTTACAAAGATAACAACAATTGACCCGAAAACAGGTATAGAGCATGTTATTTTTGAGAGGTGAGAAAATGAAAATTACAGGTAGTATGAACTATGTTAAATTTGATTTGGAAAATGGTTATATCATAAAAGCGGAAGGAGAAATGCTTGTAGGGAGAAAATTTGTAGTATATACAGACACTATGAAAACATGGGAGCCACCGCATGAGAATGAGAAACTCAGTAAAGAACAAATAGAAGAAATCATTCGGGAAGTGCAGGAAAGTATGAGTGAAAATACAGTTCAGATTATATTTGAATAAAAAAATATGTTTTTGCAGAACATTTGCCGGAAACATGAAATATCAGATATGATATCGACATTTTGCCGTAGCTTTTTATAGATCCATAAGCAGAAAGTTCTCCATAAACAGAAAGTTTATCAGGAGATTAGCAGGGGCTACAGGCGTATTAAGAGAGGGGAAAATCAGAAATGGATAACTTTTTTGTAAGTGAATTTCAATACACAGAAGAATGTATTCCGGAATATCTGAAACGGTGGTGGAGAGAAAACCTGATAGTATCGCATATCTTAACAGCGCTGGTTTTCCTGTATTTTTCCTTGATGTTGATCATACGGAGAAATCTTGTTTATCTGTTTCTGGAACTTCTGCCGGTCCTGCTCCTGCTGCTCATAAGATTCAAGGTCAGCAGGGCAATTAAAGTAGAAAAAGAAAGATATCAGGTAAATTACAGGAATACGGTACCTCTGATGCATATCGAAATAGGTCAGGATATTCTTTACAGAATAGAGGACAAAGAAAAATGTTTATCCCTGTCGGATATTAAAAAAGTGTTGGAAACCCCTGATATGATAGTGATATGTTTGCGGGGGAATCTTATCCTGCCGGTAAAAAAGACTGGATTTATACAGGGGGATGCGGAACATTGTATTAAGTATCTCAGGAGTCAGATAGGGAGCAGATAAAGCGGAAGGTGTGTTCATGTATATTCTTATTCCATTAATACTGTCAGTAGTGTGTTCATTTGTGAATCCTTATGTGGGATTGTTTGGTATATTCACACTAGTAGAAATAATTATTATCCTTTGTGTTGACATCAATGCAAATGTCAGGATCAAATTGAGCCATAAAGTATCTGCGGAAAATCTGTCCCGCTCGGAACGGCTGAAGAAATCAGGAAAGGTTCTTGCAGCAGCAGAATGTGTTCTCACTGCTTTTTTTACAATAATAACTGCAATAGTAGAGATCGGGGTGTGGATGCTTGCAAGCGGAAGCCTTACAGGTGATTCTGCGGTTATGACACCGTTTTCTATCATTTCAGAGGAGAACCTGACACTTAGTTGTATTTTACTTGTATTTGCTATAGCATTTCAGGTAATCGCGCTTATTCTTGCTTTTGTCAGGAGAGGACAGTTGAGAAAAAGAATTTGTTGAGACGATGCTTCTGATGCCCATAAGGGTCAAAGCTGCCGAAGTTTTTCAGAATGGAACAGAGGACTGCAAATGAGAGATCAGATAAAAGATCGAGAATATTTTAATGAATTTTTGCAAGAGGAGCAGGCGAGGATAACCAGATTCTCAGATAAGCTGGCAAATGGTGAAGTAAAACCGGAGAGGCAACTGGCAGTAAAAACAAAAATACATGATTTAAAGCTGGGAATATTAACAGCCAGATATTCCAGAGGGGACGAACTTTCGGCTTTGGAAGGTGAATATGCAGAATTATTGAAAAGCTGGGGAGAAGTAGGGGAACTGGATAATTATAATAAAAACCTGAAAATGATCTCACTGGGAGTTTTGTTTGAGGGAGATATCGTATTGGCAAAAGAGACGAAAGCTATGCTGGATGCTGCAAACATTGACGATTGGCTTTTGGGTTTTCTGTTGAACTCATGGACAGGGAGTGGAATTGATAATAAAGACGTTGATCTGATCTTTCCGAAAGATTTTTCTTTGCTGCAGAAGGTGGTACTGACTCATAATAGAAGAGAATCTCTACAGGAATACTTGTCTTGCTGGTACAGGGAAGACTGCGGATGTTACGAAGCGCATAAGAGCAGCCAGAAGATATATTATGGGTATTGGAGTTTTGAAGCCGGGGCTGTGGCAAAAATATTGAATATAGACGATACAGGCATGGAACATGTGCCCTATTACCCGTACGATCTGGTCCATTATAAGTAATCAATCCTGAACGGATATGTCCGTGAACGTGCGGAAGAAACAGGCGGTTTTCTTTTCGGTTTGATGACGAGAGATAAAATATTTCTGTGATACCGAAAGTTTATAAAAGAAGGTGATTTATGGCATGCGGTCAGGCAGATATATGTCAGGGCATACGACAATGTCCTGTGTAAAGAAAGAAATGCACCGGCAGTTTGGAGACGAAATATTGCTGGAGGAGGAAAAGCACGCCTGGGAGCATCATGGATGGTTTTTGTTGAAATTCCAGTATATACCGAAACCATATATGATTCAATTTGAAGGAGAATTTAACTGTTTTAATGTTAGGATAACGAAAGACGATGACGCTTATATTGCTTTGAAGAAACTGACTGATTACAGCAATGATCTTACTGAGAAAGATATATGTGATTCCATAGAAAAACTGAAGAATGTACTAAAAGGCGATATTGTTTTTTATAGATCCATAAACGGAAAACCCTATCAGGAGATTAATGGAGAGTACAAGTGGATCAAGAGATGAGAGGACTAGTTTCAAATGGATAACAAGTTGGTGAAAAGAAAAATACAGACTTATGAGATTATTTTATGCATTTTTGTACTTGCCGTGGTCGCGGCGGGACTGCTCATGCCGAAGACAGGCCCTCTTGTAATGATCGATGAGATCTGCGACATAGTTGCCATCTGGACTGTATGCATCTATGTGATCGTGCGGATCATACAGTCCAGAGGGCGGTTCCAGGCTTCCGTGAAAGCAGCCCGGATCCTTGTCATAGCCGCATGTGTGGTGATCGGCGTACTGTTTACGAGGAGCACGGCTCTGGATCTTGTGTCCGGACCGGAGACGGCGCAATTGACGGATATACAGGTCAGCAGATCCCAGGCGCATACAGGTATCTTTTCGCTCCACTACTACCTGACAGGAACGGACAGCCGGGGAGAACGTGTCCGGTTGGAGATATCGGGAGACGACTACACCAGACTGTCGGGAAGCAGCAGCGTCACGGTTGAATATTACAGACATACCGGGCGGATCGTAAGGTATCTATAGCGTGCGAGCAGTGTCCGGAACATCCCGGACTATCTGAGGAACTGTAGTCTGGAGAGCGGAAGGAGAAGAAGATGGATATTGTAAATGACCTTATCAGGCGCCGCGCGGCCTGCGAACAGGAGATCGCGGAGCAGGAACGGAAGATACAGGAATACGAAAGGGCGTATGAGTCGCTGCGCAGGTTTGATGGAGCTGTAGATACGGCTCAGAGTAATTTCCACAATGTAAATACAGTAAAACTGAACCGTACATCAGAACTTTCATCCATAACTTCAAGGTGCCGTACAGCACAGCTTTATCTGGAGGGCTCACAGAGAACTCTGAACGGATTCGGGGCAAAGATCGTAGGGGCGGCATTTACCGGACTGGATGTGATGATACGGCTGAAGCTTGCGGAGTACAGACTGAAGATACAGAACTGCGAGAACAGGATATCATCACTCGAGAGATCCATAGACTCGATCAACAGCATGATCGATACTGCCAGGGAAGAACAGGAGCGCGCGGCGCGGGAGGCACAACAATGAGCAGAGAACTTGTATGTGCGGACGGGGAACTGTCCGCAGCATTGAATAAGACAGAGCGTTACATCGAGTTCCTGGATGAGTGTATCCGGGAATATAACAAGATCCTGTCTGATACGGCAGGCATCGGGATCGACGACGTGTTGGTCTGCACGGAGCTTGCACGGCTTTCAGGGCAGGTGTCAGAGATAAAGAAAGAGCTGGATGCAGTGCTTCCGGACATTTCGGAGGCTGTCGCCAGGGAGATCCAGGACATTGAGGACACGGATAACTTTACATACCCGGACATATCGTTTGGGGACATCATGAGCACTCTTGCAGGATTTTTATAAATTCCCGGCAGGCGGAAATGGGGTGAAATACAGTGATATCAGAGATGACGATTACAGTACAGAGGGCAATGCTGAAGATACAGGCGGAGAGGATGCGGGAACTTGCATCAAAGATAAGCTCCAGATCGTACCGTCTGGAATTTGAGCAGGGGGAAGGTGCTTTCGTAAAGGAGTTAGAAGCAATGGCCGCCGAGCTTAAAAGCGTGGGAAATGCTCTTGGCGCCTTGGCGGCTGTGACGGCGGAACGCCTTGACAGTGCAGAGACGGAATTCACCGCCGCGGACGAACGTACCGCAGGATTCTACAGGGGAGGAGAATGAGAGTGGGGATAAGAAGGAAAACCTTTTGGAAGAGAACGTTTGCTGTATTCCTTGCATCAGCCTGTCTGTGGTCAGCAGCCGGATGCGCAGGAGCGGGAACAGGAATGGACAGGGAGGATGAAGAGGTGAGCACAGAACTGACACAGAGGCAGAGAGAACTGTTGGAAGAGATGGGACTGCCGGCTGATTATGATAAACTTACCGACACTCAGAAGAACGCGGTCACGTCGATCGAGGCGATGCTTTCGTATCTGGAGAGTAAATATCAGGAGAAATTCTGTTATCTGTCTTATGCAGAAGCGGGGACTCTGGAGAAGGAGCACCTGGAGGCATATCCAGCGTCGGGAACACCGTCAGATGTGGTGACCGTATATCGGACATATGAGGACGGAGAATATCATTACGAAGATGATTACGGCAATATCGGAGTCAGACCTCTTTATGAGAGCAGGGTGAGAGAATTTGCCGTACAGTCTTTTCCGGAGAGCGGGATCAAAGTATTCAGCGATATCCGGAACTTAGGACAGGGTACAGACGGACAAAGTGTAACGGAGGAAAATGTATTGCACACCGTATCCGCAGTCACGTATATCTTCATTTCTGAAAGCGTGTGTACGGAGGCGCAGTTCCGGGATTTTACAGAAGAGTGTGCGCAGTGGATGGAAAGCCAGTGCCAGGGTGTGGCGGCACAGATCTGTCTGAGACTGACAGATGCAGCTCAGTGGGAGTTGATCGATGCAACCGGATATGAGGACAAGCTGAGAGCGGACATATTTACGGCTGAGGCAGAATGTGCAATTTCGGCTTCCGGCAAGGTTACGGTTTACTGACGGAGGAAATGATCATGTATCTTACAGATGAACAAATCATGCTGCTCGAGCAATTGACCTATCTTACAGACGATGTGGCGGATGCAGCCGGGGTGCTCCTCGGCCCGTATGACAGCGTGGAGGATCTGCTCCAGCAGTTTGATGATGATGCGCTGCAAAGGCTTGAAGATCCGGGAAATCCTGACAGCACAAAGGACTATACAGGTGGAAAGAAATGGGCGGCCATCATACGCCAGATCAAAAGCGATCCGGATTTGTACAGTCTGGATATTGTGAATAAAGACGAGACGGTCGCTCTGCTCACGAGAAAAGCCCAGTAAATCAAAGGTTTCTGCCGATTTGGAGCGAAAATAGGTGTGTGTTTCTGTTTCCGTAGAATGGGTATAGGGAAATTGATTTACCCAGGGGGATAGACATAGGAAACAAGTGATATACATTTTGACGAAAGGATATATTTTCACAAAATCAGAAAAAAGTGGCATTGCATTTTCTTTAATTAACTGGAAGTGCAATGCCGTTTTGTTATGAATAACAGTTTATTTGAAAGAAAATTTCTTTTTCAAAAGGTATTCCTGAATTGAAAAATTCACTTTTGCGTGATATACTTTTCTTATATTTTCTGGCAGAAAAATGGAGGTGCGATATGGCAGTTAGCTATAAGAAATTATTCCATTTATTGATAGAGAAAAACATGACGAATGCACAGCTGCAGCAGGAAGCGGGTTTTTCCGCAAATATTATCACGCGATTGAAACGAGGCGGGTATATTTCCCTTGAAAGTGTGGAAAGTATCTGCCGTGTTTTGAATTGTGGTGTGGACGATATTCTGGAATTTATACCGGAAGATAACGGAGGAAAAGAGAATGGTTGATACTAAAAAGGAACAAGAGCGTGATGAACTGCATCGTGCTATTTGGGCAATTGCGGATGAATTGAGGGGAGCAGTTGACGGATGGGACTTTAAGAATTATGTTCTTGGAACGATGTTCTATCGATATATTTCTGAAAATTTGTGTAATTACATAAACAGTGGAGAGGCAGCAGCAGGAAACTCTGATTTTGACTTTGCAAAAATGCCTGACGAGGATGCAGAAGAAGCACGTGACGGATTAGTGGAAGAAAAAGGCTTTTTCATTTTGCCGAGCGAATTATTCTGCAATGTTCGTGCCAATGCTGCGAATGATGAAAACTTAAATGAGACATTGGAACGAGTGTTCCGCCATATTGAAGAATCCGCGAAAGGCAGCGAGGCAGAGAACGATTTTGCTGGACTGTTCGATGATTATGATGTGAATAGTAATAAATTAGGTTCTACGGTAGCCAAGCGGAATGAGAAACTGGTCAAATTGCTGAATGGCGTGGGAGAAATGAAACTTGGTGATGTGAAAGACCATTCCATCGATGCGTTTGGTGATGCATATGAGTACCTTATGATGATGTATGCCTCCAATGCGGGAAAATCAGGAGGGGAATTTTTCACCCCTGCAGACGTCTCAGAACTGCTCACAAGGCTTGGAACTGTGGGAAAAACAGAGATCAATAAAGTTTATGATCCGGCCTGTGGGAGCGGCTCCCTGCTGCTAAAGGCAGAAAAAATTCTGGGCAGAGATGCGATAAGAAATGGCTTTTATGGGCAGGAAATCAATATTACCACTTATAACCTGTGCCGTATTAATATGTTTTTACATGATGTGGGATTTGATAAATTTAATATTGCCTGCGAGGACACATTGATCAGTCCGCAGCATTGGGATGACGAGCCGTTTGAATTGATTGTTTCAAATCCGCCTTATTCTATCAAATGGGTGGGAGACGATAATCCGTTGCTGATTAATGATCCCCGTTTTGCTCCTGCCGGAGTTCTGGCACCAAAGAGTAAGGCGGATATGGCATTTATTATGCATAGTCTTTCATGGCTTGCTTCAAACGGTACCGCTGCAATTGTATGCTTTCCAGGTATTATGTACCGTGGCGGAGCCGAGCAGAAAATCCGTAAATATCTGGTTGATAATAACTATGTGGATTGTATCATTCAGCTTCCGAGTAACCTGTTCTTCGGGACTTCTATTGCAACCTGTATTATGGTTATGAAGAAAAATAAGACAGACAACAAAACCCTGTTTATTGATGCAACGGATGAGTGTATTAAGGTGACGAATAACAATAAACTGACTCCCGAGAATATTGACCACATTGTCGATGCATTCACAAAACGGGAGGAAGTGGAACATTTCACTCATCTGGCTACCTATGAAGAAGTTTCTGGAAATGATTATAACCTGTCCGTATCCACTTATGTGGAAGCCAAAGATACCAGAGAGAAAATAGATATTGTGAAGCTGAATGCGGAGATCAAGGAAATCGTGGCTCGGGAGCAGATGCTTCGAGATGAGATCGATAAGATCATTGCAGAAATCGAGGTGTAAAATGGTTGTTCGTCTTGTTCAGGACATAAGAAAGGCATTGGAAAACGAATTGTATTTTGTTGCGCTGAGTTCGGCTTTGACATTACCAGATATTTGTGGAAAGGCTGCTTATCCAGATGAACGGAGTAGTCGAAAAAGATATATTTCATGGTATGATGAGGAAATAGGAAAATATGAAAAGAATCCAGAAGATAAGGATGATATGCCATATTTGTCGGGAGAGGTAATTTATAGTTTACGCTGTTCTTTGTTGCATGAGGGAAATCCAAATATGAAAAATGATAATTTACGGACTAATCAACCTATAGATCATTTTTCATTGGTCATTGAAAAAGCTAAACCATTTGATATTTATTCAGATGCTAGTACGATAACTAGATTTGGAAATGAACAGAAACGTGAATATAGGATGAATGTTAGAAGAATATGTATGATTTTGTGTAATGTGGCAGAATCCTATTTTAGAGATAATAGAGATAAATTTCATTTCAATTATGAAATTATTGACTGGGACGAAGTTACATCGCATTTGCCACCAATAGACATGGAAAAGGTTTTTGCAGAGCTAGCTAAAAGCGGTGATGAATTTTACAAAGGAAGGGATATGGGCGAAAATGAATAGAATAAATGAATTAATAAAAGAATATTGCCCAGATGGTGTGGAAATACGTTGCCTTGAGGATTGCTGCAATTTGCTTGATAAAAAGCGAAAGCCTGTAACAAAGGCATCTCGTGAAGCCGGAGAATATCCTTATTACGGTGCTAATGGTATTCAGGATTATGTGTCAAACTACATTTTTGATGGTACTTTTGTTTTGGTCGGTGAAGATGGAAGTGTCATTACAAAGTCAGGAACACCTGTGGTAACATGGGCAGAAGGAAAAATATGGGTTAATAATCACGCACACATTATTGAAGAGAAAGAAGGAGTAATGTTGCGTTATTTATATCATTATATTCAGACGATAGATGTAACTTCGTTGATCCATGGAAACATCCCGAAATTGACAGGAAAAGATTTTAAGGCGTTGAAGATCGCTGTACCTCCGTTGGAGGTACAACGTGAAATAGTCCGCGTGCTGGACTCTTTCACGTTACTTACAGCCGAGCTTATAGCCGAGCTTACAGCCGAGCTTACAGCTCGGAAAAAGCAATATGATTTTTACAGGAATAAGTTACTTACTCATAATAAGGAATATCCAATGAAGCCACTTGCTGACTTAGGTAAATGGTCTGGTGGAAAAACTCCATCTATGGCAAATACAAGTTATTGGGAAGGTGGAACAATTCCTTGGATCTCATCGAAAGATATGAAAGTCTCTACTTTGGCGGATACCCAGGATCATATTACAGAAAAGGCTATAAATGAAGCCTCTATGACTTTGTTCCCTGAAAATAGTATTGCAATAGTGACTCGATCTGGAATTTTAAAACACACTTTTCCAGTTGCATACGTTCCTTTTAAAACGACTATTAATCAGGATATCAAAATTTTGGTTGTGAATAAGGAGGTTTTGCCACGCTATGCATTTCATGTCATTCAGGGGAAAGGCCAGGATATTCTAACAAGAACGAAAAAGCAAGGAGGAACAGTAGATTCTTTAGATTTTCAAAAGGTGCTTGCATATAAGGTTCCAGTTCCACCTTTAGATGTGCAGGAGCGCCTGGTGCAGGTTCTTGATAACTTTGAATTTATATGTACTGACCTCAACATTGGTCTGCCGGCAGAAATCGAAGCACGTCAAAAACAATATGAATATTATCGAGATTTGCTCTTGACATTTGCTGAAACGGGAAGCACGCTCGTGACAGACAGACAGACAGACAGACAGACAGACAGACAGACAGACAGACAGACAGACAGAGAGACAGACAGAACTGAACGCAATTAGGCTTATTCAGTATGTGTTTGGCTATGCTGTCTTACCGCTCAGAAAAGTTGCAAATGTATTCAGAGGGGAATACATCACCAAGAAAAGTACTACAAAAGGAGATATTCCAGTGATCCTTGGTGGTCAAGAGCCAGCTTATTATATCAATAAATATAACCATGATGGGGAAATTGTAGTTATTGCCAGGAGTGGAGTTTCTGCTGGCTTTGTTTCCTATTGGAATCGGAAAATATATGTTACAGATGGCTTTGGATATGAAGGAAGAAACGAACTGGTCACTACAAAATATTTATATTATGTTTTAAAAAATATGGAGCCTGCTTTGAATGCAATGAAAAGAGGGGCAGGTGTCCCACATGTTAGTGGGGAGACACTTTCTAATGTGCTGCTGCTTATACCAGCTTTGCAAGAACAAAATAAGATTGTAAATATACTCGACCGATTTGATACCCTTTGCAACGACCTGTCCGAAGGCCTTCCGGCGGAAATTGAGGCGCGCCGGAAGCAGTATGAATACTATCGGGATAAGTTATTATCCTTTGAAGAACTACAGAAAAAGTAAGGAGGCGAAATGCTGTGCCATATTTTAATATCGTGGCGGAAACGTCAGAAAATACCGTTGTCACGGAATATGAGCCGGTAAAGAAGCGTTCCGACAGTTACCAGAGCGAAGCCGCCTTGGAACAGGAATTCATCCGCATGCTGTGTGAGCAAGGGTATGAATACCTTCCGATTCACACGGAGAGTGATCTGGTCAGTAATCTCCGCAAGCAACTGGAGGAATTGAACCATTATACCTTTTCTGATACGGAATGGGAGGACTTCTTCCACAATGCCATAGCAAACCCGAATGAACACATCGTGGAAAAGACCCGGAAGATACAGGAGGATCATATCCAGAATCTGCGCCGTGACGATGGATCGACTAAGAACATCACGCTGATCGACAAGAAAAATATCCACAATAACCGTCTGCAGGTCATCAACCAGTATGTGGTTAGTACAAAAGATGGGGCAAAGCACGACAACCGGTATGATGTTACAGTGCTGGTCAACGGGTTCCCGTTAGTACATATAGAACTGAAACGCAGGGGCGTGGCCATCCGGGAGGCTTTCAATCAGATTGAGCGCTACCAGAGAGAGTCTTTCTGGTCGGGCAGTGGGCTGTATGAATACATCCAGATTTTTGTTATCTCCAATGGAGCAAATACGAAATATTATTCTAACAGTACCCGGTGGAACGCAGAGCGGGAGCATAAAAAGAAAGGCGCAAGTAAGACCAAGAGCAGTAACAGTTTTGAGTTTACCTGTTTCTGGGCAGATGCCAATAATCGTGTGATCCCTGATTTGATCGATTTTACGAAGACGTTTTTCGCAAAGCACACGATTTTAAATATCTTGACAAAATATTGTATCTTTACGTCCGAGGATATGCTGATGGTCATGCGCCCTTATCAGATCACAGCTACGGAGCGCATCCTTAACAGGATTGAGATTGCCAACAATTATAAAAAATATGGCAGCGTTGAAGGCGGCGGTTATATATGGCATACTACAGGTTCCGGCAAGACCCTGACTTCTTTTAAGACAGCAAGGCTTGCCTCAAGGCTCCCGTATATTGACAAAGTACTGTTCGTGGTAGACCGTAAGGATCTGGACTACCAGACTATGAAGGAATATGACCGTTTTGAAAAGGGGGCGGCGAACAGCAATACATCCACTGCGGTTTTGAAAAAGCAACTGGAGGACGTGGAAGCCCATATCATTATCACAACCATCCAGAAACTGGCAACCTTTATCAAGAAGAACCCTGTTCATGAGGTGTATACGAAACACGTAGTCATCATTTTTGACGAGTGCCATCGGAGCCAATTTGGGGACATGCATACGGCGATTGTGAAACACTTTAAGAAATACCATCTGTTCGGCTTCACCGGTACACCAATCTTTTCCGTGAATTCGGGCAGGGCGAAAAACCCGGAATTCTTTACTACGGCGCAGACGTTTGGCGACCAGCTTCACAGCTATACTATTGTGGATGCCATCAATGACAAGAATGTACTCCCATTCCGGGTAGATTATGTCCAGACGATGAAGGCTGAGGAAGAAATCACGGATGAGATGGTCTGGGATATTAACCGGGAGAAGGCCATGATGGCGCCCAAGCGCATCCAGCTTGTGACCAGCTATATCCTGGAGCATTTCGACCAGAAGACGTACCGTGGCGATAAAACCTACATAATATAATACACTGGTGAATATCAAGGAAGTGGTATCTGCCAAGCGTGACGAAGTGGAAGAAATCAAGAGGAAACAGCGCATCAGTGGTTTTAATTCCATCTTCGCGGTGGCGAGCGTGCCGATGGCCAAGTTGTATTACCGAGAGTTCCAGAAACAGATGGGGGAAGATCCGACCAAAAAGCTGCGGATTGCGACCATCTTCAGCTATGGCGCAAATGAAGGGGAGGCAGATGGTATTCTGGATGAGGAAAATTCCGAAGATACCTCTGCCCTTGACCAGCCGTCCCGGGAGTTTTTGGAAGAAGCTATCCAGGATTATAACGAAATGTTCCATACGAACTATGACACCTCCAGTGAGAAATTCCAGAATTATTATAAAGACGTGTCACTGCGTATGAAGAACAAGGAACTGGATTTATTGATTGTTGTGAACATGTTCCTCACGGGATTTGACGCTACGACTATGAACACGCTGTGGGTGGACAAAAACCTGAAGATGCATGGGTTGATTCAGGCGTTTTCCCGTACCAATCGTATCCTGAATTCCATTAAGACCTTTGGGAATGTCGTGTGCTTCCGAAACCTGCAAAAGCGTGTGGATAGCGCCATTTCCCTTTTTGGGGATAAGAATGCGGGAGGAATCGTCCTCCTACAAAGTTTTAAAGATTATTATTACGGGTACGAATCCATAGACGGTAAGCCAATGCCGGGATACGTGGATTTGATAGAAGAACTGAATCAGAAATTTCCATTGTCGGAGCCACGAATCACCGGGGAGCAGAACCAGAAAGAGTTTATTGCCTTGTTTGGCGCTATTCTCCGCATGCGAAACCTTCTGATATCCTTTGATGACTTTAAAGGCAAGGAGAGGATCTCCGAGCGTGATCTGCAGGATTATCTGGGGCGTTATCAGGACTTACGAGACGAGTGGAGTCACAAACGGAGAGAAAGCACGGATATCACGGATGACGTGGTCTTTGAAGTGGAACTGATTCACCAGATAGAGATTAATATTGATTATATCCTGATGCTTGTGAAAAAATACCACGATACCCACTGTGAGGATAAGGAAGTGTTGATCACGATCCGTAAAGCCGTAGACGCCAGTCCGGAATTGCGGAGCAAGAAACAACTGATCGAGAATTTTATTGCCGGGATCAACGAGGTGGATGACGTCATGGACGAATGGAATAACTACGTGGCACAGCGGCGAGAACAAGATCTTGATGAGATTATCGTGGAAGAAAGGCTGCGCCCGGAGGACACCCGGAAGTTCATGGAGAACGCTTTTCGGGACGGGGAAATCAAGACAACCGGGACTGACATTGATAAACTTTTGCCCCCGATCTCACGCTTCGGCGGCACTGGTACCAGGGCGAAGAAGAAGCAAGGCGTCATTGATAAGTTAAAGACATTTTTTGAAAAATATTTTGGTATTGGCGGTTCAGCATCTTTTATCGAGCCGAGACATAACATGATTACTTATGATCTTGACGGAAAGGAGTCGCTGTCGATGGTAGCAGAACCGAAAACACCATATGGAAAGAAGGATTAATTCTTGCAGGCATGATATATTAGTGTTCGTAAGGAAAATGGAACTATTGACAAATAGAACGTATGTTCGTATAATATAATCATCGCTACAGTAGGAATCGTTGATACGAAACGAGAAGAGATTAAACAGACACTTTCCCTTGAGTTTAATCTTGCTTAGGAGGCGTAATGATTATATGGAATATGAAATAGGATCCAAAGCCTTCATCATTGAAAGTAATCGAATTCTTCGAGAAGTAACCATAGTTCGTAAGAACTCAGATTTCTATATTGTTCGGTTTGACAACAATGGCAGTATCCAGTTACGCAAAAGCCGGATCTTCCCTACCAGGGAAGCTGCAGAACAGTATCTTTCAAAGAATAACCGCGATAGTAGAATACATATTTGCAATTTAATATAACGATTTGGAGGCTATGCTAGTTTTAAAAGACATTTTATACAATGTCTGGGAAAACCGGAAGAAAACAAATAATGTGGATTTATTCACGAGAATGCGGTTCGTATTTGTTGTGTTCAGATTTCCTTTATAAAAGAGGTAGGTTACGCAGAACTGGTTTACTAAAGGTGTACTGTTTTTTCAGATCCACTGAGCTATGATAATAATTGCCAAAATAAGACGGGGCTTGAAGTGAAAACTTCAGGCCCTTTTTTCGTGGCCGGACGGGGCTATATCCTTTCACTCGCCTGTACATAGAAGAGAGTGAAAGTGTTACTGCATGACTGTATATGTGAAAAAAGTTTTTCGTTGTTTTTTTCAATCCTTCAGGTTATAATTATTTCAATATTAAATGATAAAGGGGGGAGCATTTTGGCTCTAATTAAGTGTTCAGAATGTGGAAGAGAAATCAGCGATAAGGCTAGCAGTTGTCCTCAATGTGGCTGTCCGGTAACAGGAACAGAAGAACTGGTAGAAAAACTTGCTGTGGAGAAAAACGATTCAGAGGGAAACAAAGAAGAAAACAATAAAGAAAAAATTAAATCCGAAGAAAACAAACCAAAAGAGAGAAAGAAATTATCTAAAGGAGGAGTTATTGCAATTATTGTTGCAGTAGTAGTGATTGCAGTTGCAGCTATTGCCTACTATGTGTTGACCACGGATTCTAGAAATTATAATTCTGCAAAGGAACTGTTTGAAGAAGAAAAATTTCAAGAAGCGTTAGAAATTTTCGCTGAACTTGGTGATTATGAAGATTCGGCAGAGATGGTAGAAAAATGTGAGTATGAATTATCTATAGATGGTCAGTTTATGAGAAGCCTTTCGAAGGGATTAATGGCTCGATGGGCTGAATCAGACGCTCAGGCAGAGCAAGGTTTTATAGGGGAAGATCCAGATCTGTACAGCAAGTACTGCGAGCTTGAATTAGAACAGGTTGGAGATTTTGCAGATCAGACGTTTGATAATAGTGAGCTTGAGGCGGACGCAAAGCAATATATAGAATACTTAAATCAGGCTCAAGAAGCAACTAAATTCTATACTGTGGATTATACGACATTTAGTACACAATGGGCAGATACATACGCAAATAGAACAATATTATTGAAAAAGTTTGTAGATGATTATGGCTTAGTTGTAAAAGAAGAATATCAGGATACTCTGGATGATCTCTTGGTGGATGCATCAGCGGCACAGGAACAAATTGATATAAAAGATTCGATTCAAAAAATGACTGAGCAGTTCAAAATCGAAACAACGGAAGACGAATGGGGGTATAAGACCTACAAGATATCTATGAAAAATACTACAGATCGTACTTTTGAGTATTTTAGTGCAGAGATTAATTTGTATGATGAGAAGCAGGTAATTGTAGGAACTGGAAACACAGATCAACTTAACTCTTGGCAACCAGGCCAAGAGGCATCTGTTAGTGCATGGTTTGATGGAGAAATCAATCCCAATGATTATACTATTAAATATGTTCCACATTATCAGTCTGGTACATATTATTCGTAATTAATGACAAGTGTACTAAAGGTGTACTGTTTTTTCAGATCGGCTGTGCTAACATTAGAATTGCCAAAATAAGACGAGGGCTTGGAGTACAAATTTCAAGTCCTTTTTTCGTGGCCGGACGGGGATACAGGTTTTGAGTGCTTTTACTAGCTTGTGAGGCCGTCTTAAATGCGGTATCGGGTAATATCTTTCCAGTTTGCAGGGAATCCCATTATATCCAAAAGGGAAGATTCACTGATCTGCCCGCTGTTTTTTATGTACTTATTGATAATGCCGATTAATTCGCGTTTAAATTCCAGAAAGTCCTGTTTGGGGAGCAGGTAACGGAAAGCGATGACCAGACCGAACAGATCCCGTTTTCCGGAAAGATACTGATTCCCTTTTTTTGGTATATTCAGTTTCTGATGAAGCATTGTATCTGGAAAATCAATCTGGGTCCGGAAAGAATAAAGCCGCTCGTTATGTGCGCATACGTTCCGGAACAGGGTAAGGATTTTCAGATAACGTTCCAGGTTCTTTTCATTTACGCCTGGAAAATCTTTGCTGATACCGCTTTGCAGTTGGAAGGGGAGCAAGGCGTAAAATCTGGAAATCTGTCCATAAGTCAGGGTGTTGGTCAGCACCCATAGAGGAACGTTATGGTAAACCTTCCGTTGGTGGACAACATAATTATGTTCCGTATTTTTATTTGCCTGGTAGGATAAGATCTGGATCAGGCGGGTGATATCAGCAGCATTCTTTTTTGTATGATTATAATTCCCAGGAGTGAGGTATGCGGTCTGCTGTTCGCCATGGAGACTGCAAAAATGGTAGGAAACAAGCTGCCGGATTTTACATTCTATTTCACACAAATATTTGAAAACAAGTTCACGCAGGGAAAGATCAAACCGGTACAGGGCATAGATATCCTCAAAAGAAGTATTGTTCTGGTAAATACGAGTCATGGGGTTGATGAACGGTGTTTTGTATCCTCCGATCAAGGAAAAATATCCGATATTTTTTAGGATTTCTTTTGCGGCTGCCCGGTCATGAATTTGAAGTTTTTTTTCATTCTGCAGTTTATCAAGCTGCTGGTCATATGTAAGAAACGGTTTTGACAAAGCTTTCCCCTCTTCCTGTTTTCAGAATAAAAAAAGGAGGGCCCGCAGGTCCTCCCCCGGTCTCAGTCCTCACGAGTATCTGAAACCTGATCACTAAGACAGAGTCTAGCACGGATCCACTCAAAAGTCAATGGCTTTTAGCAAATCCAGCGGCTTTGTCCTTCGATTATTGTATTCGAAGAAAAAAGAAAATATGCAAAGATTCCGCCCGGAGTGATCCGGGCTTTTTCTACGTCCATTTTCAGGAGGTGGTGACACATGTCGAGCCGGATCAAGGGCATTACAGTGGAGATTGGCGGCGATACCAGCGGACTGGAAAAGTCGCTTGCCATATTGAAAACGCTGGATCATATCAGGGTATTTGAGGATGAGACACTGCTGGTGATATTTCTGGACGGATCGGAGATTGAGTGTAGAAGTGAAGAAGCATAAGAAAAGAGGCCGATTGGGATGTAAGAGTCCTGATCGGCTTTTTTTCTTGTACTTTTTCCGGATAGTAAAGGGTGACAAAATATGATAGAATAACGTTATTAAATTATTAAATTGTGGAGACAACAATGAGGAAAGTTGACGAATTAAGAAACGAAATTACGAATCAATTTGCTTGTGAGTATAGAGTTGTAAATAAGACCTTCGTGCAGATGCTTGAGGGATTAGGATATGATATTGAACTGGAATATGTGAAACGGAAAGGATAGAGTATTGATATGCCTTTTGAAATAGTACGAAATGATATTGTAAATATGAAGGTGGATGCAGTGGTGAACACTGCAAATCCTAATCCAGTCATTGGCTTTGGAGTTGACAGTGGGATACATAAAAAGGCAGGACATGAACTGCTTGTAGCTAGACAGAAGATTGGCTGTATCGGCTTTGGTGATGCTGTTGTCACCCCTGGTTTTGAATTAGATGCCAGATATGTGATCCATACTGTCGGCCCAGTATGGGATGGTGGTAATCATGGTGAGGAACAGATACTGTCATCATGCTACCGGAAGTCCCTGGCGTTAGCAAAGGAGCATGGGTGTGAGTCCATTGCTTTCCCTCTGATATCCACAGGTAATTATGGTTTTCCTAAGCCATTGGCCTTGCAAATAGCTGTCCGTGAGATCAGCTCTTTCCTTTTGGAAAATGAGATGCAGATCTATCTGGTTGTGTTTGAAAGGGAAGCCTTTGCCCTATCAGAGAAGCTGTTCAAATCCGTAAGCAGTTATATTGATGAAAATTACATTCGTAGCAAAATACTTGGTGAGTATGGTACGGAGAGTGTATATACTTCTCGGCTTAAAACAAGGAGAAGAAGTGAACGACTGAAGGGTCGTAATCAAATCTTTGGGGAGATTGATAAGTCCAAGACATCAAAAGCGAACTTTGATATGTCTGTTGGAGCACCGGCTCCAACGGAGGTTGATGATTGGGGGACTCTTCTAAATAATTTGGATGCGGGATTTTCCGAGACGCTCCTAAAGCTGATTGACCGTACCGGGAAAAAGGACTCAGAGATTTACAAAAAGGCTAATGTCGATAGAAAATTATTTTCAAAAATCCGGAACAACCCAGAATACAAGCCATCCAAGACAACGGCGCTGGCTTTTGCCTTCGCCTTGGAATTAGATATCGATGAAACAAAGGATTTTATTGGACGGGCTGGATTTGCTCTTTCTTATAGCAGTAAATTTGATGTGATCGTGGAGTATTTTCTTGTAAATGGAAATTACAATGTGTTTGAATTAAATGAAGTCCTGTTTGCATTTGACCAACCGTTGATCGGCGCATAAAAATGTCGCATACCATTCGACCATTTATCCTCCTATTTTACTTATACTAAAATCACAATAAAGAAAACAGGAGGATTTTAAAATGACTGAATTAGTATTTATCTTAGATCGTAGTGGTTCCATGTCGGGGCTGGAGATGGATACCATTGGTGGTTTCAACTCTATGTTGAAAAAGCAGCGTAAGGAACCAGGGGATGCCGTAGTATCTACAGTGCTGTTTGATAACCAGACGGAAGTTGTCCATGACCGTATTGCCATTGCAGATGTGCCAAACCTTACTGAAAGGGACTATTTTGTCCGCGGCTGTACAGCACTTTTAGATGCCGTGGGTGGGGCGATCCATCATATTGGGAATATCCACAAATATGCCCGGAAGGAAGATGTGCCGGAGAAGACGCTTTTTATTATTACCACTGACGGCATGGAAAATGCAAGTCATCATTACACTTATGATAAGGTCAGCCGTATGATTAAACGTCAAAAGGAGCATTATGGCTGGGAGTTTCTTTTCCTTGGAGCTAATATTGATGCGGCGGCAGAAGCGAAAAGATTTGGTATTGATGAATCTATGGCTGCAAATTATCACTGTGATCAGATTGGAACTGCTCTCAATTACGAGGTTATCAGCGAGGCGATTACCAGCGTGAGAGCGAGTGCAGCACCATTGTCGGTTGATTGGAAAAAGAAAATTAATGCCGATTATAATAGCAGAGAAAGACTTGGTAAAAGATATGAGCGAAGAAAATTTCAGGATAGAATATGAATAGATATCTTATGACTGTTTTAGATCAGAAAAGTTCGATGATGTAAACAGGTTTTGGGATTGAATCCTCTTTACTGATTTCCCCAAAAGAGCAGGTTGAGGTAATGGAACGTATCTTTGGCAGCAATTCGGATTATTGTCTGCGGTAATTTATTATAACTTAAAGATATAAAGGGGTTCTGATTGAAGCATCAGAGCCCTTTTGCTATAATCAAATCAGAAAAAAAGCAAAGGATTCCGGCAATCGGGAGAATGGTAGATGATATGAAAGAAGAATGTTTAATTTGTAAAGCGCCCCTGGAGTATCTTCAGGAAGATATAGAAATGGAATGTGAGCTGTGCCATAAGAAAGAAAAGAGCAAAACAAGATGTATCAATGGTCATTATGTCTGCAATGAATGTCATATGAAGGGGATTGACAGCCTTGTGGGACTCTGCATGAGTCAGCCGTCGAAAAATCCGGTTGTAATCCTCAATGAAATGATGGCGCTGCCTTTTTGTCATATGCATGGACCGGAACACCATATCATGGTAGGCATGGCCCTTCTGACTGCTTATAAAAATTCCGGCGGAGAACTGGATCTGAAAAAAGCGCTGGTAGAGATGAACAGCCGGGGGAGTTCTGTTCCAGGAGGAGCATGTGGATTCTGGGGCGCCTGTGGAGCGGGAATCAGTACAGGAATGTTTATTTCCATTGTTACCGGTTCTACACCTTTAGGAAAAGAAAATTTTGGACTTTCTCATAAAATGACGGCCAGCGCTTTAGGAGCCATCGGAGAAATCGGCGGTCCCCGGTGCTGCAAACGCGATTCTTATCTTTCCATTCTTAAAGCAGTTGATTTTGTAAAAGAAAATCTGGGGATCTCTATGGAGATGCAAAAGATCCGATGTTCTTACAGCAGTCAAAATAATCAATGTATTGGGAAACGCTGTCCATTCTGCCGATGAATTAAAAGAGCAGATGGAATCGATGCTGAGGAGCCGTTATGATACTAAGCGTAAGCAGAAGAACAGACGTGCCTAACTATTATTCGGACTGGTTTATCAATAGATTGAAAGAAGGATTTCTATATGTCAGAAATCCCATGAATATACATCAGATGGAAGAATTTATCGATTGCGTAATGAACGGAAGAAAACCGGAAGTTACAGTGTACGATGGAACAAAGTCTACACAGATTGGATTTGCCACAACAGAAGCCTGGAAAACAGGCGAGATTGTAAAAATTAAATATTAGCAGAAATGACGGGGTGCCGCAAAATTACCGAATTTGGCAATTTTGCGGCACCCCGATTGCTCTATCTGGAAAAGAGCCGGCACTGTTATTTGTTCTTCAGATAAAACACCGCCAGCTGCGTCCTGTCTCGAAGTTCCAGTTTATCCAGTACGGCGCTGAGATAATTCCGGACAGTTCCCTCGCTTAAATATAATTTGCCAGCAATTTCTTTGTTGCTCAGCCCCTGGGCAACCAGATCGATCACTTCTAATTCCCTGGGACCGATGTGATAATCTTCCCAGGGAAAACTTTTTTGATTGTTCAGAAGTCCCGGGAGTTTTGCCGTGATCTCGCTTCCGTAGACTGTCTGGCCAGAGAATACTGCTTTCAGAGCAGGAATGATGCTGTTGTAATCCTGTTTTAAAAGATAACCTTTAGCCCCCAGCTTTAAGGCCTGGATTATGTACTCGTCATCCAAAAAGGTAGTGAGGAGCAGGATTCTGGCCTGGGGATGCCTGGAAAGAATCTCTTTTGAAGCTGCCAGACCGTCCATCTCTTCCATACGGATATCCATAAGAAGAATGTCCGGAATCAGGGAGGCATACAGGGATACTGCTTCTTTTCCGCTTTTTCCGGAACCACAGACTTCAATCTCTTTATCTGCCTCTAAAATGGTTTTTAGGGCAGTGGTAATTAAAAAATCATCGTCTACAAGCAAAACTCTCATAATACATCTCCTGTTATTCTAAAATAGAATTCTCCGTTTTTTCCTTTGGGATCGTAACAAAAATCTGAAATCCTTTATTTTCCTGAAAATGAATGGTACCCTTCAGCGCTTCCACACGCTCCTGCATATTGGACAGGCCAATGCCTTTGCCGGGAGAGAAGTTTCCTCCAGTGCCGTTGTCCCGGATGATGAGCTGATACATGGCCGGGTGCTCCCGGATAGTCACCCAGGCCTTATCTGCCTGACTGTGGGCAGAAATATTAGAAAGCCCTTCTTTTAAAATGGCGATAAAGCAGTAACGTATCTGAGGCGGAGGCGGATTGTCTATATCGTATTCCAGAGAGACCGGACAGTAATGGAAGTCTGCTACCAGATTTTCGGCAGTTTCTCTTAAGTTTACGGCCTCATTGTGAAGGTCGTGGACGCTTTCCCGGATATTGTTCATGGCAGTATTTAAGGTGTCTTCTAACTGAGACAGAGGTTCTTTGGCAGAAGGATCGCGGAAGACTGTTTTCATAGCCCCGGTGAGTAAGATGGCCCGGGAGAGCATGTGGCCTACGTGGTCATGGATTTCCCTGGCAATCCGGTTCCGTTCTTTTAAGGTGGCGGCGTAGATCTCATAATTCTGTTTCTCGATCAAAGTCTTATTTTTTTCCTTTAACAACAGATTATGTTCAATTCCATCATCCCGGACTTTCTTGTAATTTTGAGAAAGTTTTTCATAAGAAGTGCTGCGGTACCACAAAAGTCCTCCAAGACAGATTCCCATGAGAAGATAATAGATGACAAAGGAAGAATACTTAGAGGCAGGGAAGAAAAACAGGACTCCCAGAGGCACCAGAGCCCAGAATCTGCCGGAAGCAGAGAAGAGGGCAGAAAAATAGTCATAGGCCAGAAGGGGAAAGAAGAAAACTCCCTGAGGGAAAATCAGGGTTATGAGGCCATAGAGGGCCAGAGATAGAAGAGGAAAGGGTTTCTTTGGGCAGACTTCAAAAAGGGCAGAAAGAGCTGCGGCCAGAAAAAAGAAACATACATATACAGGGCCTGTCTGGAGAAGCAGACAGGAGCCCAGCGAATAGAGAAGAAGCAGAGCCTTATCTGTAAGACGGTTCAAAATACAATCCCCCTTTCCCGTTTTTATCAGTATATCATGATTTTTCCCAACTGCCTATGTGACATTTGTCATGGAGGATTCTGACAGGAGACACTGTGAAGGAGCCGTGAAGTCTGTTATGATAAATTCAGAATCAGACAGCGGAGCAGTCCGCAGCAGGATTTTGTGAAACCTTACAGGAAAGGAGACTGGAACATGTCTATGATTGAAATCAGAAATCTGGTAAAAAGATATAAAGACACCGTAGCCCTGGACCATCTGAATTTGGATATAGAGGAGGGAGAGATTTTTGGCCTTCTGGGGCCAAACGGTTCCGGAAAAACCACAGTGATCAACTGTCTGCTGGCTCTTTTGAAATTTGACAAAGGAAGCATTAAGATTTTTGGCCAGGAAATGGAGCCGGACAGCTATGAGATCAAGCGGCAGATTGGAATTGTCATGCAGAATGTGGCGGTATTTCATGAGCTGACAGTCTATGAAAATATCGATTATTTCTGCGGTCTCTATGTGCCGGATAAAAGGGAAAGGAAAAAACTGGTGGAGGAGGCCATAGCTTTCACCGGACTGGAGGGTTATGAGAAAAAACGGCCCAAAAAGCTGTCAGGAGGGCTTTTAAGGAGACTGAATATTGCCTGCGGTATTGCCCATAAGCCCAGACTGATCATTTTAGATGAACCTACGGTGGCAGTGGACCCTCAGAGCAGGAATAAGATCCTGGAGGGAATCTGCCAGATGAACCGCCAGGGCTCTACCATTATTTATACTTCTCATTACATGGAAGAGGTGGAACAGATCTGCAGCCGGATCGCCATACTGGATAAGGGGCGATGTCTGGCCCTGGGAACTAAGGAAGAGCTGAAAAATATGATTAAGACCGGGGAGAAAGTCCATGTAGAAGGTATCCATCTTACACCTGAGCAGCTGGAAGTGATCTGCCATATGCCCCAGGTATTTTCCACTGTTTATGAAGATGCAGACCTTACTCTGCGTTTCCAGGGAACCGGCAGTCATCTTCTGGGCCTTCTCCACTATATGGAGGAAGAAAATCTTACCTGCGGCAGATGTTTTTCAGAGCTGCCTACTTTAAACGATGTGTTCCTGGAGATCACAGGGAAAGAGCTGAGAGATTAGGAGGGACGTAAAATGCTTCAGATCATGAAAAGACAGATCCTGGTAAATATCCGGGAGAAATCCAATATTTTCTGGACCATGCTTTTTCCGTTGATCCTGTCTACGCTTTTTCATTTTACCCTGGGAGGGACCATAGGAGAACATGCCATGGAGGATATCCGGGCAGCTTTTGTCACAGACCAAAATGCGGACAGCCAGGAAGAAGAGGCTTTTCTGAAATACCTGGAAAGCTTTGACCAGGATTGGTTTCAGATTATTCCCATGAGCCAGGAGGAGGCCAGGGAAGCTCTGAAAAACGATGAAATTCTGGGGATTTTCTACGGAGGGGAGGAGAAGAAGCTGGTTATCGGAGAGGACTCTACATACACCAGCATTCTTTCCCAGACATTGGAGATTTATGAGAAAAATGAACATATGCTGGCCCAGATTGTCAAAGAACATCCGGAAAATCTCCAGGCAGCAGCAGAAGCCATGGGAGAGTGGGGAACTTATACAGAAACAGTGACGTTCCGGGGAGATTCCCTGGATTATACTCAGAATTATTTCTTTGCCCTGATTGCCATGACCTGCCTCTATGGAAGTTTTATGGGAATGTATAATACAGTAGGCGTCCAGGCAAATACCTCTGACTTAGGGGCCAGGCTGGCGGCAGGATGTGTAAAGCGTTATAAGACCATTACCGCCAGTCTCCTTTCTTCCTGGCTGATAAGTTTCGCAGAAGTTCTGGTACTGCTTTTTTACATGGACGCAGTTCTGGGAGATATCCACATTGGAGAACAGGGAGGAGAAATCCTGCTGATCTGTTTTGTTGCGACCCTTTATTCTTCCAGTATCGGAATGGTCATAGGAACAGTGGGAACCTGGAGTACAAACCTGAAAAACGGTATTATCGTAGCAGAAAGTCTTGCCTGTTCTTTTGCAGCAGATCTGATGATCAGCGGAGTGAAAGAGACCATTGAGACATATGTGCCTGTCATCAACCGGATTAATCCGGGGGCCCTGATCACTGATGCTTTTTACAGCGTGCTGATCTACGAAGATGGAGAAAAATATTTCAGAAGCCTGTCTTTGCTGACTTTTTTCGGAATTCTGCTTCTGGGAGCGGCAGTCTTATCAATGAGGAGAATGCGATATGAAAGTATATAAAGGATATCTGATCGCTTTAAAAAGAAATGTATCCACAGTTATTCTGTACTGCACCATTTTTTTCGGCGTGGCAGTTTCTATGGTATATCTTTCCAACAGAGGAGAAAACACCGGGGCTTATTCTCAGGAAAGGCTTGCTATTGGAATTGTAGACAGGGACAACAGCCTGTGGTCCCAGGCTCTGGAGAAATATCTGGAGCAGTATCATGATGTGACGGTAATGGAAGATGACATGGATGAGCTGGCAGAGGCGGTTTATGGCAGACGTATCCGCTATGCAGTGATCATACCGGAGAATTTTTACGAGGAGTGTATTCAGGGAGAGAGAAAAGTAGAATCTGTTACCGAATCTGGAAGTCAGTGGGAATATTATGTGAATAGCCGTGTAGATAATTTTATCAACAGTGCCAGAGTATATCTGGCTGGGGGATATACCCAGGAAGAAGCCGCCGAGAATGTGCTGGATACAGCAGATATCCAGGCCCAGGTAGAGCTGGAAAGTTCCAGGGAAGATCTGGGAATCTACAATGTATTCCGCTTTATGCCCTATCTGTACTTTAGTATCCTCTGCTTTGTCCTGGGACTTATCCAGAAGGAATATCAGAATATAGACATCCGTCGGAGACTGGAGGCCTCCAGCATGACTTTGAAAAATAAGAATATCCAAAGCCTCCTGGCATTTCTCACAGTGGGGATTTTTTCCTGGATACTCTGCGAGGGGATCGGGATAGCAACCTGCTTTTCCGAATTCTGGAGCAGCCCTAATAAATGGCTGATCCTGCTTAATGGATTTACCATTATGCTGGGAGCCCTTGCAGCAGCCTTTTTTGTAGGATCCATGGCCAGGACAGAGGCTGCGGTAAATGGAATGGCCAATGTGCTGAGTCTGGGATTCTGCTTCCTGGGAGGGATTTTTGTTCCTCTGGAATTATTAACAGGAGTGGTCCGGAGAATCGGCCAGTTTTTCCCTACTTACTGGTATGCTCAGAATATTTCCATCCTCAGCTTTAACGAAACCCTGACGGACTCTCTGAAGACCACACTGATTCAGGGAATGGGAATCCAGATTCTCTTTGCTCTGGCCTGTGTAGCGGTGGCTCTGACTGTTGGAAAAGCCAGGAGGCAGGAAGAGTAAACATCTCCTGCCTCCTGGCCGGGTTATGACTTTATACGTATAAACAGAATTCCCAATATCATGGCTAACAGCTGGGACAGAGGCACACTGGCCCAGGTTCCCCAGATACTTGCCAGAGCAGGCACAAAAAGAAGCAGCAGGGCCAGAAGCACGGGCTCCCCGTAGATCAGCGTATAGGCCCTTAGGTCCTTTCCAGTGGCGTAAAAGTAAGAGGTAGTCACTCTGGATATGCTCACAAAGAGGTACCCTGCCAGGAAAACCGGCAGGATCCGGCTGATCTCTATGGTGACTGACCGGGAGGCGCCGAAAAGGGCTCCGGCCTGGTCCCGGAGGAGAAAAAGCAGCACTACGCATACCAGGCTGACCAGGAAAGAAAAGCGGTAGGCCAGATTCCGAAGCTGCAGGGTCTTCTCTTCCTTCCCCTGACCATAGGAAAGGCTTAACAGAGGCTGGCAGCCATCGCTGACTCCCTGGAGCAGGAGCTGTACCACGCAGCATATATAGCTTACGGGAGCATAGCAGGTTACAGCCATGGCCCCTCCAAAAACAGAGGCGCTTTTATTTACCAGGATCAGCGTGATGTTGGGAGCAAAAGTCAGTCCAAAGGGAGAAATCCCTACCTGGAATATTTTTTTGATAAGTAGAAAAGCATGCTTTCCAAAGGAGAAGACAGGCTTTTCTTTTTTTCTCAGGAAAAAGCCCAGGCACACCAGGAAAGTAACTCCCTGGCCGATGTCTGTGGCAATGGCGGCCCCCGTCATTCCCATGGGAAAACGCCATACCATGAGATAGTCCAGGACAATGTTGGTGAGAAAACCTGCGATCATGGCCGCCATGGCTGTTACGGAGCCGCCCATATTCCGGATGAAAGGCACCAGCCCAGTGCCCAGAACCTGAAAAACAGCTCCCAGAGATATAAAGAAAACATATTCTCTGCCCAGGGTATAGATTTCTCCTGTGGCTCCAAAAAGTCTCAGCACCGGAGCTCCTATAGCCATAAGCAGAAAAGTAAAGAGAATCCCCAGTCCCAGAAGGAGAAAAAGGGCCATGCTGAAAAATTCCCGGCTTCTTCTGGGCTTTTGGCTGCCCATGGCAATGGAGTATTCTACGGCTCCGCCCATGCCTATGCCGGTGCCTGTGGCCTGGAGAAAGGCGGTGAGGGGATAGGCCACGTTAATGGCAGCCAGGGCGCTGTCCCCCATAGCATTTCCCACAAAGAAACCGTCGGCGATGGAGTAGATTCCGGACAGGGCGAAAGCCAGCATGGAGGGAATTACATATTGAAAAAATTCTTTATGGTCTTTCATCAGTCTGTGTCTCCTAAAAAGCCTTTACTGATGATAATAGCTGAAGAAATCGCCCATTTTTTCCATGGATTCTTTTAAGACCTCGACCCGGGGCAGATATACGATGCGGAAATGATCTGGCTGGCGCCAGTTGAATCCGCCTCCGTGGACTACCAGGATTTTCTTCTCCCGGAGGAGATCCAGGGCAAATTTCTCATCATCCAGAATATTGAACTTTTTCACATCCATCTTAGGAAAGATGTAGAAAGCTGCCTTGGGCTTTACACAGGTGATTCCTGGAATGTCTATAAGCTGCTTGTAGATAAATTCCCGCTGCTCGTAGATCCTTCCTCCCGGCAGGGTATAGTCATTTACGCTCTGATGGCCGCCTAAAGCAGTCTGAACAATGGACTGGGCGGGAACGTTAGAACAGAGACGCATATTGGAGAGCATTTTGATGCCTTCAATGTAGTCTTTTGCGATTTTTTTGTTTCCGCTGAGGATCATCCAGCCGATACGGAATCCGGCGATCATGTGGGACTTTGACAGGCCGCTGTAGGTAACGCAGAACAGGTCGGGAGCCAGGGAAGCGATGGAAACATGTTCTTCCCCGTCCATGACCAGCCGGTCATAAATCTCGTCAGAGAAAATAATAAGCTGATGCTCTCTGGCAATATCCACGATCTGCTGAAGGACTTCTCTTGGATACAGGGCACCTGTAGGATTGTTAGGATTAATGATCACTATGGCCTTTGTCCGGTCTGTGATCTTCTTTTTGATATCTTCCATATCCGGATACCAGTCTGACTGTTCGTCGCAGATGTAATGGACGGCTTTTCCTCCGGCTAAAGTAGCGCAGGCTGTCCACAAAGGATAGTCCGGGGAAGGGATCAGGATTTCGTCCCCATTGTCCAGAAGGGCGGACATACTCAGATTGATCAGTTCGCTGACACCGTTTCCGGTGTAAATGTCTTCTATAGATAAATTCGGGATTTTCTTTAGCTGGGCGTACTGCATAATGGCTTTTCTGGCAGAGAACAGACCCTTTGCAGAGGAGTAGCCTTCGCAGTCTGTAAGCTGCCGGCGCATATCGTAGATCACTTCATCTGGTGTCTTAAAACCAAAGGGGGCAGGATTGCCGATATTCAGTTTCAGGATATGCATGCCTGCGTCTTCCATACGCTCTGCTTCGTCTACTACTGGTCCTCTTACGTCATATAATACATTGTCTAATTTTGATGATTTTTTGAATTCTCTCATTTCTCTTTCTCCCAAGGTTTGATTTTCTTTTTCTTTTCCCATTAACCATTCTTCATCTACCTGGAGGGTTTCCGCCAGAAAGTGGAGAATATCTCCTCTGGGAAGGGTCTTTCCATTTACATACTGGCTGATATGGCTTTTTCCCAGCTTGACCCCTTTTTCAGAAGCTATGTGGACCAGGTCCACCTGCTTTTTGCCCTGAAGGTCCATTGCCGTCTTTAGTCGCTCTGCAAAAGTTCCCTTTAACATGGTTTTTCCTCCGAAAGTTCAATAGATTGAGTGCATTATAGTATATTTTAGTTAAAAGTTCAATAGAAAAATGAAAAGTTCAAAATAAATATGAGAAAAACAGGAAAAGTTCAATTTACAAAGCCAGCCCAGACACACGGGAGCTGACAGAAGCCTATTGAATTTTATGCAGGAAGGTGGTACCCTCAGAGTACAAAACCCTTGGATTTCTGCGCATGATACTAAAAAATAGGAGACAACAGATATGAATGAAAAGAAGACTTTCCGCCCTGTTCCAGGGCTGTCCAGAGAAGCAGAAGAGAAACAATTGGCCCTGATCCTGGACACAGCTCAGGAAAATCTTGAAAAGACCAGAAAGAATATCCAGACTCTGTCTGAAGATATCCATGATTTGATAGAGACCTATGGACCAAAGGACAAGGAGGGGCTGTCTCTTCTCCATAATACCCAGTCTCAGTTAAGGGAGAGCCAGAGGGAGCTTCTGAGATATGAGCGGGCAAGAAAAAAACCTTATTTCGGGCGGATCGATTTTAAAGATTCTAAGATCCCCTGGGAGGAGTCCTATTATGTGGGAAGAGTGGGAATCACCAAAGATAGTACAGACCCCCTGGTCATAGACTGGAGAGCGCCGGTGGCTTCTGTCTATTATGAGAACGCTCTGGGACCATGCAGCTATACGGTAAAAGAGCATGGAACCTACAACATTGACCTGCGTCGGAAGCGTACCTACGAGATTGAAAATGATCATTTAAAAGATTTTTATGATTCAGATATTGTAGCTACAGACGAATTGCTGAACAAATACCTGGCAAAGAGCAAGAAAGCAGTTCTGGGAGAGATCATTGCAACGATACAGAAAGAGCAGAACCAGATCATCCGTAAATCCCCAAAGACCAATATGATCGTTCAGGGTGTGGCCGGTTCCGGAAAGACAACAGTGGCCATGCACCGGATTTCTTATATTCTGTATAATTATGAGGAGACCTTTCGTCCGGAGGACTTTTATATTATCGGAAGCAACCGTATACTGCTGAACTATATTACCAGTGTCCTGCCGGATCTGGATGTATACGGGGTGTCCCAGATGACGATGGAACAGCTCTTTGTAAGGCTGCTCTATGAAGAATGGGACGGAGAGAAATACCAGATCATTCCGGCAGATAAGAATGACAAAAGCAGCTGCCTGAAGGGGAGTCTGGAGTGGTTCCGGGATCTGGAAAACTTCTGCAGAGAATATGAAAGGCAGCAGATACCCCGGGAAGAAATCCGTCTGAAAAGAGGCAGGAGACTGATCATGTCCGGGACAGCCATAGAAAATTATCTGAAAGACAATCCTCTGATGTCTATGCAGAGCAAGATCCGTATGCTGAATAAAATTCTTATGGCAAAGCTGGAAAATGAACTGAATTGTGTGGGAACTATCTATACACTGGAAGAGAGAAAAGAACTATTCCGGACCTACCGGAAACATTTCGGCGGAAGAAACTGGAAGGGATCTGTCTATGATTTTTATAGAGAGTTCCTCCAGACACAGCAGGAAAAAGGGAAAACAGCGCCTTTCCGGGAAAGTGCATTTGACCTGTACGACCTGGGGGCTCTGGCCTATATTTATAAACGGATCAAAGAGACAGACGGCATCCGGGAAGCCAGCCATGTGATCATCGACGAGGCCCAGGACTTCGGCATGATGGCCTACGGAGTCCTGGACTACTGTCTGAGGGGCTGTACCTATACGGTTATGGGAGATGTTTCCCAGAATATACATTTCGGCTGGGGACTGAATGACTGGAAAGAGCTTCAGGAACTGCTTCTTACCGGCCCCCGTGATACCTTCGGGATACTGAAGAAAAGCTACCGGAATACTGTGGAAATTTCCAGATTTGCCACGGAAATCCTCCGTCATGGAAACTTTCCGGTATATCCTGTAGAACCTGTGGAGCGCTATGGAAAAGAAGTGTCCCTGGTTCCCTGCAGGAAGGAGGAAATGGTCCGGGAGACAGTGAAAATTCTCCAGAACTGGCAGAAAGAGGGCCATGAAACTATTGGAGTGATCTGTCGGGACCAGGAGGAAGCCTCCTGGCTCAGCGGCTGTCTGAAAGAGCATCTTTCTTTAGCAGAGAGCGACCTGGAAAGAGCGGAATTCGGGGAAGGGATCATGGTCCTTCCAGTGGAATATACCAAGGGACTGGAGTTTGACGCAGTGCTTCTCTATGACCCCTCTAAGGAGAAATATCCCTGGGAAGACGGCTATGTAAAACTGCTCTATGTGGCGGCTACCAGAGCCCTTCATGAGTTGGCAGTGGTTCATGGGGAAGACCTAACAGAGCTTATCGGAAAACCAGTATCCAGAGAAAAACATATGGAATTCCTGGAAGGAAAAACTCAAAAAACAGAAAAAAATCCGGAGAAAAAACAGGACAGGGATACAGACAGAATACAGAAGGAAGGACAGCCCAAAGGAGATGTTTCCAGTAAGATTCCGGCTTTAAAAAAGAGGGATGCAGCTGGAGCAGGAACCTCAGAAGAAAGTAGGAAGGCAGGAGCAAAAAGCCCAGAGATTTCCCGCAAAGAAAAAGAGTGTCAGGAGAAACCGGCAGAGGATATCCGGTTGATCCAGAAGGCACCCAGACCTCTTCCAGTCAATCCTTCTCCACGGCATTTCGGAGATATTCCGGATACCCAGGTCCTAAAGAATCTGATGATACAGGAAAGGATACATCCCAGGGAACTGGAGATTACAGAAGTAAAGAAAAGCAGAGCCTGGCTGACACTAAAGGGAGCATATGGAACTCTGCGGCTGACGCCTCTGGGAGAGACTGTGATCCGGATTCAGTTTGTCAGGGAAAATGAGGGAAAATTCCCTCAGGGCTACTGGGACAGTGAGCCGGAAACCGGGGTAAACTGGAGCGCCAGGGCAGGAAAGGATACGGTGGAGCTTGCTACAGACAGGCTTATAGTAAGGATCCGAAAGAAGACAGGAGCCCTGACTTTTTTTGACAGACAGGGGCGGAAACTGCTGGAGGAAAATCCGGAGATTCCCCGGCAGCTGGATGGAATTTCCAGAACCTGGGCCTATTTTCAATGGCCAAAAGAAGAAAAGATTTTTGCCAAAGGTATCCTGGCAGGCAACCAGGAACCTTTAAGTCATAAGGCCAGATATATCAGCTTTGGCGGGAAAAAGATGCGTATGCCATTGATCTATTCTTATCAGGGATATGGCATCAGCATTGGAGCGGGACATACGGTGCTGGGCTGTGATATTCCCATGTATGGTACTTATGTATATACAAAAGGAGAGGCCCAGGCAGATTATTATTTTATCTATGGAGATTATGAAACGGTAGTAAGACAGCATAAAAAACTGGGTGTATAGAGGGAGGAGAAAATGAAAGTATTGATCATTGAAGATGACCAGGGTCTGCGCCAGGGCCTTGCCTTTTCTCTGGCCCAGGAAGGCTATGAAGTTCTTCAGGCTCAGAACGGAAAGGAGGGATACCGGCTTTTTTTACAGGAAGCTCCCCAGGGGATCCTGCTGGATCTGAATCTCCCGGATATGGACGGCAATGACCTGTGCAGGAAGATCAGAGAAAGCTCCCAGGTTCCCATTCTCATGCTGACGGCCAGAGATATGGAGACAGATGAGATCATGGGATTGTCCAGCGGGGCAGATGACTATATGACAAAGCCTTTTTCTGTAGCGGTTCTGAAGCTTCGCCTGGAAAAGCTTCTGGGAAGAAAAGGAGAAAAGGCGAAATCTCATATTTTAAGCTCCGGGGATATAGTGATGGACACGGATCTGATCAAGGTATGGAAGGCACAGCAGGAAATGGAATGTAGTGTGACGGAGTTCAAGATCCTGAAATACTTCCTGGAAAATAAGAACCAGGTGCTGACCCAGAATCAGATCCTGGAAGCTGTGTGGGACCGGGAAGGAAAGTTTGTAAATCCCAATACCCTTCAGGTAAATATCAGAAGGCTGAGAAAGAAAATCGAGGAAGACCCCTCCAGACCAAGATTTATTAAAACCATTCACGGAATCGGCTATATATGGGAGGAGCGGCCATGACAGAGAGGATTTTATATGGAATCTGCGGCGTCTGTATCCTCCTCTGTCTGGCCTGCTGTCTGGGAACGATGCTGTATTACCGAAGGGAACTAAGGCGGTTTTCCAGAGCACTTCAGACCTATGAACAGACAGGATTTTTAGGTGATGAGGACTGTAAGGAGGAGATGGAATCCAAACTTTTCAGCCAGCTGTTCCGGGTACTGAGACGGTCTTCTCTGGAGCGGGAGAAGGCAGGAAAGGAGAAAGGAGAGATAGCTTCTCTTCTTTCTGATCTTTCCCACCAGTTAAAGACTCCTCTGGCAAATATTCTCCTGAACACAGAAATTTTAAAGGAGGAAAAGCTTACAAAAGAAGAACAGGAAGTATTTCTGAAACGGAATCAGGAACAGGCAGAGAAAATGCAGTGGCTGATGAAAAATCTGGTAAAGGCTTCCCGGCTGGAACAGGGGATTTTGACCTTTGAGAGCCGTCCCGCTCCCCTGGGAGAGACCATTGCCAAGAGTATAAACGGGGTGTATGCCCAGGCCAGAGAAAAGGATATAGAGCTGGAGGCAGGGCCTTTTACCGAGTGCTTTCCGGTGCATAATCCCAAATGGACTGCCGAGGCTATGGGGAATATCCTGGAAAATGCAGTGAAGTATTCTCCTGCCGGGAGCACTGTAAAAATAGAAGTCCGGCCTCTGGAGATGTATGTACAGGTGAATATCCGGGACCAGGGACCGGGGATACCGGAGAAGGATTTCAATAAGATCTTTCAGCGTTTTTACCGTGGCAACCAGGTGGAGCAGGAAGAAGGCACCGGTTTGGGTCTTTATCTGGCCCAGCTTATCCTGCAGAAAGAGAAAGGTTATATTACGGTGTTTTCCAGGGAAGGGCAGGGAAGCTGTTTTTCCCTGTTCCTTCTAAAAGATCAGATGTCTCGACAATAGAAAGACAGTCAATTAATTCCTGATAAGTGTACAATTTGTAGGCTGCGCAAACTTTATTTGTTCTATAATTTATGAAGCCAAAGATAGCATCTGATTCGTTATAATAAGGGTGAGCAAAATCCATATTAGTGAATTGTATCAATGGCTGTCCGTTGGAATCTTTAACATTCAAAACGATATCGCTGCCGCTAAATGCAGCTTCTGAAGGTCCTGTGCGGTGAACAGTGCCGGTAGCTTCGATTTGAAAAAAATTTGTGGTCAGGGAATATTCGGAAATACTTTCTTCCGAAAAAGATGATGGATTTTTTATCAAGTCATTATCCTCCGGTTTAAGGCTTACATTTTCATTATAAGTTTCTTCTGTTTTTGCAGCAAAGTCCGGATGGACTGCCGACAAGTTTTTCCATTGATCACACAGAGAAATATCTTTTAAGGTAACGGCGTATATTCGATTTCCTCCCTCGCCATGATCTAAAATATACGCTAATCCAGATTCTTGGTCAAAAACATATTCCGGTGCTAGGCCAGAGGCGGATTCATAAGAAAATTCTGAATAATGGGTCAAGGAGTTATCATGGGGAATGGTAAAACCGCTGAGAACTGCCCGGGTCAAAATACTGTCACTATATATTAGAATCTGGCCGGAATTGCTATAAAAATCAAAGCTGATGCTCGCCGTACCCGGAAATTCAGATATAGACAAACACTGTTTTCCGCTATCCAGATTATAGACGTAAATATTGGTATAATAAATCCCTCGCTCTGCAAGGATGATAGCATAGGCCTTATCGGGTGTTATATAAATTTTACTGAATGCATATCCGTCAGCCGGAGCGGAAACAGGAAATAAAATCTCTGGATTCCCGGATGTTAAAGGGTGACGTACCAGGCAGGCGTTCTTTAAAAGATTTATCGGCTCTGCAGAACTTTGAGCCTGCAGATAATATATGGCATCCGGAGATTCTATATACAGGGGGCCGTTTGAAGGATTTTCACTGATGGAGGCAATAAGGGTTGCTTTTTCTTTTGAGTTCTCCGTTTCATCCAGGTTTTCTGCAGCTTTTTCTTCTAAAAGCGCTCCATCTGAACCGTAAATATAATTCTGTCCGTTTCTGCATATGGTGATTTGCTGTCTTTCAGCATCATAGGCGATTTCAGGAACCTTATCTTTTGACACATATTCTGAAAAGAACCACTCCTCTGTATAATCGTTTCCTTTCAGGAGAAAATTGTCCAGAGGCTGGAGTAACCGGTTAAAGATTTCTATATGAAAAATACCATCTTCTTTCACAGCCGCACTAAACAGACAGCTGCTGTCCTGCGTTTTCCCGAGAAGTCTGCCATTTGTTTCGATTGTGCCAAGCTGAGAGAATGCCTCTCTGTAATTTGCCTTTAAGTATTCAGATTCTAACAGCCCTGGATATATTCTGTATATGGCTGACCGGGATAAGTATCATTAAGTTCCTTAATGCTTTGAAGGGCATTCAGCATATTGTCCATTTGAATTTCAGAACGGATTTTTAATACATTTTCCGTAATATCCTGATAACGGGCACGTAAAACCGACACTGAAGCCAGGATAAAAATACCGGCCAGGATTGCTGTGCTGACAAGTGAGGCACGGATGATCCGCTTTTTCTTACGCCGTCTGTGTCTTTGATATAACTCATCAAAACCGCAGTCTAGCAAAGGAGCGGCCAAGCGCAAAAATTCTACTTTTAATTTTCTCAGGCTCTTATGCAAAGTATCGGCTCTGATATCGGCACTTAGCGGCTCAATGTATTCCTCCTGCACCAGGATCTCGCCGTTATCCATGACCATTTCCTGTGTTACATGCCTGAGGAGATCGGGAAATACATTTTCAGGCTCTCCAGAAACCAGAAGCGTTAAAATGTGGTCAGTTTTTCCCTGATGGATCTCTTTAAAGAAGCGTATTTCTTCCATGCACCAGGCAGATTCTTTTGTTTTCTCTGAACAGATTACGATTAGATAACAGGATTGCATCAAGGCTTCACGAATATCATTTCCGAGATTTCCACTGGTAGGAAGTTCACTTTGGTCCCGAAAAACACGGTGGATTTTGGCTTTTTCTGCTTTTCTCAGAGTTTTTGGAGGACGATAATTTTCCAGAAGTTTTTGAAGTTTTATAGCAATAGACATATCCAGGGGTAAATGCCTGTAAGATATAAATGCATCATATTTATAGTTATCCATTTTTATTGTTTTACCTCTTTATTCCTGCGGGCAACGAGTCAAGGGGGCATGTTTGCATCGGGGTCTTTGACTAATCAACAATATAGTATAATTCTTTTTCTTTGCTGGAAAGGCTTCGGATACCGTTTTCTGAGGTTAACATCTGATCAGCCTTTAAGTACAACTCATCCAGAGATAAGACAGGAAATTGTAAAGCCTTTTTACTTCCGTTTTTCTGCAGATCGCAGATCAATCCGTTTGCAAGCCCATAACCTCCGGAATTCAGTTCCAGTACTTTCTCACCGGTATCGGTATCGTAGATCTCGCAGCAGTTTTCTCCATTGAGCAGCAGATAACTGCCATCCAGATTCTGGCCACCGTTGCCAAAGGCCATATTTGCATTCTGGGAAATGATTTCTATGGGTTCCCGGAATGCTCCGTTTTCATCCCGATGTGCGACATATACAGAGCCGCTGAGAGTAGCCTGGCTCTCATGATTAATATATGCCAATGTGCCGGTGGACTCGTCGTATTGGAAAACGCTGGCATAATCGAAAAGCTTTTCCCCTGTATTCAGATCATAGATTGCTTCCAGGGAATTTCCTACATTGGTTTCTGAGGTACAGATCAATAAACCGTCCGAGGTAAGCATACCGTCCTTTCTGCTTCCATAGTTGGAATCTTCAAAGAAAGAGACATCCTTCTCACCTGTCAGATCAATGACGGCTGATCTGGACATAGAAGCTGCTAATAGTAAGTCTCCTTCAAACTCCAGATGGGAGATCCCGTAATTCCCCAGATCATGGATGTCTAAAGAATCTAAAGTCTCCCCGGTTTCTCCGCTGTAGATCACAATATGGTTTTCCCCCTCGCCGATGTGGTAACTGACAGCTAATCGCCGGTGATCCCGGTCAACGGTCAAACAGATTTCCTCTGAAGCAACCTCCGGTTCCAGTTCTGCCAGGCAGTTTCCTTCAGCCGACCATAATTGAAGGCGGTCATCTGGTGTCTGCAGAAAAACATGAGAGAAATCCGGAGTTATATAATATGCCTTATGATTTTTCAGAGGAACCCGGATCACAGGTTCCTTCAGGTTATCGGCTTCCCAGACAGACAGATAGAGGTTTTCTCCTTCCATCTCCACATTTGCGTACTTTTCCCCGTCTTCACTGATCATAAGATATTGTTCGGCTGCCAGAGATTCAATTCCAAAGTTCTCCTCTATCCAGGAATAGGTACGGAATTCTACGGAGGTATGCTGATAAAGAAGTCCGCTTTCCGGTTCTTCATAGACAAATCCGGGAAGGACTGTCAGCCATTGCTCTTCTTCTCTGGACCAAAGAGCAGCGGCTGCGGTTTCCGGATAACCGTTATACGTGATTTCAGAATTATCAGCAAAGCCACAGGAAAAGGCAAGTACATTTCCGTTTTTCATTTCTCTGACCCCATGCACTTTATAGCCGTTAGACATAAGCGCCTCTGCCAGAATATCAATTTCTTCATTTCCGGTGCTTCCGGTATTATCAGGTATATAATCGTAATGCGCTGTGATATAGTCATCCGTATTGAGATAGGAATGCTGATAATTTTCCCCTATTTCCCGGATCTTTTCCGGAAGCGTTTCTTCTGTATGGCTTTGCCCCTTTTCATCAATTCTGTCTAGCAGTTCTATTTCCGATTCTACGGCGTCTCCATTTCTCTGTCCTAAAGGGAAGGTTTGTTTTACCACCCAGCAGTTTCGGGAATCTTCCTCCCATATGGCAAAAAGATTTACAGAAGCATCTTCCCGATTCTGGGCTTCATACTGTCCGGAAAAATAGTTTTCTCCGGTGTCTGTCCAATACAGATCCAGTTGCAGAGATATTTTATCGTCTTCTGTCAGGCATTCTTGTCTGGAGGCTCTTTCTGCACTTTCGTCGAAATAAACCTGCTCTGTATCACAGGAAAAGATCAGATCGCCGTTATAGGTGTCATAGAGATAGGTATTATCGAAATCTGTCAGTGCGACTTTTTTTCCTTCATCATAGGGTTTGCAGATCCACCAGGATACTACGTTAAAAGGGACTACGGCCCGGGATAGTAGCGGGAGCTTTCCTTCATCGGCGATTTCCTGGGTGACGGCGCTTCTCAGCGCAGCCTCTGCTTCAGGAAGTATTGGGCGTTCCGGATTTTCCAAATTTTTTGGAAGAGATTCCTGGGCCAGGAGTATGGCCAGACGATGGTTGCCGGAACCTGCAGCGGTTTCGGCTTCCGAGGCCAGACGCAGAGATTCGTTTTCGTAAAGGGCTGATTGCCTGCTTGAAATCTGCTCCAGCATAAACAGGCTGTAAGCAGAAAAACTCAGAGCAGCGCAGAGAATCAGAGCAACGGCAATGGAAACATTTCTTCGCCTTGCTCTCTGGGCCCTGCGGTATAGATCATCAAACCGGCATCCCAGGATTGGGGCAGCAATACGATAGTACTCTGTTTTCAAGCGGTGCAGCTGCTTTTTTAATGACTCCCCCCGGATATCAGCCCCCAGTGGTTCCACTTCTACACGCAGCAGGGTCTCTTTTCCATCTTTCCCAATAGTCCTCCGGTTTTCCCAGCGGATCTGTTCCGGGAAGACCTCATCCGGTTCACCGTCGATCAGCAGAGGGAGGATCCGGTTATTGCTGTTACCCCATATCTGTTTAAAATAATTGACTTCTTCCATACACCACCGGGATTCTTTCAGATTAGGGGAACAAATGAGGATAAGATAACGGGACTGGGCCAGGGCCTGCCGGATATCCTCTCCCAGGTCGCCGCTGGTAGGAAGTTCTGTCTGATCCCGGAATATCCGCAGCTTTCTTTTTTCTGTACTGTGTTCTCCTTTGATAACGATTTTATGTTTTTCCAGAAGTTTCTGGAGCTTATCTGCCACAGCCATATCCTTTGGAAGATGTCTGTAGGAAATAAAGGCATCATAATGATAATCAGTGATATTTCTCTTCTCGGTCAAAGATTGTCCTCCTCCCGGTTATATGTGACAAAGACAGGCTTTGCCTTTTGGGAGGATTTCCAAAGCCTGTCTTTATTCGGTCATTATTTTTCTATTCTGTATCCAAGAGAAACCAACATTTCGATCACCTGTTTTACAGTACGCCGGTCAAGGTCTTTTTCATCTTCTGTCAGGTCCTCATAAGGAATCATGGATTCATGTGTTTTGCGAGCCCTGTCTGTTGTTTCTCCGTATTTCCAGCCCTGTCTGGTACGTTCCTGCTGCCAGGCCTCGTGTACTCCTTTGGCAATAAATTCTATATCCCTTTCCGAGACTTTAGATCCAATTCCCATAATCTCCTCCTGCTTCGTTTTCGATTTCCAGGCTTAAATAATCATCTTATCTTGCTTCCGCAGGAATTGCAGAATCTGGAACCGACAGGTACTTTTGCGCCGCATTGCGTACAGAACTCAGACTGGCCGCCGCCTGCCGTCTGACTGTCCTGAGTGGTTCCGGAGGTATCTGTTCTGCCAGCAGTGGAAGCCTGGCCTTCCAGTAGCCGGATATTGGTCTCCAGTATTTGGATTACCTGATCATCCAGTTTTGCCTGCTGGACCATGCCGCCGATCTGTGTCAGCAATACCGGCCATGCCACAAAGAGCATGATCATGGTAGGGACGATCTGCTGACCGAAAATCCCGACTTTTGCTTCGATGTTTACGCCCCCTGAGACAGGCGTCAGTTCTACATTAAGTGCAGTTTTCATACCCAAAACCGACTTGAATAAACCGCCTTTAGTTATGCTGAAATAATTTCCCAGAGCGCTGTCCCCGGTAGTAAAGGTATAGCCCTGTTGGGAAAGCTGTTCTCCGGTCTGCCGGATGACCTCCGAATAGTCCTGCATCTGTGTCGGTACGAATTTCGTTGAATTAAATGTTCCCATAATCCCCCTCCTGTTTTTCTCTTCTGGCATTCATCTCATAAAGTACCGCCAATTCACTGATGGCATCCAATACCAGAGTTTTCTCATAGTCAGACAGGATTTCCTCCATTGTTTTCAGCCTGTCGATCACCCGATTTACCTGATCTTCCATTTCTTCATCTGTAATGATCCCATCTTCCATGATTTTTTTGAAGCTGTCTTTGCTTTCCACAACTTCATCCAGCAATAAATAACCTGTCTCTGCATCAAATAGTTTCATAAAGTTTTCTTCCTCCTTTTAATGCAATTTATTTCCGCAATGCCGGCAAAATCCCCAGTCGCCTTCCACAGGTTTGCCGCATGCCGGACAAAGGTTCTTTTCCAGGATTTTTGCAGGTTCCCGCTCATATTTGAAATCCATAATGTTTTTGAAGACCGGGGAAGAGCACCATTCTTTGATCTCCAGCGCCCGCACCGACAGGAAGGGATGGTTCTGGCTCATTAAAGCATAGTACTGAAGCATTTTATTCCAGTTAGAATCGTCCATAAAATCCCGGTATTCCTCCGCCTGACGCATATAAAGTTCCATGTCAAGACGTTCAGCCATTTCCCTGCTTCCGGATGCCAGAAGGGCCATGACCTGTGCTACGGTTTCAGAACCGTCCATATAGATAGCTGCTGCTCTGTCACAGCTGAATTCACTGCATCTCTGCCAGTGGAAAAACGCCAGCTGAAGTCCGCTGGTAATAAGATTTCCTCCCAGAATATTGGCCCCGGCAGACAGAAGCATGCTTGCCATAGTTTGATATAAGACATGGCGGCAGGCAATATGTCCGCATTCATGGGCAAGTACGGCGCTGATCTGTTTTTCGTTCATCAGATCTACAAGGCCGGAGGTAACGGTTATAGAGATAATACTGTCACCCATGGTATATGCGTTGGCTGCCGGATCCAGTTCCAGATAAAATTCAGGTTCCCGGATACCCAGTACTTCACAGATGGGCGGCAGCAATGCATAAAGTTCCGGCAGCTGCCGGGGGCCGATCTGCACTTTGTTTGACATATTAATCCCCCGGATCATATTCTCGCTGAACATTTTCATAAAAGCCTTCAGTGCAGCGGAAAATCCGGGAATCTGCTGCAGCTCCCACAGCGCTTTCTGGTCCTGGGGATGGTAATAATCTCTGGGATTGATGCTCCGCATATTTACTCCTCCTTCTTCATTGCATATCCTGCAGTTTTTAGTATATGTCCTATGGATTTTACCAGGTGCGTATCCAAGTACTGGTAGTCAGTGTCATAGTACCTGCCGACTTCAGGAAGTTTTTCCCATGGGACAAGACAGGTATGGAGCCGTTTTTTCGGATCCTTGTTGGAGCCGGGAGGCATCTGCTCCGGTGTCCCGCTTTTCCATCCTTCGCAGAAAAGGCTGGCTTCCCACCGCAGATGCTCTCCTATGGACAGATTTTCTACAAGAACAGGATTTTTTTCAAGATCCTGTTCGTAGGAACCGTCGGGAAGGCCGGAGACGATCACATAACCTGCTGCGCAAACTTTCCATGGAATATGGACAGCCATGGCACGGCTGGAAAATTTTTCGTAAATACTTGCAGTTTTCCAGAAGGTATCCTCATCTCCCTGTTCCCCATAGTATTGTTTATAAAAACAATGTACCGCCTTGGCCATTCCATCCAGTTTTTCGTTGATCAGGATATCATAGCTGTAAATCTGTTCCTGGCAGCCGAAACCTGCAATCCCTTCGATTTTTAATATACCGCTGTCTTCACTGATGTTTCTTTCTTTTACAAATAATGGAACCTTCTTTTGATACCGCTGCAGGATGTCATCGAGACGCAGAGCCAGCTCCATGTTTTTTGCTGCGTCAGTCCCTGTGAAGAAGATCCCGTCCGGGCAATGGGAGGTATGTATAAAATATTCGTAAAACTCTTTTGTGTCAGGCTCTTCCCTGCACAGATCAAGCTGTACTGCCTGTCCGAGGGCCGGATTGCTGACCTGAAAATAGGCAGTTTTTTCCGCTGCTTCTGCACCAAAAAGCTGGATTCGTATATGCATTCCGGCTGTCTGGACTCCTGGGATCAGATATCTGCACAATTCTTCCGCAGTACCGGACCAACCTATAACTGCCAGATTGAAATCACGTTCCACACGCCCAAGGATATTGTCACTTTTGGGGAAGACCGTCAGATATTCTTTAGATAGGATTAACTGTCTGGCTGCCAGCTCTTCAGGATCCTCCCAATGAATATCCCATTTCTGATAGATATTATTTTCTGCAATCCTGCGTATTCTCTCACGCTCACTTAATACATATAAATGAAGCCTGTCCGGAATTTTTTTGCCTTCAGCCTGGCATATTTCATTCAGAAGCTTAATGTTTTTCCATCTTTTAGAATGCATACAGATAATGTAGGAATGTTTTCTGCATCTGGAGGCAATCTTTAAGAGGAAAAGGTTTCGCCGCTCCAATGCAAAAGAAAGTTTGAATGCACCATACCGGTAAATATCGTTTTCCAGATGCTTTCTGTCTTCCGTGTCATCTGCATATTCATCTCTGCCGCATAGAACAAGGATGGTTCCGTTCGGGTCTTTTTTGTGGATATCTTTTACCAGAAAAACAGACTCCTGGGAAACGCCATAAATTAAGTAAACATTGTGTCTGCTTCCTATAGTCTGCAGGAACAGAAGACGCAGCCTGCCCATAATGCCGCCACCTATATTAGCGACTACCATGACCGCCAGCAATACCATTGCAGAAAACATGACTACACCATAAATTGCCCGATACAGCTCTATATTTTCCGAAGCCTTTGTAGATCCGATATCCAATTCCATTACCATGATACGGCCAGAACTGAATAAAGCAAGAAATAGGCTGCCGATTGCGTGGAGCAAACTGCTGTCATCTACGGCGAACCCCCAGAAATATCCCCAAAAATAAACGCTGAATCCAATTACAAGAAATACAATAAATAATGTCAGGCCGTATTTTCGAAACCAAAGATTATGTTTCGATACAAAATACAGCAAAAAAAGCATCATAGCCAACCCGATGATCCAGGTCAGACAAAAAACCAGCACTTCTCCCATGAATCTTTCCTCTCACTGTTTCGGCTGTTTACAGGCGACTGCTGCGGGATGCAGAGTGGTCAAAGACACAGATGCAAGCATGTCCGTCTGGCTCATTGTCAAGAATAAAAACAGAGCTGCTGCATTAAATATTTTGATCGTTATTTAATGCGACAGCTCTGTTTTTACCATGCTGACCTTTATCTCCCGCATGTAGAAAATAATTATATTAATATGCTTATTTTACCATTTTTGGTTATTTTGTCAATTGATTTCTGTAAATATTATATAAATATTAAAAAAAGCAATAATTAAAGAAGAATTTTATGTAATTACTGATTATAATTTTGAGTTTAATTTTCTTCCCTTGTAAAAGAATGGTTCTTTGGACGAGGAAAACTGACAAAATTGTCAGGAAAATATCGGGAAATGTCCAGGAAATGTCAGGAACCTTATGTATAATATAAGAAGCATTAAAATATGGAAACGAGGTGCTTATATGGAAATTTTGAAGACAGTAGGCCTGAAAAAATATTATGGAAAAGACGCCAGTCTGGTGAAGGCTCTGGATGGCGTGGATATGTCTGTGGAGGAAGGGGAGTTTGTAGCTGTGGCAGGGACCAGCGGCTCAGGAAAATCTACCCTTCTTCACATGCTGGGAGGCCTGGATTACCCTACACAGGGAAAAGTTTTTGTGAGAGGAAAGGATATTTTCGGACTCAATGAGACAAAGCTGACGATTTTTCGGAGAAGGAATATCGGCTTCGTTTTTCAGAATTACAACCTGGTTCCTATATTGAATGTCTACGAAAATATTGTGCTTCCCATTGAACTGGACGGGGAAGAACCGGACAAAAAATATGTGGAGGAGATTATAGAAACTCTGGGGATCAAAGATAAGATCTATAACCTTCCCAACCAGCTTTCCGGAGGACAGCAGCAGCGGGTGGCTATTGCCAGAGCTCTGGCTTCAAAACCGGCCATCCTTTTAGCAGATGAGCCTACCGGGAACCTGGATTCCAAGACTTCTCAGGAGGTATTGGCACTGCTGAAACTGACCAACTCCCGGTTTTCTCAGACGATTGTGATGATTACTCATTCAGAGGAACTGGCTCAGCTCTGTGACCGGATCATCCGGATCGAAGACGGCAGGATTGTAGGAAACAGGGGGTGAGGAGATGCGTAATAATAACCGAAAAGTCATCGGAAAGCTTTCCTCCAGAAACATGAAAAAGAACCGGATGCGGAACCTTTTTGCCATAGGTGCCATCTGCCTGACCAGTCTTTTATTCACTGCGGTATTTTCCATGGGAATCGGGATGGGGCAGGCATTCCAGGAACAGACTATGATGGAAGTGGGAGGAAAGTTTCACGCCGGACTAAAGAATGTTACCAGGGAACAATATGAAAAGATCACAGATAATCCTCTGGTAAAATCTTCCTCCTATAACATCTATGTGGGAATTGCAGAAAATGTAAAACAGCGCCAGGCAGAAATCCGGGTAGCAAGCGGAATAGAAGAGCTGGACCAGAGTTTTTCCAGACTGAAGGAGGGAAGGCTTCCCAGGGAGAAAGGAGAGCTGGCAGCAGATACCCTTACTCTGGAAGCTCTGGGAATACCGGCGGAAATAGGAGAGAAAGTTCCCCTGGAATTTGAATTTATGGGGGAGAAAACAGAACAGGAATTCACACTTTGCGGCTGGTACCAGGGGAACGAGATCGGCCATGCCAGTGAGCTTTATGTGTCCCAGGCTTATTTTGAAGAGCTGAGCAGGGGTTATACAGAACAGGACTTTGTGGAGCATTACAGAGAAACAGGAGAGATATGCGGCCTCACTGCCGGTAATATTTTCTTTTCTGATGCCAGGAATATAGAGGAAAATGTGCAGAAAATCATCCAGGATGCCGGCTATGTGCCGGAAGGACAGGCGGAAGAAGGAACAGACCCTGATAAAGTAATCAGCTATGGGGTAAACTGGGCGTATCTTACCTCCCGGACAGAAAACCTGGATATGGGGACTGTGGTCCTTTTAGCCGGGGCTTTTCTGGTGATTTTGGTTACCGGATACCTGATTATCTATAATATTTTCCAGCTTTCTATTCTAAAGGAAATCCGTTTTTATGGACTTCTGAAAACGGTGGGGACTACCAAGAGGCAGCTGAAAAAACTGGTTTACCGCCAGGTGTGGAAACTTTCGGCAGTGGGAATTCCTTTAGGGCTGCTCCTGGGGTTCTTTGCAGGCCAGATGCTGATTCCCCTTCTTACCAGTCTTTCGGGATATGAAGGCCCTGCCGGGATTTATTTCAGTCCCTGGATTTTTGTCTTCGGCGCTCTGTTTTCCCTGGCAACGGTGTTTATCAGCTGCAGGAAACCGGCAAAGATTGCAGGAAAGGTTTCCCCGGTAGAGGCTCTCCGCTATACAGATGGAACAGTGAAACGACGGAGAAAAAAGAAAGGGCTGAAGGGCGGGAGAATATCCAGGATGGCTCTGGCAAATCTGGGGAGAAATAAAAAGAAAACGGCCATTGTGGTATTGTCAGTATCATTGAGCATGATTCTTCTGGAAATCGTTATGACTGCAGTAGGAAGCTTCCGTATGGACCAGTATCTGGAGACCAGGCTTACCGGAGACTATATGGTGGGAAGTGTAGACTTTACCAGGTCTTCTCCAATGAATATGGACTATACCATAGATGAAAACTACCTTGCCGGAGCGGACAGCCAGACAGGAATTTTAGAAAGCGGAGAGCTGTGGGGAGACCGGGGGATGAAACATACCCTTACCGAGACCGGACGGCAAAGGTATGAGGCTCTTTATCAGGCTGGGAAGATGAATACAGAATACGAGGATACAAAAGAGCAGGCTCTGGAGGCTATTGCCGGTAAGGGACAGATCGATGAGGAAAGATACGCCTACTCAGATTCCCTTCTGCCAAAGCTGAAAGCAGTGGAAGGAACCATAGATCTGGGAAAATTTGCCACAGGAGATTATGTACTGGTACAGAAGTTTGACCGGTACAGCAGTGAAAATGACAGCATTTATAAACCAGGAGACAGGCTCACTCTTTCCTATACTACAGAAGAATCAGAAGAAGTTTTCGAATACAATGAGAATGGGGAAGTTGTGAACTGGCATTATACCAATACGGAAGAGAAAGAATATGAAGTCATGGCAGTTATTGAACCGCTGCCTGCAAGCATGAATATGCATGCTTTTTCTCTTAATTCTCTGACTGTAGTGGTTCCTCTGGAGGATATGAAAAAATCTCCCAATGCCATTATGTTTGCGAAAACCTATACAGTGGATGAGAAAGACCAGCCGGCTTTTGAAAGTTATCTGGAAAACTATACAGAGCAGGTAAATACTTCTATGGGCTATCTTTCAAAGTCCAGTCTGGAGGAAGACTTTTCCGGCATGGTAAATTCTATGGCCACAGTAGGATATGCTCTGTGTGCGGTGATCGGAATCATCGGAATCCTGAATTATGCCAATTCTATGCTTACGGGGATTATCTCCCGAAAACAGGAGCTGGCTACTATGCAGAGCATCGGCATGACGAAAGGACAGATCAAGAAAATGCTCCTCTGGGAAAGCGGGTATTATATCCTGATCTCAGGATTGATCAGTGTGGCTTTTGGAAGCCTGGGGGCCTATTATCTGGTAAGTGCATTGAACGATGTGATCATGTGTTTCCAGTATCGGTATACGGCTCTGCCCTTTATCCTTATGATACCACTGTGTATGGTCTTAGGACTGGGAATTTCCCTGGCAGCCTATCGACAGACCCAGAAAAAGAGCGTGGTGGAACGGCTCAGGGAAAGTGAATAGAGAAAGAAAATCGCTGCACAACAGCCTTTGCCGGTTGATGTGCGGCGATTTTTCTGTTTCAGAAATGTTAAGAAAAATGTAAGAATACCTTTAATAAATTCTTAGTTTCTTTTGCTACAATGTGCCTGTAAAAATAAAGGGAGGATCAGAAAAATGGATAACTACCATATATTGCTTGCAGATGATGACCGGGAGATCGTGAAATCCCTTGGAAAACTGCTGGAACTGGAAGGATATCAAGTGTATAAAGCCTACGATGGTATGGAGGCTCTGGACCGCCTCATGACAGAGGAAATCCACCTTATCCTGCTGGATGTAATGATGCCGAAACTCAACGGCCTTTCAGCTCTGATGAAGATCCGGGAAAAAAATAATATACCGATTATCATACTATCAGCGAAAACAGAGGAAAGCGATAAGGTTCTGGGACTTTCTATGGGGGCAGATGACTATGTGACCAAGCCCTATAATACCCAGGAACTGATGGCCAGGGTGAAGTCGCAGCTTCGGAGATATTTTGCACTGGGAGCAGCCAGGGTACAGGAGGACGAAAACCAGCTTAGAAACGGCGGTCTGATACTGGACAGAAATACCAAAGAGCTTACTGTAGATGGTCAGCCCGTGCGCCTGACTGCAACAGAATATAAAATTCTGGAACTTCTCATGAGCCATCCCGGCTATGTTTTTTCAGCAGAGGAGATTTATACTCAGGTCTGGCAGGAGCAGGCCTATGGAGTGGAGAATACAGTAATGGTCCATATCCGGCGGATCCGGGAAAAAATTGAGATCACGCCGAAGAATCCAAAATATTTAAAGGTGGTGTGGGGAATTGGATACAAAATTGAAAAGATTAAGTAAAAGACAGGAAGAAATCCTGTTGGGAGCCGGATTATTTTTAGTCCTGATTTTTCTGAATCTCACCTATATATATGCATGCTACGCAGGTATAAGTGAAGCTTATTATTACGTGGAGCAGGAACTGAAAGACTCCTGCTTTAAAGCCGCTGTGATTCTGGGAATCCTGACAGTGGTCTGCAGTATCGGGATTGGTTTTATATTTCATGACTATCTGAAAAGAGGGCCTTTAAAATCCAATTTCAAAATTTCAAAGCCGGACAAAATCTGGACAGAAATCAACGTGTTCCTGCTGGCTGTGTGCATTTTAAATTATTTCCGGGCTTTTCCTGCCTTTGGAAGAGAGATCTACATATGGGGATATGTTTTGATCGATTCTTATGATATTGTTCAATATCTGACGAGACTGTCTTTCTATCTGATCCTGCTGATCCCGTCTCTTTTTCTGGCGGTCAGGAAGATCTGTCTTGGAATCGGAAAGAAAACCTCTTTTATCTGGCAGCAGATCTGGCAGTACCAAAAGAGAACATCTTTGGAAAAACAGTTTCAGCACAAGTTCCGGATCCTTCTGGGAGCAGGAGGAATCCTTACGGCTGGAGTTTTATGGCTGACAGTAGGGCCCTGGAACTGGTATACCAACTGGGGGACTTTAACGGCAGGATTCTTTAGTCTGGCGGTGTTTTGTCTGCTTTTAAGAGTCTGTTTCAATAATCCGCTGGCAAGAGACGCCGGTTATCTGTACCATCAGATACAAGAGGTATCTGATGGTAGAAAGCTGGACGAAGAGTACCGGATCCCGGAGCATTCTTTCTTAAAAGAAGCAGAAAATTCTCTGGAAAATATTGAGTCTGCCATGAAAAAAAGTGTGGAAAAACAGGTCCAGGCAGAGCGGTTGAAGGCGGAACTTCTCACCAATATGTCCCATGACCTGAAAACGCCTCTTACCTCTATGGTGGGCTATACGGACCTGCTGAAACAGGAAGAACTTTCGGATCAGGCCAGAGATTATGTGGAGGCTATTGCTGCAAAGCAGGAGCAGTTAAAGGATATGATCCAGGATCTTTTTGATCTTTCTAAAGCTTCCAGTGGTTCCGAGCAGCTAAATATGGAGGTGCTGGATATGAATCGACTTCTGGAGCAGACCCTGGGAGATATGGAAGATGCCATTACAGCCAGCGGGAGAAATATCCGGCGGAAATTTTCCCAGGAGCCCCTTCCTTTCCTGGGAGATAATCTGAAAATGTACCGGGTGGTCCAGAATCTCCTGGAGAACGCCCTGAAGTATTCTTTAGAGAATACCAGGGTCTATATGGAAACGAAAAGACAGGGAAATCGGATCCAGGCTGTAATCAAGAATATCGCTTCCTATGAAATGGATTTTGCCCCGGAAGAGATCACGGAGCGGTTTGTCCGGGGAGATAAGGCCAGAACCACCCAGGGCCATGGTCTGGGGCTTGCCATAGCTTCCGCTTATGCGGCAAATATGGGAGGAACATTGCATGTAGAGATTGACGGGGACTTATTTAAAGTGATCCTGGAGTTCCCGGTAACAGAAGAGAAAGGCGGCAGCGCATATGGACAAGATTACGATCGTAGTACCCTGCTACAATGAAGAAGAAGCATTGGAATATTTTTACACAGAGATAAAAAAAGTTATGGAAAAAATGCAGGAAGTCTGCTTTGAAATCCTTTTTGTAGATGACGGTTCTGTAGATCAGACATTGATAAAGCTGAGAAAACTGGCTGAACGGGATCCAAGATGCAGGTACCTGTCTTTTTCCAGAAATTTCGGAAAGGAGGCGGCTATTTATGCCGGCCTTTCCCATGCCTCCGGAGATTATATAGGGATTATGGATGCAGACCTTCAGGATCCTCCCGGGCTTCTTCCGGAAATGTACAGGAAGCTTTGCCAGGAGGACTGGGACTGTGTGGCTACCCGCCGAAAAGACCGTCAGGGAGAACCGAAACTGAAATCCTTTCTGTCAGACTGTTTTTATAAAGTGATCAATAAGCTCTCAAAGATTCATCTGGTCAGCGGGGCCAGAGATTATCGGCTTATGACCAGACGGATGGTCAAAAGTGTGCTGCAGATGAGCGAGTATAACCGGTTTTCCAAAGGGATTTTTCAATGGGTGGGATTTCGTACTGCCTGGATAGAGTTCCCTAATCAGGAACGATGTGCGGGAAAAAGCAAGTGGCCTTTCAGAAAGCTGATTTCTTATTCATTGGAAGGGATTACCGGATTTTCGGTGGCACCCCTTTCTCTGGCTGCGGTCATAGGATTGGTTTTCTGTGTGATCTCTTTCCTGATGATCGGATTTATTGCTTTTCGGACGCTGATCTTCGGGGACCCGGTACGGGGGTGGCCGTCCATGGCCTGTATTATTTTTCTGGTGGGTGGGATCCAGCTGTTCTGCATGGGGATCTTAGGAGAGTATCTGGCGAAAACGTATTTGGAGACGAAGCACCGGCCCATTTATCTATTGAAAGAATCCAGTGAAGAGGACTATGAAGAGAGAAGCAGGAGAAGAAAAGATGAAAAAAATACAGACAGATAAAGAAGCCGGGATCTTACTGGCCGCTGCGCTGATACTGTGCTGGCTCTTTGTCCTCCAGTACGGGATTTTCGGCTCCAGAGTAGACTGGATCAGCCAGCACAGTGTGCTTCCGGATTACTTCCGGCAGAGATTTTATGCTACAGGAAATCTTTTTCCTGATATAGCCTGGAACCTGGGCGGGGGACAGAATATCTATAATTTTTCTTATTACGGGCTTTTCAGTCCGGTGATCCTGTTCTCCTATCTGCTGCCTTTTGTGCCGATGGGCCTGTACATAATGGCAAGCAGTATGGCTGCTTACGGAGCTTCTGCGGTATTGTTTTACCAATGGATAAAAAAGAAATTTTCCGGAGGCAATATGGGCTTTTGGACAGCCTGTATGTTTGCCCTGGCTGGACCGCTGATCTTTCACTCTTATAATCAGATCATGTTTGTAAACTATATGCCCTTTCTGTGTCTGGCCCTTATAGGAACAGACAGATTTCTGCAGAAGAATAAGAAAGGTCTGCTGCTCCTGGGAACCACAGGAATGATACTGACCAGCTTTTATTTCAGTGTGGGAGGAATTCTGGCACTGGGGTTGTATGGCGCAGGGACTTATATAGCCCAGACAGAAAAATTTTCCTGGAAAGACTTTGGAAAAAAAGCAGGAGGTTTTACCGGACCCCTTATACTTTCTGTCTGCCTGTGCGGGATACTTCTGGTTCCTACGGCGCTGGTGCTGCTGTCAAGGGAAAGTGGGGGAAATACAACAGAAGGAATGGGACTCTTTTCTATATCTCCTCTTCGTTTCTTTTACAGTCCTTATGGAGTGGGCCTGACCTATCTTAGCCTGGGCGGCCTTATGGGAAATCTTCTTAGAAAAGAAAGCTGGAAGAAAAAAATCCTTCCCGCAGGACTTCTGCTTATATTGTTTGTTCCGGTATTCGGATATCTTTTAAACGGCGGACTGTATGTGAAGGATAAAGTGTTTATTCCTTTTCTTCCATTGGTCTGTCTGGAAACAGGGAAGTATGTAGAAAATCTCAGAAAAGGCAGGGACAGATCAGGTTGGGCAGATTTACTGATTCAGGTTTTACCGGGGATTTTTCTCATTGGATACAGCCTGTTCAGGGAGTCTGCCCAGGGAATTTCCCAGAAATGGCTCATTGGGGGTATCGGTCTGGCAGTAGCGGCTGACATGGCCTTTTTTTTATTATCTCAAAAGATATATGGAAAATTTCCCAGGTTCCCGTGGCCTCTGCTGTTTTCCGTTGGGATCCTTTTCTTCTCCGGGTGGGCCATGAATAGTCAGTGGAAGAAAATGCTCCCGGCAGGGGACTATGAGGAAATCATAAAGCCAGAAAAAACAGATCTTATAAAAGAAACATTGGAAAAAGACAAAGGCTGGTACCGTATGGAGGAACTGGAAGGAGGCACCCAGGAATTTGCGGATATGAACCGGATCCGGGATATAGGGCAAAACATTTCCAGCATATACTCCTCCGCCTACAATCAGGATTATGCCGGATTTCGGAATAAAACCTTTCAGGTGAACCGGCATTTCCGGAACTGCCTTATGGAGGCGGCAACAGATAATCCGATTTTTCTAAACCTGATGGGTGTGCGATATGTGACCGGGAACAGGCCTCCGGCAGGCTATACTCTTTTGAAAAAGAAAGGTGACACCTGCCTTTACGAAAATGAAAAGGCTTTTCCTCTGGCCTTTGTTACGGACAGAGTCATCAGCGAGAAAGAATACCAGGAACTTTCTTTTCCGGATAATCAGAGCGTGCTGCTGCAATACGGGGTAATAGAAAAAGCAGATCAGGAAAAACCGGGGAAAAAGAAGCCCATTTCTTCCATGAAAGCCTGCAGCCTGGAACTGCCGGTTACAGAGAACCAGAATATCCAGATCAGAAAAACAGAGAAAGGATATGAGATACATGCCTTAAAAGAGACAGAGATAACTGCACAGCTTTCCGGAAGGGGTGAGACAGATGATCTTCTGGCAGTAAAATTTCATGTAAAAAATCAAAATCTCCAAAGAGATATGTATATCCGTCTGGAAGGACAGACCAACCGGCTTTCGGCAGAAAAGGGTTATGAATACGCAAATAAGAATCAGGATTTTTCTTATACAGTAACCACAGAAAAGCAGAAAGACAAGGCGGTTTTTATTTTTGGAAAAGGCAGCTATATTATAGAAGATATCCAGATTTTTACAGGAAATCTGGAAGAGCTGCGGGAAGAAAAACTCTGTGAAAATCCCCTGGAGGGTATCTGGTTTTCTGAAGGAGGAGACAGACTGACAGGAGCAGTCCGGACAGAGAAGCAGGGCTATCTGATCACAAGTATTCCCTATGATAAGAATTTTAAGATTACTGTGGATGGGGAGAATGTGGAAAAGAAAAAGGTAAATACAGCTTTTCTGGGAGCCAAGATTCCGAAAGGGGTACACAGCATTTCCATTTCCTATCAGGCACCGGGGAAAAATGCAGGTCTTTTTCTCACTGGAGGGGGACTGGTCTGTCTGGCGGTCCTGGTGATGGGGAGGCTGTGCCGGAGACTGCTGGCGGGATGCTGGGAAAGAAACCTTGTCAATCGTAAACTGCCGTGATAAGATGGGAAAGTCAAAACCAGCTTTTCATAGAAAAAGCAGAAGAAGGAGCCTCTGAAAATGCAGTATTATTTCGCCCCTATGGAGGGCATTACAGGATACATTTACCGAAATGTCCACCACAGATTTTTTCCCGGAATAGACAAATATTTTTCACCTTTTCTCTCCCCGGGGACGAAGAAGACTATGACCCCGAAGGAGCTTCGGGATATCCTGCCGGAGAATAACCAGAGCTATACCCTGATCCCTCAGATCCTCACCAACAGGTCGGAAGACTTTCTGAGACTGTGCCGGGATCTGAAAGAATACGGATATAAAGAAGTGAATCTGAACCTGGGATGTCCTTCAGGAACGGTAGTTTCCAAGAAAAAGGGAGCAGGATTTCTGGAATATCCCAATGAACTGGATCGGTTTTTAGGAGAGATCTTTGGGGAAACGGATCTGGAAATTTCTATAAAAACCAGGGTTGGAAAGGATGAGCCGGAAGAGTTTGAGGAACTTCTGGAAATCTACAATAAATATCCTTTAAAAGAGCTGATCATCCATCCCAGAATCCAGACAGATTACTACAAAAACTCTCCTAATCTGGAAGTTTTTGCAATGGCCCTGGAAAAGGCTAAAGCTTCCGTCTGCTATAACGGAGACCTGTTTACGGCAGAGCTTTACGAAGATTTCTGCAAGAGATTCCCTCAGATGGAAAAGGTCATGATGGGAAGAGGGCTTCTGAGAAATCCGGCCCTGGTACAGGAGATCAAAGGGGAAGGGAAGCTGGATAAAGAAAAATTTCTGGCTTTTCATGACGCTTTATGCCAGGAATATGAAAAAGTCATGTCCGGAGATAAAAATGTGCTGTTTAAAATGAAGGAACTGTGGTTCTATATGGGAAGCCTTTTTGGAGAGGACAAAAAGGCTATGAAGAAAATAAAAAAGGCCCAGAGACTGCCGGAGTATCGGGCAGCAGTGCAGGAACTGTTCCGGCTCTGGCCGGAAAACAGTTAGAGAGAAATTGAAATAAGAAACTTCCAAAAAGTTATTTATTTCAAATAATGTTTACTTTTTGAAATAAGAAGGCTATAATTTTATGTATATTTCAAAAAGAGGTGATTTTGATGAACCGTTCAGGAGAATGGGTAAATAATTTAACAGGCAGTGCACAGTATAAATCTTTTAAGCCTGCAGCTTTACCGCCAGATCCGGCATTAGAAATAAATAGTGATATGGTAAAAAAACTGGTGGAAGCCAATCGAGAACTGGTAAAATTGGATACAGCCTCAAAACTGATACCAAATGTTGAACTTTTTATTTCCATGTATGTTCGAAAAGAAGCTCTTATTTCTTCTCAGATTGAAGGAACGCAATGTACATTGGACGATGTGTTGGATCCAGAGCTGGACAATACTGCTAATTTGGATGTTATTGATGTCATCAATTATGTGGATGCATGCTTTTATGCTTTGCAAAGAATAAAAAAATTACCTTTGTGTGGGCGGCTATTCAGAGAGGTACATGAGAAATTATTGTCTGGTGTTCGTGGACAAGAAAAAAATCCGGGAGAATTTAGAAAATCACAAAACTGGATCGGAGCAGCAAATTGTTCTTTATCGGAAGCCAGATATATACCGCCTAATGTAGAAGATATGAATCGGGCAATGTCAGATTTGGAAAGATATATGAATGAAGGTGATGATTATGATCCATTGATCAGGATTGCACTGATTCATTATCAATTTGAAACGATACATCCATTTTTAGACGGTAATGGCCGTGTAGGACGATTGATTATTTTACTGTATTTAATGGTGCAGGGATTGCTGGATAAACCAGTTATATATATTTCTTACTTTCTAAAGAAAAATCAGATAGAGTATTATGACCGGATTTCAGAAGTGAGAAGAAGTGGTAACTATGAGCAATGGGTGGCATTCTTTCTTGAGGCGGTGTCAGCGGCTGCAAAAGATTCTCTGGTGACTATAGAAGCATTATCAGAACTTCATGAAAAAAATCTGGAAAAATTGCCGAAAACAAACCGTAAAAGGGATAATTTAAGAGCACTTTTTGATTATATTGAGCAGTATCCAATTATTGAAATAAAAAAAACGTCAGCGGCTTTGGGGCTAAGCTATAACACTGTTTCTACCGCTGTAAAAAAATTAGTGGAACTTGGAATTCTAAAGGAAACAACGAATGCTTCCAGAAATCGTGTTTTTGCATATGAAGAGTATCTTAAAGTTTTAAGAAAGGATACTTAATTTTCCGTGGATATTCCTCAGGGAGAAGGGGTTGCCCCTTCTCCCTCTTTTATGGTATCCTAGATAGTATATGGAAAGGGGATTCAACGATGAAAAAATTAAGGGATTTGTTAGAAAAACTTGAGTACCAATGTATCCAGGGAACTTTAGATAAAGAAATTACAGCCGTGATATATGATTCCAGAAAGGCAGAAAAAGACGCCCTTTTTGTCTGCATTAAAGGAGCTGTCTCAGATGGCCACAGTTATGGGGCAGAGGTGACGGAGAAGGGAGTTTCTGTACTGGTAGCCCAGGATCCGGTCCAGGTAGGGCCAGAGGTAACTGTGATCCAGGTAGAAGATACCAGATACGCCCTGGCCTGTATCTCGGCGGCATGGTTTGACTATCCTTCCGACAAGCTGAAAACTATCGGAATCACAGGCACTAAGGGAAAAACCACAACAACTTATCTGATTAAATCTATTCTGGAAAATGCAGGTCACAAGACAGGACTTATCGGAACTATCGAGACCGTTATCGGAGAGGAGAAAATACCTTCTGCCAATACTACTCCCGAATCTTATCTGATCCAGGAATATTTTGCAAAAATGGCGAAGGCGGGCTGCGACAGCGTGGTCATGGAGGTTTCATCCCAGGGACTGATGCTCCACCGGACAGCTGGTTTTATTTTTGATATCGGAATTTTTACGAATATTGAGCCGGACCATATCGGTCCTAACGAGCATAAGGATTTTGACGATTATCTCCACTGTAAGAGCCTCCTGTTCAGACAGTGCAAGGTAGGAATCTTTAACGGAGACGATCCCCATCTGGAAAAAATACTGGAGGGACATACCTGCCAGGCAGAGACATTTGGATTTTCACCAAATGCAGACTTGAGAGCAGAGGATACCCGTCTGGTTACCGGAAAGGGAACTTTGGGTATTGCGTATAATGTGAAGGGTCTGATGGATTTTCCTGTGGAGATCGATCTGCCAGGGAAGTTCAGCGTTTATAATTCTCTTACAGCCATCGCCGTATGCCGTCATTTCGGCGTGACGGTGGAAAATATCCAGAAGGCTTTAAAAAACGCCCATGTAAAGGGCAGGATTGAGATGGTAAAGGTTTCCAATGAGTTTACGCTGATGATTGATTATGCTCACAATGCCATGAGTCTGGAAAGCCTTCTGACTACTTTAAAAGAATATAAGCCTAACCGGCTGGTATGTCTTTTCGGCTGTGGAGGAAACCGTTCCAGACTCCGCAGATATGAGATGGGAGAAGTTTCCGGAAATCTGGCAGACCTGACTATTATTACCTCTGATAACCCAAGAAACGAGGAGCCCCAGGCGATCATTGATGATATTAAAGTGGGAATCGGAAAAACCAAGGGGAAATATGTGGAGATTATAGATCGAAAAGAAGCTATTGCCTATGCCATTCACCATGGACAGCCTGGAGACATTATCGTGCTTGCAGGAAAAGGTCATGAGGATTATCAGGAGATCAAAGGGAAAAAATATCCTATGGATGAGAGAGTGCTGATCCAGGAGATCCTGGAAGAAGACAGCAGAAAATAAATGAAGGATTTATACGCAGATATTATTGTAGATATTTCTCAGGAAAAATTAGATAAGACCTTTCAGTATCTGGTCCCCCCGGAAATGGCAGCCCAGGTTGAGGCAGGGAAAAGGGTCAGGATTCCTTTCGGAAACGGAGGAAGAGAGATTACCGGATATGTGATAGGCCTTTCCCGGGAACCAAAGATTGAAGTTTCAAGAATAAAACCGATCCTGGCTGTGGAAGAACAGGGAATGGAAATCGAATCCAGGCTGATCTCTCTTGCAGCGTGGATAGCCAGAAACTATGGTTCTACCATGAACCAGGCCTTGAAGACAGTTCTTCCTGTAAAGGAAAAAGCGGCTGCCAGAGAGAAAAAATATATCTGCCTCAAAGCAGACCCGAAAGTCTGCGACAGCCTGCTGGAAGAGTATGTGAGAAAACACTACCGGGCAAAGGAACGCCTTATGCGGGCCTTGCTCCAGAAGAAGACATTGGAGTATTCCGCTGCGGTAAAGGAAATGAAGATCAGCAGAGAAGCAGTGAAGAGCTTTGAGAGAGAAGGACTGGTTTCCATTGAAAGGGAGAGAGACTACAGAACGCCTCTTCCAAGAAGAATTTCTCCGGAAGAAAAGGCAGTCCTCAGTGAAGAACAGCAGCAGGCAGTAAAGGATATCCTGGAAGAATGGGAATCAGATGCTCCCCGGCCATGTCTGATCAAAGGCGTTACCGGCAGCGGGAAAACCCAGGTTTACATGGAACTTATCAGCCATGTTCTGGAAAGAGGGAGACAGGTGATCCTCCTTATCCCGGAGATTGCCCTGACTTACCAGAATGTGTCCAGATTTTACGCCAGATTCGGAGAAAAAGTATCTCTTATCCATTCCAGAATGTCTCAGGGAGAACGGTATGATCAGTTTGAGCGGGCAAAGAAAGGTGAAATCTCCGTTATGATCGGCCCTCGTTCAGCACTGTTTACACCCTTCCCAGAACTGGGATTGATTTTGATAGATGAAGAGCATGAGGATTCTTATAAAAGTGAAAAAAACCCCTGCTATCATGCAAGGGAAACTGCCATACAGAGGGGAAAGGCAGAAGGGGCCTATGTGGTAATGGGCTCTGCTTCTCCCAGTGTGGAAAGCTATTACAGAGCTGAAACAGGGATTTTTCGCCTGGTATGCCTGGACCAGAGGTATGGCGGAAGCGCCCTTCCGGCTGTATCAATCGTGGATTTAAGGGAAGAATTAAAGACAGGAAACCGTTCAGTATTCAGCAGTCTTCTTACTGAAAAAATAAGGGAAAGACTGGAGAAAAAGGAGCAGATCATCCTTTTTCTGAACAGAAGAGGATACAGCGGTTTTGTGAGCTGCCGTTCCTGCGGCCATGTAATGAAATGTCCCCACTGCGACGTGTCCCTGACTTCCCATAGAAACGGCAGACTGATCTGCCATTACTGCGGTTATGAGACTATGGATGTGAAGCAGTGCCCGGTATGCGGATCGCCTTATATAGGAGGATTCCGGGCAGGAACACAGCAGATAGAAAGTCTGGTCCGGAAAAGTTTTCCCGGGGCGAAAGTCCTGCGGATGGACGCAGATACTACCAGAAAAAAAGATGATCATGAAAAGATTCTGTCGGCTTTCGGAAATGGCGAGGCGGACATTCTCATCGGGACACAGATGATCGTAAAAGGCCATGATTTTCCAAGGGTAACTCTGGTAGGCGTACTGGCAGCGGACCTTTCTCTGTGCAGCGGAGATTACCGGGCAGGAGAGAAAACATTCCAGCTGCTCCTTCAGGCAGTAGGAAGAGCCGGGAGAGGGAGGGCAGCCGGGGAGGCTGTGATTCAGACCTATCACCCGGACAATTATTGTATCCAGGCTGCAGCAGCCCAGGATTATGAATGGTTCTACCAGGAGGAAATGGATTACCGATCTTTGATGGGCTATCCCCCAAGGGCAGCTATGGCAGCTGTCAGAGGCGCCGGAAAGGAAGAAGAGCTGCTGAACCAGGCCATGGACTACTGCAGAAAATATATCGAGCGGATATATCAGGGAAAGGATCTGATACTCATCGGACCTGCACCGGAAACTGTGGCGAAAGTCCAGGACATGTACCGCCGTGTCCTCTACATGCGCCATCAGGACCGGGAAGTCCTGGTAAGGATCAAAAACGCTCTGGAAAAATATATAGAGGTCAATCGGGGATTCCGGAACATCTATATACAATTTGATTTTAATGTGTAAATATAAATACGAAAAAGAAAAGGAGGCCGTAAAAATGGCACTTAGAAACATCAGAATACAGGGAGATCCAATCCTGACAAAGAAATGCAGAAAGATAGAGAAGATGACTCCCAAGATCCAGGAATTGATCCAGGATATGTTTGATACTATGTATGACGCCTATGGAGTAGGTCTGGCGGCTCCCCAGGTGGGAATTTTAAAACAGGTGGTAGTTATTGACACCACAGGAGAAGACCCCCATGTGCTGATCAATCCGGAAATTATAGAGACTTCTGGTTCCCAGACAGGAGATGAGGGATGCTTAAGCCTTCCTGGCATGAGCGGTACTGTTACCCGTCCAAATTATGTAAAGGTAAAGGCTCTTAACGAAAATATGGAGGAAATCATCCTGGAAGGAACCGAGCTTCTGGCAAGAGCCATTTGTCATGAAACCGATCATCTCCATGGAAAAATGTACACAGAACTGGTGGAAGGAGAACTGCGCCGGACCAATTATGAGGAGGACGAGGAAGAATGAAAATAGTTTTTATGGGAACCCCGGATTTTGCCGTGGGAACTCTGGAAGCCCTGATCCAGGCAGGCCATGAGCTCATAGGTGTAGTCACTCAGCCGGATAAGCCAAAAGGCAGGGGAAAGACCCTTATGGCCACACCGGTGAAAGAGGTAGCTCTAAAACATCAGATCCCAGTATATCAGCCCCAAAAAGTCCGGGAAACAGAGTTTACAGAAACCCTTCGCAGACTGGCGCCGGATGTGATCGTAGTGGCGGCTTTTGGTCAGATCATTACAAAGGAAATCCTGGAGATTCCCAGATATGGCTGTATTAATGTCCATGCATCTCTTCTTCCTGCCTACAGAGGAGCAGCGCCTATCCAGTGGGCGGTGATAAACGGGGAGAAAGAGTCAGGAGTGACTATTATGCAGATGGATGAGGGACTGGACACAGGAGATATGATCGACAAGGTGGTTGTTCCTCTGGCAGAAGATGAGACAGGCGGAAGCCTCTTTGACAAACTGAGTCAGGCAGGAGCCAGACTGTGTGTGAAAGTGTTAAAAGACCTGGAAGAGGGAAAGGCAGTAAGAGAAAAACAGCCGGAGGAAAGCACTACAGCCTATGCTTCTATGATCAGCAAAAAGATGGGAGAAGTTAACTGGAATGAGTCTGCAAAGTCTATTGAACAGCTCATCAGGGGTCTGAATCCCTGGCCCAGCGCATATACAAAACTTCAGGGAAAAACTCTGAAACTCTGGCAGGCCCAGGTGGAAGAACAGGAAGAAGAGGGAAGGCCTGGGGAAATCCTTCGAGTAGAGAAGGATGCTTTCTATGTCAAGACTGGCAAAGGTCTGTTGAAGATAAAAGAGGTCCAGCTTGAGGGGAAGAAGCGTATGGATACAGGAGCCTTTCTGCGGGGATTTCATCTGAACACAGGAGAGCTTTTAGGCTGAGAAACACAGGAAAAGCAACTGCCTAAAAAGGCAGATAAAAGGTTGGATAAATATGGCAAATAAAGTAAATTTAAGAGAATTAATACTGAATATCCTTCTGGAAATCGACAAAGAAGGCCAGTACAGCCATCTGGTACTTCGAAGTACCCTGGAGAAATATCAGTATCTGGAAAAACAGGAAAGGGCCTTTATTACCAGGGTATGCGAAGGAACTCTGGAGTACCGGATACGCCTGGATTATATTCTGGATCAGTTTTCCACCGTTCCTGCAGAGAAGATGAAACCGGTGATACGGGAACTTCTCCGTTCCAGTGTATACCAGCTTCTTTATATGGATCATGTGCCGGACAGCGCAGTATGTAATGAAGCAGTAAAACTGGCCAGAAAAAGAGGGTTCTATAATCTCACAGGATTTGTAAACGGAGTCCTCAGAAAGATTGCCAGAGAATACGGGAGCATTCATTTTCCGGGAAAAGATTCCCCGGTGGAATATCTGTCAGTGCTCTACTCTATGCCTGTATGGCTGGTAGAAAGATTTCTGAAGGAATATGATTTTGAGACCACAGAAAAGATGCTGGAAGCCTTTCTGGAAGAGCAGCCTGCTACTATCCGGATACGGGAATATCAGGTAGAAGAAGAGGCTGTGCTGGAGAACCTGAAAGAGGAGCAGGTAACTGTAGAGAAGGCTCCTTATGTGGAACGGGCCTATTATGTGAAGCACTATGATTATCTTCCGGCTTTGACAGCTTTCCGCAGAGGCAGCATCCAGATACAGGATGTGAGCTCCATGCTGGCGGCTCAGATTGCCGATGTAAAAGAAGGGGACTATGTCATTGACCTGTGTGCTGCGCCGGGAGGAAAGACCCTCTACATTGCAGACAAACTTCACGGGACAGGACGGGTGGACGCCAGAGACCTGTCTCAGACTAAAACAGATATGATCCGGGACAATGCTCTGCGGCAGAACTTCCTGAATGTGGTGGTTACAGAGAAAGATGCCACCCAGCTGGACCGGGAATCTCTGGAAAAGGCAGATGTGGTTCTGGCAGACGTACCCTGTTCCGGATTGGGAGTTATGGGGAAAAAGAAGGACATTAAATACAAGCTGAATCCGGGAAAAATCCGGGACTTAGTTGGCCTTCAGAGGAAGATTTTAGAGCAGGCTTCTACTTATGTGAAACCGGAAGGAACTCTGATCTACAGTACATGTACCATTGGAAAGGAAGAAAACATAGAGAATGTCCGGTGGTTTACCGAGCATTATCCCTACGAACTGGAAAGTCTGGACCCGTATATCTGTCCGGTGCTCAGGGGAGAGACTACGGCGGAAGGGTATCTGCAGCTTTTACCGGGAATCCATAAGTGCGACGGATTCTTTATGGCCAGATTAAAGAGGAAAAACGAATGGAACAGTTAGATATAAAATCCCAGAGCCTTTCGGAATTAAAAAAGACCATGGAAGGACTTTCAGAAAAGCCCTTCCGGGCAAAACAGATTTATGAATGGCTCCATAAAAAACAGGCGAACAGCTTTCAGGAGATGACCAATCTTTCCGTAAGCCTCAGAGAAAAGCTGGAGAGGAACTGCTCTGTTATGTCTCTGAAAGTTGTGGAAGTACAGACTTCTAAGCTGGACGGAACCCAGAAATACCTCTTTGCGCTCCCTGACGGAAATGTAGTGGAAAGTGTGTTGATGAAGTACCGCCATGGGAACAGTGTGTGTATTTCTTCCCAGGTAGGATGTAAGATGGGATGCAGATTCTGCGCCTCAACTATAGACGGATGGACAAGAAATCTGCTGCCATCAGAGATGCTGGACCAGGTCTATAAGATCCAGAAACTGTCAAAGGAAAGAGTCTCTAACGTGGTAGTGATGGGAACAGGAGAACCTCTGGACAACTATGACAATCTTCTCCGTTTTATCCACATGCTCAGCGACGAAAACGGGCTTCATATCAGCCAGAGAAACATTACGGTTTCCACCTGCGGCATTGTACCCAGAATGTATGACCTGGCAGAGGAAAATCTTCAGATCACCCTGGCGATTTCTCTACATGCTTCCAACCAGCAGAAAAGGGAAGAACTTATGCCTGTTGCAAAAAAATATTCCCTGGAAGAACTGATGGAGGCCTGCAGGAATTATTTTAAAAAGACAGGACGAAGGCTGACTTTTGAATACAGTCTGGTAGGGGGAGAAAATGATTCTCAGGAGGATGCCGAGGAGCTGGCCCACCTGATAAAAGGCCTGAACTGCCACATAAATCTGATCCCGGTGAATCCTATAAAAGAGCGGAGCTACGTCCAGTCTGACAAAAAAGTTATAGCGAATTTTCAAAATAAACTTGAAAAATACCAAATAAATGTTACTATTAGAAGAGAAATGGGCCGCGATATAGACGGGGCCTGTGGACAATTAAGAAAAAGTTACATTGATAAGAAAGAGGACTCGTAGGATGAAATCATATTCTGTAACAGATGTGGGACAGAAGCGCCAGGTGAATCAGGACTACATATTTTCTTCTGAGGAGCCGGTGGGAAATCTTCCGAATCTTTTTGTGGTTGCAGACGGTATGGGCGGTCATAAAGCAGGAGATTTCGCGTCCAGCTATGCAGTTCAGATCCTGCTTCATTCAATTCTGGAAGATAAAAATCAAAATCCCATTATTATTATCCGGCATGCCATTGAAGAGGCCAACCGGAAAGTTCTGGAAGAGGCAAATCTCCATGAGGAAATGTCGGGTATGGGGACCACAATGGTTCTTGTTACAATCGTTGATGATTATGCCTATGTAGCAAATGTGGGAGACAGCAGACTATATTTGATCGAGGACAAGATTGTCCAGATTACAAAGGATCATTCCCTAGTAGAGGAAATGGTCCGCAGGGGATTGATTACAAGGGAGGATGCCAAGCATCATCCAGATAAGAATATTATTACCAGAGTCATCGGCATCGGGCCGGAGGTGGAAGTGGACTTCTTTGATATCCATCTAAAGGAGAACAGCAGACTTCTCCTTTGTTCCGATGGGCTATCCAATATGGTTTCTGACGAAGAAATCTGGAAAATTGCCGAGACAAGCAGTGATTTGAGAGAGATGGGCATGCGTCTTGTTTCTCTGGCCAATGAAAACGGCGGAAAAGATAATATAGCAGTGGTACTGGTACAGCCAGACACAAAAGAGGTGGAAGTATGTTAAATGTGGGAGTAATCATAGGAGAACGATATGAGGTTGTGAGCCGGATCGGGTCCGGCGGCATGGCCGATGTATATAAAGCAAAAGATCATAAGCTGAACCGCTTTGTGGCAATGAAGGTCCTGAAGCCGGAGTTCAGCGCAGATACAAATTTTATCCGTAAATTTCAGAGAGAAGCTCAGGCAGCGGCTGGCCTGGCTCATCCCAATGTGGTAAACGTTTTTGACGTAGGGGAGGATCAGGGCGTTAACTACATTGTGATGGAGCTGGTAGAAGGGATTACGCTGAAGGAGTATATTTCCAAAAAAGGAAAACTGACCATTAAAGAAGCTACAAGTATTGCCATTCAGGTTTCCATGGGTCTGGAGGCAGCCCATAACCGGAATATCGTACACCGGGATATCAAGCCTCAGAACATTATCATTTCAACAGACGGAAAGGTAAAGGTTACTGATTTTGGAATCGCCAGAGTTGCTTCCTCTAATACCATCAGCACCAATGCCATGGGTTCTGTGCATTACAGTTCTCCGGAGCAGGTTCGCGGAGGATACAGCGATTTTAAGAGCGATATTTATTCTCTGGGTATTACCATGTATGAAATGGTTACCGGCAGGGTTCCCTTTGACGGGGATACTACAGTGGCCATTGCCATTAAACATCTTCAGGATGAAATGGTCCCGCCGTCCCGTTATGTGCCGGACCTTCCTCGGAGCCTGGAAGACATTATTTTAAAATGTACCCAGAAAAGCCCTGACAGAAGATACAGCACACTGGCAGAGCTGATCAACGACCTGAAACATTCCTTAATAGATCCTAATGGAAACTTTGTTAACCTTTCACCTCTCAGCAATCATGCCCAGACGATCATGATCACACCGGAGGAGATGAAGGAAATCCAGAACAGCGGATACTCCCGTACTCCTGATTATGAGGAAGAAGAGGAAAGAGAAGAGGATTACGACGAGGATGAAGATGACGAGGACGATGATGAAGATGATGAAAGAGGCGGCATAAACACCAAGCTGGAGAAAGCCATGACCATTGGCGGCCTGATCATCGGTGCAGTCATCATCTGTATTCTCATTTATTTCGTGGCATCTGCAGCAGGAATCGTTGGCGGTTCCGGAAGCGGCCAGGAAAATCAGACCCAGCAGGAAGACACCGGCAATGCCCAGGAAATGGTGACAGTTCCGGATCTGACAAATATGACAGAAGATGAAGCAAGGACTGCCCTGAAGAATCTGAGCTTAGGATACAGTAAGGGAGGAGAAGAAGCTTCCGATACCGTTCCGGAAGGTCAGGTGTGCAGACAGGACCCTGCAGCAGATACCCAGGTGGAGCCCAATACACAGGTAACCTATTATGTGAGCACCGGTCCTGCTGAAGCAGTGTCAGAGACTGTGACTATTCCTACAGGACTTATCGGACAGAGCCTCAGCCAGGTACAGTCCCAGCTCCAGGAATTAGGACTGAATCCTGTTATCGAGCAGCGGAAGAGCACAGATGTGGCAGTGGGAAATGTAATCTCTCTGAATCCGGAAGAAGGCGCTACTGTAGATACAGGCTCTGATGTGACTATCACCGTCAGCGTTGGCGAGGGAGATACTATGACCAGGATTCCGGATGTAAGAGGCTATGAAGAAGCACAGGCGGTACAGATTGTAACAGATCAGGGATTGATTCCAGATGTAGAGTACAGCTACAGTGAAAGCGCTGGCGTCGGATACGGGCAGGTTTATGAAATGTCTCCCCAGGGTGGACAGCGTATTGAACAAGGAAGTATTATTACACTGAGAGTTCTGACAGAGCCAGAAGAGACAGATACCCAGTCTGACAGCACAGAGACAAGTACAGAGACATCTGAAGGTTCTGGCACATGGGCAACAGTCAGCAATCTGAAGATTGGCCAGCCGGATAATTATGAAGGCCAGATGGTGAGACTGAGACTGGTACAGGGCTCTGAGGATGCCCAGGGCGGTACTACGATCCTTCAGGATCAGGTTTTGACCTTTGATGAAAACGGAGAGTATTCTGTGGGACAGATCACAGGACAGAGCGGTGAGTCCACCGGTACCCTGTACTTTGATGTAATGGATGAAAGCGGAAATTACACAACTATTTGGAGTTATCCACTGGAATTCAGTGAACAATAATTAAGCAATTTGAGAACTGCCCCGGCAGACAGAACCGGAAAAACCCCGGAAATGCCTGCCAGGGCAGTTTTTGTTTTGTTGCCTTTCAGAGAAAAAAAGTATATAATGACACCATGAACAAGACTGAGAATAATGAAAAGACAAGGTAGGTAAGATGCAGGGAAGAATTATCAAAGGGATCGGGGGATTTTACTACGTGGCCTCTGCTGGAGGAAACATTTATGAATGTCGGGCCAAAGGGATTTTCCGTAAAGAAAAAATGAAGCCTCTGGTAGGAGACTATGGGGAGATTGAAATCATAGATGAAAAAGAGAAAACAGGAAATCTGGTAAAAATCCTGCCGAGAAAAAATCAGCTGATACGTCCTGCAGTGGCAAATATAGATCAGGCCCTGGTGATTTTTGCAGTCAGGGAACCAAACCCTAACTTCATGCTCCTGGACCGGTTTCTGATCACTATGGAGCGGCAGAATGTGCCGGTGATCATCTGCCTGAATAAGGAAGACCTGGGAGATGAGGAAGAGATAAAAGAAATTGTGGAGATTTATTCTTCCTGTGGATATCAGGTGCTGGTCACAAGCGCCCAGAAGGAACTGGGTATCCAGGAACTGCGCCGTGAACTGGAGGGAAAAACCACTGCGGTGGCCGGCCCTTCAGGAGCGGGGAAATCTTCTCTCACAAATCTTCTCGCCCCTGACGTGCAGATGGAGACTGGAGAAATCAGCAAAAAACTGGGAAGGGGACGGCATACCACCCGGCATTCTCAGCTGATACCACTGGGAGAGGAGACATATTTGATGGATACCCCTGGGTTCACCTCTTTTTATGTGGAAGACATGGAAAAGGAAGAGCTGAGACATTGTTTTCCGGAATTTGCTCCTTATGAGGGGGAATGCAGATTTCAGGGCTGTACGCATACTCATGAACCTGGCTGCAAAGTAAAAGAAGCTCTTCAGGAGGGGAAGATCAGTTCCCGGAGATATGAGAATTATCAGGAAATATACAAAGAATTAGAAGAGAAAAGGAGATACTGATTTTATGGAATATCAATTATGCCCTTCTATCCTGGCGGCAGATTTCTGGCGTCTGGGAGAAGAAGTTGCCCAGGTGGAACAGGCAGGAGTAAAATGGCTTCACATTGACATTATGGACGGATGTTTTGTCCCGACCATATCTATGGGAGTTCCAGTGGTGGCTTCACTGAGAAAAAGGACCAGCCTTTTTTTCGATGTGCATATTATGGCCCAGGAACCGACCCATCTGATAAAAGAATTTGCCCAGGCAGGAGCTGACATGATAACAGTTCACGCTGAAGCATGCACACACCTGGACAGGACTCTGGGAATGATCCATGAGCTTGGCTGCAAGGCAGGGATTGCCATTAACCCTGCAACACCGGTTTCAGTTTTGGAGAATGTTATTGAGCTGGCAGATATGGTTCTGATAATGACTGTGAATCCGGGATTCGGAGGACAGAAATATATCTCCTACTGTACGGAGAAAATCCGCCGGCTGAGAGAAATGGCAGAAAGCAGGGAAAAAGACCTGTATATCGAAGTGGATGGAGGCATTAACCGCGAGACCATCTATCAGGTGCTGGAGGCAGGAGCTAATGTGATCGTGGCCGGTTCTGCCGTATTTGGAAAAGATATTCCGGAAAATGTAAGAGCTTTGAAAGGAATCATAGAAGAATATGAACACAGTGCTGATCTGCGGAGGTGAGATAGAAGACAGCTTTGCTCTGTCTTTTCTTGACAGAATCAGGCCTGAATATATCATTGGGATTGACAGGGGCCTGGAATTCTGTTATAAGTACAATATTGTCCCTCAGTATATTTTGGGGGATTTCGACAGCATTTCCCCGGAAGTTTTAAGCTATTACGAGAGCCGGGATATACCGCTGGAAAGATATAAGCCGGAAAAAGACGCCACAGATACCAGAATAGGACTGGAACTGGCGCTGAAGCTGAAAAGCCGGAAGATTTTTCTGCTGGGAGCAACAGGAGGAAGGCTGGACCATTTTATGGCAAATTTAAAATCCCTTCTGATCCCTCTGGAGCAGGGATGCCAGCCATGGATTCTGGACAGTCAGAATGCGATTACCCTGTTGGACCGGGGAACAAAAATCACAAAGGACCAGCAGTTTGGAAAATATATCTCCTTTTTTTCCATGGGAGACAGGGTGGAGGGAGTCACTCTGAAGGGATTTAAGTATCCCCTGGAGGACTATACTCTGCTGAATTCAGAGGAAATCGGCGTCAGCAATGAGCTTGAAGACGAAACCGGAGAGATTACTTTCCGGTCAGGGGTGGTTTTGATGATCATGTCGAAAGACAGAAATTGAATATACAGTAAAGAGAGGAATCAGTATTATGAAATTAGGAATCGTGGGACTGCCAAATGTAGGCAAAAGTACCTTATTTAATTCTCTTACAAAAGCAGGAGCAGAGTCAGCAAACTATCCTTTCTGCACTATAGACCCCAATGTGGGAATTGTTGCAGTGCCAGATGAAAGGCTGAAGCTTCTGGGTGACTTTTATCATTCCAAGAAAGTGACTCCGGCAGTTATTGAATTTGTTGACATTGCAGGTCTGGTAAAAGGCGCTTCCAAGGGAGAAGGGCTGGGCAACCAGTTTCTGGCTAACATCCGGGAGGTAGACGCCATCGTTCATGTGGTACGCTGCTTTGAAGATGAAAATGTAGTCCATGTGGATGGTTCCATTGACCCTATGAGAGATATTGAGACGATCAACCTGGAACTGATCTTTTCTGACCTGGAGATTCTGGAGAGAAGGATCGCGAAGACAACAAAAACTGCCAGAATGGATAAAGATGCAGCAAAAGAGCTGGAATTTTTAAAGAAAATAAAGGCTCATCTGGAAGATGGAAAGCCAGCTTCCACTATTGAGCTGGAAGATGAGGATCAGGAAGGATATATGAAGGAGTATAATCTCCTCACATATAAGCCGGTAATCTATGCCGCCAATGTTTCAGAGGATGATCTGGCAGATGACGCTCAGTCCAATCCTCATGTACAGAAGGTACGGGAATATGCAGCAGAGACTGGCAGCGAGGTATTTGCTCTGTGTGCAGAAATCGAGCAGGAGATTTCAGAGCTGGAGGATGACGAGAAAAAGGAATTCCTGGAGGACCTGGGAATCAAACAGTCCGGCCTGGAAAAACTGATCGTGGCCAGCTACAGACTTCTGGGACTGTTAAGCTTCCTTACTTCAGGAGAGGATGAGACAAGAGCCTGGACTATTAAGGTAGGGACCAAGGCGCCTCAGGCGGCAGGAAAGATCCATTCAGATTTTGAAAGAGGATTTATCAAAGCTGAGGTCGTAAATTATCAGGATCTTCTGGACTGCGGTTCTTATGCAGGGGCCAGAGAAAAAGGGCTGGTCCGCATGGAAGGCAAGGATTATGTGGTTCAGGACGGAGATGTGATCCTTTTCCGGTTTAATGTATAAAACAGGTAAAAATCAGAAATCCTACATTCAGTCCCCTGAGGCTGAGATGTAAGTTTTATCTGCGGCCAGCGTGAGCGCAGTAGTGGTACTGAAAGATTAGTGGTAGAGAGAAAGAACTGCAGGAGTTAATAAATGACACAGATAGAACTAAAAAGAGAAATTGAAAATACCAGAGAAGATCTGAATGCCGCCATAGCAGGCAGAATGACAGAAAGCAGGATTCTGGATATCAGCCGTCTTTTGGACGGTCTGATCGAAGAATATCTGAGCAGGAACAACAGCCCGGACAGCCAGGAGAATATGGATATCACCTATATGGATACAGGGAACAGGAAGGGCTGCTGAAACTGAAAACAGGGAAAAAGGCAGAGAAAGTCACGATTTGCAGGGGCTTTTTCTGCCTTTTGTTTTTGAAAGAAAACATACGTTCCTCTTGCGTTTTCTATAAGTTTAGTATAGAATGGGCATATAAGTGGTAGAAAGTGGTGAAAAGTGGTAGCAAATGGGTGGCTGATGGCAGAAGCAGTCCATTTGGACCATGGAGGGCACGAAGGGGAGAATCGTATCCTCACGAAGGAAGGTGACATTCATATGTTCATGGGAGAGTACAGTCATACGATTGACGCAAAGGGGAGAATGATCATTCCTTCCAAGTTCAGAGAAGAACTGGGAGAGGAGTTCGTACTTACCAAAGGCTTAGACGGATGTCTGTCTATCTATCCCAAAGATGAATGGAAAAACTTTGAAGAAAAGCTGAAAGCTTTACCACTTAATGATAAAAATGCAAGAGCCTTCTTACGTTTCTTTGTAGCCAGTGCAACAATGTGTGAATTGGACAGGCAGGGGAGAATTCTCGTACCGCAGACGCTTCGGGAATTTGCCGGTCTTATTAAGGATGTGGTGCTGACTGGTAATCTTACAAGGATTGAAGTCTGGAGTAAGGAAAAATGGCTGGAGAACAGCAACTATGAAGATATGGATGCCATTGCACAGGGTATGCAGGATATGGGCATTGTAATCTGAGAAAGCCAGGAGAAAAAAATGGAATTTAAACACCAATCCGTATTACTGGAAGAGACCGTCCGGAATTTAAGGGTAAAACCGGATGGGATTTATGTAGATGGAACACTGGGAGGCGGCGGACATTCCTATGCGGTATGTCAGCAGCTATCTGCCAAGGGGAGCTTGATAGGTATAGACCAGGATGAAGCTGCGATAAAAGCTGCGGGTGAGCGGTTAAAGGAATTCGGGGAGAATGTAACCATCATCCGCAGCAACTATTGCAACATGAAAAAGGAATTACAGAAGATTGGAATTCCATCAGTAGATGGGATTATTTTAGATTTGGGGGTATCTTCCTACCAGCTGGACAACAAGGAGAGAGGATTTACGTACAGGGAAGATGTCCCTCTTGACATGCGTATGGACCAGAGAAATCCCCGGACTGCCAGGGATATTGTGAATACCTACAGCGAAAAAGAGCTGTACCGCATTATCCGTGACTATGGGGAAGATAAATTCGCAAAAAATATCGCAAAGCATATCTGCCTGGCAAGACAGGAAAAAGATATAGAGACCACAGGAGAACTGGCAGAAATCATTAAACATGCCATCCCTATGAAAATGAGGGCTGTGGGCGGCCATCCGGCCAAACGGACTTTCCAGGCGATCAGGATTGAGCTGAATCAGGAGCTGGATGTTTTAAGAGACAGTCTGGATGATATGATCGACCTTTTAAATGATGGAGGCAGGATCTGTATCATTACTTTCCATTCTCTGGAGGACAGGATCGTAAAAACGATTTTCAGGAGAAACGAAAACCCCTGCACCTGCCCGCCGGATTTTCCCGTATGCGTATGCGGGAAGAAATCAAAAGGAAAAGTCATTACCAGAAAGCCTATTCTTCCAAGCCAGGAGGAGCTGGAAAATAACAGCCGCTCCAAAAGTGCCAAGCTGCGGGTATTTGAGCGAATGAGTAAGTAGAGGCAGAGAGTCCGGAAAAGGGAGAGTTTCATGGCAAGTACAAGGAACCGAAACAAATATGATAATCGAAAAAGGCAGAGATATACCGGGTATTATGATGACGGTAATGCAGCGCGCCGCTTGGAGGAGGTACCTGAACAGCCAAAGAAAGAACTAAGCAGACGGGCAAAAAGGAACCGGGCAAAAAGCACCAGCATCAGCAGAGGTTATATTGTTTTCCTAAGTCTGGTATGCGCCCTTGCCACTGCAGCCTGTGTCCACTATATAAAGCTTACTGCTCAGGTCACTGCCCAGAGAAGTGTGGTGGCCAGCAGGGAACTGGAGCTTAATCAGCTGAAAGAAGACAACGATGCATATTACAGCGAAGTGATTACTGGAGTTGACCTGGACGAGATCAGAGACAGGGCCATTAATGAGTTGGGTATGCAGTATGCAACAGAAGACCAGATTCGGTACTATACGCCGGGAAATAACAGCTATGTAAGGCAGTATCAGGACGTCCCGGAGAACTAAGCAGGTGGAAGATTGAATAAACAGGAATCAAAGAAAAGAAAATTAACAAAGAAAATGAAACGAAAGCTGGCGGGGGTATTTGGAGTGACTCTGCTGGCTTTCGCCGGTTTACTGGTAGGAATTACCGTAATAAATGCCAGGGAAGGAAACCGCTATGCCAGACAGGTTCTTTCTCAGTCTCAGCAGCAGTATACCAATACGACCATACCATTCCGGAGAGGTACCATTACAGACAGGAACGGTACGGTGCTGGCCAATAGCGTAAAGGTATATAACCTGATCCTGGACTGCCAGGCGGTAAACTATAATGAAGATTACAGGGAGCCTACTATTGCAGCCCTGGAAGAATATTTTAATATTGACAGGGAAACCATAGAGGGCCTTTTGGACAATGAAGAAACCAGCTCCAGCCAGTATCAGATCCTGGAGACAGAGGTTTCTATGGATGATAAAAATGCTTTTGAAGCCGCCAATGAACTTCCAGAAGATGAAGAAGAGCGTGCTGCTTTATCTGAGGAGGAAAGAACCAGGAGGAGCAACGTCCAGGGAATTTATTTTGAGGATGACTATGAGAGAGTTTACCCGCTGGAAGATCTGGCCTGTGATGTCATTGGCTTTACTGACGCAGGAAATACTGCAGACTGGGGACTTGAGGGATACTATAACAGTACCCTAAACGGGACCAACGGCAGAAAATTCGGCTATCTCAGTGAAGACACAGACCAGGCTCAGACCATTGTAGAGGCTGTAGATGGGAAAAATCTTACTACGACTCTGGATGCTACTATACAGGGAATTGCTGAAAAGTATATTGAAGCCTTAAACACGGCTCTTTCCGCAGGTCCCAATAATGTGGAGGGAGAACAGAAAAAGGGTGCAGAAAATATAGGTGTTATCATTGAAGACCCTGATACAGGAGAAATCCTTGCAATGGCCAGCTCTGGAAGCTATGATCTAAATAATCCCAGAGATTTGTCCGGTATCTATACTGAGGAAAAAATCGAAGAGATGAATGACGAGGAAACCAAAAACGCCCTATTCTCTATGTGGAACAATTTCTGCATCACCGAAGACTATGAGCCGGGTTCTGTAGTGAAGCCTATTGTAGTGGCCAGTGCTCTGGAATCCGGGGCAGTGACAGAAAATGACACTTTTTACTGCGACAGCGGACAGCAGATTGGAGAAGATTTTGTAAGATGCGCAGTTTATCCTAATGCTCACGGTGTAGAAACTCTGGGAGAGGTTATCCAGAATTCCTGCAACGACGGTATGATGGCTATCGGCAGAAAAATGGGAGCAGCAGAATTTCTTAAGTATCAGAGTAAATTTAATTTTGGAACCCGTACAGGCATTGACCTCCCCGGAGAGGGAACCGGTATCCTTTTCTCAGAGGAAAACATGAATGAGATGGAGCTGGCAACTTCTGCTTTCGGACAGGGATTTACCTGTACCATGATACAGGAAATTTCAGCAATGGCAGCGGCGATCAATGGCGGAACCTATTATCAGCCTCATCTGGTAAAGTCTGTTACAGACCAGGACGGAAAAGTGTTGGAGAATATTACGCCTACCGTTATGAAAGAGCCTATTTCAGAAGAGGTTTCAGCTGCTGTCCGGGAATATATGGGAATGAGTGTGGAGAGCGGTACCAGCCAGTCTGCTAAGGTACAGGGCTATTCCATGGGCGGTAAGACCGGAACAGCAGAAAAACTGGCAGATGATACAAAGGACAATTATCTGGTATCTTTCATTGGTTTTGCACCCCTTGATGATCCGGAAGTGCTGATCTATGTAGTTGTGGATACGCCCAACGTGGACAGCCAGGCTTCCAGCACTTACGCTCAGTATCTGGCTCAGGCCATTCTGTCAGAAGTACTTCCGTATATGAATATCCCTCAGGATGAGGAAACTACAGGGGAGACTGTATTGTGGCAGGGCTTTTATGGAGTGCCTAAGTTTACAGATATTGTTGAGGACGGCGTATCCAATCCTTACGGCACAGTCCTTGATCAGGGATACGGAGATGGAGATCCTCAGGAAACAGAGCTGAACGATGAATATTCAGACGGCATTACCAATGAAGAGGCAGAGATTGATGAAAATGATCCCTCCTATGAGGAAGATGTCTATGACACAGAGGAATTAGAAAACTTCGGACAGGAAGATGACAGCGGCAGTTCTGCTGCCCAAGAATAAGAAGGAGCTGCGGCATTAATCAACATCGAGAATATTTATACATTTAAAATGTATAAATATTCCTGACATACGATTAATGCAGGCTCCTTCTTTTTTTTGGGAGAACTGCATATAATAGCAGGGATCGGACAGCAGGAGCGGCTCTCTTATGAAGAAAAACAGAACTTATCATAAAAAGAAGACGGTAATAGTCTTTGGCGTGTTTGTCTGTATGCTCCTTGGTCTTGCAGGGAGAATGTTTTACCTTATGGTGATCCGCTCGGATTATTATTCGGAAAAGGCCCAGGAACTCCATGAACGGGAGAGAGATATTAAGGCGGCCAGAGGTAAGATCCTGGACTGCAACGGAGAAGTCCTTGCAGATAATAAGGCAGTCTGTACCATATCTGTGATCCACAGCCAGATTACAGAGCCGGAGAAGGTCATTGCCATGCTGGTGAAGGAACTGGGGATTTCAGAAGAGATTGCCAGAAAACGGGTAGAGACGGTTTCCTCTATAGAGAGGATAGAGACAAATGTGGAAAAAAGTGTGGGAGATAAAATTCGAAGTTATGGATTAGATGGAGTAAAAGTAGACGAAGATTATAAGAGAGACTATCCCTATGAAGAACTGGCCTCTAAGGTGCTGGGCTTTACCGGGGGAGACAACCAGGGAATCGTAGGTCTGGAGGTAAAATATGAAGATGTTCTCAAGGGAATAGACGGCAAAATTCTTACAACCACAGATGCCAGAGGTGTGGAATTGTCTGAACTGGGGGAAAGCCGGATAGAGCCGGTAGAAGGCTATAATCTTCAGACCAGTCTGGATAAAAACATTCAGATGTATGCCCAGCAGGCAGCTTTAAAGGTGATGGAGGAAAAGGAAGCCCAGGGAGTTTCAATACTTCTTATGAATCCTCAGAATGGAGAAATCTATGCCAATGTAAATGTGCCGGAATATAATCTGAACGACCCTTTTACACTGAATACAGATCAGGATACTTCCCAGATGACAGAGGAAGAATTTCAGGACGCCTGTAATCAGATGTGGAGAAACCCTACTATTAATGATACTTATGAGCCTGGTTCCACTTTTAAGATTATTACAATGGCTGCAGGTCTGTCCCAGGGTGTGGTAGACCTGGATGACCAGTTTTCTTGTCCTGGCTATAAGATTGTAGAAGACCGAAGGATCCACTGCCATAAAAGAACGGGGCATGGAGCTGAAAACTTTGTAGAGGGGGCTATGAACTCCTGTAATCCTGTGTTTATTGAGGTCGGGCTGCGCCTGGGGGCGGAAACCTATTATCATTATTTTGAAAAATTCGGACTTATGGAAAAGACTGGCATCGACCTGCCGGGAGAGGCGGGAACGATCATGCATAAAAAAGAGGATATCGGTCAGGTAGAGCTGGCGACGATTTCTTTTGGACAGTCTTTTCAGATTACGCCTATACAGCTGGCGACTACAGTCAGTTCCATTGTTAATGGCGGTAAAAGGGTGACGCCTCATTTTGGCGTCCGGGTGACAGATAATGATGGGAATCTCATAGAAGAACTTTCTTATGAGACCCAGGAGGGAATTGTTTCCTCTCAGGTATCTGAGGAGGTCCGCTATATCCTGGAAAAAGTAGTGTCCGAAGGTTCCGGAAAAAACGCCGCTATAGAGGGAAGGACCATTGGAGGCAAGACTGCCACATCCCAGACTCTGCCGAGAAGCGAAAACCGCTATATTTCTTCTTTCCTTGGGTTTACCCCTGCGGAAAATCCACAGATTCTGGGTATTGTTGTGATTTATGACCCCCAGGGCGTTTATTATGGAGGAACCATAGCGGCTCCGGTGATGAAAGATATTTATCAGAACATCCTGCCCTACATGGGAATTGAGGGCTGATAGGGATACTGGAGGAAGTCTTGAAAATCGGGAGAAAAAGCATTATACTAGGAAGAGCAAAAAATACATAGAAAAATGAGGTGTACTATGGCAGATTTTAACGTGGTTTTACCGGTGCTGCTGGCTTTTGTCATCAGCGTGATCTTGGGGCCCATTATCATTCCTTATCTGAGAAAATTGAAAATGGGACAGACAGAGAGAACAGAAGGCGTTCAGTCCCACTTAAAGAAGGCAGGAACTCCCACAATGGGAGGAATTATTTTCCTGCTTTCTACAGTGGTGACATCGATTTTTTTCGTTGGAAATTATCCGAAGATCATTCCCATATTATTTTTAACTCTGGGTTTTGGAATTATAGGATTTCTGGATGACTATCTGAAAGTAGTGCTGAAGCGTTCTGACGGATTGATGCCTGGACAGAAGATGGCCTGCCAGATCATCGTGACAGCGATTTTTGCTTTTTATCTGGTGAATTTTACCGACGTGTCTCTGGCTATGAAGATTCCGTTTTTCCCGGAATATGAGCTGAATCTTGGAATCCTGGCTGTTCCTGTTCTGTTTATCGCAGTGATCGGCACAGTAAACGGAGTAAACTTTACAGACGGACTGGACGGGCTGGCTTCTTCTGTAACTATAATCGTAGCCACATTCTTTTCTGTGGTGGCTATTGGGACAAACAGCGGTATAGAACCTATTACCTGTGCAGTGGTGGGCGCCCTTATGGGATTCCTGCTCTTTAACGTCTATCCAGCCAAGATTTTTATGGGAGATACAGGTTCCCTGGCCCTTGGAGGTTTTGTGGCAGGTACTGCTTACATGCTTCAGATGCCCCTGTTCATATTGATCGTAGGACTGGTTTATGTAGTGGAAGTTTTATCTGTAATAATTCAGGTAACTTATTTTAAAGCTACTCATGGAAAAAGATTCTTTAAGATGGCTCCTATCCACCATCATTTTGAGCTGTGCGGATGGTCTGAGACAAGAGTTGTAGCAGTGTTTTCCGTAATTACAGCTATTTTATGTCTGATAGCTCTCATGGGAGTATAGGCAGATAAGGAGATAAAAGCATGAAATTACAGAGAGAAAATTTAAAAGGAAAGAATGTCCTGGTCTTTGGTTCCGGGATCAGCGGAATGGGCGCTGTGAAACTTCTGGCAGAAGTGGAAGCCCAGATCCTGCTGTATGATGGCAATGAGAAACTGAAAGAAGAAGAGGTCAGAAGAAAACTGCCGGAAGGCTGTGACTGTCAGATTATTCTGGGAGAACTTCCTGATAATGTTATAGAGAGCCTGGAACTGGCGGTGATGAGTCCGGGAGTGCCTCAGGACATTCCTCCAGTAGAGAGGATAAGAGCAAAGGGAATAACAATCTGGGGAGAAGTAGAACTGGCCTACCAGATGGGGAAAGGAAGAGTCCTGGCTATCACAGGTACCAATGGAAAGACTACGACTACGGCTCTTCTGGGAGAGATCATGAAGGCTTACAGTGATTCCGTTTTTGTGGTGGGAAATATTGGAAATGCCTATACCGGCGCCGCTCTTTCCACAAAGGATGACAGCTATGTGGTGGCGGAAATCAGCAGTTTTCAGCTGGAGACCATAGAGAGCTTTGCTCCTGAGGTGTCTGCTATTTTGAATATCACAGAAGACCATCTGAACAGACATCATACTATGGAAGAATATATCCGGGTAAAAGAGCTCATTGCAGTGAACCAGACAAAAGAAAATTATTGTATCCTGAACTATGAAGATAAAGAACTGAGAGAGTTTGCAGAAAGATGTCCTGCCACGCCGGTATTTTTCTCCAGCGAAAGGAGACTTCCCCAGGGAATCTTCCTGGAGGGAGACCGGATCATTATGAAGACAGAGGATGAGGAGACAGAAATCGTAAAGACAGGAGACCTTTATCTTCTGGGAAAACATAATTATGAAAACGTCATGGCGGCAGCAGCTATGGCCTGGTATGCAGGAGTGCCTGTTGAGATTATCCGCCGTACTGTCATGGCCTTTAAGGCAGTTCCACACAGGATTGAGTTTGTAGAGGAAATTGACGGAGTGGCTTACTATAATGACTCAAAAGGAACAAATCCTGATGCGGCCATTAAGGGCATACAGGCTATGGAACGGCCTACCCTGCTTATCGGAGGGGGATATGATAAGGAGTCCTCATACGAAGAATGGATAAATGCTTTTGACGGAAAGGTAAAATATCTGGTCCTGATCGGTCAGACCAGAGAAAAGATCCAGAAGGCTGCTCATGAATGTGGATTTTACAATACCATTCTGGCAGATGATCTGGAGGAAGCGGTGAAAATCTGTGCCCAAAAGGCCCAGAAAGGAGACGCCGTTCTTCTTTCTCCCGCCTGTGCAAGCTGGGGACAGTTTGACAATTATGAGCAGCGGGGAGACAAATTTAAAGAATATGTCCGGAGGATGATGAAAGAAGAAAACTGACATAAGAGAGGAAAAGAATCCATATATTTAGAAAGAACAGGTGCAAAAGGGGCGAGGCTTGTTTGGAAAGCAGGAAGAAAAAAGAGAAGACTGCAGACGGTCTTCTGATATTCCTGGTACTTCTTCTGGTGGTCTGCGGACTGATCTTTCTCTACAGCACCAGCGCCTACAATGGAAGAGTAAAGTTTCATGACTCTGCATACTACTTCAAAAAACAACTGTTTGCCACTTCCCTGGGACTTATGGGCATGTATCTGGTATCTTTCATGGATTATAATTTTCTGGTGAAAATGGCTCCTTTTCTCTATGGGGTTTCTTTGCTGCTGTCACTGGCAGTGCTGCTTTTCGGAGATGAATATAACGGCTCTAAGAGATGGCTGTCTCTGGGGCCGTTATCTTTTCAGCCTTCAGAATTTGCCAAGGTAGCTGTGATACTGCTTCTTGCCTGGGTGATCACAAAGGGAAAAGAAGAAAACCGGGGAATCCTTTATATGGCAGGGCGGATGGCAATACTTCTTCCTATCGTAGGACTGGTGGGAACCAACAACCTGAGTACTGCCGTTATTATTCTGGGAATCGGCGTGATCCTGATTTTTGTATCCAATCCCAGATACCTGCCTTTTGTGGGAATCGGCGGGGTTGGAGTGGTTTTTATCGGAATTTTTCTTGGAATGGCCAGCTACAGGCTGGAGCGTCTGGCTATCTGGAGAAATCCCGAGGCCTACGAGAAGGGATTTCAGACGATCCAGGGTCTGTACGCCATTGGCAGCGGAGGGATTTTCGGAAAGGGCCTGGGGAGCAGTCTTCAGAAGCTGGGATTTGTGCCAGAGGCTCAGAATGATATGATTTTTTCTATTATATGTGAAGAGACCGGCCTTGCAGGAGGATGTCTGGTAATCCTGGTTTTCGGCCTGCTGATCTGGAGATTGATGGTCACAGCAACCCATGCCCAGGATCTGTGCGGGAGCCTGCTGGCTGCAGGGATCATGGCTCATATGGCTATTCAGGTGATATTGAATATCGCGGTGGTGACCAATACGATTCCAAACACAGGGATTACTCTGCCTTTTATCAGTTACGGAGGCACTTCGGTATTGTTTCTTCTGGGAGAAATGGGGATTGCCCTGTCTGTAAGCAGGAGGAGAAAGGATTGAATCACCAATGCAGGAGGCCCTGCATAGAATAATTCCAGATAGTGTTTTGCAAAACGGAATGTATTAAGAGGAGTGTGTGGCTTGGGCGGAATTAGGATTACAGGGGGAATTCCTTTAGAAGGAGAAGTAAGGATACAGGGTTCAAAAAATGCGGCATTGCCTGTTATGGCAGCCGCTCTTTTAAATAGAGGAACAACTGTGCTGAAGGGATGCCCCCGTATAGCCGATGTCCTTCTCATGGAAGAAGTGCTTAAAAGCCTGGGGGCAGGAACCAGCTGGCAGGGAGACACTCTGGAAATCTGGGCTCGGAATATTAGTTGCTGCCAGGTAGAAAAAAAGCTGGGTGAAAGAATGCGTTCGTCTATTGTACTGCTGGGAAGCCTCCTGGGAAGGTGCAAAGAAGCGGTGCTCCCTTTTCCTGGTGGCTGTGTAATCGGCTCCAGGCCCATTGACCTGCATCTGAAGGCTCTCAGAGAACTGGGAGGAGAATTTGTGGAGACAGAAGAAGGGCTGCTCTATGGAAGGACCAGGGGGCTTAAAGGGGCAGAGATTTCTTTCCCCAGACCTAGTGTAGGGGCCACGCAGAATGCTGTCCTGGGGGCGGTTTGCGCCCAGGGGACCACAGTTATAAGAGGAGGCTCCAGAGAGCCGGAAGTGACATGGCTCTGCCGATTTCTGAACCAGGCTGGGGGAAAGATAGGGGGCATAGGAACTTCCTGCCTGACAATACAGGGAGTTCCCAGACTTCAGGATACTGTATTTACCATACCGGCAGACAGGATTGCCGCAGGTACTTATGTGTGCGCCAGCGCTATTACCAGAGGAAAAGGAATACTTCTGGAACCTCCCATAAAAGAAATGGGAGCCCTCCTTGGGGCATATGAGAAAATAGGTGGACAATACGCGTATAACAGTGGTAAACTGTTTCTATGCAGCCAGAGGGCATACAGGCCTGTCCGGTGGATGGAAACCGGTGTTTATCCCGGCTTTCCCACAGATCTTCAATCGGTATTTCTGGCAGTCCTTACCCGGGCCTGGGGATGGAGCCAGATAAAAGAGAATATATTTGAAGACCGATTCAAGGTGGTTCCGCAGCTCCGAAAAATGGGAGCGCAGATTCATCTGGAGGGACAGACTGCCAGGATTCGGGGAGGCAGGCTTTCAGGAAATATTGTAAGGGCAGAAGAGCTTCGGGGAGGGGCCGCCCTTGTGGTAGCCGGTCTGGGTGCTCAGGGAGAAACTTATGTGGAAGACCGAGAATTTATAGAGAGAGGATATGAGGACATCTCTAGAGATTTGAACTGTCTCGGGGCAAGAACTGAGAAAGATTAGGGGAGACGCTTTATGAGCAGAAGAAAACTGTACAGGATCATCATAGAAGCTGTAGCGGGAATCCTTTTGATTTTTGTTCTGGTATTTTTCCTGGGATTCAGGGTGACCAGCGTACAGGTAGAAGGCAACAGTTTTTATACTGATGATCAGATAAAAAATATGGTTCTGGACGCGCCTATTGCGAATAACTCTGTTTTAGCGGGATTTATCAATACAGAGAAAAGCACAAAAGATGAGACTATGATCGACAGTATCACAATTTCCAGAGTGAACAGGAATACTCTGCTTCTTCAAGTGAAAGAAAAACAAATGATCGGCTATATTGAATTTCAGGGGCAGTGTGTAAATTTTGACCGTCAGGGCATTATACAGATCATTACAGAAGAGCCTCTGGAGAATGTGCCCCAGATTGAAGGGATTGATGTAAAAGAGGCTGTTCAGGGAGAGCGGCTGACTGGAATTAATACGAGAAAGTTGAATACCATCCTCAGTGTGGGAAAAATGCTGGAAAAGATGGAAGAAAAACCGGACAGGCTGGCTTTTAATGATCTGAACCAGCTGGTAATGTATTACGGAGATATAGAAGTCCGGCTGGGAGATGATGAGAACATGGATGAAAAGATCAACCGTCTTGTGGGGATCCTTCCCCAGCTTGAGGATATGTCAGGAATCCTCCATCTGGAGAATACCACGGAGGATTCAGAATCAGTGGTCTTTGATGACGCCACCCAGGAGGAGGATTCCGGAGACGAAGAAGAGAGCAGCAGCGCCTCTGACGGAACCGGCAGCGGAACGGATACTGGGACTTCAGGGAATGAACTGGAGTACAGCGACGGCTCAGATTCTGCGGATACCAGGAGCAGACAGGAGCAGTAAGATATGATTTTTTTATAAAAAGTGAAATTTGCGGTTGATTAATTTTAGAAAAAAAGATATTATATATCTATATGTAATGAGCAACTAGATAATACAGACTGATACATACCGGTTTTGCCGGAACATAAAATAGGAAGAAAATGTGAAATAGCATTTCAGACCATACAAGGGAGCTAAAGGAGGAAATACCGTGTTAGAGATTATGACAAATGAAGCTGAATCATCTGCAAAGATCATTGTTATCGGTGTAGGCGGAGCAGGAAATAATGCAGTAAACAGAATGGTGGAGGAAGCCATCGGCGGCGTTGAATTTATAGGAGTGAATACAGATAAGCAGGCCTTGACCCTGTGTAAGGCCCCTACGATCATTCAGATCGGCGAAAAGCTGACAAAGGGACTGGGCGCTGGAGCAAAGCCTGAGATTGGTGAGAAAGCAGCAGAGGAAAGCATCGAGGAGATCAAACAGGCCATCCAGGGTGCAGATATGGTATTTGTAACCTGCGGTATGGGCGGCGGCACAGGTACTGGAGCTGCTCCGGTAGTTGCAGGAGTTGCAAAAGAAATGGGAATCCTTACCGTTGGTGTTGTAACAAAGCCTTTCCGTTTTGAGGCAAAGACACGTATGAGCAACGCTCTGGCAGGAATTGAGAAGTTAAAAGAAAGTGTAGATACACTGATCATTATCCCAAATGACCGTCTGCTGGAAATCGTAGACCGTCGTACATCTATGCCGGAAGCTCTGAAGAAAGCAGACGAGGTTCTTCAGCAGGCAGTTCAGGGAATCACAGATCTGATCAACCTGCCGGCTCTGATCAATCTGGACTTTGCCGATGTTCAGACAGTTATGATCGACAAGGGAATCGCACATATCGGTATCGGTGAAGGCAAAGGCGATGACAAAGCCATGGATGCTGTTCAGCAGGCTGTATCCAGTCCTCTTCTGGAAACAACCATCGAAGGAGCTTCTCATGTTATCGTCAATGTATCCGGAGATATTTCTCTTATGGATGCCAACGATGCAGCAAGCTATGTTCAGAACCTTACAGGCGAGGATACAAATATTATCTTTGGTGCTCTCTATGATGACAAAGAGGCTGACTATGTAAGGATCACGGTTATTGCAACAGGTCTGGATGATGAGACTGCAAGAAAAGCCAGCGTATCCAGAGAAAAGAAATCTTCTAAATCTGAAAGAGGAGCAAAGGCTCAGGCACCAAGACAGGCACAGCAGGAGCAGCCACAGCCATCTTACCAGATGCCGACTTTCCAGCAGCCAACCTTCCAGCAGCCGCAGTTTAAGAGCACTGTACAGCAGAAGGACATTCAGATTCCGGATTTCCTGAAAAACAGAAGATAAAGCTGTAAGATTACAGAGCTGTCGTATTAAACATATGTCAGGAATATTCTTGATGGTTGTTTAATGCGGCAGCTCTTTGTTATTAACGGGAAAGGAGCCAGATATGGAACAGGGATTTACCCATTTTGATGAACAGGGAAATGCCAGGATGGTGGATATTTCTCAAAAAGAACCCTCCAGCAGGACAGCCATTGCCAGAGGAAGTATCCTGGTGAGCAAGGAAATCATGGAAGCGGTCAGAGAAAAGCAGGTCCCTAAGGGAGATGTGCTGGGGATAGCCCGGACCGCCGGGATTATGGGAGTGAAGCAGACACCTTTTCTCATTCCTCTCTGCCACACACTTCTGCTGGATAAATGCAATGTGGATTTTGAACTTTCACCGGAGGAAAATCGGATCACTGCATACTGTACGGTGAAGTGCCAGGGGAAGACCGGTGTGGAGATGGAGGCTCTTACGGGAGTCACCACAGCCCTTCTTACCATCTACGACATGTGCAAGGCTATTGACAAGAGGATGGAGATCACAGATATACATCTGGTAGAAAAGACTGGCGGAAAAAGCGGAGAATTCCATTTTTAATAATAGACGGCGTTAAAATGAAAGGAGAAAAATATGAGACGAGCAGCAGTTATTACCTCCAGTGACAGCGGGTTCAGAGGAGAACGAGAGGACGTCAGCGGACAGGTTATCTGCGAGATACTGGAGCGGGAGGGATATCAGGTGGTATATCAGAAAATCCTTCCAGATGAGAGAGCCCTTCTGGCTGCAGAGATGGCAAGGATTGCAGATGAAGACATGGCGGATCTGATATTGACTACAGGAGGGACAGGATTCTCCAGCAGAGATTTTACTCCGGAAGCTACTCAGGATGTTTGCCAGCGGATGGTACCGGGGATTCCAGAGGCTATGCGGGCCTGCAGCATGGAGGTGACAAAACGGGGAATGCTCAGCAGACAGGCAGCAGGTATCCGAAAAAGGACCCTGATCGTAAACCTGCCGGGAAGCCCCAAGGCGGTAAGGGAATGTCTGGAGTATGTGATAGAAGCATTGGGACATGGAATCGATATCCTCCGTGGCGACGCAGGAAACTGCGGTCAGAACTGACATGGGGCTGTCACGTTGATCAAAATCAAGAATCTTTATACATTTTATTGCTCAGTCTGTGCCGCTTTGAGCCTATGATCTCAAAGCTATCCTCGACAATTTGCATAAAATGTATAAATATTCTTGGTACATGATTAATGTTTAGATGCCGGAGATGCCGGTTTTCTGCCGGAGATAGTCTTTCAGCTGCTTCATAGGCATTTCCTGTCCTGTCCAGATGTGAAAGGCTTCGGCTCCCTGCCACAGAAGCATGGAATAGCCGTTAAAAGCTATACAGCCGGCTTCTTTGGCCATAGTCAGCAGTCTGGTCTCCCAGGGAGAATAGATGATATCTGCTACGGCCAGTTCCGGAAAGAGAAAAGACGAATCCGGCAATATGCAGCCCTCTGTGTGGGGAGCCATGCCAACGGAGGTGGCATTGACAAAAAGCCGGCTTTCTTTCATTGCAGTTTTTAGAGTATCCAGATCTTTGGTATCATGAATAAAAATCTGACAGGCAGTTTCTTTTTCCAGCTCAGAAGAGAGATGCTGGATTCTGGGAAGATGAGAGCTGGTGCTTCGGGCGAAGATATGGATTTTTTTTACTCCGTCCAGGGCAGCCTGGGCACAGATGGCTGTGGCGGCTCCGCCGATTCCCATAAGGGTCATAGTCTGGCCTTTCATCTGAATGCCTTGTTCTTTTACGGAACGCATAAAACCGATTCCGTCGGTATTGTGGCCGATGAGACAGCCATTCTGATTTTCCACAGTATTAACGGCCCCAATAAGCCGGGCTGCAGGGGAGAGGCCATCCAGATATTCCAGGATTTTGTTTTTATTGGGCATAGTAAGGTTGAATCCCATGACCTGAAGGGCTTTTAGCCCTTCAACAGCTTTCTCCAGAGTTTGTTCGTTTATATCAAAGGCCAGATAGACACAGTCCATTCCAAGATACTGGAAACTGAAATTATGCATCAGGGGAGAGATACTGTGCTTTACAGGGCTTCCTAAAAGACCTGTAAGACGGGTATTGCCGGTAATTGCAGACATATAAATACCTCCTGTTTGTATATATTCCAGGTCTTTGAGGCCTGGTTTCATCTCTATGGACGCTGATTTTAGTTTAGGATGATATATCTCTGCTGTCAAGAAGGAAAGGGCGGAGAGAAAGGAAGAAAGAATAATGAAAACAGTAAAGATAGGAAATATGGAAATCGGGAGGGGAATCCCGAAAATTTGTATTCCCATTACCGGGGAAACCAGGGAAGAAATCTTTCTGGATATTGAGGAAATCCAGAGACAGAAACCAGACCTGGCAGAATGGCGGGCAGATTGTTATGAAGAAGGAGAGAAAGTAGAAAAAGTCCTGGAAATGTTGAGGACAATAAATGACAGACTGGGACAAATTCCCCTTCTTTTTACCTTCCGCACCGCAGGAGAAGGAGGCTGCCGGGAGATTCTTTTTGAAAATTATGTAAAGCTCCTGAATGCGGCAGCTGAGACAGGTCTTGTCCAGCTGACAGATGTAGAAATATTTTTCCGGGAAGAGTCATCTGGGGAGCTGGTAAAACAGCTTCAGGAGAAAGGCGTAAAAGTGGTGGCCTCCAATCATCATTTTGAAGGGACGCCGCCCAAGGAAGCTCTTTTCGAGAGTCTGGACAGGATGTATGACAGCGGGGCTGATATCTTAAAGATGGCGGTTATGCCCGGCCAGTTTAAGGACCTCCTTTCCCTTCTGGAGGTGACCAGAGAGGCGGCGGATAAATATGACCGGCCTCTGATCACCATGTCTATGGGAGAGACCGGATTTCTCAGCCGTATCTGCGGAGAAATCACAGGTTCGGCTCTGACTTTTGCAGCAGGAAGGAACGCTTCTGCTCCAGGCCAGGCCGGGGCGGAGAATATGCGTAATATCCTGAAAAATATCCATGAAAGTTTATCCTGATAGGCCTAGATACAGCCTTTCGGGTCTAGAGAGAGGTCCTTTGGCCCTTCTGGGCCAAAGGGTAACATAACCCAGGTAACATAAGAAGAAAAAAACAGGAGCAGGCTGTCGAAAAGATTTTGGCTCCAGCCAAGCGGTTTTGACAAAATCAGCACCCCCTGACCTCTATAATGAACATTGCTTATTCCAGATAAGTAAGAGAGTCATGTAGAGGTTTAGGGGGTGTTTTGTGTACTACGAATTTTACATAGATGTGTTTTTCGTAGTAAATCTATTTATGGATTTTCTTGTGCTCTGCCTGACAAACCGGATACTCCGGGGGTCTGCCAAACCCTGGAGGGCTTTGCTGGGAGCTTTGGCGGGAGCCCTTGGAATCTCCCTGTTTTTCTGGCTTTCAAAAGAGATCAATACAGTGAATATACTGATTTTTTCCATTGGAATGTCCTTTGCAATGGTCTGGCTGGACTGTAGGCCTTGCAGAGGAAAGGAACTGCTGGCAGGCGTTCTGGCCTGCTGGGGCATATCTTTTTTGCTGGGAGGACTGTTGTATGCCCTGCCTCCCAGGGCAGGAAAAGGAATCCTGATTTTTTTTACGATCACATTTACCGCTTATTGGATTTTAAATACAGGCATAAGACTCTTTAAATACTTAAAAGGAAAAGCTGTCCTCAGGTGCCGGGTGATCCTGGAAACAGGAGGACAGAAAATAGAATTAAAAGGACTGTTGGATACCGGAAACTGCCTAACAGATACAGACACAGGCAAACCTGTGTGTGTTATGGAAAAGAGCAGGTTTTCCGGTATGCTGGAGAAAAAGCAGCAGGATGCGCTGGAAAGTTTTTGTGCTATGGAAGATTTCGGGGAAGGAGATGCAGAAAATCTGAAACCGCGGTTTCTCATCTATACGGCTCTGGGCTGTGAACGGGGACTTCTCCCTGTAGTAACGGCAGACAGGCTGGTTATTTTCTGGGAAGGGAAAAAAATCTGTCTGTCCCAGGCTGCCATAGGACTTTCTGACGCCCCTCTGTCTCCTTACGGAAAATTCGAGATAATTATCAGTCCCAAGATTCTGGACAGTTAGTTAAGGAGGAGCTTTGTGAAGATGGATGTTTGTATGAAAAAAGGATTTCAGTTTTCGAGATTTACAGGAATTTTACTGCCGGCAGGAAATGAGATGCATTATATCGGGGGTGCGGAGGTACTGCCTGCCCCTCTATCTCCGGAAGAAGAAAAGGTGCAGATTGATAAGCTCAGAGAAGGGGAAGACCAGGATGCAAGGGCTGCCCTTATAGAACATAATCTTCGTCTGGTAGTCTATATCGCCAAAAAATTTGACAATACAGGAGTGGGAGTAGAGGACCTGATTTCCATAGGGACCATAGGATTGATAAAGGCTATTAATACCTTTGACCCGGTGAAAAAAATCAAACTGGCTACTTATGCCTCCCGATGTATTGAAAATGAGATCCTTATGTATCTGAGAAGAAACAGTAAGACAAAGCTGGAGGTGTCTATAGATGAGCCTCTGAATGTAGACTGGGATGGGAATGAACTGCTTTTGTCAGATATCCTTGGAACCGATGAGGATGTAATTTACAAAGATATTGAAAATGAAGTGGAGAGAAAACTTCTCGGAAAAGCTATCGGGAAGCTGACAAAAAGGGAACAGACCATTGTACGGCTCCGCTTTGGCATTAACATGCCTGATGGCAGGGAAAAGACCCAGAAGGAGGTTGCAGATCTGCTGGGAATCTCCCAGTCTTATATCTCTCGGCTGGAAAAGCGGATCATGAAGAGACTGAAAAAAGAAATCGTCAGGTATGAATAAGACATAATAACGGTATAAAAAGCCCGTCAGGACTGGCATTTTATAAATGCTGTCCGGCGGGTTTTTTTGAAGAACTATTGACAATTATTGAAACCTAAGGTATTATGATGATATCAAAATGATATCAAAATTAAATTATCACATGAGAGGGGAGCTACGGAAAAAGTTCCGATGGCAGGCTCCTGCAAAGGAGGGTATTGTATGGGTAATCAAGGTAAGATTCAGGAAGAGAAAGAATTAAAGGCAATGTCCGGATACCTGATGCTTTTTGTGGGGATTCTGGGACTGGTCCTGGGAGGAGCAGCGCTGCTCTACGGGATTATGAGACTTTCCGCTACTGGAGGAGGCACAGGAGGCTGGATGATACTGGCAGGGCTGGTACTGCTGCTGATCTTCTTTATTCTGCTGTGCGGACTGAAGGTGATCAATCCTAATGAAGCACTGGTGCTGGCGCTTTTTGGCAATTACTACGGAACACTGAAAAAAGACGGCTTTTACTGGGTAAATCCTTTTGTGTCGGCAATTAATCCTACAGTAAAAGATATACCGGCCACTACAGGAAAATCCAGAAAAGTATCTCTTAAAACCAGAACACTGAACAATGACAGGCAGAAAGTAAATGATGCTATGGGAAACCCTGTGGAGATTGCTGCAGTAGTGATATGGCGGGTGGTGGACCCTACCAGAGCAGTGCTGAATGTGGAGAACTTCAACGACTATTTATCTATTCAGTGTGATTCCATTATCCGGAATACTACCAGAGTATATCCTTATGATGCTGCTGAGGGAGGAGATGAGAAATCTCTCAGGGGCAGCAGCCAGGAGATTGCGGATATTATGCAGGGAGAACTTCAGGAAAAGGTAGAGAACGCAGGAATCGAGATTCTGGATGTGCGGATCACTCATCTGGCTTATGCGCCGGAAATCGCATCTGCCATGCTTCAGAGACAGCAGGCAGCCGCTATTATTGATGCCAGACAGAAAATCGTGGAAGGAGCCGTAGGAATGGTAGAAATGGCCCTTGATAAGCTGAATGAAAATAACATTGTAGAGTTAGATGAGGAGAGAAAAGCGGCTATGGTCAGCAATCTTCTGGTAGTGCTCTGCGGAAACAAGGATGCCCAGCCTATTGTAAACAGCGGCAGCCTATATTAAAGATAAGGTGGTGACACATTCTGGAACAGGAAAATAAAAGCAAAGGAAAAGAAAAGGCAAAAAAGCAGGTGCCTCTGAGACTGTCGGTCTCTCTTTGGAATGAGATTGCCCAGTGGGCGGAGGATGATTTCCGTTCCATGAATGGACAGATCGAGTATCTGCTGACAGAATGTGTGAAATATAGAAAGAAACACAGGAAACCGGAAGAATAAGATATTGACAGGAGAAGAAAGATATGCTTATTACAACAACGGAAACAATACAGGGAAAGAAATATGAGACTTTGGGACTGGTAAAGGGGAATACGATTCAGTCTGTACATCTGGGAAAGGATATCATGAACAGTTTTAAGACTATTGTGGGAGGAGAGCTTACATCCTACAATGAGATGATGAACACGGCCAGAGATCTGGCTGTACAGAGAATGATAAGTGATGCCCAGGCCATGGGAGCAGACGCTATTATCTGTGCCAGATTTTCTTCTGCAACGGTAGCTCAGGGGGCTGCTGAGATCATGGCCTACGGCACGGCAGTGAAATTTCAATAACAGAACCGCTTTATGGTGTATAAAGGTACATACGGAGCATAAGAGAAAGCAATAGAAAAGACTGTCTGCAGAGAACCCTGACCGGAAAAAGTTCCGGCGGAAGGTTCTTTGCATCAGTCTTTTTCTGTTCTGCTGAAAATATTCAGAAATTTCCGGATATGGAAGGAGGCGCAGGATCACATATTTTTCAATATTTCTTGTTTGGTTTTCAAAAGGATCTGGGCCAGTTCTTCCAGGCGTTGGTCAGTCATTCTGGAAGCCGGAGCAGAGATGGAGAAAGCGTATTTGGCTCTTCCCCGGTAATCTGGAAGACCTACGGCAATACAGCGGACTCCCAGCTCATTTTCCTCATCGTCAAGGGCATAACCTTTTTCCCTTGCCTCTTTAATTTTCTCCAGAAACTGGGTATAATCTATAATAGTATGAGGTGTTAGTTTTCGGATTGTGCTGTGTTCCCAGATGGACTGTATCTGAGACTGGTCCATATCGGCGGCTATGGCTTTTCCTACACCGGAACAGTAAAGAGGAATCCGGCTGCCAACTTTGGAAACCATACGAACAGAATTCTGAGTGGACTCTTCTTTGTAGATATACACAGCTTCAACACCGTCCAACTGGACGAAGTGGACAGTCTCTCCGGTTTCCTGAGCCAGAACTTTCAGGCTGGGACGTACTGCATCCAGAATGTCCATATGTACCAGAAGTTTATTGGAAAGGCCAAGGAGCTTCAGAGAGAGGCTGTATTTTCCGGTTTCACCGTCCTGCTTTACATAGCCCATGTAGATCAGTGAACTGAGAAGGCGATGGAGGGTGCTTTTATTTAGGTCCAGCTGGCGGCAGAGATCTGCCAGTGTGACGGAGCCTGTGTCCGCCAGAGTTTCCAGTACAAGAAACAGTCGATCTGCTACCTGGATAGGGTTTTTATTTTCCATGATCAAACACTCCTGTTTGTGAAATCATTAATATTATTCAGGCGCTATTGTAACACTTTCAGAAGATTGTGGCAACTGAAAAAAATCTCTTGACTTTTTAAGTCACAGTAGTATAATGCAGATAAAGACATACCACATGACGAAACAACGTTTTATAATATGAAACGAAAAGTATAAGGAGGAAGTATTATGAGCACAGCAGCAGAAAGATTTGCAGAGTTAGGTGTAGTACCAGTAGTAGTTCTGGAGGATGCAAAAGACGCAGCGCCTCTGGCAAAAGCACTGGTAGAGGGAGGTCTTCCCTGTGCAGAGGTAACATTCCGTACAGCAGCAGCTGAGGAGTCCATCCGGATTATGGCTTCTGAATATCCGGATATGTTCGTGGGAGCAGGTACAGTTCTGACTATTGACCAGGTAGACAGAGCAGTAGCAGCAGGAGCTAAATTTATCGTAAGTCCAGGATTCGATCCTGAGATTGTAGACTACTGTCTGAGCAAAGACATTCCTGTATTCCCGGGAGTTATCACTCCTTCTGAAGTAGCTCAGGCTGTTAAGAGAGGATTAAAGGTTGTAAAATTCTTCCCGGCTGAGCAGTTTGGCGGCGTAGCTACTATCAAAGCTATGGCAGCTCCTTATGTAGGACTGAAATTCATGCCTACCGGCGGCGTAAATGCAAAGAACCTGGAAAACTACTTAAGCTGCGACAAGATCGTTGCCTGCGGCGGAAGCTGGATGGTAAAAGGGGACCTGGTTAAAGCAGGAAAATTTGACGAGATTAAATCTCTGACAGAAGAAGCCGTAAAACTGGCTGCTCAGATCAGAAATAAATAAGCAGGATAACAAGCATAGAAATTATAGAGGAGATATGATCATGGCAAAGAAAGTTGTTACTTTTGGTGAAATTATGTTGAGACTGGCCCCGGAAGGCTATTATCGTTTTGTTCAGGCAGATACTTTTGGCGCTACCTACGGCGGCGGAGAAGCAAATGTAGCTGTTTCTCTGGCAAACTACGGATTTGATGCAAAATTCGTTACAAAACTTCCAAAACACGAAATCGGACAGGCAGCTGTAAATTCTCTGAGAAAATATGGCGTTGACACAACTGATATCGTACGCGGCGGAGACAGAGTAGGTATTTACTATCTGGAGAAAGGGGCTTCTCAGAGACCTTCCAAGGTTATCTATGATCGTGCTGGATCTTCTATCGCTACTGCTTCTTCCTCTGATTTTGACTGGAAGAAAATCTTTGACGGTGTAGAATGGTTCCACTTTACAGGTATCACTCCGGCTCTTAACGACGAAGTGGCAAAAATCTGTCTGGAAGCCTGCAAAGCAGCAAAAGAAGCCGGTGCTACTATTTCCTGCGACTTAAACTACAGAAACAAACTGTGGTCTAAAGAAAAAGCTGGAGAAGTTATGGGCGAGCTGTGCAAATATGTAGACGTATGCATCGCAAACGAAGAGGATGCTGCCGATGTATTCGGTATCAAAGCAGCAGATACAGATGTAACTCAGGGTACTGTAAACCATGAAGGATACAAAGATGTTGCAAAACAGCTTGCTGATCGTTTCGGATTCCAGAAAGTAGCTATCACATTGAGAGAGTCTCTGTCTGCAAACGACAACAACTGGTCTGCTATGCTCTATGACGGAAAAGATTACTACTTCAGCAAAAAATATAAAATGCATATCGTAGACCGTGTAGGCGGCGGCGATTCTTTCGGCGGCGGACTGATCTGCGCATGCTTAAATGGTTATGATGCTCAGGCTACTATCGAATTCGCAGTAGCTGCTTCCTGCCTGAAACATTCTATCGAAGGCGACTTTAACATGGTATCCATGGACGAAGTGCTGAAGCTGGCAGGCGGAGACGGTTCAGGCCGTGTTCAGAGATAATTAAATATCGCTAAATGAGAACCCTTATGCCATTGGGGAACATTTATTAATAGAAAGGGGTGTCCTGGGAAACATTTATATATCTTCATACTGTTTCTCAGGACATCCTTTTGTTATAATCGGGGAAAATAAAAGTGGAGGTGTAAAAAAATGAAAAAGGACTTTGACCTGCTGTCGTTGGGAGAAATCTTACTGAGGCTTTCACCGCCGAACAATGAAAGGATTGTAAGAGGTGAGACCTTTCAGAAACAGGTAGGAGGAGCAGAACTGAATGTAGTTTCAGGAGTTTCTCTTCTGGGCCTGCGTACCGGAGTGATTTCCAAGCTGCCGGATAATGCCCTGGGAACTTACGCAAAGAACCGTGTCCGTTTCTGCGGCGTCAGTGATGATTATCTGGTCTATGACCAGGACCCAGATGCCCGCCTGGGTATTTACTACTATGAAGACGGAGCGTATCCAAGAAAGCCAAGTGTGGTATATGACAGAAGACATGCATCTTTCTGTAAGATTTCTCTGGATGAGCTGCCGGAATCCATGTTCTCTTCTACAAAATGTTTCCATACCAGCGGAATTACCCTGGCCCTTTCTGAGAATACCAGAAAAGTGGGAATTGAAATGATGAAACGCTTTAAAGAAAACGGCGCTCTTATCTCATTTGACGTAAACTTCCGGGGAAATCTCTGGACAGGACCGGAGGCAAAGGAGTGTATTGAAAGCATCCTGCCTTATGTAGATATTTTCTTCTGCTCTGAAGAGACAGCCAAGCTGACTTTCTTAAAAGAAGGAGATGTGTATGAGATCATGAGAAGCTTTGCAAAGGAATATCCCCTGTCCATTGTGGCCTCTACCCAGAGGATTGTTCACAGTCCAAAGGTACATACTTTCGGATCTGTGATCTATAATGCAAAAGAAGACAAGTTCTATCAGGAAGAGCCATACCGGAACATTGAAGTAGTAGACCGTATCGGAAGCGGAGACGCCTATATTTCCGGAGCCCTCTATGGACTGCTGGCCCATGACTTTGACTGCCAGAAAGCATTGGAATATGGAAATGCTACCAGCTCTGTGAAGAATACCATTCCGGGAGACCTGCCTTCCTGTGGCCTGGAGGAGATTGACAGAATCATTAAAAATCATAAGAATACCGGCGTTCAGCTTGAGATGGACAGATAAAAGGTAACAGAATTACCCCTGTGTACATAAGCTATATTAACAGGTTATGGCACAGGGGATTTTTTATGCGTGTCTGTGAACTTAGACAAAAAGAAGTGATCAATATTTGTTCCTGCAGGACCCTGGGCTGTCCGCTGGACGTGGAGTTTGACTGCAAAACCGGATGTATAAAGGCCCTGATCGTACCCCTTCCGGGGAAAATGTGCGGATTTTTCGGATCTACCAGTGAATATGTGATTCCTTTTTCCTGCATTCGGCAGATAGGAGAGGATATTATCCTGGTGGAAATCAAGGAAGAAAAGTTCCTTAAAAAGGAATAAGAACAACTTGTTAATAGGTGCGTACAAGTTGTAGAATATTACCAAAGGAGCAGGTTATGACACAGGAAAGCGGAAAAACAAAGTACTATGTGCTGATGGAAGAACTGAAAGAGTCCATCCTCAGCGGAAAGATTAAGGCTGGAGAGAAGCTGCCCTCAGAAAACCAGCTTTCTGAGAAATATCATATCAGCAGGCATACGGTGAGAAAAGCCTTGTCTATCCTGGGACAGGAAGGATATATCGTGGCAGAACACGGAAGGGGAACCTTTTGTTCCCAGCGGATGGGACACCTGAAACAATCCAAAAACATTGCGGTGATCACCACATATATTTCAGACTATATTTTTCCCAGATTGATTCAGGGAATGGACCGGGTGCTTACAGAAAATGGGTACAGCATTATCCTGAAAAATACAGCCAACAGCAGGACAAAAGAAGCCAAGGTCCTGGAGGATATCCTGACCAAGGATATTGACGGACTGATCATTGAACCGGCAAAAAGCCAGATTCTCTGCAGACATATGAACTTGTATGGACTGCTGGACAAGTATCAGATTCCTTATGTATTTATCCAGGGCGTCTATTCTCAGATGAAAGAAAAACCTCATATTCTCATGGATGACTGCCAGGGAGGATATCTGGTGACAAAATCTCTTCTGGACATGGGGCATAAAAATTTGCTGGGGATTTTTAAGGCAGACGATTTCCAGGGACAGGAGCGGCATAAAGGTTATGTTAAGGCCCTGCAGGAAGCCGGCTTCAGTTATGACCCGGACCGGGTGATCTGGTTCCATACTGAGGACAGAAAGACGAAACCGGGACTGATGACCAGACTGCTTCTGGAGCAGGGACTTTCTGTGGACGGTATTGTGTGCTATAACGACCAGATTGCTGTAAGTGTGGTTCATGTTCTGCGGGAAATGGGAAAAAATGTGCCCGATGATATTTCTGTGACAGGCTATGACAATTCGGTGATGGCGGGAGGGGACGTTTCTCTTACTACCATTGTTCATCCCCAGGAGAAGCTGGGGGAAATGGCAGCAGAGCTGCTGCTGGAAAAGATACGGGAGGTTCCTGAAGAGAAAAGCCAGATTCCCAGGCTTATCCAGCCGGAACTGATCCTGCGGAATTCTGTGAAGGACAGAAGGAAAAAGGAGGAAAAATAAATGTTAGAAGAACTGAAAAAAGCGGTTTACGAGGCAAATATGCTTTTGCCGAAACACAATCTGGTAACCTTTACCTGGGGCAATGTAAGTCAGATCGACAGGGAGACCGGCTATTTTGCCATTAAACCCAGCGGGGTGGATTATGACAAACTGACTCCCGATGATATGGTGATCATGGATCTGGAGGGAAACAAGATCGAAGGAAAATATAATCCTTCTTCTGACACACCTACTCATATTGAGCTGTACAAAGCCTTCCAAAAGATCGGCGGCGTTGTCCACACCCATTCTCCATGGGCTACCAGCTGGGCTCAGGCCGGAAGAGGCATCCCCTGTTACGGAACCACTCATGCAGACTATATGTACGGTGAGATTCCCTGTGTGAGATGTCTGACAAAGGAAGAAATCGACACTGCATATGAAAAGAATACAGGACTGCTTATTGCGGATTATTTCAAGGATAAGGATTACGAGGCAGTTCCTGCAGTTCTCTGCAAGAATCATGGACCTTTCACCTGGGGAAAAGACGGTCATGAGGCAGTCCACAATGCCGTTGTGCTGGAAGAAGTGGCTAAGATGGCTGCAAGATGTGAGATGATCAACCCCAGAGTACAGCCGGCGCCTCAGGAGCTTCAGGATAAACATTATTACAGAAAACATGGGGCAAACGCATATTACGGACAGAAATAATAGTCAAAGAATAAAAAAGCACACCTGGAAAATATCTGTTACCTTGAGAGGGCAGGAATTTCCAGGTGTGCTGTTTTACGGCGACTTTCTGGTACTTCTTATGATGAAAAAGATCATGGAGCCGAAAAGGAAGATCAGAAACAGGGCCGTATGCAGATTACTCAGATTTTTTTCCTGGACACAGTGGTATGTAATCACGGCAAATTCTGCTGTCATGAGAAATTTCATGAGAATCAGCATGGTTTTTATGTTCTGATAGACCCACTGTTCATTCTTTTGAGTAGTTTTGACAGGTACATTCCAGACAGAGGGGAATCTTTCCAGTATGGTCAGGGGCAGGTAAAGGACCAGACTGGCTACAGGAACGGCCCAGACAGAGCCTTTTGGTCCCCAGCCGTCTGGCTGGCCGCTGAACCCCCAGTGAGTAATGATGGTATCTGGAAGCTGGTTCCATTTCAGCAGCGGATATAGAAAGGTAAAGACCAGCGCAAGAACAGAAAAAAGATTCAGCGCTTTCTGAAAGCCAGTATTGGGATATCTGGGGATTCTGGGATTTTCATAAAAATTTTTTTCTGCCATAAGCGCACCTCCTGAATAATCTCTTTCTTATAAGGAGATTGTAGCAGGTTTTCATAAGTGGAGAAATACCTTTGCATGAGAAACAGAAATTCTGTCATAAGTTACAAATCCTTTCTGAGTCATTTTTTAAAATACTGCATATCCTAATCATAAAGTACAAAAAGTTCATGCGTTTTGTTCCGGAGTATGATATCATGGGGTAAGCTGATAAACAATAAAACAGAAAAAGACAATAAAGGAGATGGACATGGAACTTTTTATGGGAATTATGGTTCCTTTTCTTGGGACCTGCCTGGGGTCTGCCAGTGTTTTCTTCATGAAAGATGAGCTGAAGCCTCTGGTCCAGAAAGGGCTTTTAGGTTTTGCTTCCGGGGTCATGGTAGCCGCTTCTGTGTGGTCTTTGCTGATCCCTGCTATGGATATGTCAAAGAGTATGGGAAAGCTTGCTTTCCTGCCAGCCGCAGTGGGTTTTCTCCTGGGGATTTTTTTTCTTCTGGCAATGGACCGTCTGATCCCTCATTTACATCTGGGAGAATCGAAGCCCGAAGGACGAAAGAGTAATCTGAAAAAGACAACGATGCTGGTGCTGGCAGTGACGCTTCATAATTTTCCTGAGGGAATGGCAGTAGGAGTGGTATTTGCAGGAATGATGGCTGATAATACCCAGATTACTTTTGCAGGAGCTATGGCCCTGTCTGTGGGAATTGCCATACAGAATTTTCCGGAGGGAGCTATTATATCCCTTCCCCTGAAGAGCGAGAAGGCCATGGGAAAAGGAAAAGCCTTTTTGTATGGAACTCTTTCAGGAGCAGTGGAGCCATTGGGAGCTTTGCTCACCATAGTTTTATTCAGTTTTATAGAACCCCTTCTTCCCTACCTTCTGGCCTTTGCAGCAGGAGCTATGCTCTATGTAGTAGTAGAAGAGCTGATTCCAGAGACCGGCCAAGGGGAACACAGCAATGTAGGAACCATAGGCTTTGCAGCAGGTTTTGTCCTGATGATGATCTTAGATGTAGCATTAGGATGAATTGGAAAAAAGAGAAAAGCGCCTTGCTTTTCTCTTTTTTGTATGCTATACTAATTTCGTCAAGAATAATACCCCCCTGGGGTGTAGGGAGGAATAAGATGAAAGCAGATAAAAGTAAAATTAACCGGCTGCTGAAGACGGCTAGAGGACAGATAGACGGAATCCTGAAAATGGTGGAAGAAGACCGGTACTGTATGGATATTTCCCAGCAGCTTATGGCCACAGAAGCTATTTTGAACAAGGCCAACAAAGAGATTCTTACCGCTCATCTGAAGAGCTGTGTAACAGGGGCCAAGACAGATGAGGAACGGGAAGAGAAAGTAGACGAGCTGGTAGCCATGCTTGGAAAAATTTTGTAGGAGGACATCATTATGAAAGAAAAATTTGATGTAACAGGGATGACCTGTTCTGCCTGCTCCTCCAGAGTGGAGAAATGCGTCAGCAAGCTGGAAGGGGTAAATGAGGTCAGCGTGAATCTGCTGACCAACAGTATGCAGGTGGAATTCAATGACGCAGTGATCCAGGAGCAGGGAATCATAGATGCAGTGGTCCATGCAGGTTATGGAGCCAGTGTCCGGGGAAAAAAGAAAGCTTCTGATACAAGAGAGAGCTTAAAAGAAAATAAGAAAAATCCGGTACAGGAGCATATGGAATATATGAAGAAAAGGACAATCTGGTCTTTTATCTTTTTGATTCCCCTGATGTATGTTTCCATGGGGCATATGATCGGCCTGCCCCTTCCCGGATTTCTCCACGGTACATTAAACGCAGTGGGATTTGCCATGACTCAGTTTCTGCTGTGTATTCCGGTAATCTATATTAACAGGGCTTACTATACAAAAGGCTTCAGCACATTACTCCATGGGGCTCCTAATATGGATACCCTGATCGCCGTTGGTTCTGCAGCTTCTCTGGTGTATGGTGTTTTCGCTATTTACCGTATGGGATATGGACTGGGGGTTCAGGATATGGATCTGGTGAACCGGTATCTTCATGACTTGTATTTCGAGTCAGCGGTAATGATCCTGGCGCTGATCAATATTGGAAAATATCTGGAAGCACGGTCAAAAGGGAAGACCAGCGAGGCTATTAATAAACTGATGGATATGGCGCCAAAGACTGCTTTCGCGGAGCGGAACGGAACAGTGGTAGAGATTCCCGCAGAGGAAATCCAGATTGGGGATATCCTTCAGGTAAAGCCTGGCAGCAGTGTTCCGGCTGACGGAGTGGTGCTGGAGGGAGTTACCAGCATTGACGAGGCAGCTATTACAGGAGAGAGTATTCCGGTCCAGAAAGTGCCGGGAGACTCAGTTATCGCCGCAACTATGAATAAGGCCGGATTCTTCCGTATGAAAGCTTCTAAAGTAGGAGATGATACTACCTTTTCCCAGATCATCCGTCTGGTGGAAGACGCCAGCGCCAGCAAGGCTCCCATTGCCAAGATCGCAGACAAGATTGCAGGAGTTTTTGTGCCTATTGTTATGACTATTGCTCTGATCACTGCTGCTGTATGGCTGCTGGCAGGGGCAGAGTTTGAATTTGCTCTGTCCTGCGCCATCTCCGTTCTGGTCATTTCCTGCCCCTGTGCTCTGGGACTGGCAACTCCTGTGGCTATTATGGTAGGAACAGGAAAAGGAGCAGAAAACGGCATTCTGATCAAATCAGGAGAAGCCTTGGAAGTTACCCACAATATTCAGAGTGTGGTCCTGGATAAGACAGGAACGATTACCCAGGGAAAACCGGCAGTCACAGATATCCACGGTGTAAAGACAGACAGTAAAGAGCTGCTGAAGATTGCGGCGGCTATGGAGAAAAAAAGCGAACACCCTCTTGCAGAAGCAGTTCTCGCAAAAGCTGAGGAGGAAAAGATTTCCCTGCCGGAGGCTTTAGAATTTTCCGCAGTGGCAGGCATGGGTATAGAAGCAGTTATTGAAGGAAAGAAATATTATGCAGGAAATCTCCGGCTGATGAAGGAAAAGGGGATAGACTGCACCGGTATTAAAGATTATCTGGAGACCCTTACGGGGGAGGGAAAGACGCCTCTGCTTTTTGCTGATGAGAAAGAGCTTCTGGGTGTAGTGGGAGCTGCAGATATAGTAAAACCTACCAGTGCTCAGGCTATCCGGGAGTTGAAAAAAATGGGAATTCAGGTTATCATGCTTACAGGAGACAACGAAAGAACCGCAAAGGCCATTCAGCGGCAGCTGGATATTGATACGGTGATCGCAGAAGTCCTTCCCCAGGATAAAGAAAGAGAAGTGGCAAAGCTTCAGGAAAATGGTCAGAAGGTAGCAATGGTAGGTGACGGTATCAACGATGCTCCGGCTCTTGCCAGAGCAGATGTGGGGATTGCCATTGGAGCAGGCACCGATGTGGCTATTGAAAGCGCGGATATTGTTCTGATGAAAAACGACCTGCTGGATGTAGTGACTGCAATCAGCCTGAGTAAAGCCGTGATCCGGAATATTAAGGAAAACCTTTTCTGGGCCTTTTTCTATAATGTGTGCGGGATTCCCCTGGCAGCAGGCGTGTTCTATACGGCGTTGGGACTGAAATTAAGTCCTATGTTCGGCGCAGCGGCTATGAGTTTAAGCAGCCTTTTCGTAGTATCCAACGCCCTTAGACTGAGATTCTTCCATGTGCTGAAAAAGCCCCAGAAGGAAGAGGACGGTATTGTTCAGACAACAGAAAAAATCAATGGACAGACAGGGAAAAAACAGATAGTAAATACTTCCGCAGAAGCGGTTGAAAATAAGGAGGAAATGAATATGTATACAATGAAGATCGAAGGTATGATGTGCCCTCACTGCCAGGCAGCAGTGACAAAAGCTTTAAACGGTATTGAAGGCGTAAAGGCAGAGGTGGATCTGGAGAAAAAAGAAGCCTATGTGGAGGCGGCAGATTCTGTAAGTAAAGAAGAACTGACCAAGGCTGTAGTTGATGCTGGATACGAAGTTGTATCTGTAGAATAGGAGAAGAGCCATGATACGGGTTGGAATGGGATATGATGTCCATAAACTGACAGAAGGAAGAGACCTGATCCTGGGGGGAGTAAATATCCCCTGGGAAAAGGGGCTTTTGGGGCACTCGGACGCAGATGTGGTGGTACATGCTATTATGGATGCTCTTTTAGGAGCAGCGGCCCTGCGGGATATCGGAAGGCATTTTCCGGATACAGATCCAAAGTATAAAGGAATTTCCAGTATTCTTCTTCTTCAGCGCGTGGGAAAACTTCTGGAAGAAAATATGTATGTGATCAATAATATAGACGCTACCATTATCGCCCAGAAGCCGAAGCTTCTCCCTTATATAGACACAATGATCAAAAATGTAGCCCAGGCTCTCCACCTGGAGGAAAACCAGGTGAACATTAAGGCCACTACAGAAGAAGGATTAGGCTTTACCGGCAGTATGGAAGGGATTTCCGCTCATGCCATATGCGCCCTTACCAGTATCCAGGACCTTATGGGAGATGACAGAAGCGTTCCTTCTTGTCAGGGATGCTGTCGGCAGCAGGCACCGGAAGGACAGGAAGATTGAACCGCAGAGGGAAAATCACTGGCTGCGGTATTCTCTGGGAGTGACATGTAGGATATCCTTAAAACACCGGTTAAAAGACCGGAGACTATTGTAGCCGCAGGCGAAGGCAATGTCGCTGACCGGCATGTCGGTGGTGCACAGAAGATGGGCGCCGTAGTTTATCCGGTGCTGATTTACCAGATCCGTAAAGGAGAGACTCAGATGGCTGTTGATAAATCTGGAGATATACAGCCGGCTGTAGCCCAGATGGACGGCCAGGTCCTGAAGAGTCAGTGCTTCCAGATAATGGTCCTGAATATAGATCAGGATCTGATGGAGCAAGTCTGAGGAAGGAGCTGTCCGGGGAGAAAGCCCGGATTCTTCCAGAAGCCGGGCGGCAATATAGTATAAACAGGCTTTACAGTATAAAGGCTTTGAACTGTCTATGAACAGGTGCTTCTCCATAGAAGAGAAGACCTGATCTTCCAGACGGAAGACCGGATGGTTCAGAGCCTTTTTGGCAGTCATCTTATAAAATTCCTGGATATAATCCGGGGAAAAAACATTTACCTGACATTCTGCACCTCCCAGATTTGTATAAGAATGAATCTCATAGGGTAGAATCAGGATAAGGTCTCCGGGCTGCATAAGAAATTCTCTTCCGTCTACAGTGGCCATAAGCTTTCCGTTTTTCAGGCGGAGAAGCTCATAGCTCCTGTGCAGATGGGCAAAATGGCTGAATTCCCGGATATGATAAAGGGAGATTTCCTGCTGGTCTCCAAAATGATAATATTCATATACGATCATAAAACAATACCTCTTTAAAGGATATTATAGCTTTCCGGCTGCTGAGAAACAAGAAAAAAACACCGGGAAAAACGGTATTGGAAAGGATTTCTCACGGCTCCGATGCAGAGAGGTAAAGTAAATGAAACGGAGAGATAAAAAGAATTCAAAAAAGATGCTATAATAATCTGGAATAACAGATATAATTAAAAAATATGCAGGAAAAGAAAAATAAACTTGCAAAATATTCATAAAGGCTTTATAATACAACACAGAGTAAAAAAAGTGAAACAACAGGAGGAAAGCCATGTCATACGTAGATGAAGTAATTGAGTTAGTTGAGAAGAAAAATCCAGGCGAACCTGAATTTCATCAGGCGGTAAGAGAGGTACTGGAGTCTTTAAAGCCGGTTGTAGAAGCTAATGAAGAGAAATACCGCAAGGAAGCTCTTCTGGAGCGTCTGGTAGAGCCGGAAAGAGTTATCATGTTCCGCGTTCCCTGGGTAGATGACAACGGAAATGTACAGGTAAACAAAGGTTACCGCGTACAGTTTAACAGCGCCATCGGACCATACAAGGGCGGACTGAGATTCCATCCTTCTGTATATCTTGGAATTATTAAATTCCTGGGATTTGAGCAGATTTTCAAAAATTCTCTGACCGGCCTGCCTATCGGCGGCGGCAAGGGTGGTTCTGACTTCGATCCAAAGGGAAAATCAGACAGAGAAGTAATGGCATTCTGCCAGAGCTTTATGACAGAGTTATATCGTCATATCGGACCTGACACAGATGTACCGGCAGGTGATATCGGTGTAGGCGGAAGAGAAATTGGCTATCTGTTTGGACAGTACAAGAGAATCCGTGATGCTTATGAAGGCGTTCTTACAGGAAAAGGTCTTACATTCGGTGGTTCTCTGGTAAGAACACAGGCTACAGGATATGGTCTGCTGTACCTTACAGAGGAAATGCTGAAAATTAACGGCAAAGATATCGCAGGAAAGACTGTAGCCGTATCTGGTGCAGGAAATGTTGCTATCTATGCTATCGAGAAAGCTTATCAGTTAGGAGCAAAACCAGTAACATGTTCTGATTCCACAGGCTGGGTATATGATCCGGAAGGTATTGACCTGGCTGCACTGAAAGAGATCAAAGAAGTAAAACGTGCTCGTCTTACAGAGTATAAGAACTACAGACCAAACGCTGAATACCATGAAGGAAAAGGCGTATGGAGCGTAAAATGTGATGTGGCTCTTCCATGTGCTACACAGAACGAACTGGGCATTGAGGATGCAAAACAGTTAGTAGCTAACGGCTGCTTTGCTGTAGCAGAAGGTGCTAATATGCCTACAACTCTTGAAGCTACAAAGTATTTACAGGAAAACGGCATTCTTTTCGCACCTGGTAAAGCTGCAAACGCAGGCGGTGTGGCTACTTCCGCTCTGGAAATGTCACAGAACAGCGAGCGTTTAAGCTGGAGTTTTGAAGAAGTTGATGAGAAGCTGAAAGGCATTATGGTAAACATCTGCCACAATATGGCTGACGCAGCTAAGAAATACGGATACGAAGGAAACTATGTAGTAGGCGCCAATGCAGCTGGATTTGAGAAAGTTGCAGACGCAATGCTGGCACAGGGTATCTGCTAATACTATTTGAAATCAGATTTCTATTATCCTCCGCATTTTGGATATAGAAGCGAGGCTGCTGCACGGAACAGAAATCGAGAATGATCATATTCCTGATATATGTTTCATGCAGCGGCCTTTTTCTTTCCTATTGACAAAATTCGGTTTTATGAATAAACTAATAGAAGATATGGAAAGGCATAGAACGAAAAGAGTACCGGACAGATTTATCCAGAGAGAAGGGGCCGCCGGCTGAAAGCCCTTTTATAGAGAAATCCGGGAAAGTGCATTCGGGAGCCGGTCCGGTGACTGTTCATCAGAACACAGTCGGGCACGCAGGCCAGCGTTATGGGCAGATAAGCGGAAGACAGATGTCTTCAAGTAGAGTGGAACCGCGGAAATATTCGTCTCTATATCCTTTGGGATATAGGGATTTTCTTTTTATAAGAAAAATTTACTTAGAATTGAGGTGAGAGAATGGGATTCATCGGACGTATTAAGGAAGAATTTCAGGTGATCCAGGAAAGGGATCCGGCAATTAAATCCCCTCTGGAGGTACTGCTGTATCCTAGTTTCCGGGTGATGATCCAATATAGAAGGGCCCACAAGCTGTATGAAAAGGGTCACTATTTCCTGGCCAGGTGGATTTCCCAGAGAGCAGCCAGAAAGACAGGTATTGAAATTCATCCAGGGGCAAAAATAGGAAAAGGATTATTTATTGACCATGGGGCAGGAGTGATCATAGGAGAGACTACCATTATCGGAGACAATGTAACTCTGTATCAAGGCGTGACCCTGGGAGGAACTGGAAAAGAGACTGGAAAGCGTCATCCCACATTAAAGGATAATGTGATGGTCAGTGCAGGCGCCAAGATACTGGGATCCTTTACCATCGGAGAAAATTCCAAGATCGGTGCCGGCAGCGTGGTGCTTGAGGAAGTGCCTCCTAACTGTACCGTAGTGGGAGTGCCGGGAAGAGTAGTAAGAAGAGAGAACAAGAAGGTACCCAGGATTGATATGGACCAGGTACATCTGCCAGATCCTACATTGGATGATATCCATATACTTCAGAGAGAAAATGAGCGTCTGCGCTCTGAAATCCAGAAGATGAGCTATGAGCTCCAGGATATGAGGGAAAAAGAAGAGCTGTGCCGCAGAGCCAGAGAAAAGGCTGAAGAAGAGCACAGACAGCAATTAGAAAAAGCAAAGAAAAAAGGAGAAGAAAATGAAAATCTATAATACCCTGACAAAGAGAAAAGAAGAATTCATTCCTTTGGAAGAAGGAAAAGTGAAAATGTATGTATGCGGACCTACGGTCTATAACTTTATCCATATTGGAAATGCCAGGCCTATGATTGTCTTTGACACAGTCCGCAGATATATGGAGTACAAAGGTTATGAAGTAAATTATGTATCGAATTTTACGGATGTTGATGACAAAATCATAGCAAAGGCCATAGAGGAAGGGGTCAGCGCTGAGGAGATTTCTACCCGCTATATCAAAGAGTGCAAAAAAGATATGGCAGATATGAATGTGAGACCGGCAACTACCCATCCTCTGGCTACCCAGGAGATTGACGGGATGATCGAGATGATCCAGACCCTGATTGACAAAGGCTATGCTTATGAGGTTAACGGCACTGTTTATTTCCGGGTCAAAAATTTTCATGAATACGGAAAACTTTCCCATAAGAACCTGGAAGACCTTCAGTCTGGCTTCCGTTCTCTTCAGGTTTCCGGAGAAGACCAGAAGGAAGACCCGTTGGATTTTGTTCTGTGGAAGCCGAAAAAAGAAGGAGAGCCTTACTGGGTATCTCCATGGGGAGAAGGACGTCCGGGATGGCATATTGAGTGCTCCGTGATGTCTAAAAAATATCTGGGTGAAGAAATCGATATCCATGCAGGAGGAGAGGACTTGATCTTCCCTCATCATGAGAATGAAATTGCCCAGTCTGAGTGCTGCAACGGAAAAATCTTTGCCAGATACTGGATGCACAATGCTTTCCTGAATATTGATAACCGGAAAATGTCCAAGTCTTTGGGGAATTTCTTTACAGTACGGGAAATTGGTGAGAAATACGACCTTCAGGTCCTGCGGTTCTTTATGCTGAATGCCCACTACAGAAGTCCCTTAAACTTCAGTGCAGAGCTGATGGAAGCTTCTAAGAATGCTCTTGACAGGATCATCACCTGCGTAGACCAGTTAAAACGCCTTGCCAAATCTGCCCAGGGGGATACCATGACAGAAGAAGAGGCAAAACTTGCAGAGGAAGTTCAGAGTTATGTAAAAAAATATGAAGAGGCCATGGAAGATGATTTCAATACAGCAGATGCTATTGCCGCCATCTTCGAATTGGTGAAATTTGCAAATACTCATGGCAGCGGAGAAAGCAGCAAAGGTTTTATCCAGTATCTTTTCGACACCATTGTCAGATTAAGCGACGTTTTGGGACTGCTGGTGGATAAAGAAGAGGAAATGCTGGATGAAGATGTGGAAAAACTCATTGCTGAACGTCAGGCTGCCAGAAAAGAAAAGAATTTCAAACGGGCAGACGAGATCAGAGACCAGCTTGCCGCTATGGGGATCATTCTGAAAGATACGAGAGAAGGCGTACAATGGAAAAGGGCTTAGGATATTTCAGAGAACTTTTCGGACTGACAGAGCCGGATATCCGGACTTATTCGCCTCTGACGCTGGCTTATATCGGAGATGCAGTTTATGAGCTGGTTATCCGTACTCTTTTAGTAGAGCAGGGCAATACCCAGGTGAATAAACTGAACCAGAGGGCCAATAAGCTGGTGAAGGCTTCCGCCCAGTCAGAAATGATTGAAAAGCTGAAACCCCATTTAACAGAAGAGGAGCTGGGAATCTTCCGGAGAGGAAGAAATGCCAAGTCTTATACCATGGCAAAAAACGCTACTATGTCTGATTATCGGAGAGCCACAGGTTTTGAGGCTCTTATGGGGTATCTGTATCTTACAGAGCAGCAGGAGAGGATACTGGAGCTGGTAAAGCTGGGGATTCAGGAAGGAGAAGAAGATGGAGAACAGATTCCAGGAAAGTAATATCGAGGGACGAAATGCAGTGCTGGAAGCTTTTCGTTCCGGCAGGACTGTAGATAAACTTTTTGTGCTGGAGCACTGTGAGGACGGCCCTGTAAGGACCATCCTTCGGGAAGCGAAAAAGCAGAATACCATAGTAAAATTTGTAAAGAAAGAACGTCTGGACCAGATGTCCAAGACAGGGACTCACCAGGGAGTTATCGCCCAGACGGCAGCTTATGCCTACGCCCAGGTAGAGGACATTCTGGAGGCTGCCAGAAAAAAAGGAGAGCCCCCATTCCTTTTTGTGCTGGATAATATTGAAGACCCTCATAACCTGGGAGCGATTATCCGTACTGCTAATTTAGCGGGAGCTCACGGGGTGATCATTCCTAAGAATCGGGCAGCAGGACTTACCGCTGTGGTAGCCAGAACCTCTGCAGGAGCGCTGAATTATACGCCTGTGGCAAAGGTCACCAATATTGCCAGGACCATTGAGAGCCTGAAAAAAGAAGGCATCTGGTTTGTCTGCGCAGACATGGGAGGCACTCAGATGTATGACCTGGACCTGAAAGGTCCTATAGGACTGGTAATCGGCAATGAAGGCCAGGGAGTGTCCAAGCTTGTGAAAGAAACATGCGATTTCATTGCATCAATTCCCATGAAAGGAGATATAGACTCCTTAAACGCCTCTGTGGCAGCGGGGGTTCTTGCTTATGAGATCGTAAGGCAGAGATTAAGTAAATAGTACAGGTTTCAGTTATGATAAAAGAGTATGAAGGAATTCCAGATGAAGAGCTCATCCGCCGTGCACAGAACGGAGAAAAGAAACTGGAAGAGTTTTTGATCGATAAATATAAGGGCATGGTCCGAAAGAAAGCCCATGCCATGTTCCTGATCGGAGGCGAGCAGGAGGATTTGATCCAGGAAGGGATGATCGGACTGTTCCGGGCAGTGCGGGACTATCGTCCATCTAAAAATGCTTCCTTTGCCACTTTTGCCAGTCTGTGTGTGGAAAGGCAGATTTATAAGGCAATTGAGATTTCAGGAAGACAGAAGCACAGACCTTTGAATTCCTATATTTCTTTAAGTGAAGAGAACAGCCCTTTGAAAAATACAGAGGACACAAAGCAGCAGAACCCTGAGGAGATTATTATTGACAGGGAAAGTACAAATCTGATGCAGGAAAAAATTAAAGAAAGGCTCAGTCCCTTTGAGAATCAGGTGCTGAGAGCTTATCTGGAGGGAAAGGATTATCATCAGATTGCCCGGCAGATGGAAAAGTCACCGAAATCTATTGACAATGCCCTTCAAAGGATACGGAATAAAATCCATGATCTTATGGAAACCCTTTGATATAGAAAGATTGCTGTGAAGAGAGGCGGTGCTCTATGAAAGGAAAAACGATACTTACAGTGATTCCCATAAAGGAAAAACATCGGGAACTGCTGAAAAAAATTGCAAAAGACGCAGAGATTATTTTCTGCAGACCAGAGGAAGTTACCCAGGAACTGGCAGACCAGGCTGAGATCATTCTGGGAAATATTCCTCCGGAAATAGTGAAAAAAGCCAAAAAGCTGGAATGGCTGCAGCTTAATTCCGCAGGCTTTGATGTTTATGCAAAAGAAGAAATCATGGGAGACAGGCTTCTTACATCCTGCAGCGGCGCTTACGGACAGACAGTGTCAGAGCATATGTTTGCTATGCTGCTGGCAATGCAGAAAAAACTCCATCTCTATCGGGATGATCAAAAGGCCCATAAATGGGGAGATCAGGGAGCGGTCACTTCTATCAGTGATGCTACGGTGATGATCCTTGGTCTGGGAGATATCGGGAAACATTTTGCCCGGCTGGCTCATGCTCTCGGGGCCTATGTCATTGGGATTAAGAGAACCTACAGCCCCTGCCCGGAGTATGTAGACGAACTTCATCTTCAGGAGGATATCAAGGCTCTTCTTCCCAGAGCTGATGCAGTGGTATCCTTTCTTCCAAGTTCAGAAGAGAACAGAGGTATGTTTGACAAAGAGTATTTTGATCTAATGAAGCCGGGAAGCTTTTTCCTGAACGGAGGAAGGGGAGATACCGTATCGGCGGAAGACCTGTGCCAGGCCCTGAAAGAGGGAAGGCTGGCCGGGGCTGCATTAGATGTGACAGATCCGGAGCCCCTTCCTTCGGAACATCCTCTCTGGGATATGCCTCAGGTTTTTATTACCCCTCATGTTTCAGGAGGCTATCATCTTTCCGTAACCCTGGATAATGTAGTAGATATCTGTGCAGAGAATTTGAGGAGATATCTGTCCGGGAAAGAACTGCGGAATCTGGTGAAAGTTGAGTAGTTGTGAAATTGCCTATTTAGCCATACAGCTCAGTATCATATGCCTTAGGATAGAAAAAAACTTCTGCAAGGAAGCTTGGGTCAGCTTTTTTCTATCCTAATTTTTATGACTGAACTGAGACATGAAGTTTTGGAATTGAAGAAATTTTTCTTGCATTTGTGAAAATACGTGTTATAATAAGGTGCATGGGGCATTAGCGCAGTTGGGAGCGCGCCACACTGGCAGTGTGGAGGTCACGGGTTCAAGTCCCGTATGCTCCACTTCAAAAAGTCCGTATTTACGGGCTTTTTTCTTTTGCTCTAAGTGACATAAAACCTGTATACAGTTGGTCCATGGGGTCACAGATATTTAATTTCTGCATATTGTTATAGCAGGGAGGACAGCCGGGAAGGCTAAAATGACAGCTGGTTTTCTTCCCTGATAAGAAGTCTGCTCTTGCCGGAAAAAACTCTGGAAAGAAAGGGGGAAGAGCAGTGCTGAAAAATTGTGTGTTTAAAGTATCTGTGGATAACCGAAAATGGCTGAAAGCAGCAGGAATCCGCGCAGTAAAGACCGTAGCCCAGGCAGCGATTGCAGGAATCGGAACAGCGGCAGCTCTGGGGCAGGTAGACTGGAAATATGTTCTGTCTGCGTCAGTGATGGCCGGAGTGATCAGTATATTAACTTCTATTGCCGGTATTCCGGAAGTAGGAGGTTCAGAGGGCGGGTAACACCGCCCAGGAAAAGGTGCCGAAAAATGGCGCCTTTTTTGGTTATATAAGGTGTTGATTCTTTTAGAAATCCGGTATATACTAACATAAACGGATACTCATGCGGACAAAGGGGCCTTTTTGTCAGGAATGTGTATTCTGTACAATTCTTTATAACACATATTTTTTATTCTATTTCATATCCTTGCGGATGGTCAAAGCCGCGGATGTTTCCATTTTTAAAATTACCGTTTAATTTGTTATCTGTTCAATGTACATTTCATTGCCTTCGGGCCTATTCTTGCGGTGCGTTCGCACCATATGTTCCAAACAATAGTTATCGAAATCCTTATGTTTTTTTGTCAGTGGGAAGGAGGTGATTCCATTGGGCTTATATTCCCGGAAGGGGATCCTAAGAGCGACAGTATTTATGTGTCTTTTTACAGCTGAAAACAGGAAAATGAGAGGAGGCCAGATATGAAAAAATTTAAAAGAACTATGGCATATCTATTGACTGCAGTTTTATGCATTTCTTCTTTCGTTCCAACAGCCCAGGCTTTTGCCGAGGCAGAGACTGGAGAGGCTGAGGAAATTGTAGAAGAACTGGAAACAGAAGAGAAAATAGAACTCCAGATATCAGTCACCGAAGGGAAAGGGAGTATACAGATAGAAGATGAGGGAGGAAATATCAGTGAGGCAACCATACAGGAGCCCCTTATTCTGAACTGTTCCCCAGGAAATCCTCTGGATATCAGGGTAATACCGGAGCCTGGATATCAGATAGCTTTTTATAAGACCATGACAGATACAGGGGAAGTTAAGGAAGAGATTACATCTTTCCAGCCAGGAGAAGAGGGGACGTATATAACTCAGTTCCAGACAGACCAGACAGGCAGTATCCAGGCTGGTTTTAAAGAAGAATTATCAGAACGAACAGAAGAACCTGCGGACAACCAGGATATGGATGAACGGGTCGAAGAGATTCCGGCAGAAACGGAAGAAGACCAGTCTTCGGTGGAACAACAGAGGGAGCAGACAGAGAACAGCAACGAAAGTGGTGAAACAGCAGCAGAGAACAATACCCCTCCTAATTTTAAGGTCAGCAGAGAAATGAACCTCTTGGCTCCCAGAGAAACCATTTATCTGGATGCTGGCGGAAGAGTCTATTATTATGATTATTATACTCACTGGTTCCATATAGATGGCCGTTATGCTTATTGCCTGGAACCCAGAGAAGCGGCACCTTCCGATGGATATTACGAAACCACAGCTATGGGAGAGGGACTTCTGCGTAAGGCTATGTATTATGTATTTGGAGGTCCTGGGTATGAGGTATACACTTCCACTTTTGGAAATCTGGGCTCTGACAACTGGAACGAAGAGAGCGAGTATGCCATGAGCCATTGTATTGTTGCATACTGCTACACCGGAGATATGGATGCGTTTTTGGGAACTCCAGATGAACTAAAAGAAGCATTGTTGTGGGAGATCAGTAATATTGAAAGCCTTCCGGATCCGCCGGCTTCTTTTGAAGCTTTTTACTTCAATATGGATGGCAGTGGACAGACCATGGGCGGCTGCTGGGATATCCAGAACGGATCCATTGAACTTCAGAAGTCCTCTGGAAATCCGGAATGGACAGAGGGCAACTGGGCATACGGCAGTCTTGCCGGAGCTGAGTATGGGGTGTATATCCAGGGGACAGAGGAACAGGTTGCAACATTAGTCACTGATGAAAAGGGTTATGCCAGAGTTGATGAGATACCGGAAGGCAATTACCATATTCGGGAATTGAAAGCCCCGGAAGGATATGCATTGGATACAGCTTCGGCAACAGTTACAGTTACAGCAGGCCAGACAGTTACCTATAGCTGCCAGGACATCCCTCAGAGCAATCCGGTTACAGTGCTGTTAAGCAAAATAGATGCAGAAACAAACCAGAATAGACCTCAGGGCACAGCTTCTTTGGCAGATGCAGAGTTTACAGTGAAATATTACAAGGGACTTTATGATACGGACCCGGCTCAACAGGGGATAAATCCAGAAAGGACCTGGGTCTTGAAGACAAAAGAAAATGGTGAAGTAAGATTAGAAGACAGTGGGAAAGTTTCCGGGGACGATTTCTATTATATGCCCAATGGACAGACAACACTGCCTTTGGGAACGGTAACTGTTCAGGAAACAAAAGCTCCGGCAGGATACCTGCTCAATCATGAGATTTTTATCCGACAGATAACTTCTGAGGGAACAGCCGAGACAGTAGCTACATATAATCAGCCAACTGTACCAGAAACTCCTCAGAAAGGAGTTATCCGGCTTCAGAAAGTGGATTCAGAAATAAATAGGGCGCAGGCTCAGGGGAGCCTGGAAGGAGCTGTGTATGAAATCCGAAACAGCAGTGATGAAGTGGTGGGGACACTGACCACAGATAAAGATGGAAAGGCGGAAAGCGGCAGACTGTCTCTGGGTACCTATACAGTAAAAGAGAAAACAGCGTCTCCCGGATATCAGATAGATACTCAGACTTACACAGTAGATCTTACGGCAGAAGATACTATGTCAGAGGTGTTCTACAAATCTGTGACCAGCAAGGAAGAACTTATCCGCGGAGGGATAGCTGTAGAGAAATGGGACAGTGAGAAGGATAAAAGAGAATCCCAGGGAGCTGCAGATCTGGAAGGGACAAAAATCCAGATCATTTCCCAAAATGACCAGGAGATCCGGGTAGAGGGAAAGACCTACAAAAAAGGGGAAGTGATTACTGTCCTTACCACTGATAAGAACGGCAGAGCCAGTACGGGGGCCAGTTATCTTCCATACGGAAGATATCAGCTTAAGGAAAGTGTTCCGCCAACTGGTTATACCTCCGCCGGCACAACTGCACGGAACTTTGAAATCCGGGAAAATGGCAAGATTGTTCAGATGAACACGTCGGATACAGCCATTAAAAATGAAATAATCCGTGGGGGCGTTGCTGTAGAAAAGTGGGACAGCGAACTGAACAAAAGAGCTGCCCAGGGAGCCGCAAGTCTGGAAGGAGCCCAGATTCAGATCATTTCCCAGAATGATGAAACGGTCATTGTAGGGGAGAAGGAATATAAAAAAGGTGAAGTGGTCGCTACTCTTATAACAGATAAAGATGGCAGGGCCAGCACAGCAGCAAATCTTCTTCCATACGGAGACTACCAGCTAAAAGAAAGCGTTCCCCCAACTGGCTATACATCAGTAGGGACCATTATCCGGAGCTTTAAAATTCGAGAAAATGGAAAGATCGTCCAGATGAACGCATCTGGTACAGCTATCAAGAATGAGGTGATCCGCGGCGGTGTAGCTGTAGAAAAATGGGACAGTGAGAAAGATAAGAGAGAACCTCAGGGAACTGCAGACTTGGAAGGCGCAAAGATTCAGATTATTTCTCAGAACGATCATGAAGTCTTAGTGGATGGAAAATCCTATACAAAAAATGAAGTGGTCGCAACTCTTACTATAGATAAGAACGGCAAAGCCAGCACAGCGGCAGACCTGCTTCCTTATGGGAATTACCAGCTGAAAGAAAGCAATCCCCCAACTGGTTATACATCGGAGGGGACCATTACTCGGAATTTTGAAATCCGGGAAGATGGAAAGGTCGTTCAGATGAATACTTCAGATACAGCCATCAAAAATGAAGTAATCCGTGGGGGCGTTGCTGTAGAAAAGTGGGACAGCGAACTGGAACAGCGTGTACCCCAGGGAGATGCAAGTCTGGAGGGATCTCAGATCCAACTCATTTCCAGGAATGACCGTACAGTCCTTATAGGTGGAAAGGAATATAAAAAAGGGGAGGTCATCACGGTCTTAAAGACGGATAAGGATGGTAAAACCAGCACAGCAGCAGACTTCCTGCCATATGGAGATTATCAGCTGAAAGAAATCGTTCCTCCTACCGGTTATACTTCTGGAGGAACTATTGTCCGGGATTTTGAAATCCGGGAAGATGGCAGAATCCTGCAGATGAACACCGGGGAAACCGCCATCAAGAATGAAGTGATCCGCGGCGGCGTTACCATTGCCAAGTGGAGCCTGGAGACTGATGAACGTAAGCCTCAGGGAAATGCGGTCCTGGGCGGCGCTAAATTTACCATTACCAACCGGTCTGCAAAAACAGTCCTGGTAGCGGGCCAGTTATATGCTCCAGGAGAAGTCATTGCAACTGTGGAAACCAACGAAAAGGGCCTTTGGGCGTCTGCAAAAGACTGGCTGCCTTATGGTACCTATGAGGTTGAAGAAGTTCAGGAACCGGACGGATACCTGCCGGATGGGAAAGAGCCAAAGACCTTCCAGATTCGGGAAGACGGCAGGAGGGTAAGCCTGGACAACAATGAGGGAGCAATAAAAAACCAGGTAAAACGTGGAGACCTGAATTTTGTCAAAGCAGCTGACAGCACCCTGGAACGTCTGGCAAATGTACCCTTTAAGATTACCAGCAAGACCACAGGAGAATCGCATATCATAGTATCAGACAAAAATGGTCTGGTGGACACTTCTTCTTCATGGAATCCCCACAGCCAGAACACCAACCGGGGAGAGACTTCGGAAGATGGCCTGTGGTTTTCTGGAACCACAGAAAAAGAAGTGCCGGTAAATGATGAGAAAGGGGCGCTGCCTTATGATATTTACCTGCTTGAAGAGCAAAGATGTGAGGCTAATGAAGGGTACAAACTGTTATCCATTGAAATTACCGTATATCGGGACAGCTATACGATTCCACTGGGAACTCTGACAGATGACAGTGAACTTGTAGAAATTTCCACTGCTGCTGTGGACAGTGATACAGAAGAGCATTATGCCCCGGCAGGAGAAAATACGACTATTGCAGATACGGTAGAATATACCAACCTGAATAAGGGGGCAGAATACACATTAAAAGGGATTCTGATGAATAAAGGATCCGGGGAGCCGGTGACAGATGAAAAAGGAGATCCCATTACTTCAGAAAAGACTTTTACTCCAAAGAAAGTAAATGGAACTGTAGAGATGGAATTTACTTTTGACAGCAGGAAGCTTTCCGGAGCAGATGTTGTTGTGTTTGAGGAGCTGTATCTAAACGGCAGTCTGATTGCAGAGCATAGGGATATCACAGATGAAGACCAGACAATCCATTTCCCAAAAATCGAGACAAAGGTTATGGTCAAGGAAACAAAATCTAATATAGCAAAAGCAGATAAAGAGATTACTCTGGTGGATACAGTTTCCTATAAGAACCTGCAGCCAGGAAAGAAATACAAGCTTACCGGAACCCTTATGGACAAGGAGACCGGGGAACCGGTAAAAGACCCTGAAGGAGAAGAAGTGACTGCAAAAACCAGCTTTAAGCCGGAAACTGCTGACGGTACTGTAAACGTGACTTTTACCTTTGACGGAAGCAATCTGGCTGGAAAGACCCTTGTAGTCTTTGAAAACCTGGAAAGAAATGATACTGTCTATGCAGTACATACAGACATCCATGATGAGGCCCAGACCATTTACTTCCCTGAAATCGGCACTACAGTAAAAGACGCTGTATCCGGGACACAGTTCTCAGCAGCAGGACAGGTCTCATTGGTAGATACAGTTTCCTATAACAATCTGACGCCCAAAACAGAGTACGCTCTGAAAGGAATCCTGATGGACCAGGAAACCGGGAAAGCTATAATAGTGGGAGAACAGGAAGTGACTGCCGAGACAACTTTCACACCAGAAGAACCCTCTGGAACTGTAGATGTGACCTTTACATTTGATGCTTCCTCTCTGGCAGGACATGCCTTGGTGGTATTTGAGGAACTGTACCAGAGCGAAATAAGCATTGCTGAGCATAAAGACATCAAAGACAAAGGCCAGACTATTTATATCCCGGAGATTGGCACAATTGCCCTTGATAAGGAAACGGGAACGCATAACAGCAATCCGGACAGCAAAGTGACCATTGCAGATACCGTTACCTATAAAGGACTGATTCCAGGCAAAGAGTACACAGTAAAGGGAACTCTGATGGACAAGTCTGCCGGCAAAGAATTATTGGCGGATGGAAAGCCTGTAACAGCAGAGAAGACTTTTACTGCAGAAAAATCTGACGGCTCTGTGGAGCTTACCTTTACTTTTGATGGAAGGGTTCTGGCCGGAAAGACGGTAGTTGCCTTTGAACGTTTGTATTATGAGGACAAGGAGGTGGGAAGCCATACAGATATTGAAGATGAAGATCAGAGTATCCGCTTCCCAGTTATTGGAACTATGGCTAAAGACAGCAGCACAAAGGATCATATTGCCAGTGCCGGTAAGGTAACGCTCATAGATACCGTATCATACAAGAACCTGCTTTCGGGACAGAAATATATCCTGAAAGGCGTGCTGATGGATAAAGAGACAGGAAAAGAACTGCTGCTCAATGATAAAGCTGTGACAGCAGAAAAAGAGTTTACCCCAAAAGAGGCCAATGGAGCAGTAGACCTAAAATATACCTTTGATGCTTCTATGCTGGCCGGGCGTCAGGTAGTAGTATATGAAGAACTCTATATCAACGATAAGCTGATTGGGGAACATAAGGATATTAACGATGAAGGCCAGACAGTGACCATTCCGCAGCTTCGGACAAATGCTTATGATGGTGCTGCAGGAGGGCATACCGGAACTGTCAGTGAGAAAGCAACGGTAGTAGATGTTGTGACCTATACAGGTCTGCTTTCCGGCAAAGAGTACACAGTAAGAGGAACCCTCATGAATAAGGAGACAGGAGAACCGATAAAGGACAGTGGGGAGAGGAAGATTACAGCGGAGAAGACTTTTACAGCTGAGAAGGCAGAGGGCAGCATTGAACTGGTATATGAGCTGGATTCCACACTCCTTGCAGGGCAGACAGTAGTTGTTTTTGAAGATATCCTGTACAACGGTGTGGAAGTGGGAACTCATGCAGATGTCAATGATGAGGACCAGAGCGTCCATTATCCGGCTCTGAGTACCCAGGCCAAGGATAAAACTTCTGGACGTCAGGAGGGTATCCGGAAGGAAAAGACAGCACTTACAGATACGGTGACTTATAAGAATCTGATTCCAGGTCAGGAATATACAGTAAAGGGCATCCTCATGGACAAGAGGACAGGGGAACCAGTGTTGGATAAGGAGAAACAGGTAACAGCGGAAAAAACTTTTACAGCCGAAAAAGCCGATGGAGCTGTGGAAGTGGAATTTATCTTTGACAGCGCGGCCCTGAGAAATCCTGCTGTCGTTGTTTTTGAAAGGCTGTATGTAGGCGATAAAGAGGTGGCTGCCCATACAGACATTGATGATAAAGGCCAGACTGTAGAGTATCCGGAGCATAAGACTCAGACGCCTGCTGTGCCGGAGTCAGATACAAAAACTTCCGGAACAGCTCCTGCTAAGGCAAAAACTTCTGAAGCTGCACCGGCAAAGACCGGAGACCCGGCGCCTCTTGGGAAAATCTGCTGCGGGCTGCTTCTCTCAGGAGCTGTGGCAGCCGCAGCAGTAAAGAAGAAAAGAGGCCGGAAAAACAGGTAAAATTACAAAGTATAGATGGGCTGCCATCAGGGGCATAGTCACGATACAGACTACAGTGGTCAGTACGTTAATGGCACTGGCATAGATCACCTATTCTTCCCCTAATACTGCAAAGCAGAAATAAGATTACATGTATAATATCCCTTAATGTCTAGAGGGAAGGTTGTTGCAGGAACCTGTCTGTGATAAAATAGGTACATCTGACACAGATTATTTTGATTACAGGAGGGGAAATTATGAGAAAGCCTGTGCCATTAAGAAGAGGCGATAAGGTAGCTGTAGTCAGTCTTTCCAGCGGTATGCTGGGAGAGGACTTTTGCCGTCATAATATAACATTGGGAATAAAACGACTTCGGGAATTTGGCCTGGAACCAGTTTTTATGCCAAATACTTTAAAGGGCATGGAATATCTGAATAAGAATCCCCAGGCAAGGGCAGAGGATTTAAAAGCAGCCTTTCGTGACGATTCTATAAAAGGCGTTATATGCGCCATAGGAGGAGACGACACCTACCGCCTCCTGCCTTATCTTTTGGAAGACCAGGAATTTACAGAGCTGGTAAAAGAAAAGCCAAAGCTGTTTACCGGATTTTCCGATACTACCATTAACCATCTGATGTTTTATAAACTGGGAATGACTACCTATTACGGCCCTTGCTTTATCTGCGATCTGGCGGATATGGGAAAGGAAATGCTGCCATATACCAGGGAACATTTCCAGGGATATTTTGCCGGACATGAGAAAAAAGAAATCTGTCCGAGCCCTGTGTGGTATGAGGAACGGAAAGACTTTTCTGAGGCGGCTCTGGGGACAGAAAGGACTGCCCACGAGGATCCCAAAGGATTTGAGATCCTGCAGGGCAGCGGCCATTTCCGGGGAAAACTTCTGGGAGGCTGTGCAGAGAGCATTTACGATGCCCTTTCTGGAACCAGATACGGAGATGAAAAAGAAATCTGTGAAAAATACGGACTTTTTCCGGACAGAGAGGAGTGGAGAGGGAAAATCCTCTTTATTGAAACCTGTGAGGAAAAGCCTGCACCGGAACTTCTGGCAAAAGAGCTGGCAATGCTGAGAGAAAGAGGCGTTTTTGAAGAAATCACAGGAATCCTGGCGGGAAAACCTCAGGACGAAGTTTTCTATGAAAAGTATAAACAAGTATACCGGGAAGCTGTGGGAAATCCGGAATTATCCATTGTATATAATGTGAATTTCGGCCATGCCTATCCAAGATGCGTCCTTCCCTACGGAGTAGAAGCAGAAGTTTTTGCAGAAGACAATAGGATTCTTTTCCTTGAGAGCATGTTCGGGGAAGCATAGAAAGAGGCCTATGAACTCGGAAAGCACGTTTAGGATAGATGAATCCAGCTTAAATTAACGAATGGAGTAAAGAAAAGGAGAGGATACCTCATGAAAATAGAATTGAGACCATGGGTTTTGGAGGACAAAAAGGAACTGGCGGAAATATGCCACAATGCAGACCGGCAGTTCTTGTCTGACCGTCTGCCCTACCCATATACAGAGGACAACGCCCAGTGGTGGATCAACATGGCAGAGAAGCAGGAAGGAAAAGAAGGCGTTTTTCGGGCAATCCTGGCAGATGGGAAGATCGTAGGGAATATTTCTGTGGAGAAAAAAGAAGACGTTTACAGAAGAGACGGAGAAATCGGCTATATGCTGAAAAAAGAATACTATTCCAGGGGAATCATGACAGAAGCGGTGAAACAGATATGCCCTTTGGCCTATAAGGAACTGGATCTTATCCGTATTACTGGACTGGTTTATGAGCCTAACACAGCGTCCAGAAAAGTATTGGAGAAAAATGGATTTATGCTGGAAGGTATTATGAAAAAGGTAGTTACCAAAGGTGACAAAATTTATGATCTTTGTATCTATGGGAAATGCATTGACGGATAATAAACTCAGAAGATTTTAGAAAGATAGAAACAGAAAAGAGACCAGGGAGGGAATGAAAATGCAGAAGTCTAATTACCAGATTATGCAGGAACAGATGGCAGAGAGATTTCTCCGATATGACCAGGAAAAAATGATAGAGAAATTTCAGCTGGCCTGTAATGCAGATTATATCTATATAACTTTTGTAAACAGTCCCTATCAGATAAATCGGAAAACCGGAGAAATACAGGTGCAGAAGAAGGCAGAGGGAAACTGGGACCAGACCAGCTATAATGAGGCTATGTCCATCTATGACGTGCTCTGCGATTCAAAGCCGGATTGCCGGCTCTCAGGAAAATTTGTCAGTCTGACCAGTCTGAAGGGAACGGTATTTTCTTCCGGGACAGTAGGAAATATCTTTCAGAAATCAGTAGAATTTTTTGACGGGAAGACCAGGGAGCTGGCCAGAGCCTGTGAAAGGCTGGGAGGTATTCCGGAGAGGGTTGGAGATGTGAGCTTCCGTCTGGGAATTTTTCCCTTCCTGCCGGCGGTTTTCCAGTTCTGGTATTCCGATGAGGAGTTTCCGGCAATGCTGAAGTTTATGTGGGACGAGAATATCCTGGATTACGTTCATTATGAGACCATTTATTTTATGATGAGCCATGTGATAAAAAGACTGGAGGAAGAGATAGAAGATAATAAACTTTAACAGAAATTTTGGAGGTAGCTATGGAGATCAGACAGGAAATTGAGAAAGATTATGAAGAAGTATATAAACTTGTCAAGGAAGCTTTTGAAACGGCAGAACATGCAGACGGCAATGAACAGGACCTGGTAGAAGCTTTAAGAAAGGGTTCTGCTTTTGTACCGGAATTATCTCTGGTGGCGGAAATAGATGGGGAACTGGCCGGGCACATCCTGTTTACCAGAACAAAGGTGGGAGAGGATACGGTACTTGTGCTGGCGCCTCTGTCAGTAAAACCTAAGTTCCAGAGAGCTGGGATATTCCTATTCTTTGGTGCTGGGCAGTGAGAAATATTATCCCAGATTCGGCTATATTCCTGCAGAACAACTGGGAATCCAGGTTCCTGAAGGAATTCCCTCTCCTAATTTTATGGCGATGAAACTAAGGGAGGAGGGGGCGCCTGTCAACGGAGCAGTGACCTACCCGGAAGAATTCGGCATGTGACCAAAGTGGATTTTTAAAGGAGACAAGACATGTTTACCATAAGAATCGGAAGTGTAGAAGAGCTAGAGAAAGTAAAAGCTTTCTATGATTCCCTTATTGAAGAAGTACAGAATGCAGAATATAAGCCGGGATGGAAAAAAGATATTTATCCTAGGGAAGAAATGCTCAAAGAAGCCCTGGAAAAGAAAGAACTGTATATTGGAGAAGCAGAGGGAAAGATTGCCGCCTGTATGATCCTGAATCTGGTATGCAATGAGAGATATCAGGAAATATCCTGGAAAACCCAGGCTGGACCAGGTGAGGTTATGACCGTACATACCTTTGGGGTACACCCTGGATTTTCAGGCAGAGGACTTGGGACAAGGATGATGGAAGAGGCTGTGAAGATTGCAGAGGATATGGGGCTGAAAGCCCTTCGTCTTGACGTATTAGAGGGAAATCTGCCGGCGGAAAGGCTCTATGAGAAAGTGGGATTTCAATACGCCGGTTCTTTAAATATTTTCTATGAGGATACAGGCTGGGCGGACTTTAATCTGTATGAGTATGAGATTTGAATAAGGAAAGTTTCGAGAAACTTAGTTCATGAGTATAGCAATGAACAGGATAGGAGACAGAAATATGGATAAGGTATATGAGAAAGACGGCTATCGCCTGCGCCTGGCCAGAAAAGAGGACGCAGAGGAATATTACAGGAATAACTTTCAGCCTTTTGATCCGGAGGTATCCAGGCTCACAGGCAGCAGGACAGATTTTTCCCATGATGAAGTGGTGGGATTCCTGAAAAACTGTGTAGAGGACAAAAATCGATATGACTTTTTGATTTTTTCTCCCAAAGGAGAGATTATGGGGGAGAGCGTACTCAATGAAATAGACTGGGATTTAAGAAAGGCAAACTTCCGGATCGCCATCTTTCATCCTGAGGAATGTGGAAAGGGGATCGGCTCCTGGGCCATAGAAAATACCCTGGAGTTTGCTTTTCAGGAGATCAACCTTCATAGAGTGGAGCTGGATGTTTTTTCCTTTAATCCCAGAGCAATAAGAGCCTATGAAAAGGCGGGATTCCAAAGAGAAGGAGTGCTCCGGGATGCAGTGAAAGACGGAGAAAATTATGGAGATGATATCCTTATGTCCATACTGGAGGAGGAATGGGCGGAACGCCGCAGATAAATGTCCGCCTGACCTGACAAAAAATAAAAGGGGAAGGAAATGGAGAAATGACCATTAAAGAAATTGCGCAGCTTGCCGGGGTATCCAGTGCGGCTGTATCCCGATACCTTAACGGCGGTTATGTAAGTGATGAAAAAAAAGAACAGATAAAAAAGGTAATTGAGGAAACTGGCTATCAGCCTTCTGCTCAGGCCAGGATCCTGAGGACAAAAAGAGCTTGTCTGGTAGGAGTGGTAGTGCCCAAAATCAACTCAGAATCCATTAGCCGGGTAACAGCAGGGATTGAGCAGGTCCTGTCCCGGCGGGGCTACCAGATGCTTCTGGCCAGTACAGATAATCAGCCGGCAAAGGAGATTACCTATCTGAAGCTTTTTGAAAGTTATCCGGTAGATGGTATAGTGCTTATTGGAACGATGATCACCGGAGAACATAAGAAATTCCTGAAAGAATCCAAAGTTCCGGTAGTGGTAGTGGGACAGTATACAAAATATGCCAACTGTATTTATCATGATGACTATGGAGCAGGAAAAGCCATGGGAAAGATTGTGGCGGATTCTGTCAGAGGAAAAGGGAAAGTTGCCTATATCGGAGTGACCAGGGAAGACAAGGCCGTAGGTGCTGCCAGAGAAGACGGTTTTCGTGCAGGTCTGCGGGCAGAAGGTGTAGAACTGGAAGAGGGGTATACCAGAAAATCTCAGTTTACTATGGAATCTGGGTATCAGGCTGCTTTGGACCTTTTGGAAAAGAAGAAAGATATTGCCATAATTTCCTGTGCCACAGATACCATAGCCGCAGGAGCCATAGAGGCCCTTCACGCCTGCAGTGAAGAGCGGATTCCCCAGAGTATCCAGAATTCTGGAACAAGGATGAAATATATTTTGGACAGCAGCGGCACGCGGATCACAGGTTTTGGAGATAACCAGTTCTTGAAGGCTGTCACTGGAGGGATCCCCACAGTACACTTCGGCTACAAGACCAGTGGGATACGAGGGGCAGAGCTGCTGCTGGATGTAATTGAAAGAGGGGAAAAGATTCCCATTGAGATGAAGCTGGGCTTCCAGCTTGTGAATGAAGATAAATGATATCGATATCATATTGAAAAGGAAAAATATACAAAAAATATATTGAAATATCAGTGAAAATGCCATCTTTACAAATGACATTTTTTTCTTTATGATTTATTCAAAGACATGAAATCGATTACATATAATCATGAAGAAGAAAGAGAAAGGAGAGTCATCATGGACTACGGAAAGACCGCTAAGGAAATTCTGGATAAGGTGGGTGGAAGTAAGAACATTGTTTCTGCTGCTCACTGCGCAACAAGGCTCCGTCTGGTTATTGCTGACAACAGTAAGGCAGACAAGGGAGCCCTGGAAAATATTGAGGGAGTAAAAGGAGTTTTTGAAGCTTCCGGACAGCTTCAGATAATCCTGGGAACAGGGACAGTCAATAAGGTATTTGACCAGTTTATTGCTATCGCAGGTATTACGGCCAGCACAAAGGCAGAGGCAAAGGAGGCTGCAGCCAAACAGCAGAATGTGTTTATGAGAGCGATTAAGCTCCTGGGAGATATTTTCGTACCTATCATACCGGCTATCGTGGCCAGCGGTTTCCTTATGGGAATCATGAACTCCCTGGATTTTATGATCAACAACGGGTTCATCAACATGGATACCAGCAGTTCTATCTATGTGTTTGCAAGCCTGTTCAGCAACACAGCTTACACCTTTTTGCAGATCCTCATCGCTTTCTCAGCGGCTAAGGCCTTTGGGGCAAATCCCTATCTGGGAGCGGTTATCGGTATGATCATGATCAACCCTTCCCTGCAGAACGCTTATACGGTAGCCACAGAGGGAGTTCTTCAGACCCAGTCCGTTTTCTTTGGGCTTTATGACATTGACATGGTGGGATACCAGGGCCATGTAATTCCGGTAGTGATCGCTGTATGGCTTTTGTCTGTAATTGAGAAAAAGCTGCACAAAGTAGTGCCGGAGGTTCTGGATCTTTTTGTAACACCGCTGGTAAGTGTTTTTGTTACCGGGTATCTGACACTGACAGTGATCGGTCCTGTTTTTGTCTGGGCGGAAAACGCCATTCTGGACGGTATCCAGTGGATGCTGACACTGCCATTTGGTATCGGAAGTCTGATCATGGGAGCTCTGTATGCGCCGACTGTAGTAACCGGTATCCATCAGATGTATACAGCCATTGATATCGGACAGATTGCTCAATATGGAGTTACTTACTGGCTGCCTCTGGCAAGCGCCGCCAACATCGCCCAGGGTGCAGCTGCCCTGGCAGTTGCTTTGAAATCCAAGGATAAGAAAGTGAAATCTCTTGCCCTTCCTTCTTCTTTAAGTGCCTTTATGGGAATTACAGAGCCGGCTATTTTTGGTGTGAACCTGCGGTTCTTTAAACCTTTTATCGCAGGCTGTATCGGCGGCGGATGCGGCGCTCTTTATGCTTCTATCGTGCATCTTGGAGCCAAGGGAACCGGAGTTACCGGTATCTTTGGAATTCTTCTCTGTCTGGATGAGCCTGTTCAGTATATTATTGAAATGATTATTGCCGTAGGCGTAGCTTTTGTGGTTTCTTTCCTGCTCTATAAGGATCAGAAGTCTGTTCAGGCGGGAGATTCTCACAGTCAGGAAAAGGGCGGTGAGGCAGGAGCTGCAATAGAAGAAAAGGAAGAAATGTCTCCTGAAGTTTCTGAAACGCCAGACGGAGAAGAAGGAAAAGAAGAGATTTTATTCAGCCCGGTAAAAGGAAAAGTGATCCCTCTTACAGAAGTCAGTGATGAAACTTTTGCCTCAGAAATGCTGGGAACTACAGTTGCAATAGAGCCAGCAGATGGGAAGATCATTGCTCCCTGCGATGGGGAAGTAAGCAATATTTTTGACACCGGGCATGCAGTGTGTCTTACCACAAAAACAGGAGGGGAGCTGTTGATCCATGTGGGAATTGATACAGTGAAGCTGGATGGCAAAGGATTCACAAAGAAAGTTTCTGACGGAGATAAGGTCCATGCAGGAGACCTGCTTATTGAGGCGGACCTGGAGGTTATCAAGGCTGCCGGCTATCCGGCTGCGACTATGGTCATCCTGACAAATCCGGAGGATTTTTCTGCTGTGGAAAAAGCAGAACCAGGAGAGGTAAGGGAAGACAGTCCTGTGATGAAACTGGAAAAATAGTAGTAGGAGATATGGTATGACTGCATTGACAGGAGATTTAAAGAGATTAACAGAGACGGCAGAAAAACTGGCAGATGGAAAAGACTTTTTTCGTCAGAGGATCCATCTTATGCCTCCGGTGGGGTGGCTGAATGACCCCAATGGATTGTGTCAGTTTCAGGGAGTATACCACGCATTTTTTCAGTACTCTCCTTTTGATCCAGAAGGCGGCGTGAAGATGTGGGGCCATTACACCAGTCATAACATGATTGACTGGGAATATCAGGGAGTACCTTTATATCCAGACCAGCCCTTTGACTGCAGCGGCGTTTATTCAGGGGCAGCCTTTATCGAAGACGGAGAAATGTTTCTGTACTATACAGGCAATGTAAAACTGGAAGATGGAGACTATGACTACATAAACACAGGACGCCAGGCCAATACAATTCTGGTGTCCAGCAAAGACGGAATCCACTTTGGCAGGAAGATGAAGCTGATGGATAATGGAGATTATCCCTCAGACCTGACCCTTCATGTCCGGGATCCGAAAGTATGGAAGAAGAAGGACAATTATTATATGCTCCTTGGGGCCAGGACGAAGAGAGATGAAGGCCAGGCCCTTCTCTATCAGTCCCGGGACAGGATCCACTGGGTCCTTGCAAACCGTGTAAAAACAGAGGAGTCCTTTGGCTATATGTGGGAGTGTCCGGATTACTTTGAAATCGGGGACAGAAAAATTCTGTCTGCCTCTGTCCAGGGACTGACAGGCGGTCAGTGGGAAGAACGGAATGTGTACCAGTCTGGATATTTTCTGGTGGAAGGAGAGATCACCGGAAACTGTCACCTGGGAGAATATCGTCTGTGGGATTATGGATTTGATTATTATGCCCCCCAGAGCTTCCAGGCAGAAGACGGCAGGATCATTCAAATCGGCTGGATGGGAATGCCGGACTGCCAGGAATATACCAACCGGACCATTGAAAATGGGTGGCAGCACTGCTTTACATTTCCAAGAGAGATTTATGTCAAAGACGGAATACCCTGCCAGAGACCTGTCCGGGAACTGGAAGAGAAGTGCCGGCTGCTCAGGAAAGACCAGGGACACATGGAAATAGAAGGGTATCCTGTATACCAGGCAGAAATTTCCGGTATCTGCAATAACCGGTTCCAGGCTGTTCTGGGAGAAGAGCTGGTACTGGAATACCGGGATGGCCAATTTGAAATGTGGTTTAAAAACCAGGAAAAAACCGGGATTTCCGCAGGCAGAGGGAGACGCTGGGTGGATATGGAAAGGCTGGAGAATGTGAAGATCCTTGCAGATATTTCTTCAGCAGAAGTGTTTCTGAATGATGGGGAGTATGTCTTTTCTACCCGGTATTATCCTGAAAAAGCCGTGATCCACATAAAGGCCCCAGGGGCGGAGATAGTGTTTAAGGAAATCGCAGCTAAGAAATAAGGAAAGTGTGGAATGGTGAAAAGGTTCCTATAGAGCAATGGAAAACGGAAGCTCTATGGGAACCTTTTTGGGGATGATTTTGATATGTTAAAGGAAAATATTCTTCTTGGGGAAGGACATATACCTTTTAAATCCTGAGATTTTCATGTTCTACAGTTCCGGTACGGTTGAAAAGTGCATTTTCCCGGCTAGAACCGTAATTTTTAGTGGCCTAGTACGGATAAAATATGGATTTTGTCAGATAGAACCGTACTATTTAGTGCCCTGGTACGGTTGAAAATTGTATTTTTGAGGCTAGAACCGTATTTTTAAGGAGTCTGGTACGGATAAAATTTGAGTTTTTGGATATATAACCGTTTTTGAGAGGTAAAATTACGGTCCAAAATAAGAGTTTCGTTGATGCAACCGTTCTTGAGCCATTAAAATACGGACGAATACGTCAATTTCCTTATCTTTTGGTATTCCAATAGATGAAAAAAGAACCCTTGGAAATCCAAGGGTTCTTTAGAGCTGCCTAGCGGACTTGAACCGCCGACCTCCGCCTTACCAAGGCGACGCTCTACCGACTGAGCCAAGGCAGCAAACTGTGCTGTTGCGTATCACAGTTATGTATTCTACCAAAAAGAGATATCTCTGTCAACATATTTTTTTATTTTTTTGAAAAATTGTAACTATTCAGCCAGATGCCTTTGGATGGAAAAAACCAGTTTTTCTCTTTTTTCGATTCTATCATAAAACTTGATTTTTGTCCCGGTTTTGTTATGATAGTAAAAGAAAAAATAGTACCTGATTTTGGGAGAAATATATGAGAGAAAAAAAAGAGAAGCTGGTGGTTTCTTTTCTGACGACCACCCAGGCTATGGCAGCAGAGAAATACTGTCAGAGCAATCAGATACCGGGGAGATTGATTCCCCTTCCCAGTGAGATTTCTGCAGAATGCGGCATTGCCTGGTGCACGGGACTGGAAGAGGAGGAGCGGATCCGTCAGGTAATCCAGGACGGAGGGATCCAGGCCAAAGGAATCCACCGGGTATATCTCTATGAGTAAACGAAAAGGAGAAAATTTATGGAAAAAAGAGTGGATGCTATGGGCATGACCTGTCCGAAGCCAGTGATACTTGCAAAGAAAGAAATGGATAAAAGCCAGGCAGGAGATGTGGTTTTTGTCCAGGTAGATAATGAAGTAGCTACAGAGAATCTGCGGAAACTGGCCAATTCCCAGGAAGCAGATTATGAAATGACAAAACTGGGGGACAAACATTATGAGGTGAAGATCACGGTGAAAAAAGCGGGAACTTCCCAGGAAGAGAAAGAGCCGGAGTATATTTCCTGTGTACCTCAGGGACAAAAGAATACAGTAGTGGTGATTTCTTCCGATAAAATGGGAGAGGGAGACCCGGAATTGGGACAGATTCTGATCAAAGGTTTTATCTATTCTCTGACTCAGCTGGAGAAGCTGCCGGATACAGTTCTCTTTTATAATAAAGGGGCATTCCTGACCTGTGAAGGCTCTCCGGTCCTGGAGGATCTGAAAACTCTGGAAAAAGAAGGAACAAAAATCTGTACCTGCGGCACCTGTCTTGATTTTTATAAGATGAAGGATAAGCTGGCAGTGGGAACCATTGTGAACATGTACGTGATCGTGGAGACTCAGGCCAAGGCGGATCTGATCATAAAACCTTAAGTGACAAGAGGAGAGACTTATGAAGCCTATTATTGTAAGAGGAGGGGGCGATCTGGCCACTGCCACCATACACAGACTCTGTAAAAGCGGCTATCCGGTGATTATCCTGGAATGTGAGCGTCCTTCTGCTATCCGGCGTCTGGTGGCCTTTTGTCAGGCTGTTTATGAGGGAACCATGGAAGTAGAGGGACTGACCTGCAGTCGGGCAGAATGTTTTGAGGAGGCTCTGGAGCAGGTGGCATGGAACCGGCCCCAGCTTATCGTAGACCCACAGGGAAAATGCCTTGAAAAGTATTATCCGGATATCCTCATAGATGGAATCATGGCGAAAAAAAATCTGGGGACCAGGAGAGATATGTCAGAGCTGACCATAGCCTTGGGACCTGGATTTACTGCTGGAGAAGACGTGGATTATGTGATAGAGACCAAGAGAGGCCATTATCTGGGAAGGATCATCGGCCAGGGAGGGGCAATCCCTAATACAGGAGTACCTGGAGTGATCGGCGGCTATGGAAAAGAAAGAGTGATCCATTCCCCCTGTCAGGGAATCTTTCACCAGGAAAAAGAGATTGGAGACTGGGTAGAAAGGGGCAGCCGGATCGGCTGGATAGAAAGAGAGGGAGAACCTGCTTCTGTCTATACTGAGATTTCAGGGGTCCTGCGGGGGATTATCCAGGAGGGCTATCCTGTGACGGAACATTTTAAGATTGCAGACGTAGATCCCAGAAAAGAATCCCAGGCTCACTGCGCACTGATATCAGATAAAGCCAGATGTATCGCAGGAAGTGTTCTGGAACTGGTCAGCGCCTATGAGAAGGGTGTACTGGAAAGATGAAACTGGATGAAATCATGGAAAAACTGGGAACAGGGTCAAAAACGGCGGTTTCCTTTGTAGGAGCTGGGGGAAAAACCTCCTGTATACTGGAACTGGCGGACCAGTGGGCTGCCCAGGGAAAAAAAGTGTTGGTCACTACCACTGTCCATATGGAGCACCCAAAACTTCTGGGGAGAACGGGCCTTATTGACCAGCCTGGAGAAAAGGTCAGGGAAGCTCTGGAGACTCCAGGTGTGGTAATCGCCGGAACCAGCAGTGAAACTCCGGAAAAAATCAAAGGACTTACAGAAGAAGATTACAGACAGGTAAGGGAACAGGCTCAGGCCATACTCACAGAGGCTGACGGTTCCAGAAAATTTCCGGTTAAAGTCCCGGGAAAAGGTGAACCGGTGCTTAGAGAGGATACTACGCATATCTTAATTCTGGCGGGAGCTTCTGCTCTTGGGAGGCCTCTGGAGGAGGTCTGCCACAGACTGAAATTTGCAGAGAAAATCCTTGGCTCACAAAGCTGGATTCTGACTTCGGAACTTCTGGGAAGGCTGCTGGAAAAGGGTTATGTGGAACCTTTAAAAAAACAATATCCGGGAAGAAAAATTGCAGTGATCTTGAATCAGCAGGATCTTTTGGATGAGCCGGAAAGAGTGAAAGAGAAAATAGAAACTCAGATGTCAGTGCCGGTGTTTCTTCATTCCAGAGAAGAAAGAGAGAAATGTATCCATATGATCCTTCTGGCAGCAGGCTTTTCCAGAAGATTCGGGGAGAATAAACTGCTGTATCCGGTAAAAGGAAAGCCCATGTACCTGTGGACTATGGAAAAGTTAGAAGAACTCCAGAAAGAAGGCTTCGCCCATTCGCTGGTGCTGGTCAGCCAGTATGAAGAGATCCTGAAAGAAGCCAGGAGACAGGGACTCACTGCCGTAGAAAATCCGCACAGTGAAAGGGGGATTTCCTCTTCTCTTCAGATTGGCCTGAAGGCCAGCAAAAGATTTAGCTGTCAGGGCAGAGAAGCTTATTATATGTTTTTTGTGGCAGACCAGCCTTTCCTTCAGAAAAAGACTATTGGAGATTTTCTGGAGGCGTTCCTGAAAAGCGGGAAAAAGATTGGCTGTATGTCTTACCAGAAGACGCCGGGAAATCCGGTGATCTTTCATGAGAGCTTTGTGCCGGAACTGATGGAACTCCAGGGAGATACAGGAGGAAAAAGAGTTCTCAAAAGGCATATGGAAGAAGTATTTTTTTATGAAATCGAAAATCTCGGCGAATTAGAAGACTGGGATATGAAAAAAGATACCGGTACAGAGAAGTAAATGCCTCTGTACCGGTACTGTAGTTTATGATATATTTTTTATTCCGGATATACCAGCCGGTCCTCAGAAATATCTGTGAGAACCTCGTCCAGATATTTTTTGGCCAGGTAATTTGCCATCCCCAGGTTCATGTCCAGATAGTTGCCGCAGTCTTTCGGAGAGGCGCCGGGAACTTCATCTTTAAAATCCCGGATAAAGATAAACATTTCTTTTATCAGCTCTACGATATCCCTGGATTCGTAGTCTCCTGCCAGCAGGAGATAAAAGCCGGTACGGCAGCCCATGGGGCCGAAGTAAACAGTTTTAGAGCCGAAAACCGGATGATTCCTTAAGAAAGTAGCGCCCAGATGTTCAATGGTATGAACTTCTGCAGTATTCATAACAGGCTCGTCATTTGGTGAGGTCATACGCAGGTCGAAAGTGGTGATAGTTTCTGTTCCCACATGGTCTTTTCTGGATACATAAACACCTGGTTTCAGTTTGATATGGTCAATGGTGAAGCTTGCGATTTTTTCCATTTTTTCAGTCCTTTCTAGGTAATTAATAATAGGCATAAAGGGTGTTTCTGCCATACCTTTATTATAGACGCTGGAAAGTGGAATGTCAAAGTATAACCCCTTAGGGGGCTTGTGAGATAAAAGAAATCCATGGTATACTTCCTTCCAGAATAATTAGCATAAATCAAGAACTTAAATACAGGGAAGGAAACAAAAATATGGAATTGCTGAATCAGATAGAAGAATATTGGACAAAAAGAGCGGAGGGATATTCCCAGGTAAATCAGGAAGAACTGGCCACCCGCCAAAGGCAGGTCTGGCTGGAAAATCTGAGAGAACATCTTCCTGGTAAGAAACCAGAAGAAACAAAAATCCTGGACATCGGTACAGGACCGGGGTTTTTTGCCATTATCCTGGCCCAGGCTGGTTATCAGGTAACGGCTGTGGACTATACAGAGGAAATGCTGAAAGAAGCCCGGCATAATGCGGGAAATCTGGCTGAAAAAATCCAGTGGATGCAGATGGATGCCCAGAACCTGGAGTTTCCGGACCAGACTTTTGATGCAGTAGTATCCCGAAATCTTACCTGGAATCTGGAGAATCCCACCAGAGCTTATGAGGAATGGCTGAGAGTATTGAAAAAAGGCGGAAAGCTTCTGAACTATGACGCTAACTGGTATCACCACCTTTTTGATGAGAAAAAACGGAGAGAATATGAGGAGGACCGAAAGAGAGTGGAAGCTCTTCATATGGAGGATCATTATACCTGCACAGATATCGATGCCATGGAGGATATTGCCAGAAAAGTGCCTTTAAGCCAGATAAACCGTCCTCTTTGGGACAAAGAGCTTCTGGAGAAACTGGCATGTGCAAAAGTAGAAGTGGAAGAAGATGTGTGGGAGAAAGTCTGGAGCAGGGAAGAAAGAGCAAATTATTATTCTACGCCTATGTTTCTGGTGGAAGGAGAGAAATAAAACTACAGTTGCTGACGGTCAGGAAACGTGTTAAAATATTTTCTAAGGAAAACGTAGCAGTGGAGGACATAAGTTATGATCAATGATAAAAAGGTTTTATTCAGCGGCATGCAGGCTACAGGAAATCTGACTTTGGGAAATTACCTTGGGGCTCTGAAAAACTGGGTAAAATTAAGTGATGATTATGAATGTTTTTACAGCGTGGTGGATATGCATTCGATTACGGTCCGCCAGGATCCGGCGACGCTTAGAAAAAGAGCAAGGGCGCTGCTGACTCTGTATATTGCGGCAGGACTGGATCCTAAGAAAAACTGTATTTATTACCAGTCTCATGTATCCGGCCATGCAGAGCTGGCCTGGATCCTGGACTGTTTTACCTATATGGGGGAGCTGAACCGTATGACCCAGTTCAAAGACAAGGCTGCGAAGCATGCGGATAATATCAATGCAGGACTTTTCACCTATCCGGTACTTATGGCGGCAGATATTCTTCTGTACCAGGCAGATGTGGTGCCGGTGGGGATTGACCAGATGCAGCATCTGGAACTGACCAGAAATATTGCCATTCGTTTTAATAATATTTACGGTGACGTATTTACTGTGCCGGAAGCTTATATCGGCAAGGTAGGAGCCAAGATCATGAGTCTTCAGGATCCCTCCAAAAAGATGTCAAAATCCGATGAGAATCCTAACGGAAGCATCTATCTTATGGATGATCCGGATACCATTATGAGAAAATGCAAGCGTGCGGTAACAGATTCAGAAGCCTGCATTGCCTACAGAGAGGAGCAGCCGGGGCTGAAAAATCTCATCGATATTTATTGTGCATGCCTTGGAAAAACTCCTGACGAAGCAGTAAAAGAATTTGAAGGAAAAGGCTACGGCGAGCTGAAAATGGCTGTAGGAGAGGCAGTAGTCAGTGTCCTGAAGCCTCTTCAGGACGAGGTTGCCCGCCTGGAAAAGGACAAGGCTTATATTGATTCTATTATTAAAGAGAACGCAGAAAAAGCCCAGTATTTTGCAAATAAAACACTGAGAAAGGTTCAGCGCAAGGTTGGTTTCCCGGACAGGATCCGGTAACATCAGGAGGTGTTTCATATGACCATCGAAGAAGTAATCACGGTTTTGGCAATGCAGGAGGAAATTCTCCAGTTTGGACATTTCACCAATGAGGACGCATGGGCTTTGGGAAATATTATTGTGGCAGAGGCCAGAAAAAGAGGTCTGGATACGGCTGTGGAGATTCGCCTGAACAACGGATATACCGTATTCAAATATGCCGGAAACAGCACAAACCTGAATAATGAGTCCTGGATGACGAAGATGTACAATACAGTACGGAGAATGGAAAAGAGTACCATGCTTCTCTACAGCGAGATGAAGAAATCAGAGGAGACTTTGGAAGACATCGGTCTGAACACCAGGGAATATTCCTGTATGGGCGGAGGCTTTCCCATACGTATAGAGGAGGTAGGAGTCATCGGCGTGATCCTGGTTTCAAATCAGAACCATTTCGTAAATCATGACATTATTGTGAGAGCTGTAAGCAGATATCTCCATGTAGATGAAGTACCAAGGATACGGGCCTTATAAGAAAAAGGAACTGTTGCATTAAACATATGTCAGAAATATTTATACATTTTATGCGAATTTGTCGAGCATAGCTTTGAGACCATGGGCTCAATGTGGCGCAGACTGAGCAAGAAAATGTATAAATATTTTCGATTTTGATTAATGCGACAGTTCCTTTTTCCTTTCTATAGAATAAAAATTATAAAATATTTAAAAATAAACGGTTACCTTAGAGGTATTGAATAGATATTTATGAAAGGTATTTTACAATAGGCCGATTTTCCTGTATTTTAGGATAGTTATCGAAAATTTCTGTAAAATAAATTGACTTTTCTCTCCAAGGATTATACAATGAGGAAAATCAATAGAGAGGGGAGAATGTAATGAAAGAAAAAGCACCTGGAAAAACATTGCTGAAGGTAGTGGGGATCATTATGGTGGTCTTTGGGGTCCTGTCATTTCTGACGAACCTTGTTAACTTTGCCATGCTTGGCACAATCGGAGAAGGAGAGATGGGAGAACTTTTTGAGCAGACCATTACCGCTTCCGGGATCACTGTAGAAGCATATCAAATGAGTGTGTACATTACCGCAGCCGGGTCACTTCTCAATACAGTGATCGGGATCATCGGAATTGTTAACTGCAATAAGATACAGAAAGCAGGGATATGCTTTGTCTGCGGCATTATTCTGATCCTGTGGCAGCTGGGAAATGATGCATACTCCGCAATTTCCGCAGGAGTCAATGTAGTGAGTATTATTTCTATGATAGCTGGTCTGATCCTGCCGCTGCTGTACTTCTGGGGTGCACTGAAAAACCGTCAGGCAATGCTGGACGGCAAAGCCCAGTAACCAGTAATAAAGGAAAATCTGAAAACAGAGGGTTTATTTTAGAAAAGAAAGGGACAGGACGAGACAGAAAAGAATATTCTGTTTTGTTCTGTTCTTCCTGATTTTGGGAGAGTTTTGGCAAAATCAGCATATGGAGAAAGGAAAAGCCTATGGAACATTTAATTAAAGTTGAAGACTTATGTAAAATTTACAATCCAGGGGAAAATGAAGTAAGAGCATTGGATCACATTAATCTGGAAATCGATGAGGGGGAATTTGTGGCTATCATCGGCCAGTCTGGCTCTGGAAAATCTACTTTCATGAACATGCTGGGATGTCTGGATGTGCCTACTTCAGGTAAATACTACCTTAACGGTACAGATGTGTCTACAATGACGGATAATCAGCTGTCTGAAATCAGGAACCGGGAAATTGGATTTATTTTTCAAGGATTTAACCTGATCCCCAACCTGACGGCAGAGGAAAATGTGGAGCTGCCTCTGATCTACAGGGGAATGGATAAGAAGAGCAGAAGAAAGCTGGCCAGAGAATCCCTGGCAATGGTGGGACTGGAAAACAGAATGACCCACAAACCTTCGGAAATGTCAGGAGGCCAGCAGCAGCGTGTAGCTATTGCCAGGGCTATTGCGGCAAAGCCTCCGGTAATATTAGCCGATGAGCCTACGGGAAATCTGGATTCAGCTTCCAGTAAAGAAATCCTGGGGATTTTGAGAAAGCTCCATGCAGGAGGAAGAACAGTTATCCTGATTACCCACGATGACGGGATTGCTTCCCAGGCAAAACGGGTAGTACGTATTATGGATGGAAAAATAGAGACGGATATGCTCAATCCGGAATATGAAGAGACAGAATATGAAAAGACGGAGGAGAATCATGAAGAAGGGAATATGGAAGAGTAAAAACGGTATTATGCTCATTACTCTGGGAATTGTGGCGGTTGCTATTATTATCATTGGGGTGATCGGTGTCAGGGGACAGGGGAATGAAAGTGTTCCCACAGTAGAGACTATTGCGGTGACAAAAGGAAATGTGACACAGGAAGTAGAGGCATCCGGAAATGTGGAAAGTGAACAGAAAAAGACCTTTTTTTCTCCTATAAACGGAGAAATCCAGACTATGCCTGTGGAAACAGGAGATACTGTGGAAGCGGGACAGGCCATTATCGGCTTTAATCTGGAAAACCTGGAAAGTGAGAACCAGAAGGCAGAATTAAATGTGAGGTCCGGCCAGCTTCAGCTTGAGGATGCCCAGCAGCAGGCAGCCGACGCGGCGTCAAAGCAGGCAGAAGCTCAGGCCAGGATTCCGGAGCTGGAAAACCAGATAGAAGAAAAACAAAACCAGATTGCCAGTCTTCAGCAGCAGATAACAGATGCCCAGTCACAGGCTGCGGCAGATGCCCAGGCAGCAGCTCAGCAGGCCGCCCAGGAGGCACAGCAGGCTTATGAAGCTGCATTGGCCCAGGCAGACCAGGAATATCAGCAGGCAAAAGAAGAATATGATACGGTTACACTGCCGGAATATCAAAAGAAACTGGAAGAACTGCAGCAGAAGATGAATGAAGAAAATGCGCCTGCTTCTGCACAGTCAGATTATGAATATGCACTGAACAACCCGCCGGCAGAGCCAGTCAAGAGAGAAGTGAATCCTGCAGACTATACAGCAGGAACAGGAAGCGATACTGCTTCTGTTCCAGATACTTCAGATCTTCAATATCAGCTGGAGACTGCTTCATCAGAGCTGGCTCAGCTTCAGTCAGAACTGGCCTCTCAGGAGGCTGTAGCCGAGGCAGATACAGGAAGTCTTACGCCTGCCGCTCAGGAGCAGATGGTGATTTCCAACAATCTGGCTGAGCTGGAGGCAAAGAATATCCAGGAACTTATTGAAGAAGGAAGAAAAGGTATTCAGGCAGAGTTCAGGGGCGTTATATCTGATGCCCAGGTGACTCAGGGTTCAACTGTGACCCAGGGTATGGAGTTGTTTACACTCCAGAGTACAGAACAGGTTTGTGTAGAGGCCAATATTTCTAAGTATGATTTTGATAAGGTAAAAGAAGGCCAGAAAGCGGTTATCACTCTTGGAGATTCCGAATATCAGGGAACGGTGGAGAAGATCAGCAGGATCGCAATTCCAAATGAACAGGGAACTGCCCTTATTGGCGTGACCATACATATTGATAACCCCGACGACAATATCTTTATCGGTGTAGAGGCTCAAGCCAGTATCCAGGCAGCTCAGGCAAAAGATGTGCCTCTCCTGCCCGTAGAGGCCGTAAATATCGGAAAAGACGGTTCCTTCTGCTATGTGGTGGAAGATGGAAAAATTACTGAAAAAGCCATAGAGACAGGTGTTACCTCAGATTCCTATGTAGAGATTACAAAAGGATTGGAAGCAGGAGACCAGGTAATCCGTGATATCGGCAATCATGAGGTAGGAGACAGCGTTGCAGCAGTAGAAGCTGCTGAGTAAAAGAACAGGAGTAGAGATATGGCTGAATATGTAAAAATGGCTGTGCAGAATATTCTGGCGAACAAAGGCCGCTCTTTCCTTACCATGCTGGGAATTATCATTGGCATTGCTTCTGTAATTGCCATTGTCTCTATTGGAGAGGGTACCAGGAACCAGATGAATTCGGAGATTGACGGCGTGGGAAGCGGACAGATTTATATTTACTGCAGTGAAGATGCCATGAACGAAGGCGCATATATTACACCAGAGGATCTGGAAGCTATCCGGGGAGTGGAAGGCGTGGAAGGAGTTACTATCAGTATGGGCCTGTCAGGGCAGACTGTGACAGGAAAGGGCGAGTTCGACGTAAGCCTGTCCCTGGAGACACAGGATGCAGCTTTGATTAATAACACGCTGATGAAACGGGGAGCTTACTTCCGTGAATCTGATGTGGCAGAAGCCAGAAATGTTTGTGTGATTTCTGATACAGATGCCAAAAGGCTTTTCGGTTCTGATGATGTAGTGGGAATGGATATTGAGGTTCAGTCTTCAGATCTGACAAAATCTTACCGGATCGTAGGTGTCAGCACTCAGAGAGAAAATGGTACCTTTGTTACTTATACTTATGAAGGGATGCCGGTAAGTCTGTCGATTCCTTACACAGCGGCACAGGATTATCTGGGAGATGATCTGGAGAATTTTACCAATATTTATATCCAGGCAGACAAAAACCTGGACTCCCAGGAGGTTTCAGATAGAGTGGTGCGCCTGCTGGAGCAGCGTCATCAGGCGTCTGGAGAAGACTATTATCAGATACAGAGTTTCCAGGATGTGGTAAGTATGCTGAACGACATGATGGGAATGATCACGGCCTTTATCTCTTTTGTGGCAGGGATTTCCCTGCTGGTAGGCGGTATTGGCGTTATGAATATCATGTTGGTTTCTGTAACGGAAAGGACCAGAGAAATCGGCATAAGAAAGGCCCTGGGGGCAAAAACCTCCTCTATCATGCTCCAGTTTTTAGCGGAATCCGCTATACTGACGGTAATCGGAGGCATCATGGGGATCCTTACTGGAATTGCAGGAGGCTATGGGCTGTGCTTTCTTATGAGTGCAGGACAGGAAATGACCATCACGCCGGGAATCAGTGTGAGTACGGTGCTGATCGCAACTCTTTTTTCCTGTGCAGTGGGAATCTTTTTCGGAATCTATCCTGCCAGAAAAGCGGCGGCGTTAAGTCCCATAGAGGCCTTGAGACGGAATTAAAAAAGATATGGCAGAGCTTCCCTTCTTTAAAAGGAGGGAAACAGCTCTGCCATATCTTTTGGAAGAGGCGATTGAAAATAAAGCTCTTCATTGGTTACAGGGTGGCGAAACTCCAGAGAATAGGAGTGGAGAGCCACTCTTTTTATTTTGGAATACTCCGGGTTATACAGATAATCTCCCAGAAGGGGCGTTCCCAGATACTTCATGTGGACCCGTATCTGGTGGGTGCGGCCTGTTTCCAGGGAAAAGCGGATAAGAGAACTGTCCTTTTCGGTACAGAGAGTCTTGTAATGAGTTACGGCTTCTTCACCATGCTGAAAGTCTACGCAGCGGAGGATAGCAGAATCTTTTTCTCTGGCAATGGGAGCAGCTACAGTACCTTCTGGGGGCTGGGGAATGCCCTGGGCAGCACCCAGGTAGGTCCGGTGGATTTCTCTTTTTTTCATCTGGGAAGACAGTACAGAAGCGCTGTAAGCATTCTTTCCCAGGATCAGAAGTCCTGTAGTATCCCGGTCCAGACGGTTGATGCACCGGAATACAAAAGGCTCTCCTTTTTGCTGAAAATACCAGGCAATTCCGTTGGCCAGAGTATTTTCATAATTATGGAGAGATGGGTGCACCGGGGTGTCCGCAGGTTTATTTACCACCAGGATATCCTGGTCCTCATAGAGGATATCCAGCTCCATAGGGACAGGAGGGATCTTTTCAGAGGATTCGGTCTCTGATAAATGGATAGTGACCAGATCTCCTGCTTGTAGAACTGTTCTTACATAGGCCCACTGGCCGTTTACCTGAATACCCATGGGGGTCTTTTTTAAATGAATGATGATCTGTCTGGAAAAGCCCCTGGCTCTGAGGTATTCTCCCAGAGTGCAGGGGAGCTCGTCCGGCCTCACTGTAAATTCAAAAATACGTTCCATTTAGACTACCTTGATTTTACTTTATTCCAAAGTTCATTATAGTAATTGTCTGCTTCTTCTCCCAGATACTGAAAGGTTTCGCAGTTTTTCAGGTCTTCCTGATCCGGGAAAAGGATTTTGCTGTTGCGGACATCCGGGTCTTCAATAAGTTCTCTGGCCGCCTTGTTGGGAGTGGAGTAGGTGATATACTCAAAATTCATCAGGGCGATATCCGGGCGGCACATGAAATTAATGAACTTTTCCGCATTTTCTTTGTTCTGGGCGTTTTTTGGGATGACCCAGGAATCAATCCATACATTGGAGCCTTCTTTTGGGATCACATATTCCAGATTCGGATTTTCCCGCTGAGTATATCCGGCCTCTCCGGAGTAGATCACGCCAAGAGCTGCTTCATTTCCGATCATTTTGTCTCTGACCTGGTCTACTACATAGGCCTGGACCAGAGGCTTCTGTTCAATCAGGTCATTTGCCGCCTGGTTCAGTTCATTTACATCTACGGAATTTAAGGAATCTCCATTTCTTTTTAAAGCTACCATGAAAGCGTCACGGACAGAATCCTGCATAAGGATGTTGTCTTTGTATTTGTCATCCCAGAGGATGTCCCAGCTGTCTACGGGTTCATCTACCATGGTGGTATTGTAGAGGATCCCTACGGTTCCCACACAATAGGGAACGGAGTATTTATTTCCCGGGTCGAAACTTTCCGACTGTTCCATATAAGACTGGTCGATGTTCTGGATATTGGGAACATTGTCCCAGTTGATCTCTGCCAGCAGGTCATTTTCAATCATACGCTGTATCATATAGTCAGAAGGACATACCACATCATAGGCAATGGCGTGAGACTGGATTTTGGGATACATGATCTCGTTGGTCTCATATTCTTCATAGGTCACAGAAATTCCCGTCTCTTTCTCAAACATATCCAGAGTTTCCGGATCAATATACTCTCCCCAGTTATAGACGATCAGTTTTTCACCGGAAGCATTCCCGGCGTTTTTCAGGCTGTAGCCTATGCCGCCGCCTATAAGGAGAATGACAAGAACTGCAGGAACCGCCAGGCGGAATACCTGTTTCCGGTTTCTGCGAGAGGATGTAACCTTTGTATCAGCCGGTTCTTTGGGGCTGGAATTAATTAAGATCAGAAGAACCAGCACCGTAACGAACAGGAGCGTAGACAGAGCATACATTTCCGGGCGGATGCCCTTGCGGACTTCTGCATAAATTTTCGTAGACAGTGTGTCGACTCCCGGCCCCTTGGTAAAATGGGTGATGATAAAATCATCCAGGGACATGGTAAAGGCCATAAGAAAGCCGGAGATTACCCCTGGAAGGATATCAGGAAATACCACTTTAAAAAAGGCATATATTGGACCGGCACCCAGATCCTGGGCGGCTTCATAAGTGCTTTTGTCTGTCTGCCGCAGCTTTGGCATGACACTTAAGATCACATAGGGGATGCAGAAAGTGACATGAGAAAGCAAAATGGTGGTAAACCCCAGGGTCACTCTGCAGGCAATAAACAGCAGCATAAGAGAGATGCCAGTAACAATCTCCGAGTTCAGGATGGGAATGTTGGTGATTCCCATAAAAATGGTCTTGGCTCTTGGCTTCATGGCGCTGATTCCAATAGAAGCTGCGGTTCCCAGAAGCGTTGCAAGAACAGCAGAGACCAGAGCAATGATCAGTGTATTATACAGAGCTGACATAATGGCCTCGTCCTGGAACAGAGAAACATACCAGGAAAGAGTGAAACCGCCCCATTTAGTCCTGGACTTAGAAGCATTAAAGGACAGGACGATAAGGGTCAGGATAGGAGCGTACATGAGAAAAAGGATCAGGCCAAAGTAGGTTCTTCGCAGAATTTTTTTCATCAGAACATACCTCCTTCTCCGTTTTTGTCATATTTTCCGGTGAGGAACATACTGAGCAGGATAAAAATCATCAGTACCAGGGAAAGTCCGCTTCCCACATGCCAGTTGCTTCCCTGCTGAAACTGACGGTCAATGACATTTCCGATCAGCAGGATCTTGCTGCCTCCCAGCAGGTCGGAAATAACAAAGGTAGTAAGAGCCGGTACAAATACCATGGTGATACCGGAAATCACCCCCGGCAGGCTCAGTGGAAAGATGATCTTTCGGAAGGTGTACACAGGAGTAGCGCCCAGGTCTCTGGCTGCCAGGATGACGTCTTTGTCGATTTTAGACAGTACATTATACAGGGGCAATACCATAAAAGGCAGAAAATTGTAGACCATTCCAAGGATAATGGCCCATGGCGTATTGATGATCTGTATAGAGGGCAGGTGGAAAAAAGAGAGGATCTGGTTGATCACGCCGTTTTTTTCCAGAAGAGTCTGCCAGGCCATGGTCCGGAGCAGAAAGTTCATCCACATCGGCAGGATAAAGAGAAGCACCATAAAGCTGGTCTGGCTTACTTTCATATCAGAAAGCATCATAGCCAGGGGATAGGCCAGCAGAAGACAGATCAGGGTGCTTATAAGGGACAGGAGAAGAGAAAGGCAGAGAGCCTTAAAATTTTCCACAGTCCCGATAGCCAGGATATTTTCAAAGGTAAACTGCCCATCGCTGTTGGTCAGTCCATAATAGAGGACCACTGCCAGAGGGATCAGGATAAAGGCCACCGCCCATACCAGATAGGGACCTGTGAGAAGTTTTCGCTTATTCATTGACACCCAGCGCCTCCTCATCCTCAGATTCCGGCTTGTTCATGATCTGGATATCAAAGGGATCCACATGGATGCCTACCTGCTGTCCCACAGGAAACATGTCCGTGCTGTGGACCAGCCATTCGAATCCGTTGGCCTGGACTTCCATCTCGTAGTGGACGCCTTTAAAAATCAGATGGGAGACCACACCCTGTATGGTGCCTTTTTCAGGAGGAAGAAGGTCCACGTCTTCCGGACGGATCACAACGTCTACAGGCTTATTTTTTCCAAAGCCTGTATCCACACAGGGGAATTTAGCACCGAGGATTTCCACCAGCCTGTCTTCCAGCATGACGCCGGAAATAATATTACTCTCTCCGATAAAATCAGCCACGAAAGCATTTTGAGGTTCGTTGTAAATATCTTCCGGAGAACCCATCTGCTGGATATAGCCCTGGTTCATGACCACGATAGTATCGGACATAGTCAGGGCTTCCTCCTGGTCGTGGGTTACATAGATAAAGGTGATGCCCAGTTCGTTTTTCAGACGGATCAGTTCATACTGCATGTCCTGACGGAGCTTCAGGTCCAGAGCTCCAAGAGGTTCATCCAGAAGCAGAAGCCGGGGCTCATTGACAATGGCCCGGGCAATAGCTACCCGCTGCTGCTGGCCACCGCTTAAAGAATCCGGAAGACGGTTTTCAAAGCCCTCCAGATTTACCAGCTTCAGGGCATATTTGATCTTATCTTTGATATAGGAAGCGCTTTTCCCGGAGATCTTCAGACCAAAAGCAATATTTTCCTCTATATTCATATGGGAAAAAAGCGCATATTTCTGGAACACAGTGTTCAGGTTTCTTTTGTTGGGAGGCAGACTGGTAATATCAGCTCCATCGAAAATTACTCTCCCGGAATCAGGGATTTCAAATCCCCCCAGGATACGCAGGGTAGTGGTTTTGCCGCAGCCGCTTGGCCCAAGAAGGGTAAGAAATTCATTTTCCCGGATGGAAAGATTCAACTTATCCAGGACGATCTGATCCCCAAAACTTTTGGATATATCAATCAAATCGACTAATGTATGATTCATTTCAAATCTCCTTTATATAATGAAATTTCGACATTACATCTATTATACAGGAGGGGGAATTCCTGTCAATATACCGGAAATGTAAATTCTTCAGAAAGAACCGGTAAAAGGTAAGATTGGGTCAGTTTTTCAGTTGTATAAAAAAAAACTTTGTGGTAGAATGGCACTAGGTATCCCGCAGGGGATACAGATTTGTCATGTGGTAAAAACAATAAATACAGGAGGGTATTGCATAAATGAAAGAGAAATATGTTGCGTATGTCGGAACTTATACCCATGGAAGCAGTATCGGAATCCATGTATACGATGTAAATGTGGAGGAAGGGACTTTAAAGGAGAGAAAAGTCGTTCCGGTAAATAATTCTTCTCATCTGGCACGTTCATTAAATGGAAAATATCTTTATTCCATAGCGGATGAAGGAGTGGCAGTATTTGCCATTGAGCCGGATGGAGATCTGACTTTTATCAATAAAGTGGATATTGACGGAATGAGGGGCTGCCATCTGTCTACGGACGAAGAAGGCAAATATCTTTTTGTGGCAGGATACCATGACGGAAAAGTTACCGTAGTGCATACCCATAAAGACGGCCGTCTTGGAAGCGTTGTAGATGGCGTGTTCCATAAAGGCCTGGGCAGCGTGGGAGAGAGAAATTTCCGCCCCCATGTAAGCTGCGTCCGTCCTACACCGGATAATAAATATCTCTGTGCAGTGGACAATGGCATTGACCAGATGAAGATATACAGAATTAACAGCAGGACAAAGCGCCTGGAACTGGTAGATATTTTGAGATGCAAAAGAGAATCCGGTCCGAAACTGATCAAATTCAGCCCGGATGGAAGATTTGCTTATCTGAATTTTGAGTTGAACAATACCATTGAAGTCTATAAATACGACGGAACCGGAAAATCTCCGGTATTTGAAAAAATACAGACGGTCTCCACCCTGGCTTCCAAGGATGATCAGATTCATGATGCTACATCCGGGCTGTGTTTTTCTCCGGATGGAAAGTATCTTTTCTGCTCAACAGCAGGAGAGGATACGGTAGCCATGTATAAGAGAGATGAAGAAACCGGTCTTCTGGAGACACAATTTATCCTTCCGATCAGCGGAAATTACCCCAAGGATCTGGATGTATTTCCGGATGGAAAACATCTGGCAGTGGTAAACCATGAATCCAATTCGATTACCACTTTTGCTATTGACTATGAGAAAAAACTGCTGATCATGAAGGGAAAACCGATGAAAGTAGAAACCCCCAACAGCATTATTTTTTCAAAATGCGAATGTGGAGAATAACCAAAGAAATATTTATAAAACTATAAAAAAGGAAGTGCAAAATTATGGAAAGCGGGCCTTGTCGTCCTGGAGAGAAATATAAGATAAGACAAAAAACAGAATATGTTTCCTGCTGACGACTCAGGCACCGCCCTTTTGCTCTGTCTGGTCATGGCAGGAGTTGAAGGGAGATACCATGATTAGAATTTTTAAGACAATGGATGGGAAGATCCATCAGGTGGAGGAAGCCAGCGAGGGATGCTGGCTGGCTCTGACAGATCCTACCGCAACAGAAATTTTCGAGGTTTCCAACCAGTTTCATATTGAGGTGGATGATTTGAGAGCACCTTTGGATGAGGAAGAACGTTCCCGTATCGAGGTGGAGGATGATTATACCTTGATCATCGTGGATACGCCTATTCTGGAAGAGAGGGGAGAGAAGGACTGGTATGGCACGATTCCTTTGTCCATTATTGTAACGGACGAAGTGATCATTACTGTCTGCCTGGAAGATACTTCTGTATTGGGAAGGTTTATGGATGGGAGAGTGCGGAATTTTTATACGTATATGAAGACCCGGTTTATTCTGCAGATCCTGTATAAAAATGCCAGTATGTTTCTGCACTATCTGCGGATCATTGACAAGAAAAGCGAAGAAGTAGAGGAAAAGCTTCAGGCGGCTACCAGAAATGAAGAGCTTATAGAACTTTTGGAGCTTGAGAAATCTCTGGTATATTTTACTACTTCTCTGAAATCAAATGAAATGGTTCTGGAACGTCTTCTCCGGGTAGAGAGGATCAAGCAGTATCCCGATGACACGGACCTTTTGGAAGATGTTATTATTGAGAATAAGCAGGCTATTGAAATGGCGAATGTGTACAGCGGGATCCTGAGCAGCATGACCGATGCTTTTGCATCTATTGTTTCCAATAACCTGAATATTGTTATGAAATTTCTGGCTACGGTTACCATTGTGCTGTCCATACCAACCATGATATTCAGTGCTTATGGTATGAATCTGGATGCTGACGGCATGCCTTTTGCAGGAAATCCTGCAGGGTTTGCCATTGTTATTGTCCTGGCTCTGCTTCTAAGCCTGATTATTGCGTTTATCTTCTCCAAAAAGGATTTATTCTGAAAGCAGAACTTTAGAAAATTGAGGAGACAAAATGAATTTCTTAAATAAAATGGAACGGAAATTTGGAAGATTTGCGATCCACAATCTTACCAAATATATCATCGGCTGTTACATCATCGGCTATATTCTTGTGTATATGCAGGCCTTGACAGGGGTAAATCTGATGGGGTATCTGTACCTCAGCCCCTATCATATTCTGCATTTTCAGATCTGGCGGCTGGTATCCTGGATATTGATACCGCCATCAAGTTCCAATATCCTGTTCGTAGTGATTATGCTGCTGTTTTATTACTCCCTGGGGAGTTCTCTGGAAAGAACCTGGGGGGCCTTTCGTTATAATGTGTATATTCTCAGTGGAATGATCTTTACCGTGATTGGCGCCTTTATTCTATATTTCATTATGGGGCCTTCCAGCGTAATGTATGCGCCTGCTTTCTCCACATATTATATCAATCTGTCTATTTTCCTGGCGTTTGCTCTCAGCTATCCTGATATGCAGGTGCTGTTTATGATGATCATACCGATTAAGATCAAATGGCTGGCATGGCTGGATGCAGCTTATATTCTCTATGATCTGGTGAGAGGAAGCTGGGCCATCCGGACAGTGATCATTGCTTCATTGCTGAACTTTATTATCTTTTTCCTGTCTACCAGGAATTTCAGCAGGATTTCGCCAAAAGAGGTACGCCGGAGACAGCAGTTTCAGAAAGCGGTCCATCCTAAGATGGCGCCTGGAATCACCAAACATAAATGCGCAGTTTGCGGAAGAACAGAAAATGACGGAGATGATCTGGAATTCCGTTTTTGCTCAAAATGTAACGGGAACTATGAATATTGTCAGGATCACCTGTTTACCCACCAGCATATAAAGTGACAGAATACACAGTGACATTTACATTAAAAAATAGGAGGAAGAAAAGAGATGAGAAGTACTAAGATTATCTGCACCATGGGACCGAATACGGATAAGAAAACGGTTATGAAATCTTTGGTGAAAAACGGAATGAATGTGGCAAGGTTTAATTTTTCCCATGGAGACCACGAAGAGCAGAGAGAGCGTATGAATCTCCTGAAAAATGTAAGAGAAGAGCTGGACCGTCCGGTGGCAATCCTCCTGGATACCAAAGGACCGGAAATCCGCACAGGGCTTTTGGAAGGCGGAAAGAAGGTAACTCTTAAGGAAGGCAGCGAATTCATTCTCTATACAGAAGAAATGACCGGAAATGCAGCCGGCTGCTGTGTAACTTATCCAGGCCTGGCTAAGGACGTAAAAGCGGGAGACAGAATTCTTATTGATGACGGTCTGATTGAACTGAAGGTAAAACAGATCAAGAGCGGCAATATTGTCTGTCACGTGGAAAACGGCGGAGAGCTTGGCGAGCGGAAGGGTGTAAATGTGCCCAATGTCAAGGTAAAACTTCCTGCTGTTACAGAAAAAGATATTGACGATATTTTGTTCGGTATCCAGCAGGACATTGACTTTATCGCCGCCTCTTTTATCCGGAGCGCCAAAGGCGTTAAAGAAATCCGTAAAATTCTTAAGGAAAATCATGCAGAACATATTTCTATCATTGCCAAAATTGAGAATGCGGAAGGTGTGGAGAATATTGATGAAATCATCGAAGCTTCCGATGGTATCATGGTGGCTAGGGGAGATCTGGGCGTAGAGATCCCGGCTCAGGAAGTACCTCACATCCAGAAGATGATCATAAAAAAATGTAATGAGCGTTATGTGCCGGTTATCACGGCTACACAGATGCTGGATTCTATGATCCGCAACCCACGTCCTACAAGAGCAGAAGTAGCAGATGTGGCAAATGCTATTTATGACGGTACAGATGCAGTTATGCTTTCCGGAGAGACTGCGGCAGGCAAATATCCCATTGAAGCTCTGAAGATGATGAATGAGATTGCTGAGAATACAGAGCAGTATGTGGACTATGAAAAATATATTCACCACAGGACCATGTATGAGCAGAGCAAAATTTCTTCCGCTATTGGTATTGCCTCTGTGCGTACTGCCAGAAATATCGGCGCCGCATGTATCGTGACTCCTACCATGTCCGGCAAGACGGCCAGGCTGATTTCTAATTTCCGTCCTTCCATGCCAATCTATGCAGTAACTCCTAATGAGATGGTGCAGCATAAGATGCAGTTATACTGGGGAGTTATTCCGCTGAAAGGTTATATTAAAGATACTACAGAGAATATTATTGTAAACGCTATGGAAACGATTAAAAGAAAACGTTTGGTGAGAAAGGGGCAGACGGTAGTTATTACTGCAGGTGACCCTGCAACGAATAATACCAAGGCAGAAGGAAGAGTCACCAATATGCTTCATGTTCTGGAAGTAGTTTAATCGAAGACCAAGATGCAGGTATTAGGGTCTTTGACCTTTGCGACAGTTGCCGAATGGACATGCTCTCATGTCCGCCCGGCTTGCTGCTAGCCGGAATCAGAGGGGAGAGCCGCTGTACAGCTCGGGAGTTGATGCTCCGGTACAGCGGCTTTTTCGATTTTCCGGGGAGCAGTACGGGAAGAAATGAGGCTGCAGGAAATGAAATGGAGAGTAAATATGAACAGAAGAGAGATACTGGGCGTTGTCTTTGATATGGACGGGCTGATGTTTGATTCAGAAAGAATTGTGCAGTACTCCTGGAATATTGCAGGAGAGAGGATGGGCTATGGACCTTTGGGAGATCATATCTATCATACGTTAGGACTTAACAGAAAGACCAGAGAGGAATACTTTAAGAATAAATATGGGAGAAATTTTCCCTTTGAGAGATTTCAGGAATTGTACAGAAGTGTCTTTCAGGAATATGTACGGGCCAATGGACTTCCTACAAAAAAGGGCCTCCATGAACTGCTGGATTTTCTGAGAAAAGAGCAGATTCCCATGGCAGTGGCCACCTCTTCCAGCCAGGAACACGCAGTCGGCAATCTGAAGAAAGAGGGAATCAGGGAATATTTTCAGACAGTGATCACCGGAAATATGGTTTCCAGGGCAAAGCCGGACCCGGAAATATATTTAAAAGCCTGCCAGGGTCTGAAGCTGCCTCCATCTAAAGTATTGGCCCTGGAGGATTCTTACAATGGACTTCGCTCTGCCCATCAGGCGGGAATGATCACGGTAATGGTACCGGATCTTTTGAAGGATTCCTCCTGTGTAGAAGATATTTTAGACGGAAAAATGGACTCTTTGCTGGAAGTTCGAGACTGGATTGCGTCAATGCGTTAAAAAGTTAATAAAGAATTGCAGGAATGACTTGAAAATCAAAGGATATTTCCGTATAATGAATTCTGGATTTTATCAGGCGGAGAAGCCTTTTGCTGAGATACAGATTAAATAGAAAAAGGAGAACAAACATGGAGAAGAAGCCATTTGTGACAAAAGAACAGTTAGATGAAATTGTGAAAGAGTTTCCTACGCCCTTTCACCTATACGATGAAAAAGGCATAAGAGAAAATGCCAGGGCTATGAAGGAGGCTTTTTCCTGGAATAAAGGTTTTAAAGAATACTTTGCTGTTAAAGCAACGCCCAATCCTTTCCTGATCCAGATTCTTCGGGAGTATGGATTCGGATGTGACTGCTCCTCTTATACAGAATTGATGCTGTCCAAGGCCATAGGCTGCACAGGAGAAGACATTATGTTTTCTTCCAATGATACCCCGGCAGAAGAATTTCGGTACGCCTATGAGATGGGAGCGACGATCAATCTGGACGACATTACCCATATTCCTTTCCTGGAAGAAGCCATCGGAACTATTCCAAAGAGAATCAGCTGCCGTTTTAATCCAGGTGGAATCTTTGAGATCAGCAATGGCATCATGGACAATCCGGGAGATGCCAAGTACGGAATGACCCAGGAGCAGCTTTTTGAGGCTTTCCGTATCCTGAAAGCAAAGGGAGCAGAGGAGTTTGGTATCCATGCTTTCCTGGCCAGCAATACTGTGACCAACGAGTATTATCCTATGCTGGCAAAACAGCTTTTTGAACTGGCAGTAAAGCTTCAGAAAGAGACAGGAGCTAAGGTATGCTTTATCAATCTTTCCGGCGGTGTGGGAATTCCCTACCGTCCTGACCAGGAGCCAAATGACATCCGGGCTATTGGCGAAGGCGTCCGGAAAGTTTACGAGGAAGTTCTGGTTCCGGCAGGCATGGGAGACGTGGCTATCTACACAGAACTGGGCCGTTTTATGATGGGACCTTACGGCTGCCTGGTAACAAAAGCAATCCATGAAAAACATATCTATAAAGAATATATCGGAGTAGACGCCTGTGCGGTAAACCTTATGCGTCCGGCTATGTACGGAGCTTACCATCATATCACAGTTATGGGCAAGGAAGACCAGCCCTGTGACCATAAATATGATATTACCGGTTCCCTCTGTGAAAACAATGATAAATTCGCAGTGGACAGAATGCTGCCGAAAATTGATATGGGAGACCTTCTGGTGATCCATGATACAGGGGCTCATGGATTTGCTATGGGGTATAACTACAATGGCAAATTAAAATCGGCAGAAATCCTGCTGAAAGAAGACGGAACTACCCAGCTTATCAGGAGAGCGGAGACACCAAAGGATTACTTTGCTACCTTTGACTGCTTTGATATCTATAAGGAACTGGACTGCAATAAGTAAGAATAGAGACGAGGACAGCTCCATGGCTGAACTGTTAGGGATTACAGGAGAATTGCAGAAAACACTTGCAATTCTCCTGAATTTGTGATATTCTAACTATCGGTTCAGCAAAAGATGCCGGCGTGTCGGAATGGCAGACGAGGCAGACTCAAAATCTGTTGTGGGCAACCACGTGCGGGTTCAAGTCCCGCTGCCGGCAGTAATTCAGCTCTTTAGCCTTTGGCTAGAGAGCTTTTTTCTTGCACAAAATCCTAAACTACTGGACATTTAAATATTGTTGAACAGAAAAGAACAGTAATCATTCAAATTGCCAAAAAGTATTGGTGATAACTGTTGACAGAAGGATTTGAAAGGTATATATATTATTTAGAAATATTTCTAAATAGTTGCAATCAGGAATTATCTATACGAGGGAGTGGTAGATTGGGATTTGCAGAAACTTTTAAAGCATTATCAGATCCGGCAAGGAGACGGATTCTTGAAATGCTGAAAGACGGGTGTCTTTCGGCAGGGGATATTTCACGGCATTTTGATATGACTCAAGCAACCGTTTCCTATCATCTTAAGATTCTAAAGCAAGCAGATTTGATACGTGAAAAACGAGAAAAGAATTTTATATTCTATGAGCTGAATCTGACTGTTCTGGAAGAAATTATGGTATGGCTGTCAGATTTGAAAGGAGAAACTTGATATGAAAAAATATAGGAGAACGATTATTTTAACTACATTTCTTACGGGGCTGCCGATTTTGATCGGACTGATTTTATGGAGTAAACTTCCAGATTCCATTGCGACTCACTGGGGTGCAAATGGACAGGCAAATGGATGGTCCAGTAAAGCATCAACAGTATTTTTTTTGCCATGTATTTTGATAATCATACATCTTTTTTCAGTTTTTCTAACTTTGAACGATCCTAAAAAAACAAATATTCATAAAAAACCAATGACGTTGATATTCTGGATTGTTCCCGTTATCTCGATTTTAATGAATGGAATAACCTATTTGATTGCACTTGGAATAAAAGTAAATATTTCGGCTGCAGTTTCCATTTTGATGGGGACTTTATTTATTCTTCTTGGCAACTATTTGCCAAAGCTCCGACAAAATTATACAATCGGTATCAAATTACCTTGGACATTATGTAGTGAAGAAAATTGGTACCGGACACACCGATTAGGCGGAAAACTTTTTATTTTAGGCGGCATTTTAGTTGCCTTAGATGGTGTTGCAGGTATCTGGCTGGGCGATACGCTTATATTCACTACAATGATCGGCATCCTGCTTATCTGTGTTGCCATATCGGTAGGGTATTCTTTCTGGTTATTTAAAAAAGGAATATGATTCACATGTCCATACTGTTGTTGTATTCATCACTGATATGACCGAATGCAATGGGCAGGGGAAGAATATATCCTGGAGAATTTGATGGACGAAGTGAACTTAGAAAACTGTTTGGGAGAAAATTATGACCAGGAGGAGGTATACTGGATGGGATATGTGTACCGATACTGGCATTTTTATACTGGTGAAAGTAGCAGACAGATTTATTCTCAGGCTGACAGACCGTTGATGAGAAGCTGTTATCTGGGATTTCACACCTTAGACCCAGCGATGGCTGTTGAAGATTTAAAAGAGATATACAATCAAAAACAAGAAAGTAAGAATCGTTAGTTATACAAACAGCAAGGGAGCTGTTGCATTATTCAAAATCGAGAATATTTATACCGTTTATTCTTGATATATGAACTAATGCGACTGCTCCTTTTGCTTTTAAGAGAGAAAGATAGACTTTAAGTGGAAAATGGTAATCATAAGATAAGATTTTTAAATGGATTTAACTTTTTTACTTCCTATTTTCGTGTTACAATAAAAACAATGAACAGAAAGAAGGGACTTTATGAATTGGTACAGTAAAACAGGTCTTGTTCTGGAAGGAGGCGGCATGCGAGGGGCCTTTACTGCCGGCGTGCTGGATTTTTTTCTGGATAAGGACATTTTTTTTCATACCTGCATAGGCGTATCGGCGGGAGCCTGTCATGCCTGCAGTTATCTTTCCAAACAGAGAAGGAGAGGTTTTGAGACAAATACAGACTATTTAGATGATGAAAACTACTGTAGTTTTAAAAGCCTGGTGAAGACAGGAGACATGTTTGGCGTGGATATGTGCTACAGGAAAATTCCTGAGGAATTAAATCCTTATGACTATGAAGCCTATGACAAGAATCCTACAGACTTTTATGCGGTAGTTACTAACTGCCATACAGGAAAGGCAGAATATAAAAAGCTGGATGACATGCATAAAGGAATCCATTATGTCCGGGCATCCAGTTCACTTCCTCTTTTGTCCAGAACAGTCTGGATTAAAAATAAGCCTTATCTGGACGGAGGAGTCTCGGACTCCATACCGGTCAGAAAATCTCAGGAACTGGGGAATGAAAAGACAGTGGTTGTTCTTACAAGAGACCGAAGCTATAGAAAGGGGCCGAACAAGGCGATGCCTCTTATCCGGCTTCGATATCAGAAAGAATTTCCAAAACTTGTGGAACGAATGAAAGATCGGCATATCCGTTATAACGAAACACTGGATTACCTGTATCAGGAGGAAGAGAAGGGAAATGTATTTATTATCTGTCCTGAAAAGCCAGTAGAGATTGGAAGAGTGGAAAAGGACAGAGAAAAGCTGGAGGCTCTTTATCAGGAGGGATACCGTACAGCGGAGAAAGAATACGAGAAACTGCAAGAATTTCTCGGCAGTCCTGAAATGTCCGAGGAGGGAAACAGTTCCCCGGGCTGACCCAGAAAGAATGAAGAAACAGGAGGAGAAAAAAGTAATGGGAATTACAACATTTGCCGCTATTGATGTAGGTTCCTATAACGTATGTATGGACATATATGAAATGTCCCCCAGAATAGGAATCCGCCAGATAGATGAGGTGCGGCAGAGACTCGAATTGGGAAGAGACACCTATGGGAAAGGAAAGATTACTTTCGATACGGCTACACAGCTTTGTCATATTCTCAGGGACTTTTCTCATATTATGGAAGGCTATCAGGTAGAAAACTACAGAGCCTGCGCTACCAGCACTTTGCAGGAGGCGGAGAATGTCTGGATTGTTTTGGAGCAGGTATATCAGAAGACAGGGATCCGGGTAGAGATACTCAGTAATTCGGAACAGAGGTTTTTTGGGTATAAATCCGTGGCTGCAAAGGAAGAATCTTTTACAAAAATGATCCAGAAGGGCACGGCAATTATCGAAGTAGGCGGAGGAAATATGCAGATTTCTCTGTTTGATAAGGATGCTCTGCTTACAACCCAGCGTTTTATGCTGGGCAGTCTCCGTGTAAGAGAAATCCTATATCCCGCAGAAAAAGAAACTGTTCATTACGAAAAAATGGTAGAGGAGCTGGTACATAATCAGATTCTCGGATTTAAAAAGCTGCATCTGAAAGACCGGAAAATCGATAATATTATCCTTATGGGAGATTCTTTTCTGGATAAGCTTTTTGAGAATACCCAGAGCATGAAGGAAAACCGTACAGTAGGATATACGGCATTTATGGAGAAGTATCAGTGGGTAATAAGCCATTCTCCGGAAGAAGTTTCAGTATCTCTTGATGTTTCTTTAGAATATGCGGAAATCCTGATCCCTGCCATGATCATATACCGGGTATTTGTAGAAGAACTGGGAGCCCAGACCATGTGGCTGCCGGGAACCCAGCTGAATGATGGTATTTCTTACGATTATGCAGAGAAGCATAAATTTATTAAGAGCAAGCATAATTTTGAAAATGATATTATTGTTTCCGCTAAAAATATTGCAAAGAGGTATATGAGTGGGAAAAATCATACCCAATGCGTCCTGAAAAATGCACTGGCCATTTTCGATGGAATGAAAAAGATACATGGAATGGGCCCCAGAGAACGGCTGCTTCTTCAGATTGCGGCTATTCTCCATGACTGCGGCAACTTTATCAGTTCCAGTAACTCTTCCCAGTGCGCCTATGAGATCATCATGTCTACGGAGATCATCGGCCTTTCTCATGTAGAGAGAGAATTGATCGCCAATGTGGTCAGATTTATCAAACTGCCATTTGAATATTATAATGAGGCAGACTCTAAGGCAATGATCGACAGAAAGGACTATATGCAGGTAGCAAAACTGACAGCGATTATGCGGGTGGCAAATGTGCTGGACAGAAGCCATAAGCAGAAAATTGAAGAAATCACGGTTTCTGTAAAAGAGCAGGAATTGATTATGCGTGTGACTTCCAAAGCAGATCTGACTCTTGAGAAGGTGCTGCTTACAGAGGCGGCAGATTTCTTTGAAGAAATATTCAGCATCCGTCCGGTGCTGAAGAGAAAGAAACAGAAATAGGAGGCTGGGACAATGGATTTTAAAGCATATACAAAGCCGGAATATTACCGGAACAGAGAAATAAGCTGGCTGGGATTTAATGAGAGAGTACTTTCTGAGGCCAAAGATAAAAACATTCCTTTATTTGAAAGACTGAAATTTTTAAGTATTACGGCATCAAACCTGGACGAATTTTTCATGGTCCGGGTAGCATCTTTGAAAGATATGGTCCATGCAAAATATACCAAACCGGATATTGCCGGCATGACCCCAAAGGAGCAGCTGAAAGCTCTGGCGCCTGAGGTAAAAAGTCTGATCCAGGCGCAGTATAATACCTATAATCGATCTCTTATTCCTGCATTGAAAAAGGCGGGAGTGAAGGTAGTGGAAAAACATGAAGATTTCAGTGAAGAGCAGAAGGAATTTGTAGACCGCTATTTTGAGGAGGCTGTCTATCCGGTTCTTACGCCTATGGCTATGGACAGTGCCAGACCCTTTCCTCTGATACGGAATAAGACTTTGAATATTGGTGCGCTGATCGCCAAAAAAGGGAAGAAAGAAAAAGAAGAACTGGAGTTTGCTACGGTTCAGGTACCATCTGTTCTGCCAAGGATCATTGAGATACCGGGAGATAAAAAAGACAAAACTACGGTAGTTCTTCTTGAAGAGATTATAGAGAGAAATATCGGAAAGCTGTTTCTGAGTAATCCTGTGGTCTGTGCCTGCCCTTACAGAATTATCAGAAATGCGGACCTGACTATCGATGAAGACGAGGCTGCAGATCTCCTTACTGAGATTGAAAAACAGCTGAAGAAAAGACAGTGGGGAGAAGTAATCCGTCTGGATGTTGAAGAGAAGATGGATCCCAGACTGCTTAGAATCTTAAAGATAGAATTTGACATGAAGGAGGAGGATATCCATTATATTAATGGTCCTCTGGATCTGACATTCCTAATGAAGATGTATAAGCTGGAAGGATTTGATGATCTGAAAGTGGAGCCTTATGTACCGGCCCCTGTAAAAGAGATGATGACAGATGAGGATATTTTCACACAGATCCGCAGGCAGGATATTCTTCTCCACCATCCTTATATGAGTTTTGACCCGGTGGTAGATTTTGTACGTCAGGCTTCCAGAGATCCTGAAGTGCTGGCTATCAAACAAACGCTTTACCGTGTCAGCGGAAATTCTCCGATTATCGCAGCTCTTGCTCAGGCAGCGGAAAATGGAAAGCAGGTTACTGTTCTGGTGGAGCTGAAGGCCAGATTTGATGAGGAAAATAATATTGTCTGGGCCAAGAAACTGGAGAAAGCAGGATGCCATGTTATCTATGGACTGCTGGGCCTGAAGACCCACAGCAAGATTACTCTGGTAGTACGGAAGGAAGAAGAGGGAATCCGCAGATATGTTCACCTTGGAACAGGAAACTACAATGACTCTACTGCAAAGCAGTATACAGACTGTGGTATCCTGACATGTTCAGCAAAAATCGGCGAAGATGCCACAGCGGTATTTAATATGCTGTCTGGCTATTCAGAGCCAAAGAGCTGGAATAAACTGGTGGTAGCGCCTATCTGGATGAGAGACCGATTTCTTCATCTGATTGAAATGGAGCAGAGAAGAGCGCTGGAAGGAAAAGAGGCCAGGATTGTAGCGAAGATGAACTCTCTTTGTGACAGGGATATTATTGCAGCTTTATATGCAGCAAGTGCAGCAGGCGTTAAGATTGATTTGATCATCAGGGGAATCTGCTGTCTGAAAGTGGGAATACCGGGAGTCAGTGAGAATATTACAGTCCGCTCTATTGTTGGAAATTTTCTGGAACACAGCAGAATCTTTTATTTCTACAGCGACGGCAAGGAGCAGTTGTTTATGGGCAGTGCAGACTGGATGCCCAGAAATCTGGATAAACGTGTGGAAATCGTGTTCCCTGTAGAGGATCCCCGGTTGAAAGAAGAGATAAAACATATCCTTCACATCCAGCTTGCGGATAATGTGAAGGCCCATATCTTACAGCCTGACGGTACATATGAAAAGATTGACAAGAGAGGAAAACAGCTTGTGAATTCTCAGGAATATTTTTGTGAAGAGGCCCACAAAATAGCAGAAACAAAGACAGGTTCCGGCCATGACCGTATTTTTATACCGGCTGAGGCACCAGAAGAGGTATAAAGAAAAAGACGCTTTTTCTCAGGAGTCAGAATCCTTCAAAAGGGCTGACCAGAGAAGGAGCGTCTTCTTTTTATAGGTTATCCTACCGTCTTTGCGTATTGCGGCGGCGAAGATTTTCCAGAAGTTGATAAGGAATTTTCAGATTGCCTTTTCCTGTGCCAAGCTCAATCTGAGGTTTATTGCTGCCATGAAAATCGCTGCCGCCGGACAGAGCCAGCCCCTGCCTTTTTGCAATCTGGATTACCGTTTGTTCATCAGAATGGCGATAGGTGGAATAGTAGGCTTCGATGCCGTCCAGGCCAGCCTGTTTTAATTCCGCAGTCAGACTTTCCAGGCGGTCTTTGTCCAGGCGGCAGAGGATAGGATGGGCAAAGACTGCAATGCCCCCTCCTTCGTGGATAAGCTGAACGGCCTGGAAAGGTGTGACTTTTTCACGGGGGACGTAGCATTTGGAATGATCCCCAAGATAACGGTCAAATGCTTCGTTTATGGAACCTACGAATCCCCGGTCCAGCAGATATCTGGCGAAATGAGCCCTGGTCCATACACTGTCAGGAAAGGACTCTTCCATAGCTTCTCTGGTAATAGAAATGCCCTCTTTCCGGAGAAGATCCATGATTTTTTCGTTTCGAATTTCTCTGGAATCCTGAAAGCGGGAGAGAGTTTCCTGAAAATAATAATTTTTATAATCAATATCCAGTCCTACAATATGAACGTCCCTGCCCAGCCAGGTAGTAGACAGCTCAATGCCGGGAATGACTTCTACAGAAGTATCTTCAGCTGCCAAAAGCGCTTCCTCCAGCCCTGCGGTAGTATCATGGTCTGTCAGCGCAAAGGCCTTCAGCTTTTTTTCTTCAGCCAGGGCAACTACCTGTGAAGGAGTGAGAGTCCCATCTGAAGCAGAGGAATGAACATGCAGATCAATATATTTTTCCATAATAACCTCCCCGAAAAATGAAATATATGCAGGCTGCCAAAGTCTGACTCCTGCTTTTTTATAATGAAAAAAGGGAAATACTTTTTCAAGTATTTCCCGAAGAGCAGTTCGTACGGGAATCGAACCCGTGTTTCCGCCGTGAGAGGGCGGCGTCTTAACCGCTTGACCAACGAACCGTGCTTGATTATAATACATGATTCTCCATTAAAAGTCAACACATATTTTGAAAAAAATCGAAAAAAATTTTTTCTTGACAAAATCGAACATATGTTTGATAATATTGGAAATGCAGAAAGGGTTTGAAAATCAGGAAAAAATGAGATATGATACATAAGACCTGTCAAGAAAGACATAATGAAATTGCTGAAGTCTGTTTGGAGGAAAAGGATTTATGGAATGGGAATTTGAAATTTTAGACTTCCTGCAAAGTATACACTCACCTGTCCTGAACAGCCTCATGTCCTTTGTTACATTTTTGGGGGAGGCAGGCTGGTTCTGGATACTGCTGGGACTCCTGCTTTTTTTGATGAAGAAATACAGGGCTTCGGGAGCCGCTGTGCTGATCGCCCTGGTTTTTGATTTTGTCCTGGCAAATCGGATCCTTAAGCCTTTGGTGGCCAGACCCAGACCATGCTGGATTAATGATTCTGTGGAGATGCTTATAAGAGTGCCTGAGGATTTTTCTTTTCCTTCTGGGCATACCATGGCATCTTTTGCGGCAGCAGGGGCCTTGCTCTTTATGGGACATAGGTTTGGTATCTGGGCGGTTTTTCTGGCAGTGCTGATGGGGATATCCCGGTTATATTTTTATGTACATTTTCCTACAGATGTATTGGCAGGGGCAGGGTTAGGACTTGTCTGCGGCTTTCTGGCAGCTTTGCTTGTAAGAAAGATTCAAAGTTCACAGGCAGACAGGGATTATTTATAGGAAGGAAGGAATCTGGAAATGGCTAAGAAGAATACTTATGATGCCAGCAGTATTACTGTGCTGGAAGGCCTGGAAGCAGTGCGCAAGCGTCCGGGAATGTATATCGGAAGTGTTTCCCGCAAGGGTCTGAACCATTTAATATATGAAATCGTAGACAATGCAGTGGATGAGCATCTGGCCGGCTACTGCAGCAATATCCGTGTGACTCTGGAGCCAGACGGTTCGGCTACAGTGGAGGATAACGGAAGGGGAATCCCTGTAGGCATGCATGAAAAAGGAATGTCTGCAGAGCGGTTGGTGTTTACCACTCTTCATGCAGGCGGAAAATTTGACGGAGAGGTTTATAAGACCAGCGGAGGTCTCCATGGAGTAGGCTCTTCGGTGGTAAACGCCCTGTCCACATATCTGGATGTAAAGATCAGCCGGGATGGCTATGTCCATCATGACCGGTATGAGAGAGGAGTCCCTGTGATCCAGTTGGAAGACGGACTTCTCCCTAAATTAGGAAGAACAAAAAATACAGGGACTCTGGTAAATTTTCTGCCTGACCCGGAAATTTTTGAGAAGACCAGATTTGCAGCAGCAGAGGTTAAGAGCAGGCTCCATGAAACCGCCTATCTGAATCCGGAGCTGACGATTCTGTTTCAGGACAACCGGGGAGAGGAACCGGAGGAAATCGTTTATCACGAGCCTGAAGGGATCGTGGGATTTATCAGAGACTTGAATAAAAAAAGCCAGCCTATCCATGAACCGGTATATTTTAAAGGAGAGTGCGACGGGATTACTGTGGAGGCGGCTTTTCAATATGTCAATGAGTTCCGTGAGAATGTACTGGGATTCTGCAACAATATTTATAATGCAGAAGGAGGAACCCACCTTACGGGCTTTAAGACCACTTTTACTACAGTAATGAACAGTTACGCCAGAGAACTGGGTATCCTGAAGGAGAAGGATGCGAACTTTACAGGGGCGGATATCAGGAACGGAATGACTGCCGTAGTTTCCATTAAGCACCCGGCTCCCAGATTTGAAGGGCAGACTAAGACAAAGCTGGATAATCAGGATGCATCTAAGGCTACGGGAAAGGTTACCGGAGAGGAAATTGTTCTATACTTTGACAGGAATCTGGAAGTGCTGAAAAATATCCTGGCCTGTGCAGAAAAATCTGCAAAAATCCGGAAAACCGAAGAGAAGGCCAAGACAAACCTTCTTACAAAACAGAAATATTCTTTTGATTCCAATGGAAAGCTGGCAAACTGTGAGAAAAGGGATCCTGATGTCTGTGAAATCTTTATTGTGGAGGGAGATTCTGCAGGAGGCAGTGCCAAGACTGCCAGAGACAGGAGCTTCCAGGCAATCCTTCCTATCAGGGGAAAAATCCTGAACGTGGAAAAGGCAACTATTGATAAAGTGCTTGCCAATGCAGAAATTAAGACTATGATCAATGCGTTTGGCTGTGGATTCTCTGAAGGCTATGGAAATGATTTTGACATTACCAAACTCCGCTATGATAAGATCATCATTATGGCAGATGCGGATGTAGACGGTGCCCATATCTCTACACTTCTGCTGACCCTTTTTTATCGTTTTATGCCGGAGCTTATCTATGAAGGACATGTATATATTGCCATGCCGCCTTTGTATAAAGCCATGCCTTCTAAAGGAGAAGAGGAGTATCTTTATGACGACAAAGCCCTGGAGCGGTACAGAAAGACCCATAAAGGCCCTTTTACACTCCAGAGATACAAAGGTCTGGGAGAAATGGACGCCCAGCAGCTATGGGAAACTACTTTAAATCCTGTGACCCGCAGGCTGCGCCTGGTGGAAATTGAGGATGCCCGTATGGCTTCAGAGGTAACAGAAGTGCTTATGGGAACAGAGGTACCGCCCAGAAAGGCATTTATCTATGAACACGCTAGAGATGCAGAATTAGATGTTTAGGAGGTAGAGTATGGCGGCAGGTATTCATGAAAATATTATCCGGACAGAATATTCGGAGATCATGCAGAAGTCTTATATTGATTATGCAATGAGTGTTATTATTGCCCGTGCTCTTCCTGATGTGAGAGACGGACTGAAACCGGTGCAGAGAAGAACTCTGTACGATATGTATGAATTGGGGATCCGCTATGACAGGCCCTATAGAAAATGTGCCCGTATTGTAGGAGATACTATGGGTAAATACCATCCTCATGGTGATAGTTCCATTTATGAGGCCCTGGTAGTCATGGCCCAGGATTTTAAAAAGGGATTGCCTCTGGTGGACGGTCATGGAAACTTTGGCTCCATTGAGGGAGATGGGGCGGCGGCTATGCGTTATACAGAGGCCCGTCTCCAGAAGATCACCCAGGAAGTATATTTAAAAGACATGGACAAGAATGTGGTGGACTTTGTCCCTAATTTCGATGAGACGGAGAAGGAACCGGAAGTGCTGCCGGTGCGGATCCCAAACATTCTTGTAAACGGCGCCGATGGAATTGCCGTGGGTATGGCAACCAGTATTCCTCCTCACAACCTGGGAGAGGTGATTGACGGTGTTATTGCCTATATGAAAAATAATCAGATCACTACAAAAGAACTGATGAAATATATAAAAGGCCCTGATTTCCCCACTGGAGGGATTATCGTAAATAAAGATAACCTTCCTGCTATTTATGAGTCGGGAACCGGCAAGATTAAAATCCGGGGAAAAGTAGAGACGGAAAAAGGAAAAAACGGGAAGACGCTTCTGGTAATCTCAGAAATCCCTTATACGATGATCGGCGCCAATATAGGAAAATTCCTGAATGATGTGGCGGCTCTGGTGGAGACGAAGAAGACTACAGATATTGTAGATATTTCCAACCAGTCTTCCAAAGAAGGGATACGCATTGTCCTGGAACTGAAAAAAGGCGCAGATGTGGAAAACCTGAAGAACATGCTTTATAAAAAGACCCGTCTGGAAGACACTTTCGGAGTGAATATGCTGGCAGTGGCAGAGCAGAGGCCGGAAACCCTGGGGCTTCGGCAGATCATTGAGCATCATGTGGACTTCCAGTTTGAAGTGGCTACCAGGAAGTATACCAGCCTGCTGAAAAAGGAGAAAGAAAATCAGGAGATCCAGGAAGGTCTGATCCAGGCCTGCGATGTTATCGACCTGATCATTGAAATCCTCAGAGGCAGCAAGAGCCGGGAACAGGTGAAAAACTGCCTGGTAAATGGAGTTACAGAAGGAATTAAATTCAAAACAAAGACCAGTATGAGACAGGCGGCAAAACTTCGTTTTACAGAGCGTCAGGCTGGAGCAATCCTGGATATGCGTCTGTATAAGCTCATCGGCCTGGAAATAGAAACCCTTATGGCAGAGCATGAAGAAACCCTGAAGAAAATCGCTGCTTATGAGGATATTTTGAATAATTATGATTCTATGGCTTCAGTGATCATGGATGATCTGAAAAAAATCAAAAAGGAATATGCGGCACCCAGAAAGACCGCCGTGGAAAATGCAGAAGAAGTTGTCTATGAGGAAAAGAAAATTGAAGAAGCTCCGGTAGTCTTTCTCATGGACCGGTTCGGCTACGCCAAGACTGTGGACACCTCGGTTTATGAGAGGAATAAAGAGACGGCAGATGCAGAGAATAAATATGTATTTACCTGTATGAATACAGATAAGATCTGTGTGTTCACAGACGCAGGAAGGATGCATCTGGTAAAGGTTATGGACCTGCCCTATGGGAAATTTCGGGATAAGGGAACGCCTGTTGACAATGTGAGCAACTATGACAGCAAGACAGAGCAGATCGTTTTAGTGGTCTCTCTGTCCCAGGTAAAGGAAGAAATGCTATGCTTTGTTACCCAAAAAGGCATGGTGAAACAGGTGGAGGGCAGTGAATTTGCTGTCTCTAAGAGAACCATAGGAGCTACCAAACTGGGAGAAGAGGACAGAGTCGTTATGGTACAGCCAGCCGGAGCTATGGAACATCTGGTACTTCAGACCAGAGAGGGCTATTTCCTGAAATTCCTGAAAGAGGAAATACCGGTGCAGAAGAAAAATGCCATGGGCGTCCGGGGAATCCGAATGGGAGAAAAAGATCTGGTAGAACATGCCTATATGCTGGAAAACAGGATTGAACATACGATTACCTATAGAGAAAAGCAGATAACACTGAATAAACTGAAGCTGGCAAAAAGGGATACCAAGGGAACCAAGGTAAGAATCTAAAGGCGGAAGAGGTGTTGAAGATTAAGAAAAAAATATTAGCTTGTGTGCTGAGTACAGCTATATTTACCAGCCTATGGGGATGCAGTTCTCAGGAATTGGAAGAATCGGTGGATCTTTTCCGGGAAACCGTCCAAAACACACTGAGCTCTCAGGAAGAACCAGAGGAAGAAGAAACAGCAGAAATTCCAGAACGTGAGATCACAGAGGAACAGTCAGCCTATTATTATGGATACAGTACTCTGAATGGAGAGGAACAGACAGTATACCGTCAGCTTGCAGCAGGAATCGAGAATTTTCAGGAGAAGATTCCGGTGGACTCTATTTCCCAGGAACAACTGGAAAAAGTGATGAGGGTATTAATGGCAGACCACCCGGAATATTTCTGGACTGACGGCACCAGCAGCTATACTTACCAGGAACTTCCCGGAGGGGGTGTTCAGAACATGGAGGTACAGCCGGAATACCAGGTGGACAGCCAGGAGGCCAGCTCTCTGCGGGAGCAGATAGAGGCAAAGGCAGATCAGTGGATCGCAGCGGCTCCTCAAGGTGATACTTATGATAAGATTAAATATGTATATGAAACCCTTATCGATCAGGTGGCTTATGAGGAAAACAGTCCTCAGAATCAGAATATACGCAGTGTTTTTCTGGAAGGGAAGACAGTGTGCATGGGGTATTCCAAAGCTGCCCAGTATCTGCTGAACAGAATGGGGATCTTTTGTACACTGGTCACAGGCACGGTAACGGGAGATAGGCCTTCCAGCCATGCCTGGAATCTGGTCAGGATAGGGGAGCAGTATTATTATATGGACGTGACCTGGGGCAACCCGGGATATCTGAATCCTGTAGAGAATGATGCTTATATTTCATACAGCTATCTGTGCTGCAACTGGGATACCATAGCTCCCACTCATACGCCGGATGATACCATTCCTCTGCCTCCCTGCCAGGATGACAGTTATAATTATTACAAAAATAAGGGACGCTGGTATGAGACCTATGACTGGAACCAGATTTATCAGGTGATACAAAACGATCTGGCTCAGGGAGCTGAGATGACAGAACTGCGGTTTGCCAGTCAGGACAGCTATGACCTGGCTGTTCAGGAGCTGGTCCAGGGAAGCCTCATCCAAGAGGCGGTGCAGAACAGCACTGCAGTGGCTCCAGGGCAGTCTTTTTCCTGGCAGACCTATTATGGAGGGAGCGACTGCCTGATCATTATTTTGTGGCAGTAAAAGATATTGAATAGCTTCTTGAAAATAACGTGAAAAAATGCTAAAAAAAGACCATTGTAAAAATGGTCTTTTTTTTGTAATAAATTGTAGGGTGAATGAAGGCGCAGAGACTTTAGGAATCCAAGAAAGTACAGTATAATATTAAGTAAATGGTTAGTAGACAAGAGGGGAGAAAATATGAAAATAAAGGTAGCGGTTTTTGATAAAGATGCAGAATATATGAGAAGGCTGGCAAAAGCTTTCCAGAGAAAATATGGAGAAAGAGTAGCGTTATCCTTATTTTCCAATGAGGAGTTGCTGTATGAGGGAATGAAGGAGACATCGGTGGAACTGTTGCTGGTCGATCAGGATATAAAGCTTGACGCAAGCAGGATTCCCCAGGGTCTGACCGTAGGATATTTAAGTAAAAATGCTGCTGCAGAAGAAATAAACGGGATTCCAGCTATCGGGAAATATCAGAAAGCGGAGACAGTCTATAAGCAGATGATTAGTCTTTATGCGGAAAGAGCAGGAAGAGTCAGCTTAAAGAAAAATGATCTGGCGGCTAAAGTTGTCCTGTTCACTTCTGCCCAGGGAGGTAGCGGCGTGTCTACAGCAGCAGCAGCCTATGCTATTAGATGTGCAGAAGAAAAGAAAAAAGTTTTTTTCCTGAACCTGGAAAAATTTGGAAGCTCAGAAATTTATTTTTCCGGAGAAGGGAATTTAAGTTTTTCAGACATCATCTATTCTTTGAAAAGCAAAAAAAGCAATTTGCTCCTGAAACTAGAAAGCACAATCCAGACAGATTCTTCTGGTGTGGATTTTCTTAAGGACTGTAAGAATGCTTATGATATGTTTGAACTGGAAGACCAGGAGGTGGAAGAACTGATCTGCGGAATCGCTCAGGTGAAGAAGTATGAAGAGATTGTAATTGATTATGCGGAAGACGTTTCCCACAGAATGATGCAGATTATAGAGGATTTTGCAGATAAGGTGATATATGTATCTGATGGAACCCCTTCCGGCAACCAAAAGTTTGAAAGATTCTGTGAGGTGGCTCGTGTGTTGGAGAGTAGGACAGACACAAAGATACTGAGCAAAATGAGCCTGCTGTATAACCGCTACAGTTCGAAAAGCAGCGAACAGATAGGCAAGACAGCCGTTCCGGTAGCAGGAGGGATACATCGTATCGAAGGACTTACGGGAAGAGCTTTGATTGAAAAGATCAAGGAGCTTGATACCATCAGCTTACTATGAGCAGGAGGTTGTCATGACTGAGGATAAGAAAGTACAGATTGCCAAAAAACTGAAAAAACGGATCTTTGACCGGTATAATTTGAACCAGATGGATAATAACGCTCTAGAAGACGCTATTGAACAGATGATCGTAGAAGAAGTCCGGGATGAATATCTGACGATTGAAGAACGGGTAGATATTACAGAAAGGGTTTTCAGCTCTATCCGCGGCCTGGGGCTTTTGGACTCTATCATAAAAGACGAGCAGATCACGGAGGTCATGATCAACGGGCCGAAGGAAGTCTTTATTGAAAAAGCAGGCGCTCTGTATAAGCTGGAACAGAGTTTTGACGATGAGAAACAGTTGGAAGATATTATTCAGAAGATTGTAGGACAGGCAGGAAGAGAAGTAAATCAGGCCAATCCTATCGTGGATACCAGACTGCCAGACGGCTCACGTGTAAATGTGGTATTGCCGCCAATATCCCTGAACGGGGCTACGGTGACGATCCGAAAGTTTTCCAAGACGCCCATGACTATTGAACAGCTTCTGAAGTTTGGTTCCATCACGCCAGAGGTGGCTCATGTGCTGGAACTTTTGGTTCGGGCAAAATATAATATTTTTATTTCAGGAGGAACTGGTTCGGGAAAGACCACCTTTCTCAATGCCATGTCCAGTTATATCCCTCATGATGAACGTGTGATCACTATAGAAGATTCTGCTGAACTCCAGATAGAGGGGATTGATAACTTAGTCAGAATGGAGACAAGAAATGCCAATGCATCAGGCAGTGGCGCAGTGACAATTCGGGATTTGATTAGGGCTTCCTTACGTATGCGCCCAGAGCGGATCATTGTAGGTGAGGTCAGAGGCGGAGAAGCTTTGGACATGCTTCAGGCCATGAATACGGGACATGATGGTTCTCTGAGTACCGGCCATGCCAACAGTACCAGAGATATGCTCAGTCGTCTGGAGACCATGGTACTTCAGGGAGCGGAAGGGCTGCCCTTGGAGGCTATTCGACAGCAGATTGCTTCCGCAGTGGATATTATCATTCATTTATCCAGACTTCGGGACAAAACAAGAAGAACTATGGAAATCAGTGAAATTACCGGATATAAAGATGGAAAAATACAGATTAATCCTCTTTACATTTTTCAGGAGGATGAAAAGTCTACTTTAGAAAAGGTGTCCGGAAAACTGACACGGACGGAAAATCCCTTGATTAATGATCACAAGTTGAGATTATCGGGCATTAAAGAGGTTATTTAGTATGTTTCAGAAAAAACAGAAAAAAGAAGAATATATAGAGCTTCGGGGCCTTCTTGGTATAGGGAAAGATTATCATGTATATCACATGACTCGGCTGGATTATCTACTGGCATGGATATTGGGATTTGTGGCGGGATTTGTTGTCTTGCTGGCATTTTTTAATACTCCGGCAGTGGCTCTGGCAGGGGGGATTGTATGTGCTGCTGTTCTTCCAAAATATTATCGGGAGCATAAGCAAAAGAAGCAGTTAAATGAACTGCGGACCCAGTTTAAGGATCTGCTGGAATCTCTTACTTCCTCTTATTCTGCCGGAGAGAATACTGTAGAGGCTTTCAAAGATGCAGTTGGAGATATGATCTCCATCTATGGTGAAGATGCAGATATTGTCCGGGAGGTCCAGATTATATGCACAGGACTGAAAAACAATATCAATATAGAGGAACTGCTGCTGGATTTTGCCAGGCGCAGTGGCCTGGATGATGCAATGAGCTTTGCAAATGTGTTTGAGGTCTGCAACCGCCAGGGAAGTGACCTGAAGCGGATCGTATCCGATACCAGAGAGATCATCAATGACAAGATTGAGATGGAGATGGAGATTGAAACTATGCTTTCCGGCTCTAAAAACGAGTTGTATATTATGATGGTCATGCCGATAGTGATCGTGGTCATGCTGAAAGGGCTGGGAACCAGTATGGCAGGCTCCAATACTCCGCTGACAGTCCTTGTGAAAGTGGTCTGCATCGGCATTTTCGGGCTTGCCTATGTGATCGGCAAAAAGATAATCGATATTAAGATATAGGTGGTAGGATATGGATACACAGCGACTTTTTCTTTTGATTTTAGCTACGGTTCTGGTACTTGCATGGATCGTGCTGGCAAAGAAATATGAGAAAATTTACGAGTCAATGATTAAAACCATAGATTCGGAGCAATTTAAGTATCCCGAATTGTTCTGCGTGGGATTTGCCCTGATGAAATTCCTGAAGATTGACAGCAGGAGCAAACAGGGACGAAAAAGGGTAAAAGAGATCGCAGAGGTTCAGGGAAAGCGGTATGCAGAATATTATTTCTATGTGATCAATGGGGAAAAATGGACATATGGCTTTACTGTGCTGGTATTTTTTGCAGTGCTTGGGGCTATGGCTAATGAGCCTATGGCGGTTGTCATGGGAGTGTTGCTGGCAGGTCTGGCCATGTGGTACATAGAGGAGCTTCTAAATGATAAACTTTCAGCACGAAGGGATGAGATCTTGGCAGATATTCCCCAGGTGCTGTCAAAACTGACCCTGCTGGTAAACTCTGGTATGATCCTGCGGGAAGCTTGGGAAAAGGTGGCTTTTGGGGGAGAGAGAGTGATCTATACAGAAATGCAGGCCACGGTTCAGGAGATGAAAAACGGAGTGGCAGAGATAGACGCCTACCGTCATTTTGCAGACCGGTGCGCCATCAAACAGATCCGCAGATTCACATCCACGGTGATCCAGAATATGCAGAAGGGAAATGCGGAGATTTCCTATTTCCTGAAAGAAATGTCTGATGAGATGTGGGAAGAAAAGAAACATCTGGTAAAACGAAAAGGAGAGGCGGCCAATTCCAAGCTTCTGGTTCCTACAGCTATGATCTTTATCGGAATCCTGATCATGATCATGGTGCCGGTATTTTTATCTATGTAAGTAATTGGGAAACCATTCACTTAAATAAAACTATTAGAAAAAGGAGATTAAAATTATGAAAAGTAAAATGGAAGAGTTATTGTGGAAGGCATATTTTGGGGTGCAAAATTTTATGAATGATGAAAAAGGAGACTCCAATATGGTGGCAGTTATAGTTTTGATTGCAATTATTATTCTCGTGGCTGGAATATTCAGAGAGAGTTTAATGGGTGCGGTTCGTACTGTTATGGATAATTTCACAGAGTTTATTGAACAAGAATAAGTCTAGTATAGGATAAGCGGGGCAGCGGATAAAGAGAATATTTACTGCCCCTTTTTGAAGGTAAATTGAGAAAATATGAAACATAAAAAAAATGAAAACGGGGCCATCATGGTGGAGGCAACTATCTATATGCCGCTTGTCCTTTGCACCGTGATGGCTTTATTATATCTGGCATTATTTAATATGCAGGAATATATGATGATGTATGAATCCCAGAGAGTGGCGGCTGTAGCGGCCAGGGAAGAGGCCTATCTGGGATACGAAGAATTTAATATGGGTGCAGACAATGAGATTGACTTTGACTGGGGGGAGGGAATGCCTTCTTCTGATAATGTTCAGGAGTATTATAAGGCTTATTCCAGAAAAACCACAGATATGTACCGGGAGATGAAAACGATCTTGGATATTGCGGGGATTACCGAGGAAAACAGCGGAAAGTATATGACGAAATTTGCAGATGCGGCCAGGCAGTCTACTCTCATTGCCCTGGGAAGCGTCAGCGAACCGGAGGTGGAGATCGATACGGGATTTTGGGGGACTGAGGTAGAGGTAACCATTACCCACTCCATACCAGTACCGGGGGTACTGGCCTATCTTGGTTTTGAAGGAAGCCCGGCGATCCGAACGGCAGCCTACAGCTATTCTGTGAACCCCAGCGAGTTTGTACGGAATGTGGACCTTGCCACAGATCTGGTGGACTATATTATGGAAAAGCTGGGACTTTCAGAGAGCTATGATGCGTTCCTGGAGAAAACAAATGAGGTTTTGAATTATATACTCTGATAAAGGAGAAGAAAATGTTTCGGTTTTTTAACAAGAGTAAAGGAACCATTTCAGTATTCCTCTGTTTGATCCTTCTGCCTACGATCCTGGTAGGGGGAATGACGGTAGACGCTTCCAGGATCTATCTGTCAAAGGTGGTAATCTCAGACGCCGGAGAAATGGCGATGAATGCCGGACTGGCCCAGTATAATGAAATCCTTCATGATGAATATGGCCTGCTGGTCATGGATCAGTCTCCTGCAGAGATGAAGTCGGATCTGGAATCATATTTTGAACAGTCTTTAAACGCCCTTCCTTCTGAGAGCGACTATCAGAAGATACTGGACCTTATGAAGAAGAACTTTGACGCGATTAATGTGATAGGATCGGAGATCTACCGGACAGATGTGGAGAAACAGCAGATTATTGAATATATGAAATATCGGGCACCGGTCTGTCTGACAGAACTGGTAGTAGAGAAGTTTCAGCAGCTGCGGGACACTCAGAAAATGGTAGAGGCAATGAACGCAGAGATGGATTTCAGCATAGCTATGCAGGACTGTCAGGATGCATTTAAAGACGCTAAAGATGCTCTTGATGCGTTGAACCAGATAATTGAAAATTATCCGTCTGACGATAGGATCCGGCAGGAACTGGAAAATACCCAGAAGGATTTTACAGAAATTGTTTCCAGAAATTTTCTGATGGCCGAGGCTTTGGAGAATTATAACGGCAGCGGAGAGAGTACGGATCTGAAAGCTATGGCGGAAGCTTGTATTGAAGCAGGAAAACTGGATCTGTCTGGTCTGTCAGAAAATGAAAAGAAGGGAAGAACTTTTGACGCCTATATGGTGTGTAAGTTCTATATGAATACAGTAAATAACTTAGGCGGAATCGGAAAGCTTCTGACGCAATATGATGCAGAAAAAGCAGAACAGGAAGCGGCAGAAAATGCGGATGAAGCAGAAAATGGAGAAGGAGCAGAGGGGGAACAGCAAGTACAGGAAGCACCTCAGCCAGATCAGGCAAGGAATGATCTGCAGCAAATAGAATCAGATTATAATACCCAGGCCAGGAATATTGATGATTTTATAAAGAATCTTCGTGACGAAGCCGGCCAAGCAGTAGATACTCATGCAGCTAATTTAAATAGTTATAATAGCCTTGCGGGAGCTGCAGTAGAGGCTGCAAAAAAAGCAGAAAAAGAGTTGGAAGATGTAAAAGATTTACTAAAAACAGCCTCAGATAAATTCAATGTATGGGATCAAAAAAATAATGACCTTAAAACAACGGGAAAATCAGGAGATATGGACCGGCAGATAGAAGATTACCGAGGCTTTTTCTCTACGGATGGGGCAGCGGATGTACAACAATTAGAGGAACTGCTCAACGCTGTAAAGATGAATCATAATTACTTTAAAGAAGTTGCAGATATACTGAAAAAAGAAAAGTTTCGTAATCAAATTATCGCAACAGAGCCGGCTGAGAATCAAAAAGTAACCTATGAAAATGCAGCAAGAAATGCGTTGGATGGATCAGAGACTACCTGGCCTGAGATAGAACCCGCATGGATAAGCTATAATGAGGAATATGAGCATACGGCCCTTTCTTTAAATTATGTTAAGCAAAGCATTAAAAATGATGCTTTTTATAATAGTTTGCAGCAATATTGCGCCGGAAATAAAAGTGACGGATTAGAAAATGAAACAAATGATGTGAATAACAAGTTGAGTCAAGGTGCTGCGGCAGGAGAAGAAGCTATGAAAGAGGATGGATATCCTACTTACAACTGGGGAGAGGCGGGAGAACTGATTTCTTCTTTGACAGGCGATGATGCGCCAAATGCAGACGATAAGGTGGGGGATATAAACGGCGGAAGCAATATGGAGGATGCTGACCAGCGCAGGAATATTGTATCCAAATTTCAGGAATCTATTCAGGCGGCAAACTCGTTCCTTACCGGGATTGACGGCATTATAGCAAAGGCGCTGGAGAATCTTTATGTGGTCGAATATGCTATGCAGATGTTTTCTTATTATACGATAGATGTGGAAGACGGGCATACCCGTCCGGCAGAAGATATTATTAGCCTTAGCGGATACAGCCTTCAGGACAGGCCGGGATATCGGGGAGAATGTGAGTATATCTTGTGGGGAAACGATGATTCACAGACAAATGTAAGAAATACCATGATGTTGATCTTTGGGATACGTCTGCTGTTTAATTCTTTTTACGCATTTACTGACCATCAGATTGAGAGTGAGGCTATATTTATTTCTGCAGCGGTAGGAACATATGCTCCCTATCTGGTTCCGTTAGTGAAGGTTGTAGTAAAACTTGCTTATGCAGGAGCGGAAACAGCCAGCGATATGAAGTGGCTGAAACAGGGGTATGGAGTGACGATTTTGAAAGATTCAAGTACGTGGTCATTAAAAGGCGGAAATAATAGAGATGGTGTAACTTTTGATTATTCAGAGTATCTCCGGGTATTTTTAAATGTTTCTATGGCTGGAAATGAGGTAGGGATCCTTGCCAGGATCGCCGACTGTATCCAGGTCAATGAACCGGAGATTGATCTGCGAAACAGCTATACCATGCTGGCTGTGAAGGCAGAGGTGAGCACCAGGACCACATTTATGCGGAAAATCTCCGACTGGGGCGGAAATGGAAGCTGGGGATTTCCGGAGGACTCTTATACCATTACTTATCAGAGTATCTTAGGATACTGACAGGCAAATCTGCAGGTGAGAGGAGTTTGGTGTCTGCTTCAGGAAGCTGGGCAGCAGAACTTTTGGAGAGGAAAATGAGAATGGAGAAAAAAAGACAGAAAAGTGAAAAAGGTTCCCTTACTGTAGAGGCTTTGGTATTTCTGATTCCCTTTATCATGGCATTTTGTACTATTATTAATGCAGCCCGCTTTGTTCAGGCAGAGATGCTGATCCATCATGCCATTACCCAGACCGCCAAGCAGGTTTCTACATACAGCTATGTGCTGACCAAGGCGGAAATCGCCCAGAGAATGCAGGATAGCAATGGAAAAAGCCAGGAATTTACAAATTCTATGGAAAAGGCAATGTCTTCCATAAGTGGATTGGCGGAAGCAGCAGGAGATCCGGAGGCTCTGGCGGAAGGGGCTTTTAGCGTAGTGAAATCTGGGGTTGCCCAAGAAGTTACCTCCGGAGCCATAGGTAAATTGGCTAAAGACAGTATCGAGAAATCTATTGAAAATCTTACCGATGACCCCGATGAATTTCTGGAAAATCTGGGAATTGTGGGAGGAATGTCTGGTTTGGATTTTTCAGAATCTAAATGGATATCCAATGATGCCGGTGAAAAGGGCAATGTGAAAATTGTGGTGACTTATAAGATGAAGAATATGCTTTTTCCGGATTTTGACTTCGGACAGTATGAATTTTACCAATGTGCTTCCACGCTGATATGGTAGGAAAGGAGAACTAAGATATGGGAACAGCGGTCTGCTGGTTTCGTGACCAGATGAAAGATAAAAAGTTTAGGCTTTTTATCTTTGCAGCTTTGGTGGTAGAGATTACTTTGGCAGCGGAATTTACTATTTTTTCTTACAGCATATTGAAGACTATCCGGTATCTTTTGCTGATAGGTGTGTTGTTCCTGATCGCCTGGATCGATCAGCACAAAAAGAAAATCCCTAATCGGTTGCTTCTATTCCTTTTAGTAGGACGGATCTTCCTGCTTCTTCTGGAATGGCTGGTATTCCCGGGTATGGGATTGTCTCTTCTTATTTCCTCCACACTAGGAATGTTATTGGGAGGGGGCTTGTTCCTGTTGGCCCATTTTATTTCTAGAGGGGGCGTAGGAATGGGAGATGTGAAACTTTTTGGAGTGGTCGGCTGTTATACTGGAGTGGGAGTCATTATGCCTCTAGTGTTTCTGACGGTTATGGTTTCTGCAGTTTATAGCATTGTGATGCTGCTTCTCAAAAAGATTAAGTTAAAGGAAGAAATACCCTTTGCTCCTTTTGTGCTGATCGGAACGATCCTGACGCTGGCAATGGGTATGTGAGGGAAAGAGAATGAAGAAGTATGTAATTTTACTTTTTGTAGTTTTGCTGGGGCTGGCCTGGTTCTCTGCCGGGTCAGATATGGTAAATGATCCGATAAAGGCAAAAGAACACATGGAAAAGGCTGCAGAACTGGAAGAAAAGGGGATCTATGTAGATGCAGTGACAGAGTATGAGAGTGCTTTGGAATATGAGCCGGATAGTGAAGAATTGTATATGAAAATGGCGGAAGCTTATCTGAAAAGCGGTGACAGCCGGGAGTTTATTTCTATCTGTGAAGATACGGCAGAAAAGTATCAGGACAATACACATGCCATGGATTCTCTGATGGATTATTATACGGAAAATGGAGATGAGGAAGAGGCGGTGAAATATCTGAAGGATTTCCTGGAAGAGTATCCGGATAATAAGAATGCCCAGGAATGGTTTACACAGCTGGAGGGAAGCTATACAGAGTTGTATTGCCGCTATGAGACTATGGGCGAGATCGTAAACAACTCCATGGTGGTTTCCGATGACGGTCTGTACGGCCTGACAGATGCCACAGGCAGCGAAGTTATTCCCTGCGAATATAAGGAATTGTATCCTTTTTCAGAAGAAGGGTTTGCCCTTGCCAGGACAGAGGATAACAGATGGATATATATTGACGAAGATGACCAGATCCGGAAAGCCCCGGACAGTGAGTATGGAAAACTGGGAATGTATACTGAAGACGGAACGGCGGCAGAAAAAGATGGAAAATATGGTTATCTGGACGAAAATATGGAACCGGCAGGAAAGTTCCAGTGGGAGGAACTGACCGGACTAAAAGAAGGGACCGGAGCCGGACAGAAAGATGGGGAATGGTCTCTGGTGAATAAAAAAGGAAAAGCCAAGGGTGAAGAACGTTACGAAGATGTGATAACCGATGCTTTTGGCTTCTGTTCTGCCCAGAAACGTATCTTTGTGAAAACAGGTGACGGCTATCAGATGATCAACACAAAAGGAGAGCAGATTGGAGAACTGACCTTTGATGATGCCCGGGCATTTACGGAGGAAGGCTATGCGGCTGTCTGCAAAGACGGGAAATGGGGATTTGCAGACAGTGACGGAGAACTGGTTATCGATTATACTTATGAAAATGCAGAATCTTTTCGGAATGGATTTGCACCGGTGTCTTCTGGCGGGAAATGGGGGTACATTAATGAGGAAGGTACGATGGTCATTCAGCCGGAATTTTTAGAGGCCACGCATATATCGGAAGAAGGAACAGCTGCAGTCATGATAGAACAGCAGGGAGAGAACGTGTGGAAGCTCCTGCAGTTGAATTTATTTCAATAAACCACAGGGAGGGTAAGTTTAATGGGAACATTTAATTATGAAGAGCAGGAAGGAAAAAAATACTTGATATACAATAAAAAACCAGAGGAAAAAATAGATCCGGTTACAATGGAGATGATGTCCAATAACCAGATAGGGAGTCTTCTTTCTTTTGAAAGTATTCAGATAGATGGTGCACTGACTTTAAAATATAACGTGACAGGACTAGAAAGTCTGAAAGACTATTTTTCCGGTGTTGTAGGAAAAACAAAACTGCTGAATGTAATGGAGGGGATCATAGAGGCTTTTCTTGAAGCAGAGGACTACTTTCTGGATCTGTCTTCCTATGTGCTGGAGGAGGAATATATCTATATCCAGCCAGACACGGCAAAAGTGTTCATGGTTATCCTTCCTTTCGTGCGAGAGGAAATGAAGCCGGAAAGTTTTTTGAAAAAATTGCTGCTGGAGGTGCACTACGATCAGTCTGAGGACTGTAGCTATGTGGCAGGACTTATCAATCTCTTCAGTGGAAAAGAGGGGACTTCTCTTTTCTGGCTTCAAGAACAGCTCCTGCGGTTTAAGGAAAAGAAACCGAATATAAAGCCTCGGGAAAAAAAGGAGGAAATCCGGCAGCAGATCCCTTCCCCTTTGCAGCCCATGGAGGATGAGCCGGCCCAGATATACCCGTATCTGGAAAAGGAAAGGGATAAAAAAGTCCCTTTTCCGGAATCTGATATGAAAAAGGAAGAACCAGCAGTAGAAACAGAAAAAAAGAAAAAAGGATTTTTTTGGAAAAAGGAAGAAAAACCAGAAAAACAGAAGCCGGAAAAGAAGGGATTTTTCTGGAAAAAATCCAAAAAAGACGAGGAAAAAGAGACAGATACAGAGAAAGGATTTCCTTTTGCTGGGCTGAACATTCCGGGAAGTGAAGTCCAGAACTGGAAGCAAGAAAGCCCGGGAGAGATATATAAACCCCAGGAAACACCAATCCCGGCCCAGAGAGTACATATGGAACTGAAAGATGCAGAAGTACAGGACTTCGGTCCTACAGAATTTATGGACGATACCTCTGAGGAAACGCTGTTTCTGGATAAAGCCCAAAATGGACCTCAGCCTAAGATGGTTTTATATCGTCTTAGCACCCAGGAAGTATTTGAAATACAGGGAGATATGGTCAGGATTGGAAGAAACCCTGCTATCTCCGAAATCTGTATCTCAGGGAACCGGGGAATCGGGCGGATCCATGCAATTCTGTATGTGAGAAAGGGACAGGTGGGAATTGCGGATAATGATTCTAAGAATAAAACTTATATAAACGGAGAACAGTTGAACCCGGGCGATGATCTAAGGATACTTTCTCCGGGAGATAAGATACAGCTGGCTGATGAAGAACTGGAATTTCGTATCATTCAGTAGAGGAGAGAAAGGATGAGATATTTAACAGCTAGCCATACAGATAAAGGGCGAAGGAAATCTGTGAACCAGGATTCTCTTCTGGTACTGAAAGGAGAATATGAAAAAGGAGAAGCGGTATTAGCGGTTGTCTGCGACGGAATGGGAGGACTGGAGAAAGGGGAATTGGCCAGTCAAAAAGTAGTCAGACATTTTACCTTATGGTTTGAGGAGGTATTCAGCCAAATAAAAGAACAGGAAGAGGAAGAATTTGAAGACAATCTCTATGAATCCTGGGAAAATCTGCTTCAGAATGCACATCGGCAGATTCAGCAGTATGGAAAAGAGAATGGGATAAAAATAGGGACGACTGTCACAGCTTTTCTTTTGATGCAGGAACAGTATTACATTACCCATATAGGCGACTGCAGACTTTATGAACTGAAAGAAGAGATTTCTTGTCTGACTGCAGATCAGACTCTTGCTAGTTTGGAATCTATGGGCGGCAGTTATGGGACAGAAAAATACAGAAGTAAAAGATCTTCTTCCATTCTTATTCAGGGACTTGGCGCATCAGAAAAGATACGGCCTGTGTATCACAGTGGATCCATTAAAAAAGATTCGGTATATCTTTTGTGCAGTGATGGATTCCGTCATAAGATCAGTGAGGAGGAACTTTTGGAAGAATTTTCTCCTGAAAAGCTGAACACAGAAGAGCAGATGTCAGAAAAGGGAAAAGAGATAACAGAAAAACTTATGGAACGGGGAGAAAAGGATAATATTTCGGTTATCCTGTTAAGGACTCTTTCCTGACAGGACAGAGAGGTTAGAGAATATGTTCAATGAGATTATTTTCTTTCTGGGGATTGGTATTACTATCTGTGCAGCAGCAGGGGCTGTTGCGTACTTTGTTTTTTCCCAGATGAAATTGGTCCGGCTGAAAGAACAGCTGGACAAAGAGTTTGGAAAAGAAGAGATATTTGAAAACATAAAAAAGATATGAAAAATTCTAGCAGGTAGAGGGAAACTATTATGTTACAGATTATTGGTTCAACTTATGAGATCATAGGGAAAATAGGCTCCGGAGGAGGTGGAAACATCTATCTGGCGAGGCATCTCAGGCTGGGGATAAAGGTAGTTCTGAAAGCGGATAAAAGAAAAACCTCTACCAGGCAGGAGCTGCTGTGCAGGGAGGTTGATGTTTTAAAGGAACTTCATCATCCATACATTCCCGGAGTATATGATTATTTTACAGAAAACGGAATAACCTATACGGCCATGGATTATATAGAGGGGGAGAGTCTGGATAAACCGTTAAAGAGAGGAGAACGTTTTTCACAGCCTCAGGTGATCGCCTGGGCGATACAGCTTTTAGAGGCTCTTGCCTATCTCCACAGTCCGATACATGGAGAGCCACCAAGAGGTTATATCCACAGTGATATAAAACCGTCGAATCTTATGCTTACTCCAAAAGGAAATATTTGCCTGATAGATTTTAATATTTCCCTTGCTGTAGGAGAGGATAATCTGATAGGCTGCAGCCCGGGCTATGCTTCTCCGGAACACTATGGCTATGATTATTCCATTCACAGCGGTAGTGGAAAATCTGAAATGCTAGAGGAAGATAACGAAGAAACAGAAGTTATGGAAAAGGAGGAAACTTCAGAGGGAGATATTCCTACAGAAATGCTCTCTTCTTTTTCTTCCCATTCAGCTTCTTCTGTTTCAGAAAAACGGAGAGCTTCTGTGGATGTGCGGTCAGATATTTACAGCGTAGGTGCTACTTTATACCATCTGCTCAGCGGTGTAAGGCCGGCTAAAAATGCAAAGGAAGTGGTACCCCTCTCAGATAAAGAGTTCAGTCCTGCAGTAGTTCGGATCATTACAAAGGCTATGGCACCGAATCCGGATCTGAGATATCAGACAGCCCGGGAAATGCAGGCGGATTTTTTGGCTTTGAGAAAAAACGATATAAGACTGCTGCAATGGAAGAAAAATCGGAAAAAAGCAGCAATCGTATTCCCGCTGCTTTTGGCAGCAGGGGTATTCATTGCTTTTACAGGTTATTCCAGGATACAAAATGTGGAGAAGAGCAAAAAATATGCACAGCTTTCCCAAGATGCATTAGAAGAGGGGGATATTGATGCTGCTGTAACATATGCGTCAGAGGCTTTGCCGAAACCCGATGGTATTTTTACACCGGGTTATGGAGAAGAAGGGCAGAAAAGCCTTACGGCAGCGCTGGGCATCTATGACTTGTCAGATGGATTTAAGCCTTATAAGGCAGTGAAAATGCCGGAGAAAGTTTCTTATATGGAGATAGCGCCCGATGGAAGCTCAGCCGTGATGCTGTCGGGAAAAGAATTTGTGATCTTAGACACAGAAACTGGAGAGATTCTTGCAGATTTTCCAGCAGAGGTTTCTGAATTATCGGAGGCAAAATATCTGGATAACGAGACCCTGATCTATGCAGGAGACGGCGGTATCCGTGCATATGATATAAAAGAGAAGAAAGAATTATGGGCAGGAAATCCGGCCACCTCTGTGAGCGTCTCAGCGGACGGCTCCAGAGTTGCGGCTATTTATAGAGATGGAACTTATGCAACTATATATGACGCTTCAGATGGCGAAGAAATCTATATTGTGGATTTTACCGGCAAACACCAAAGTGCTACAGTAAATTCAGAATTTGCTAATGCGAAAGATAATTTTGTGGAGTTAAATGCAGACGGTTCTCTTCTTGGAGTCAGCTTTGCAGATGGAAGCATACACATCATTAATCTGAATAATGAAGCAGAGAGTCTTACGGTATTGGATACAGGTTCTGGATATACTCATTTTGAAGGCGGATTTTATGGAAAGCATTTTGCCTTTTCCGCATCAGATGACAGTACTTCTATGTTTGCTGTGATCGATCTGGATACAAAAAGCCAGACCGGCGGTTTTGACAGCGAAACTCCTTTAAGTGTTCAGTCTGATGAAAAGGGAATCTATATACAAATGGATAATATTTTGTCAAAGGTAGATCCGGCTACAGGGGAACAGAAGGCTATTGCAACGACTGAGGATAAGATACAGCATTTCTCAATTAACGGTTCTAATATTCTGATAACTACAGAGACTAAGATTCAGTTCTTTAATGAACAGGGAGTTATGATGGCGGAATATAGAAAACAGAAGCAGGAGTATTTGACGGCAGCAGCCAGTGAAACGGTTCTGGCGGGGGGAGGAGATTCTGAAAATATTCGTATTTTAAAATATGAAGAGCATAAAGATACAGCCGTCTTTTTCTATGATCCGGATTATCTCCATGATTTTGCCAAGGTATGCGGTAAAGGAGAAAAGATTCTGTTGTTTTCGGACAAGGGTTTTCGACTGTATGATCGGTCAGGAAATTTGCTCTGCGAAGAAAAGCTTTCAGATAGTAAAGAGGTTAAAGTGGCATACTTTGTTTATGTAGAAGGAAAAGCTTACCTGGAAGTTACCTATTCAGATGGAACAATGGAGAAATACAGAGCAGAAGACGGACAGCTGGAAGAAGAAGGAGAGGCAGAAGGAATACAGCAGGAATTTTATACAGATGAATTTCATATAGAACCACTGGAGCAGGGAGGTGCTGTGATATATGATGCCAGATCAGATAGAAAACTCAGAGATATAGAAAGTGAAGGGTGCCTTACAGAGGCGGTTCAGACAGGAGATTATGTGGTGCTTCAATTTTCTGATCAGGATAATGGTACTTTTGGGATATTGCTGGATACAGAAGGACAGATATTGGCAGAACTTCCCGGACTATGTGATGTTGCTGGGAAAAAATTGCTATTTGATTATTCTGGTGGTGAGATAAGGGAGTCTTCTATTTACAGCGTCGAAGAATTGATAAAAATGGCTGAAAGCCCTTAAAAACCCCTGAAATCAGGAAAAACCCCTTGCAAGATAGAGAAAATAGTGTTATTCTATGTAAGAACACGATAGTTATTTCAGCATAAGAGTGGACCGAGAGGTCCACTCTTATCGTTTGTATACCGGGAGGATTTTGGAAATCCTGTGAAAGAAGGTGAGGACATGAGTAAAAAAGAAACCTATGAACAGAAAGCAGAAGCTTTGATAACCCCTATTGTAGAGCGACACGGATTTGAATTAGTGGATGTGGAATATGTCAAAGAGGGAGGAAATTTTTATCTTAGGGCATATATTGACAAACCGGGAGGAATTACTGTAGACGACTGCGAGACAGTGAGCAGAGAATTCTCTGATAAACTGGATGAGGAGGACTTTATTGATGAAGCCTATATTATGGAAGTAAGTTCCCCTGGTCTGGGAAGACCTTTAAAAAAGGAAAAAGATTTTAAACGCAGCATGGGAGAAGAGGTGGAAATCAGAACTTACCGTCCCATAAACAGGGAAAAGGAATTTTACGGCGTTTTGACTGCATATGATGAGAATAGTGTGACCATTGACTGTGAAGGAGAAGAAAAGACTTTTCAAAAGACAGACATTGCCCTGATACGCCTTGCGTTTGATTTTTAAATTTTAGGAGGAAGTAAAATGAACACAGAATTATTAGAAGCATTGGATATTTTGGAAAAGGAAAAATCCATCAGCAAAGAAACTCTTTTAGAAGCCATTGAGCAGTCTTTGATCCAGGCCTGCAAAAATCATTTTGGAAAAGCAGATAATGTTAAAGTAAATATTAACCCTGAAACCTGCGATTTTGGCGTGTTTGCAGAGAAGACAGTAGTAGAAGAGGTTCAGGATCCAGTGACAGAGATTAGTCTGGCAGATGCTAAGATGATGAATTCTCAGTATGAACTGGGCGATATCGTAAATGTGGAAATCAAATCAAAACAATTTGGGCGTATTGCTACACAGAATGCGAAAAACGTAATCCTGCAGAAAATCCGTGAAGAAGAAAGAAAAGTTATCTTTAATGAATATTATGCCAAAGAAAAAGATGTGGTTACCGGAATCGTTCAGCGGACAATGGGCAGAAATTACAGCATTAATCTGGGCAAGGCAGATGCAATCCTTACAGAAAACGAGCAGGTTAAGACCGAAGTATTTAAGCCTACAGAGAGAATTAAAGTTTACATTCTGGAAGTGAAAGATACACCAAAGGGTCCGAAGATCCTGGTGTCCAGAACTCATCCGGAACTGGTGAAACGTCTCTTTGAAGCAGAGGTTACAGAGGTAAAAGACGGTACAGTAGAGATTAAGAGCATTGCCAGAGAGGCTGGATCCAGAACAAAGATCGCTGTCTGGAGCAATGACCCTGACGTAGATCCTGTAGGGGCCTGCGTAGGTATGAACGGCGCCAGAGTTAACTCTATTGTAGAGGAGCTGAGAGGAGAAAAGATTGATATCATCAACTGGAGCGATAATCCGGCTATTCTGATTGAAAATGCTTTAAGTCCTGCAAAGGTTATTTCTGTTATGGCAGATCCGGAAGAGAAGAATGCTATGGTCATTGTTCCGGATTTCCAGCTTTCCCTGGCGATTGGAAAAGAGGGACAGAACGCAAGACTGGCTGCCAGACTTACTGGATTTAAGATCGATATCAAGAGCGAGACTCAGGCAAGAGAATCTGGAGATTTCGAGTTTTATGAGCAGGAATATGAAAACGGATATGAGGAAGTCCAGGAAATTGAGACAGAGATTCCGGAAGCTGATAATTATACGGACTATGAAGACTATGAGGAGGAAGCCTCAGAAGAATAGGGGGAAAATATGGCGGCAGTGCGGAAAATCCCCATGCGAAAATGTGTGGGCTGCGGTGAAATGAAAAGTAAGAAAGAGATGCTCAGAGTGCTGAAGACAGAAGATGGCCAGGTGATCCTGGACGCCACAGGCCGGAAAAACGGCAGAGGCGCTTATCTCTGTTTTGACAGAGAATGTCTGAAAAAAGCAGTCAGGAACAAAGGCCTGGAGCGTTCTCTGAAAATGGAGATTCCCCAGACGGTCTATGAGCATCTTGAAAAGGAGTTTGAAGATATTGAGAATACCTGAAGAAATATCTCTTGTAGGTCTGGCTGCAAAAGCAGGAAAAGTGGTAAGCGGTGAGTTTGCTACAGAAAAGGCCGTAAAAACTCAGAAGGCTTTCCTGGTCATCATTGCCCAGGATGCATCAGAAAATACAAGAAAAAAATTTCATGATATGTGCACATATTATCAGGTGCCGTTTTACATCATCGGATCAAAGGAGGAGTTGGGAAGGGCCATAGGAAAGGAATATCGGGCGTCCCTTGGGCTGACCGACGAAAACTTTTCCCGGGCCGTAATAAAAAAGATTGAAAAGAAAAGACATGAACAATAGAAGGAGGGCAATATATGTCAACAGTGAGAGTTTATGAACTCGCAAAAGAATTGAATGTAAGCAATAAAGAGGTTTTGGATTTTCTGAAATCTAAGAATATAGATCTGACCAGCCATATGAGCACAGTAGAGGATGACCACGCGCGGATGGTAAGAGCAAATTTTAAGAAGGGGAATGTATCAGCCACCAGTGCAGGAGAAAAGCCAAAGAAGAAGTTTATCCAGGTGTTCCGGCCTCAGAACGCAAGCCATATGCCTGAGAGAAAACAGAAGCCCCGTCAGAATACAAGACCTGGACAGGAACAGAGACCAGAGAATAAACGCCAGGATAACCGTCAGGGAGAGGGCAGCAGAAATGCAAATGGCGGTCCAAGACAGGAAAACAGAAACAACCGCCCCAATAATAACCGGTATAACGGACAGAATGGGGAAAACCGTCAGAACCGTCCGGCAGGTGGAGAAAATCGTTCTCAGGGCCGCTTTAACAATCGGAACAATAATGGAGAAGGCCGTCAGGGCGGGCGTTTTGGCGGCGGACAGGATCATCAGAACAACCGGAACGACAGCCGTGGCGACAATCGCCAGAATCGTCAAAACAGCGGAAATGACCGTTCCCAGGGACGTTTTAACAATGGAGAAAACCGTTCCCGTTTCTCCGGCGAGAATCGTCAGCAGGGCCGCTTCGGAGGCAAGAATGAGGGAAGAGGAGATTCCAGAAGAGATCAGGGAAATAAATTTGAAACACCGAATCTGGAATTTGTAGAAAAAGACAGCCGGAAGGCAAACAGAGAAAATAAGAAGAAAGATAACAGAAGAGATGAATACCAGAACCAGAGCAGAAGACCTAATCAGGGCGGACGCCGTCAGACTCAGCGTATTCCCAAGGCTCTTCAGCTTCAGAAGCCGGTTTCTCATCCAAAGGAAGAGAAAAAGGAAGAAGTAAAAGAAATCACACTTCCAGAAAAAATGACAATCCGGGAACTGGCAGATAAGATGAAGATGCAGCCTTCTGTGATCGTAAAAAAACTTTTCATGGAAGGAATCATGGTAACCGTAAATCATGAGATCGACTTTGAAAAGGCTCAGGAAATTGCTCTGGAATATGATATCATCGCAGAACCTGAAGAGAAAGTAGATGTTATCGGAGAACTGCTGAAAGATGAAGAAGATGATGAGAGCAGCATGGTTCCTAGACCGCCGGTAGTCTGCGTTATGGGTCATGTAGACCATGGTAAAACCTCTCTTTTGGACTGTATCAGAAAAACTCATGTAACAGACCGTGAGGCCGGAGGCATCACTCAGCATATCGGCGCCTATATGGTAACGATTAACGGACAGAAGATTACTTTCCTGGATACTCCTGGACATGAGGCCTTCACCGCCATGCGTATGAGAGGCGCCAACGCTACAGATATCGCCGTACTGGTAGTAGCTGCTGACGACGGCGTTATGCCTCAGACTATCGAGGCTATCAACCATGCAAAGGCTGCAGGAGTAGAAATTATCGTTGCCATTAATAAGATTGATAAGCCAAGCGCCAATATCGAGAGAGTAAAACAGGAGCTTTCTGAATATGAGCTGATTCCGGAAGACTGGGGCGGTAGCACCATCTTTGTACCTGTTTCTGCTCATACCGGAGAAGGAATCAATAACCTTCTGGAAATGATCCTGCTGACAGCAGAGGTTGCCGAGCTGAAAGCAAATCCAAACAGAAGAGCCAGAGGTCTTGTGATCGAAGCAAAGCTGGATAAAGGAAAAGGCTCTGTGGCTACAATCCTGGTACAGAAAGGTACCCTTCATGTAGGAGACTTTATTGCAGCAGGCGCTTGCTCAGGAAAAGTAAGAGCCATGATTGACGATAAAGGAAGAAAAGTAAAAGAAGCAGGCCCTTCCACTCCAGTGGAAATCCTTGGTCTTAACGATGTTCCTAATGCCGGTGAGATTTTAGTAGTAACTGAAAATGACAAAGAAGCGAAAAACTTTGCGGCAACCTTTGTTTCAGAGAATAAAAACCGTCTTCTGGAAGAGACTAAATCAAAGATGTCTCTGGATGATCTGTTCAGTCAGATCCAGGCTGGTAATCTGAAAGAGCTTCCGATTATCGTTAAAGCAGATGTTCAGGGCTCTGTAGAGGCAGTGAAACAGAGCCTGGTAAAACTGTCTAACGAGGAAGTGGTAGTAAAGGTGATCCACGGAGGCGTAGGCGCCATCAATGAATCTGATGTATCTCTGGCAAGCGCATCTAATGCGATCATTATCGGATTTAATGTAAGACCTGATGCTACTGCAAAATCTATTGCAGAGCAGGAGGGAGTAGACCTTCGTCTGTATAGAGTTATTTATCAGGCTATCGAGGATGTAGAGGCAGCTATGAAAGGTATGCTGGATCCGGTATTCGAGGAAAAGGTTATCGGACACGCAGAAATCCGTCAGATCTTCAAGGCTTCCGGTATAGGAAATATTGCCGGCTCCTATGTGACAGATGGTATGTTCCAGAGAAACTGCAAAGTACGTATCTCAAGAGAAGGAGAGCAGATTTTCGAAGGAGAACTGGCTTCTCTGAAGCGGTTTAAAGATGATGTAAAAGAAGTAAAGGCCGGCTACGAATGTGGTCTTGTCTTTGAAGGTTTCAATGATATTAAAGAAGAGGACCAGGTAGAAGCCTACATCATGGTGGAGGTGCCAAGGTAGGAAGAAACCGGGAAGGAAGTTATGAGAAAAAACAGTATAAAAAACACCCGGGTCAATGCAGAGGTGCAGCATGAGCTGGCCAATCTGATCCGGGGAGGGATCAAAGATCCACGCATCCATCCAATGACTTCAGTAACATCTGTAGAGGTTGCGCCGGATCTGAAGACATGCAGAGCCTATATCAGTGTACTGGGAAATGAAGAAGAAAAAAAGAATACCCTTCAGGGGCTGAAAAACGCAGAGGGGTATATTCGCAGACAGCTGGCGAAAAATATAAATCTTCGGAATACCCCTGAAATTCGTTTCATCCTGGACGAATCCATTGAGTATGGTGTTGCTATGTCGAAACTCATTGACGAAGTGAGCAAAAAAGAAGATGCACAGGAGGTGCAGGGAGATGGAGAAGATAACCAGTGAATTAAAAGGTGTTAAGACTGCAGGTATCGCAGGGCATGTCCGTCCTGACGGAGACTGTGTGGGAGCCTGCATGGGTTTATATCTTTATTTAAAGACCAATTATCCGGAAATTGAGACAGATGTATATCTGGAAGAGCCTAAGTCAGGATTCTCTTTTATCCAGGGTCTGGACCAGGTTAAGACAGAGTATGATGAAAATAAAAAATACGATGTTTTCTTTGTCCTGGATACCAGTGAGAAAAACCGTATAGGAGTAGCAATTGCCGGATATGAAAGTGCAGGCAGGACTATCTGTATCGACCATCATATAAGTAACAAAGGTTTCGGGGATATCAATGTGATCAGACCGGAGATCAGCTCCGCCTCAGAACTTTTGTATACCCTTCTGGAAAAAGAAAAGATTACCAAGGAGACTGCAGAGGCCATTTATACGGGAATTGCCCATGATACAGGAGTATTCCAGTATACATGTACTTCTCCTCAGACTATGAGAATTGCTGCGGAACTGATGGAAATGGGAATTGACTTTTCTGAGATCATAGATAAATCCTTCTATGAGAAAAGTTATGTCCAGAATCAAATCTTAGGCAGATGCCTCATGGAAAGCATCCTGATCATGGATGGCAAGGTAATCGTGGGATATATCAGGAAGAGAGATATGGAGTTTTACGGAGTGGAGCCCAAGGATCTGGACGGAATTGTTCAGCAGCTCCGAGTGACCAAAGGCGTGGAAGTTGCGATTTTTATCTATGAGGTAAAGACGCAGGAATTTAAGGTAAGTCTTCGCTCAAATGGTAACGTTGATGTAAATGCTGTGGCATCCTATTTCAGCGGCGGCGGCCATGTAAAAGCTGCTGGCTGTACTATGCAGGGGTCCGTATATGATGTGATCAACAACCTTACCAGACCCATTGCAAAACAGCTTAAAGAGAGAAGTCAGAAATCATGATAAACGGAGTTTTAAATGTTTATAAGGAAAAGGGATATACCTCCCATGACGTGGTGGCAAAGCTGAGAGGAATTTTGAAGCAGAAGAAAATCGGCCACACAGGGACCCTGGACCCGGATGCCCAGGGAGTCCTCCCTGTCTGCCTGGGAAGAGCTACAAAACTCTGCGGGATGCTGACAGATAAAAGAAAGACTTATGAGGCAGTGATCCATCTGGGAATTGAGACGGATACCCAGGACATTTCAGGCCAAGTAAAATGCCAACGTCCTGTAGAAGTTTCTCCTGAGGAAGTGGCAGAGTGCATCCGGAGCTTTGAGGGAGAACAGATGCAGGTTCCACCTATGTATTCTGCACTAAAAGTTCAGGGAAAGAAGTTATATGAACTGGCCAGAGAGGGAAAAGAAGTGGAGAGAAAGCCCAGACCAGTGACTTTCTACGACATAAAGATCCTTTCCATGGAACTGCCTTTTGTCACTGTCAGGGTAACTTGTTCCAAGGGAACCTACATAAGGACTCTGTGTCATGATATCGGAGAAAAACTGGGATGCAAAGGCTGTATGGAGAGTCTTCTTCGGACCAGAGTAGACAGATTTTCCATTGAAAACAGTCTGAAGCTTTCGCAGATAGAAGAACTGGTAAACCAGGGGGAACTGGAAAAGTATATCCTTGGGCCGGATGAAATGTTTTCAGATTATCCGAAGATTCTGGCAGACAGAAAATTTGACAAGATGCTGGAAAATGGAAATCCCCTTCCATGGAAGGGGGAGATCCCCGGCGAGAATGTCAGGGTATATCACAGCAGTGGGATTTTTATAGGAATTTATCAATGGCAGAAAGAAAGACGCCAGTATCGTCCCACAACAATTTTTTCTTCGCCCCAGGACTTCTTAGATTCTGACATCCGAAAGGAGAAAACATGATTTATACCACACAGGTACCTCATCTGGAGAAGGGAATCAGAAGCGGCATTACTCTGGGAAAATTTGACGGACTTCATCGGGGACATCAGAAGCTGATAAATTGCATCAAGGAACGACAGAGCAGAGACTGCAGAACCGTGATATTTACCTTTGATGTGGCTCCTAAATCTTTTATGCTTCACACCTCTCCCAAATTTCTGCTTACTTATGAAGAGCGAAGAGAACTGGCGGAAGGTCTGGGAGTAGATATTCTTACGGAGTGTCCTTTTACAGAGGAGCTGATGCATATGGAGCCAGAGGCCTTTGTAAAAGAATATCTGGTGGACAGGCTTCATGGAGAATACCTTGCTGTAGGACCAGATTTCCGCTTCGGATATCAGCGTAAAGGTACGCCTCAGCTTTTGCAGGAACTGGGAAAGGTCTATGGTTTTTACACAGAAATTGTAGAGAAAGAGAAGTACGGGAACAGAGATATCAGCAGTACCTATGTCCGGGAAGAATTAGAAAAAGGCCATATGGAAGAAGTGAACCGTCTTCTGGGGTATATCTACTTTACAAAAGGAGAGATTGTCCATGGAAGACAGCTGGGAAGGACCATTGGTATTCCTACGGCAAATCTGATTCCCCCTTCTATAAAAAAACTGCCTCCTAATGGGGTATACATTACGGAGTCAGTCATTCAGGGGAAAACTTACCAGGGAATTACCAATGTAGGTTATAAGCCTACGGTTAAGGAAAACTTTCTGGGTGTGGAAACCTACCTGTTTTCCTGTCATGAAGACCTGTATGGACAGGAGGCAGAGGTGAAATTTTACCGCTATCTGAGACCGGAATTAAAGTTTTCTTCTCTGGAAGAATTAAAAATTCAGATGATGAGGGATATTCAAACAGGAAAAGAATATTTTCAGCAGAAAAAAAAATGAAAGAGACCGGATTGAGCGATTCATCCGGTCTCTTTCTCTATATATACTTAAGGAAATATAAAAATGGATAAAATACAAGTTTAAAAAAGAATTTATATAATAATGATTGATACCTGCCAGGTTAGGGTATAAAATTAAACAAAATATTACATAAAAGCGACAGATTTTGCGTGGACGGATATAAATAGGTAAGAATTTGCTATACTTACTTGGAGTATACTATAAGAAAATGTCAAGGAAATCGGCCTTGAAAAAACTTGTATAAAGGTGGGAGAGACCGGTAATGAGAGTGGGAATTTGTGATGATGACAGTAAATGGTATCAGAAAGCAAAAGGGATTATTGAGGCATATGGAAAGAAAGTAGATATAAAAATAGACGTGCTGTATTTTTCACAGGGAGAAAATCTGGAGGTTTATGAGGGAGCTCCCTTGGAAGCAATTTTTATGGATGTAGATCTGGGGGAGGAAAGTGGAATTGCTCTGGCTGGGAAAATTAATAAAAAATGGAAAAGCTGCCAGATCATATATCTTACTAATTATCTGAGTTATGCTACGGAAACTTATCATACCGCACATACTTTTTTTGTCTTAAAAGAACAGTTCCAGGATAGGATCGGAGAGGTATTTGGAAAGATTTTGCATACCATAGAGCAGAAGTCAGAAAATCTTGTCTTTTCAGCCATTGGTGGGAAAGAAGTGGTTCTTGCTCCGGAAGATATTTTGTATTTTGAGCGAAGCGGAAGAATTACCAGGATTGTAACTGTGTGGGGAAATTATGAGATATGGGATAAGCTGGGAAGTGTGATGGAAAAATTGTCTAAGATGGATTTTGTTCGCTGTCACAACAGTTATATCGTATATATGCCAGCTGTCCGAGAACTCGGAAAGGGATGCTTTATTTTGAAAAATGGGACAAAGATCATGATAAGCAGAAGTCATACAAAGGCTGTGAAGACAGCATTTATGCGCTGGGCTATGACACAGATGCTCTAAAAGCTATATCTGCCGCAAGAAGGGGGAGGATTATATGCTGATCTTAGGAAGTGCAATCCTTTTGCTGGCTTCCCTGCTTTTGATTCTTGTTGGAATGCGAGTGAACGCTCTGGAAAAAGAAAATCGCCTGCTGTCTGAGTATATGGATACGGCAAAAGATTTTTATCAAGGGATACAGAAACGTATAGAGGCTTCTGGCAAGTACCGCCATGATCTAGCAAAACATATCCAGACCTTGGAAAGCCTTCTGGAAGCGCGGGAGGATAGGGGAGAGATCAGAAGCTACATGGAGGGGCTGAAAAAAGAATATGCAGATTTAAAGAAAAGGGAGTTTTGCAAGGACGAGATTGTGGAGACGATTCTCGATATGAAGGCCAGGCAGTGCCGGGAGTTAGAAATTCCTGCAGATATACGTGCTGAAGACTGTCTTTACAGGGAAATCGAAGAGGCTGACATGGTAGGACTTCTATGTAACCTTCTGGATAATGCTATAGAAGCAAATCAGCGGTGCCGTGAGGGGGAGAGAAGAGGAATCTGGTTTTATATGGAAAAGAAAGAGGATAAGATATTGATAACTGTTAAAAATTGTATTTCTTCAGAGGAAGAGTTCAGTTTTGTTACGAAAAAAAATAAAAAGACAGAACATGGAATTGGTACGAAGATTATTTCCGGTCTTGTAGAGAAATATCAGGGAACCAGAGTGATTAAAGCAGACAGGGAGAATAGGATAGTAGCTGACAGGATTCTCCTTTATGGAAAGGGAAGACTATGAATATGGAAATGCTTCCCTGGCAGATTGCCTTTCGGGTTGCCTTGATTTTACTGTCCAATATATCCATTGCTTTTATTATCCAGCTGACAGCTTTAGAAAGAAGAAGGTCACTTCTGGCTCTCACTCTAGTCTATCTGGGAAGAAATATTCTGCTAAATCTATTAGGCGGAATTGTTTTTCAGGACTACATTGCTCAAAATCCTTTCTGGAACAATTGTTATGAATTTTTCATTACTTTTCAATCTGTGATCCTGTGGGGAGTTGCCTTTTACACATTTGCAGGAGATGCCTTAAAAATCATGGTTGTTTCTATAGCAGCAGAAATCTATACTGTGGCTTTAAACGGCGTCATACTGGCAATGATAAATTTTGTAGAAGGCAGGAATAGTCTGTTTCTAAGTGCAGGACCTTTTCAGCCTTTGGACCTCTTTATACCATTGGTGATGTATGCAGTGTTTCTTCCTCTATATTTTTTCTTTCGGGATAGATTGAGAAAATATAGAAATAAAGAACTGAAGCACAGGAAATTTTGGATTTCCTTTACAGTGCTGTATATTCTTTTGGGAATCATGTCCTGGTGGAATGGCTATGCAAACAAGATGAGCCAGATGTCCTGGGTTACGTGGCTGTTGTTTTTCCTGATGGCAGCAGGCGCAGGAACAGTAGGAGTCATAAGCTGGATGGGTTATATGAAGAGAATAGAGATGGAACACAGGGCTTTAAAAAAACAGCAGGAATTCCTGGGACTGCACAGAAAAGCCATTGATGAACAGATTCAAAGAATGGAAGAAAATCAAAAAATCATCGATCACCAAATGAAGGAGATAGAGAAGTTTGAGGAAAAAGCCTTTTCTGGAGAAAGAGCAGAAAACTATCTGAAAAAATTGAAACAGGAATACCACAGTATTAAGGCTGGAGTTTATTGCAGTGAATGGGAAATTGATGCAGTCTTGTATTATTATGCCAGGAAGGCCAGTCAAAACCAGATTTTCTGCAGCTTTTTCTTTGGAAATTACCGAAAGGGTTCTTTAAACTATGAAGTGCTAAGTGAGATTTTAGTACTTTTATTGGAGAAATCCATCGAAGGGAATCTGACTGTGGAGGCGGAAAAAAGAAAAATTTCTCTTACTGCCGGAACGGTGAAAAATCAGGTGGTATTGATACTGGAGACCAGATGTAAAGGAAGATTTCAGATTGGAAAGTTGAGATATTTCCTAAAGAAGCATCAGGGGATAGTTAAATCTGAGAAAAATGAAGGTGGATTTTATGTAAAAGTTATGATTCCATGTACAGAATATTACAATCAGAAGACAGTTTCTGAATAAAAGGGCGACAAAAGACACAGATTTGATATAATTACCACAGATTAAATCTCTATGCAGAATGTAATCTGCTGATAAACGAAATGGAATGAGTGAGTTTTGTGGAAGAACAGAAAATAGATAAGAAAAAAAAGTCGAGACTGAAGATAGCGGCGGCAATTGTTCTGGGGACTATTTTGCTGATTGTAGCCGGAGCAGGTCTGGGCCTTTTATATTTGAGATTTCAGGGAGAAAGAAGTCTGAAATCTCAGGTTCAGATAATGGATGCAAATATGGAAAATAGGGAAAATACTTCAGAAGATTCTATATCTGAAGAAGAGCAGGAAGGATTTTATATTACATATGATGGGAAACAATACCAGTATAATTCTGATGTGATCAATATTCTATGCCTGGGCATTGACAAAGATATTCCCATAGAGGAGAAAAGAGAAACCGGAAGCGAAGGGCTTGCGGATGTAGTAATCCTTGCCAGCATTGATACAAAGGAAGATACATTAAAGTTTCTTGCCGTTCCAAGGGAAACCATGGTACCTGTAAAGCTTATAGATACAAAGGGAAATTTTGTACGCACAGAGAACGAGCAGATCACACTGCAGTATGCCTATGGGCAGACGGCAGAAAAAAGCTGCGAACTTATGATAGATACAGTGTCCAATCTGCTGTTTCATCTTCCGATACAGAGGTATTGTGCAATTAATTTCCAGGCACTACCGGCATTAAATGACGCTATAGGCGGGGTGGATCTGGTATCAATAGAAACTGTGCACTGGTGGAATGGAAGCTTTTATGAAGGGCAGCAGATGCATTTGGAAGGACAGGCGGCGTTGGACTATGTACGGCAGAGAGATGAGACGATACCCAAAAGCAGTATGGGAAGACTGGAACGACAGAAGCAGTATATTACTTGTTACCTTGAACAGGCAAAGGAGGCTGTAGGGAAGGATTTAACATTGCCGGTGAAAATGTTCCAAAGTCTTACAGAAAATATGTGTACAGATGTAACTGTGGCAGATATCACGTACTTAGTACCGGAACTGCTGAATATGGAGATAAACCTGGAAAATATCAGTATGGTGCCAGGGGAGACGATTACTGGCGGAGAGCATGAAGAATATCATGTAGATGCAGATGCTCTGAAACAGCTGGTGATCCAGATGTTTTATAAAGAGGTTCCGGCAGAACAGACAAATGATTCTGATACAGAGGAAAATACCGTTATAGAAGGCGGTCCGGCAGAAAACGCAAACTAAGGGAAAAGAGGAAAGGAAAGATGAAAAAGACAAAAAAAATAGTGATAGCTGCAGTGGTAGCGCTGATTATTGTTCTGGGAGCGGCAGCAGGGGTGATTTTTTTCTTTCAGCAGGAAGCGTCTGAGGCAGTTGTTCAGGAACAGGTGGAAGAAGCAGATCCAGTTGAGGCTGAAGAAGAATATCAGACACTCCAGGGAGAGGCTGTAACACAAGCTGAGGATCCTGTTCAAAACCAGGTGGATTTTGAAGCGCTTCAGGAAATAAATCCAGATGTCTATGCCTGGATCCAGATACCGGGGACAAATGTGAATTATCCCATTTTGCAGTCTGTTACGGAAGCTGATGACTATTATCTGAACACAACGATTGATGGGAAAGCAGGATATCCAGGTTCTATTTATACTGAAAAATATAATTCAACTTCCTTCACGGATCCGGTGACGGTGGTATATGGACATAATATGAAGGAAGGAACTATGTTTGCGGATCTTCATAAATATACGGACAGAACATTTTTTGACAGTAATCCCTATATTTATATTTATCTGCCGGACAAGACTTTGAAGTACCAAATTTTTGCGGCAGTGGCCTTTGATGACCGTTATATACTAGGAAATTATAACTTCCAGGATAAGGATGACTTCCAGAAATATCTGGACGAGCTGAGAAGTTCCATTGACGGAAATGTAAATCAAGATGTGCAGGTGACCCAGGAGAGCAAAATTCTGACGCTGTCTACTTGTATCGGAGAGTATCCTGATCAGAGATGGCTGGTAAATGCTACACTGGTGGGGGAAAATTGAGAAGATTTACGAAGTGTATAAGAATGTCTGGTATATCAAGACATTTTTATAAAAAATCCCAGGAGAAGAAAGGAGAAAAAGATGGGAATGAAAAATCTGAAAAAGGCGGCAGCGTTTATTGCTGCAACAGTGCTTTGCATGAGTATGAGTATGGGAGTGTTGGCTTCCAGCCCTACAGATCCGGACCAGATTCCAGGTATTTCTTACGGAATGTCTTTGGATAATGAGGATGGCCCAAGTATCAGCGCAGTAGCGGTATCTAAAGATCTTAGTGAAGAAGTTGAAGCAATCTTACAGGACAAAAGCCAGATAAAGGATATCCTTATAAATGCCGGATATGAGGTAAAAGACGATCAGGATATTACCGTTATTGCAGCTTCTGATATGGAGCTTATCGATCCCAGAAATGGTGAAAAAGTAGAGATCCCAGAAGGGGGTACAGACTTTGAATTTTATCTGGGAGCTGATTTGTGGAGTGGACTTTCCAACCCGAATTTAGAGGGAATCAAAAATAATGATACTCTTTATATCCTGCATCAGAAAGCTGACGGAACCTGGGAAGTGCTGGAAGCTACAGCAGTCGTAGAAACATCTGGTGACGTTACGACCTATAAAGTAAAAGCGCATTTTGACAGCTTCTCTCCAGTAGCGATCATTAAAGTTATGTCCAACGGTAAGATTACAGTCTTGGATAAAAATGGTAATGAAACAGGTACAATTACAACAACTGAAGCCAATAAAGGTGATAAGGTAAAAGGTGAATCTGTAAAAGTTGTAAAGACAACCGCAGAGAAGAAATCTCCGAAGACAGGTAATTAAGACCTTTGCTTTTTAAGGTTAAGACATTCTGTAATGGAATGTTTTAATAAATCATGTCACACAAAATAGAGAGGAGAAAGAAAACAATGAGCAAAATAAAAAAAGCAGCTGCAGTTGTTGCAGCAGCCGTACTTTGCATGAGCATGAGTATAGGCGTATTCGCATCCAGCCCAACAGACCCAGAGCAGATTGTTAATGATGGAAAAACGTTAACCTTCAATTCGATTTGGATGTCAGAAGGTACCGACAAAGACGGAAATAAGGTAACTGCATACAGTATGGAAGATCTTAGCCAGGAAGTTAAGGAAATCTTAAGTGATGAAGAAAAGGTTAAGGATATTCTTTACGAAGCAGGTTATACGGTAGAAGACGGCCAGGAGGTTAAGGTTATTGCTGCAAGCGATCTTGAACTTGTAAATGATAGATGGGAAGAAGTAGAAGTACCAGAAGGCGGCGTTGACCTTGATTTGACATTTGGAAATAATACAGAATATAAATCAGGCTATAAATATACAAATGGTGATATTGAAGGGCTCAAAGAAGGAGATACGGTATATATCCTTCATCAGAAAGATGATGGAACCTGGGAAGTTATGGAAGGTACGGTTAAAGTTAATAGATATGATTACGATAATTATACCTATTCAAGATATTATGTAACCGCTCACTTTGATACCCTTTCCCCAGTAGCCATCATTAAGGTTATGTCTAATGGTGAAGTTGTAGTTTTAGATAAGAATGAAAACTACAAGGGAACTATTGATGTTAATGCTGCAAATAGCGCTAACAAAGGTGAAAAAGTAAAAGGAGAAACCTCCAAGATTGTGAAGACAACTGCAGAGAAAAAATCTCCAAAGACAGGTAATTAGTTTTTTATTATTAAAAATATTATAAAAGAAGTAAATATTTTGTGTGATTATACATGAAGAAGAGCCCCATACATCGCTCATAAGATGTAATGGGGCTCTTCGGTATCAGAGGAAGATTATGAAACGTTTAGAAAACTATAGAAAAGTCCTGGCAGTGATCCTAACCCTGTTTATGGTGTTCTACCCTTTTTTGATCTACTTCCACGTGGCGAGACCGGAAGGAATGGAATTAATTTACTTCGCTAAAAAGTCAAAATTTACAGTAGACCTTTTTTACTATAATAAAGAGGTTGTTTTATTTGTTTTTGCCTTGTTTTTGTTGGCGGCTATGGGTTTGGGATTTTTGGCCTACTGGATTCTTGCAGACAAATTTCCGGAAGATCTTTGGAAAGGCAGAAAGCTTTGGGCCGCCTTGGGACTTTATTTCTTACTGAATGTGTTGTCCTGTATATTTTCCCAGTATAGGGAGTATGGATTTATGGGCCTGAGTATTGACTATGAGGGCCTGGCTGCAATTTTTGGATATATGGTGCTATTTATCGGCGGATTTTTTCTTTTTGCCGGCAAATGGGGAGAAAAACTTTTGATATGGAGCATCCGGCTGCTGAGTCTGCTGCTTACAATTGGAGCAGTGGCCGAACTTGTCTGGGGGCCTGCCTTTAATATAGAGTCAGTCCAAAAGCTTCTTACACCAGAAAGATATCAGCATCTTTTGGAAAATATTTATCTGGATTATAATGGGAGTGTGGCGCTTACTTTTGGAAACCCTGGATTCTTTGGGGGATTTTGCGCACTGCTATTTGGAGTAATGACTGCTTCCGCTTTGACCGAAAAATCTACAGGTGCAAGAATCTTGGACGGGATTTTAGCTGGAGGTCTGTTTTTTGATGTTTTTGTATCCGATTCTTCAGGTGCATTTTATGCGTCTGTGATTACTTTGCTCGTAGAAGGAATACTGCTGTTTTCCAAGAAAATTTGGAAAAACTATCTGCAGGCGGCAATCATCATGACCGTCTGTGTCCTTATTCTACTGATAGCCCCAGGCAGCTTTACCAAAGGGGAAAATTTATTAGGGAATGTAAAAGAATCAGTGGTCAATAGTCAATATGAGAAAACTTCAGAAGTATTCACTGTAGAAAAAATACAGTTGAACCAGGGAATTCTTTCTGTGGAAGGAAAGCAGAGAGATTTCCAGGTAGAAGTTCTGAAAGACGCTGCAGATCTTACAATAGAGGACTTTCGATTCAGCGATGAAGAGAATACGGAGATTCCATTAGAAGCTACATTGGAAGGAGCAAGACTTTCAGGAGAATATGAAAAAATTTCTCTATCAGTTGTGGGAAGAGTTCTCTCTTTGGATTTCGGATATCAGGACCCGGTGGAGTTCTATGTACAGGATGGACTTTTGTACTATGTGGATTTTAATGGCTCCCTACTTTCCAGGATTCCTCAGCCGGTTATTACTGGATTTGAACAGTTTTATTCCCTTTTTACAGGGAGAGGCTATATCTGGATTTCCTCCATACCGCTTCTTTGGGATGTAGTGGTTCTCGGCAGGGGAATTGGGACCTTTCCTTTTTACTATCCTCAGTCGGAAGTAGCAGGTATGCTGAATGTACATGGAAGCGCAGATTACTGTATCGAACAGGCCCATAGCTGGTATTTGCAGACGGCTATAAGCAGCGGGCTTATTTCCCTTTTCTGTATGCTGTATATTTTTGCTTGGTGCTTTTTTAAAGGAGCAGGAAGACTGATTAAAAAGGAAACACCCTCAGGAAATTTGGAATATCTGCTTCTCTTTGGATTGCTGGCTTATGAGATTGCTGGATTGGTAAATAACAGCTGTGTAGCGGCAACAGCTTTTTTCTGGCTTATTTTAGGGTATACAGGGGGAAAATTGTTAAAGGGATAGATTTCACAGTCTGCAGTACAACATGGTGGTGCTTTTTGTGGAGTATAATATTTGTAGATTTTTCCCTTTACAACCCAATCTCCTTATGCTATACTCAAAACGTTGGAAACAGCCGTGGTTCAGGAATTGGAATCTCCAACCGTTTCTTAATCACCGGCGATTATTAAAAGTATATGGAGGAAAACAAAATGATTTCTAAAGAAAAGAAACAGGCTATCATGGCAGAATATGCAAGAACACCTGGAGACACAGGTTCACCTGAGGTACAGGTTGCAGTTCTTACAGCAAGAATCAATGAGCTGACAGAGCATTTAAAGGTGAATCACAAAGATCATCATTCCAGAAGAGGTCTTCTGAAAATGGTAGGTCAGAGACGTGGTTTACTTGCATACCTGAAGAAAAAAGATATCGAGAGATACCGTTCTTTAATTGAAAGGTTAGGTCTCAGAAAGTAATCAGATCAGGGTTGACGGGGCGGGAGAAATTCCGCCCTGTTTTACGCCATGAAAACAGCGGTCCGCGTGCCCTGTGCCGAGACCACTGAAAAGAACATTTGCCCCAAGTGCTTTTTTCAGTTGTTTCGGAGAGAGATGCAGGACCGCAATAAGTAAAAGGAGAAAAGATATGTATAAAAGTTTTTCAATGGAGCTTGCCGGCAAAACACTGACAGTAGATGTTGGTCGTGTGGCTAAGCAGGCAAATGGTGCTGCATTTATGCACTATGGAGATACTACGGTATTATCTACAGCAACGGCTTCTGATAAGCCCAGAGAAGGAATCGATTTCTTCCCATTAAGCGTAGAATATGAAGAAAAGATGTACGCAGTTGGAAAAATTCCAGGAGGCTTTAATAAGAGAGAAGGAAAGGCCAGTGAACATGCCATCCTGACTTCCCGTGTAATAGACCGTCCTATGCGTCCCCTGTTTCCAAAAGATTATAGAAATGATGTGACTCTGAATAATATGGTCATGTCTGTAGACCCGGAGTGTAATCCAGAGGTTGTGGCAATGCTGGGCTCTTCTATTGCCACCTGCATTTCCGATATTCCTTTTGACGGTCCCTGTGCCGCTACACAGATTGGTCTGATCAATGGGGAGTTTGTAGTTAATCCATCTCTGGCACAGAAGGAGATTTCCGATCTTCAGCTTACTGTAGCTTCTACCAGAGAAAAAGTTATTATGATCGAAGCTGGCGCCAACGAAGTGCCGGAAACTCAGATGATCGAAGCAATTTTCAAGGCTCATGAAGTGAACCAGGAAATCATTGCTTTTATTGATAAGATTGTTGCAGAATGTGGAAAAGAGAAGCACTCTTATGAGAGCTGTGCAGTTCCGGAAGAATTATTTTCCGCTATCAAAGAAATCGTTACTCCTGAAGAGATGGAAGAAGCTGTCTTCACAGACGAGAAACAGGTGAGAGAGGAAAATATCCGCCAGATCACCGAGAAGCTGGAAGAAGCTTTTGCGGACAATGAAGAATGGCTGGCTGTTTTAGGAGATGCTATTTATCAGTACCAGAAGAAAACTGTCCGGAAGATGATCTTAAAGGATCATAAACGTCCTGACGGAAGGGATATCCGCCAGATCCGTCCTCTGGCAGCAGAAGTAGATATCGTACCAAGAGTACATGGTTCTGCTATGTTTACAAGAGGACAGACTCAGATTTGTACTGTTACCACTCTGGCACCTCTTTCTGAGGCTCAGAGACTGGACGGACTGGACGAGTTTGAAGTGAGCAAGCGCTATATGCATCACTATAATTTCCCATCCTACTCTGTAGGAGAGACAAAACCTTCCAGAGGCCCAGGACGCCGTGAGATCGGACATGGGGCTCTGGCAGAGAGAGCTCTGGTTCCCGTACTGCCAAGTGTAGAGGAATTCCCTTATGCTATCCGTACCGTTTCCGAGACTTTTGAGTCTAACGGTTCTACTTCCCAGGCAAGTATCTGTGCTTCTACGATGTCTCTGATGGCTGCAGGCGTTCCGATCAAGAAACCGGTTGCCGGTATTTCCTGCGGTCTGGTAACAGGAGAGACAGACGATGATTATATTGTACTGACAGACATTCAGGGTCTGGAAGACTTCTTCGGCGATATGGACTTCAAGGTGGCAGGAACTCATGAAGGAATCACTGCTATTCAGATGGATATTAAAATCCACGGTCTTACAAGACAGATCATTGAGGAAGCGATTGCCCGGACCAGAGAGGCAAGAGAATATATTCTGGATGAAGTTATGGCAAAATGCATTGACAAGCCCAGAGAGACTGTAAGCAAATATGCGCCTAAGATCATTCAGATCCAGATTGATCCGGAAAAAATTGGTGATGTTGTTGGACAGAGGGGAAAAACCATCAATGCCATTATCGATGAAACCGGCGTAAAGATTGATATTGACGACAACGGCGGTGTTTCTATCTGCGGCACAGACCAGGCCATGATGGATAAGGCTGTAAAATACATCAATATCATTACCACAGATTTTGAGGAAGGACAGATTCTTACAGGAAAAGTGGTAAGCATTAAGGAATTCGGCGCATTTCTGGAATTTGCTCCTGGCAAAGAAGGAATGGTCCACATTTCCAAGATTGCGAAAGAGCGCATCGACAAGGTAGAAGACGTACTTTCCCTGGGAGATGTTGTGAAGGTAGTCTGCCTGGGTAAAGACAGACAGGGCCGCATCAGCTTCAGCATGAAAGACGTGCCAAAAGAGAATTAAAAGAAAATTGAGGGGCTGCTGCAATGAACTATGTGCGGCAGCTCTTTTGTTTTAACAGATATCAGATAAGAAAAGAACTTTGAACAAGCCATGAGTAAGGAGAAAGATATGAGGAGAATCGCAAAATTCCAGAAGGTAACCTGGGAACAGTTCCGGGAAGGATGGCTGGGCGCCTTTCCGCAGACAGAGGAAGAAAAAATCCGGGAGATTTATGATGGGATCCGTCTTCCAAGAAGAGCCACTGCAGGAAGTGCCGGCTATGATTTCTTCAGCCCGGTAGATTTTGAGCTGAAACCGGGAGAAACTCTGAAAATGCCTACAGGGATCCGGGCCTGGATGGAACCAGACTGGGTATTGAAAATCTATCCCCGGAGCGGACTGGGATTTAAATACCGTCTTCAGTTAAATAATACAGTTGGTATCATTGACAGCGATTATTATTACTCAGATAATGAAGGTCATATTTTTATTAAGATAACTAATGATTCAAAAGAAGGAAAGACCGTTCAGGTAGAGGGGGGAACAGGATTCGCTCAGGGGATTTTTCTGGAGTATGGGATTACAGTGGACGATGATGCTACAGCAGTACGCAACGGTGGCATGGGCAGTACCACAGGAAAATAGGAACAAAAATCTTGCATATTATTTTGGGGTGTGTTAGAATGTTTTGAGACTCAAAGTAAATATGCAGAAGAGATTGAGAAGTGATTATAGAAATCCAGGAGGAGCATATCATGATTGTTGAACCTAAGGTCAGAGAGTTTATTTGTACTACTGCCCATCCCCAGGGCTGTAAAGAGAATGTAAGAGAGCAGATCGCGTATGTGAAAGAGCAGGGGATTACAGGGGGGCCAAAAAAGGTCCTGGTAATCGGAGCTTCCACGGGATATGGACTGGCAAGCAGGATCACGTCCGCTTTCGGATGTCATGCAGCTACACTGGGAATTATGTTTGAAAAGCCATCTAATGGAAAGAGAACAGCCACTCCAGGCTGGTATAACACAGCCGCTTTTGAGGAAGAGGCTGCAAAAGAAGGGGTGTATGCAAAATCCATTAATGGAGACGCGTTTTCAAAAGAAGTAAAAGAACAGGCGATTTCCATAATAAAGGAAGACCTGGGAAAGGTGGATATGGTAATCTACAGTCTGGCGGCGCCCAGAAGGACTGATGCCCAGGGGAAAATGTGGGTATCCACTTTGAAGACCACAGACAAGCCTTTTACAGAAAAGAGTCTGGATCTGCGGACAAATACCATTGTTACCAAGACAGTAGAACCTGCAGAAGAAGGAGAATTGGAAGGTACTGTAAAGGTTATGGGCGGAGAAGACTGGATGGACTGGATCGATGCGCTGAAAGCCGCCGATGTACTGGAAAAAGATGCAGTAACAGTGGCTTATTCTTATATCGGTCCGGAACTTACATATCCGATCTATTATGACGGAACCATCGGTCAGGCAAAACGCCATCTGACAAAAACTGCAGGAGAGATTAATGAGAAGTATGAGGATGTAAAGGCCTATATTTCTGTTAATAAGGCTCTGGTTACCCAGGCCAGTGCAGCAATTCCTATTGTGCCTCTGTATTTTGCTATTTTATATAAGGTGATGAAGGAACAGGGAACTCATGAGGGATGTATCCAGCAGATCGCCAGACTTTTCAAGGATAAGCTGCTGGTGGAACAGGTGCCTGCAGATGAAAAATACCAGATTCGTATCGATGACTGGGAATTAGATGATAAGGTCCAGAATCAGGTAATGGAGTGCTGGAAAAAGGTCACTACAGAAAACGTAGAAGAAGTTTCTGATATTGACGGATACTGGGAAGACTTTTACCATATGTTTGGTTTCCATTTTGATAATATTGATTATACAGAAGATACGGAAGTCCAGGTGGAAATCCCCAGCCTGAAAGCTGATGCCCAGTAGTAGAGGAGCATGAAGAAACAAAAGAAGAGGGGCTGTCGCATTAAATATTTAATGCAACAGTCCCTTTTAGGCAGAAGGAAAAATCAGTTTTCCTCCAGGTCTTTTTCACTTTTTAAATTTGCGATAAAGTCATGAAAGGCTTCAGCAGCCGCCATGTATTCATCTTCCCGCTCAATATTGCTGACAACGGGGTTGTCTCCATCTTCGGAAAAACGGAATAAATAAGTTTCTCCCTCAGGACTCTTTCCATTTTGGTTCAGAGGAACCAGAGCAATATATTCTCCGAAGCCCTCTACAGGAAAGGTAGTGAGAACGGCACATTCCAGTACCGTATCGTCTTCCAGAGTCAGTTTGATGGTAGGATTGGGAACTCTGGGAATGGTGCCGTTACTTCCGCCGGCACTGGAACAGTCGGCAGTACAGGAAGCACAGTCGCTGGGCTTACATGCCCCGATATCAGTTGTATAGCTTTCTTCACTCATGTTTGGACCTCTCTCTTTTGAATTTCCTTAATATTTTATCAGATACTTACTGATAATGCAATGGCGCCTGGGGCTAAAAGAATTTGCATTTTCATATGGGGACACGTATAATGAAAATGATCATACATGAGATTAAGGCTGATTTCCGCTCTTTACAGGCAAAGAGCAACAGATACTTTTAATAAGGAGGTCCTTAAAAGTGAAAAAGGATACCACCCATATTATCCGAAGAGCAGAGCATTTTAAGACAATACTGACAGCAGAGGGATTTCTGGTAGGGATCATAGCCGGTCTGGTAGTGCTGCTGTATAGGGTTCTGCTGGAGTATGCGGGCAAAGCCATGACAGAGGTCCTTCAATATGCCCGTGAATACCCGGCTGCGGCAGCAGCATGGCTTTTTCTGCTGGTTGTTATGGCCTGTATTGTGGGAAAACTTGTAAAGTGGGAGCCCATGATCTCAGGAAGCGGCATCCCCCAGGTGGAAGGGGAGATGATGGGAAAGCTGGAGCAGGTCTGGTGGCGTGTTTTGCCTGCTAAATTCCTGGGAGGCTTTCTTTCTCTATTGGCGGGGCTTTCTTTAGGAAGAGAGGGACCTTCTATCCAGATCGGAGCAATGACAGGAAAAGCAGTGTCTAAGGCTTTGGACAGAGGAAAGACAGAGGAAAAATATCTGCTCACCTGCGGCGCCAGCGCCGGACTGGCAGCGGCTTTTCACGCGCCTCTGGCCGGAGTTATGTTTTCTCTGGAAGAAATACACAAAAACTTTTCGGTTTCTGTTCTGGTCTCAGTAATGACAGCTTCGATTACGGCAGATTATATTTCCGGACAGCTTTTAGGTTTTCAGTCGGTATTCCAGTTTGATATAGGCCTGGAGATTGAGCCCCGGTATTACTGGCATATTGTGATACTTGGTGTGATCCTAGGTCTGCTGGGTGCTTTTTACAACAAAATGACAATGTGGGTCCAGGGCCTGTATTATAAGGCTAAGAGGCTGAATGAGACGACCAGACTTTTAATACCATTTCTTCTGGCCGGCGTTCTGGGACTTGCCGCTCCCCAGGTGCTGGGAAGCGGTCATGACCTTATTGAAACAGCTGCTGGAGGAGAAATGGTCCTGGGGACACTTTTAGGCCTGCTGGCCCTGAAGTTTGTGTTTTCTTTAATCTCCTTTGGCTCAGGAGCTCCAGGAGGAATTTTCTTTCCCCTTCTGGTCTTAGGAGCCCTTATCGGAGGCAGTTATGGAACCTTTGCCGCCCAATATATGGGACTGGATCCCTCCTATATCAGTAATTTCGTGCTTCTTGCCATGGCTGGATATTTTACTGCTATCGTAAGAGCGCCTATTACGGGAATCATACTGATATTTGAGATGACAGGGCAGGTAAGTCAGATGCTGTCTATGTCCCTGATTTCTATTACTGCATATCTGGTAGCTTCCTGGGTAAGGTCAGAACCGATTTACGAGAGCCTTCTGAACAGTCTGCTGAAAAGACGGGGACAGAAGGTAACAGAAAAAACAGGAGAAAAGATTTTACAGGAATTTGTAGTCTGCCATAACAGCCCGATCCACAATAAGATGATCCAGCAGATAGAGTGGCCCAGAAATTGCCTGATCGTGGCGGTGAGGAGAAATGGGGCAGAATTGATACCAAGAGGGAGAACCATACTCATGGCGGGGGACATCATTGTCACCATGGCTGATGAGTTGGATGCGCCGGCTGTATATGATTATATGGAAAAGGCATGTACAGAAAAAAATAATAAGACTGATCAGTAATCCATGAATAAAAGAAATGAGGTGCCGGTTTGAACACAACAGAAAGAGAGAAGAAAGAAAAAGTACAGACTGTTCCGGGATGCTCCTGCTTTCCAGGAGTCCGGAAGACATCAGAAGGCTATGAATTTGCCCTAGAAGTTCCACGGGGAATGGAGGCTTCTCTGCTTTTATACAGGCAGGGAGAAGATACTCTGGAAATCCCCTTTCCGGAGGAGAGCAGGGAGGGAGAAATCCTCTCTGTAAGAGTAAAGGGAATCCGTGAAGAGATAAGGTATAATTTTCAGATAGAAGGAGAAGTGATCCAAGACCCCAGAGCCAGGTATCTTTGCAATACCCAGGGATTCGGAGAAAAAGTTTCAGAGACTTTGTGCTGTGGATGGAAAACAGACCGCTATGTATGGAAAGCAGAAAAGAGAGAACCAAGATCTCTGGCAGATACTATACTCTATAAGCTTCAGGTCCGGAGTTTTACCATGCACAGAAGCTCCGGAGTACGGAAAAAAGGAACTTTTCAGGCAGTTGAGCAGAAGATTCCCTATCTTCAGGAACTGGGAGTTACAGCTGTTCTTCTGATGCCGGCCTATGAATACAGAGAGAGGATGCGGATCAAGCGCAGAGATCATCTGTACGGATATACAGAAGAGAAGCGAAAGAAAGAAGAAAATCCCAGGATAAACTGCTGGGGATATACGGGAGATGCCTGTTACTATGCACCTAAGTCTGCTTTCTGCGCTACCAGAAATCCTGTACAGGAGTTTAAACATATGGTGGATGCTTTCCATCAGAATGGTCTGGAATGTTTAATGGAATTTTACTTTGAGGAGGAGACTTCTCCTTCAGAGGCTCTGGAGATTTTAAAATACTGGAAGAGAGAATATCATATAGATGGCTTCCATCTTATGGGAAGAGGAATCTGCCAGGAAGTCTTTATGAAAGACGCCTATCTCTCAGGAACAAAACTTTTCTTCCATGATGTAGACGGGGAAGCAGTATTGGGAGGAAGGAAGCTGACCTATAAAAATGTGGGAGAATATAATGAAGGCTTCCTTTACTGCATGCGCCATATGTTAAAGGGCGATGAGAATATGATGGGAGAATTTTTATTCCGTATCAGAAGAAATCCCCCATATAACGGGGTGATCAATTATATGGCGGATCAGGATGGCTTTACTATGGGAGATATGGTGGCCTATGAAGAGCGGCATAATGAAGAAAATGGGGAGAACAACCAGGATGGACTGGAATACAACTGCACCTGGAATTGCGGGGCGGAAGGACCTACCAGAAAACAGAATATCCGGCAGCTGCGTTTCCGCCAGCTGAAAAACGCTTTTGCTATGCTGATGTTTTCCCAGGGAACCCCTATGATCTTCCAGGGAGACGAGTGGGGAAATTCCCAGAGGGGAAATAACAATGCCTGGTGCCAGGACAATGAATTAGGCTGGGTGGACTGGAGAGGCATGAAAAAGAACGGAAAGCTTCTGGACTTTGTAAAAAAGGCTGTTTCCTTTCGGAAACAGAATCCCCTTCTCCATATGGAAACCGAGCCTAAGGGAACGGACTATAAGGCCCTGGGATATCCGGATATTTCCTATCATGGAGAACAGGCCTGGTATCTTGACCGGGGCAGCAGTCAGAGATATCTGGGAGTTATGTACTGCGGAGATTATGCGGGACAGGACAGAGATTTTATCTTTCTGGCCTGTAATTTTCACTGGATGCCCCATGAAATAGCCCTTCCGGGGGCAGCCAAAGAGATTTCCTGGAGAAAGATTATGGCCACAGACCAGGAAGAGAGCAGGGAATTTGAACCGGAAGAGAAAGTTTTGAAAGAGAAAACCATAGAAATTCCACCAAGAACCATTATAATTTTAGCAGGAAAGCAGGATGAGAAAGCATGCGGGTCTGGCAACATTTTAAGACGATTACAAGGCACAAGCTTTTAGTAATGAAATACTGTTTTAAGATAGGGCTTTATAAGCAGGGAATCCTTCACGACCTGTCCAAATATTCCTGGACAGAGTTTTCTGTGGGATGCAGATATTATCAGGGAAACAGAAGTCCCAACAATGCAGAGAGAGAGGCCACAGGCCTTTCTACCTCCTGGATACACCATTACGGAAGAAATAAGCATCATTTTGAACATTGGGTAGATTACGGCATTAACTGTGACACAGTAATCCGGGGAGTGCCTATGCCCAGGAAGTATATTGCAGAGATGGTCATGGACCGTATCAGCGCTTCCAGAAACTACCACCCGGATACTTATACAGATGCTGCTCCATTGGAATATTTCCTGAAAAGCAAAGACAAGCTGTGGTTTGTCCATGAAAAAACAAACCGAGATTTGGAGATGCTCCTTCGGATGCTGGCCGAGAGAGGGGAAAGAGAAACACTGAAATATATCAAGCATGTTTATTTGAAAGGAAAGTAGAAAAATTATGACAATGCAGTTAGAACAGGTTTTGGGAATCATAAATAACCTGTGGCAGCAGATACCTCAAGAATATTTGATCATTTTTACTTTTGGCGGAGCAGGTTTTGCTCTCCTTAACTGCTTCATGGGATATCGGTTAAGAAAGGTCTGGGGATGCCTGCTAGGTCTTCTGGCAGGAGGGGCAGGAGGCACTGCAGTAGGCTATTATGTCCTGAATGACTGGGTGCTGGCTCTGGCAGCCGGAGCAGGATGTGCTCTGATCGTCTGCTTTCTTGCATGGGTTTTTTATAAACTGGGCGTCTTTGTAATGTGTACCGGCCTTATATATTTCATGGTCATTACTTTCATGGAAAGTCCTTCTACAATGAATCATCTGATCGCTCTTGTGATCGGTGTTTTTGCAGGAACTCTGGCACTGGGATATGAGCGTCAGATGGTGATCGTCATTACGGCTCTATGCGGTGGTATCGGCGGTATGGGGCTGCTGCTGTCTATGGTAAATGTTGATTCCAGTGCAGCTCATCTTTTACTGGGACTGGTACTGGCGGCTTTTGGGGCCTTTGTACAGTCACTTCCGTACATGACCCGGAGAAATTCAGAGGCTCCTCTGACAAGACGAGGAAGCAGAGGTCTGCCGGGACGGAAGAAAAAGGTGGTAAAGAAAACTGTACATCACAGAAGTGGCGGCAGCAGGAGATACCAGGATACAGAGAAAGAATCTGAAAAAGCAGATCCTAAGAAAACCGATTCTAAGAAAACCAAGCCTAAGAAGGATCACTTTGACGCAGAAGACTATGACGATGAGGACCTGGAAGAAATCTATGAGGCCAGAGAAAAGGAAAGGCAGAAGCTGAATATGGACAGAACCCAGGAATATGTTGTGGGTCAGAAACAGTACGAAAGGCCTAAGCCAACGAATAATTACGGAGCGCAGCCAGGAGTAGGGATTGACTTGGACGATCTGAACCGGGAGCTTTCACGGGAAATCCAGAAGATATATAATGACGAGAATTCTGGGCCGGATAATTGACAAAGAAAAGGAATTACTGTATACTTAGAAAAAGAATATTTTGTATATCAAAATATTTGAAATGAAAAGTAACACGATAACAGAATAGAGGTAAAGCTATGACAGCCAGAATTGTCGGTACGGGGAGCTCAGTTCCCGTCCATAAAGTAACAAATGAAGATTTGTCCAGAGTGGTAGAGACCAATGATGAATGGATATCCAGCCGGACAGGGATCAAAGAGAGAAGGATTGCCGGGGAAGAGTCTACAGTTTCCATGTCTGTTTCGGCGGCGAAAAAAGCTCTGGAAGATGCAGGGACGGACCCTCAGGACCTGGACCTGATCATTGTGGCCACCTGTTCACCGGATTATTTTTTCCCAAATACAGCCTGCTGTGTCCAGGAGGCTGTGGGAGCAGTAAATGCAGTGGCCTTTGATCTCAGTGCTGCCTGCTCAGGCTTTCTTTTCGGGCTGAATACGATTCAGGCTTATATGAAAGCCGGGATTTATAAAAAGGCATTGCTCATAGGAGCAGAAACCATGTCAAAACTCATTGACTGGGAAGACAGAGGTACCTGTGTGCTCTTTGGGGATGGTGCAGGAGCTGCGGTGATACAGGCAGAAGAGACTGGCATGATTGATATGGTCCAGTATTCTGACGGACAGCAGGGACCGGTACTTACCTGTAAGGCAAGGGAAACCAGCAACTTTTTATTCCCTAATGAGCAGAAAGCCGATCATATTTATATGGAGGGACAGCCGGTATTCAAGTTTGCCGTAAAAAAGGTCCCTGAGTGTATCAAAGCTCTTTTGGATAAGACAGGAACCTCAAAAGAGGAGATTAAATATTATGTTCTCCATCAGGCAAACAGCAGGATCATCGACAGCGTTGCAAAGAGAATGAAAGAACCGGAAGAAAAATTCCCTATGAATCTCCATTTTTATGGAAATACATCAGCGGCAAGTATTCCCATTCTTTTAGATGAGATGAACAGGAAAGGCATGTTGGAAAAAGGCGACAAGATTATCCTTTCTGGATTTGGCGCAGGATTAACCTGGGGAGCTTCTCTTCTGGAATGGTAAAGAAATAGTATAAAACGGCATGGAACAGAACTTTGAAAAATTTCAGAAGTCTGTTTCATGCCGTTTTTTCATGCTTTTTAAAGAATGATCTCCATTCCTACTTTCTGAGGCTTCAGACCACAGGACTGATAGAAGTTCATGGCGCTTTCGTTGCAGCTCCATACGTTAAGTGTCAGGTTATAGCAGCCATGTTCCCGTGCAAAATCCAGAGCAGCCTCATAAAGCATCCGCCCAATATGATGGCCCCGCATAGTTTCATCCACACACAGATCGTCAATATACAGAGTTTTAATATCGGTCATAATATTGTGGTCTTTATATTGCTGAAAAATACAGAAAGCATATCCCTGCATACAGTCATTTTCATCTACTGCCGCCAGAATGGGGCGGCTGGCATCCCGGAGAAGGACTTTTAATTCTTCGTCAGTATACTTGCTTTTTCCGGCTTTAAATAAATCTGGTCTTCCCTTGTGATGGACCATAGCCACCTGGGCCAGCAGGCTGTGGATCCTTTCTATATCTTTTTCCTGAGCCATACGTACTTTCATGGGCTTCTACCTCTTTTCTTTCAGTTTCATCAGTTCTTTTCCATTTTAGCACTTTCCAAAAGAAAAGTCATTAAGAATGGGGCCCTATAAACAGTTTTTCATTACCTCATATGTTCCCAGGGTCTGAATGTTCTCCAGGATTCTTGTTACTTCTTCTTCAAACCCAGGGATTTCTGTTAAATCTTTTCCCCAGAAGTCTGTGTTTGTGCAGACAGCATGTACCAGATCTTTTGCACTGCTGTCTCTATGCTGATAATAGAATTCCAGAACAGAAGGATCGTCAGAAAGAGATCATATGCGCATGGGATTTATTGCAGATAAGCTTACAGGGGTTCCGAAGAAAATCCTGGAAATCGTCATTGACCTGGCAATGGGAATTGACCGCAGGCCGACAGAGGAAGAATAGGAAAGGAGATAAAATATGAGTACAGCATTACTTTCAGGTTTAATTATTCTGGTACTGCTGGTGATCATGCTGATTGCCGGTGTACCTATTGCAGTTGCCCTTGGAATTTCCTCCATTTGCGCAATCCTGCCTGTTATGGATACCAGTGTAGCAGTTCTGACAGGAGCCCAGAGAATTTTCTCCGGTATCTCTGTGTTCAGTCTGCTGGCCATTCCCTTCTTTATCCTGGCAGGAAATATTATGAATAAGGGCGGTATCGCAGTCCGTCTGATCAACCTTGCAAAATTAGTTACAGGACGTGCTCCCGGAGTACTGGCACACACAAACGTTGTAGCAAATATGCTTTTCGGCGCTATTTCCGGTTCCGGTACAGCGGCAGCTTCTGCTATGGGTTCCATCATCGGTCCTATTGAGAAGGATGAAGGCTATGACCCGAACTTTTCTGCAGCAGCCAATATTGCTACGGCTCCTACAGGGCTTTTAATCCCTCCCAGCAATGTTATGATTACCTTTTCTCTGGTAAGCGGCGGCACATCTGTGGCGGCTCTGTTTATGGCCGGTTATATCCCGGGTATCCTCTGGGGACTGGCATGTATGGTGGTGATCTATTTTATCGCCAAGAAAAAAGGCTACAGAAGCACCAGCAAGTTTACCGGAAAAGAAAAGATTAAAGTTCTCCTTGAAGCAATTCCCTGCCTGCTGCTGATCATAATCGTTATCGGCGGTATTATTGGCGGAATTTTTACAGCAACCGAGGGGTCTGTGGTAGCAGTGGTGTACAGTCTGCTCCTGTCTCTGTTCGGCTATAAATCTATTAAGCTCAAAGAGATCCCCCAGATCCTCAAGGAAAGTGCTGAGATGACCGGTATCATTATTTTCCTCATCGGCGTTTCCAGCATTATGTCCTGGGTTATGGCTTTCACCAATATCCCGTCACTGGTTTCTGAGGGCCTGCTGGCTATCAGCGACAACAAATTTGTGATCCTGTTTATTATCAATATTATCCTGCTGATCGTAGGTACTTTTATGGACATGACACCGGCCTGCCTGATCTTTACACCGATTTTCCTGCCGGTATGCACAGCCCTGGGAATGAACACTATCCATTTTGGTATTATGATGATCTTCAATCTGTGTATCGGAACCATCACGCCTCCTGTGGGAACTACCTTATTTGTAGGTGTTAAGGTAGGAAAGGTGAAGATCGAGACCGTATTCCGCCAGCTTCTCTGGTATTTCCTGGCCATCTTTATCGTACTGATGCTGGTAACTTATATCCCGCAGCTCAGTCTGTGGCTGCCAAGTCTGATGGGCTACGTATAAAGTCAGTACAAACCAGTTTTTAGAACTTTTCGTAAATCTTACAGGATATGTTGACAAATACCTGAAAAATTTTGTAAATTATTATAAAAGGAGGTTTGTATTATGAAACCATTTATGGATAAGGATTTTTTACTGAGCACAGAGACAGCCAAAGAGCTGTACCATGATTTTGCAGCACAGGTTCCTGTATTGGATTATCATTGCCATATTAATCCTCAGGAAATCGCAGAAGACAGAAAATTTGAGAACATTACCCAGGTATGGCTGGGAGGCGACCATTACAAATGGCGCCAGATGCGTTCCAACGGCGTGGAAGAGTATTACATTACCGGAGATGCACCGGACAGAGAAAAATTCCAGAAATGGGCGGAAACTCTGGAAAAAGCTATCGGAAATCCTCTGTTCCACTGGAGCCACCTGGAACTCCAGAGATTTTTCGGTTATACCGGCGTTCTCAACAGCGAGACAGCAGAAGAGGTATGGAATCTGTGCAATGCAAAGCTTCAGGAAGATTCTATGAGCGTGCGGAACCTGATTAAACAGTCCAATGTTACCCTTCTGTGTACCACAGATGATCCGGTAGACGACCTGAAATGGCATAAAGTGATTAAAGAGGACGAGTCTTTTGACGTACAGGTTCTTCCGGCATGGAGACCGGACAAAGCTATGAATCTGGAAAAACCGGGCTATCAGGAATATATCCGGAAGCTGGCAGAAGTTTCCGGCGTAGAGATCAAGACCTTTGCAGATCTGAAAGAAGCCTTAAAGAAGAGAATTGACTTCTTCCACAGCATGGGCTGCCTGGTTTCTGACCATGGTCTGGACTACGTGATGTATGTGCCTGCTTCTGAGGAAGAGGTAGAGAAGATTTTCCAGGGAGCTTTAGCCGGAGCACCTGTTTCCAAAGAAGACGCTGCCAAGTTTAAAACAGCTTTTATGCTGTTCCTGGCCCCGGAATACGGGGAAAAAGGCTGGGTAATGCAGCTCCATTATGGCTGTAAGAGAGATAACAATAAGGCTATGTATGCAAAGCTTGGCCCGGATACCGGATTTGACTGTATCAGTAATTATACACCGGCTGATCAGCTGGCAGATTTCTTAAATGCAGTCAACGACACAGGAAAGATGCCGAAAACGATTATTTACAGCCTGAATCCGGCAGATGATGAGACTATCGGAACCATTATCGGCTGCTTCCAGAACAGCGATGCGATCGGAAAGATCCAGCAGGGTTCTGCATGGTGGTTTAATGACAATAAGACCGGTATGATGAAACAGATGACATCTCTGGCAAACCTGGGACTGCTGGGCAACTTCATCGGAATGCTGACAGACTCCAGAAGCTTCCTGTCCTATCCGAGACATGAGTATTTCAGAAGAATTATGTGTGAACTGATCGGGGGATGGGTAGAGAACGGAGAATATCCGAAAGATATGAAGAATCTGGAAAAGATCGTGAAAGGTACCTCCTACAACAATGCAGTGAGATATTTCGGATTTGATCTGGAAACAAAATAAGGACTTGAAAGGGGGCGGCTCCCGGAAGGAGCTTTGCCGCTGAATTATAATTATAACAGAGAAGAGAAAGAACTGCTGCTGCGGCCCTTTCTCTTTTCTGTTTTCTATGGATTTTATGAAGGATTTTCTACTGTTTCTTTAAGAACACTCAGTTCTTTGGCGGCCTCTTTTAGATTTTCACGGATGGAAAGTCCCTGAGGACAGACTTCTTCGCATTTTCCACACTCATGACATTGATCTGCCCGTTCTTTTTCAGAAAGATCTTTGAAATATGCCTGCTCTGCCTTGGCCTTGTTTCCATACATGGCCAGCTCGTTCCAGATATGGAAATTCTTTGGAATGTTCACACCGAAAGGACAAGGCATACAGTAAGCACATCCGGTACACCCGTTTTTAGTCCTCTGTTTTATACGTCTGGAAACTTCTGATACCAGCTCTTTTTCTTTGAGGGAAAGAGGGCGGAAGGGGTGAAATGTCCGAAGGTTGTCTTCTACCTGTTCCGGAGTGGACATACCACTTAAAACTACTTTTACGTTGGGTTTGCTTGCCACCCAGCGGAGAGCCCAGGAGGCTGTGCTGGCTTCCGGATTATAGTCTGCAAAGGGAGCGACGACCTCTTTGGGAAGAGAGGCCAGAGAACCGCCTTTTACAGGCTCCATGATCACCATGGGAATTCCAAGCTCTTCAGCAAGGTCATAACCCTTGTCTCCGGCCTGGATGTCAGTATCCGCATAATTGTACTGGATCTGACAGAAGTCCCAGTCTCTGTAGGTAAGGATAGTTTTAAAGGTTTCAAAATCGTCATGGAAAGAAAAACCGAAGAAGCGGATCTTTCCCTGTTTTTTCATTTCTTCCATATAAGATATAACATCCAGATTCAGTGTTTTTTCCCATTTTTCCTTGTCCAGACAGTGAAGAAGATAAAAATCTATGTAATCTGTCTGGAGACGGTTCAGCTGCTCCTGGAAAATCCTCTTAACATCATCTATGGAATGAATATCCCACATAGGAAGTTTGGTGGCTAAAAAGAAACTGCTCCGATCATACTTTTTTAAGACTCTGCCAACGAAAGGTTCACTGTTTCCGTTGTGGTAAGGGTAGGCAGTGTCTATGTAATTTACCCCTGCCTTAATAGCGGTATCCAGCATTTTTTCGGCTTCTTCTTCACAGATTGAGCCATCTGGATTTAAGGGGAATCGCATGCAGCCAAATCCCAGAAGAGAGGTAGAAACCCCTAATTTTTCCATTTTGCGATATTCCATATCGGCACCTCCTGATATTCATCTTTAAAATACATAAAGAAATTTCTTCTTTCTGCTATTGTATCATAGATTCAGAAAAATTATGGTAAAAATTTCGAAAAATAATCAGCAGTATGGCAGAATGGAAAAATATATTCTATAATCGATGGTAGATAAAATAGATGGAGGAGGAAGATCATGCAGAGTTTTGAATACTATGCGCCTACAGAAATCATATTTGGAAAAGGGGCGGAGGCACAGACTGGTAAAGCTGTGAAAAAGTGGGGAGGCACCAGAGTACTCCTTGTATATGGGGGAGGCAGCGCCAGAAGAAGCGGACTTCTGGAAAGAATCCAAAAAGAACTGGATGATGAAAATATATTCTGGGAGGAACTGGGAGGGGTACAGCCAAATCCCAGACTTTCTCTGGCAGAAGAAGGCGCTAAAAAGGCATTGAAAATCCAGGCAGACTTTATCCTGGCAGTAGGAGGAGGCAGCGCCATTGATACGGCAAAAGGCATTGCACATGGAGCTGCCAATCCTGAACTGGACCTCTGGGATATCTGGACAGAAAAGGTAGAGCTAAAAAAGAGCATTCCCGTAGGCGTAGTGCTTACTATTTCGGCTGCTGGAAGTGAGATGAGTGATTCTGCAGTGCTGACCAATGAGAAGATTGGAAGAAAAAAGGGGCTGAGTACAGAGTTTAACCGGGTAAAATTTGCAGTTATGAATCCGGAGCTTACTTATACCCTGCCGAAATATCAGGTTACCTGCGGCATTGTAGATATTATGATGCACACCCTGGACAGATATTTTACCCACAGCAAGGGAAATGAAATGACCGATGAGATTGCTCAGGGACTACTGCGTACAGTGATCAGAAATGGAAAAAAAGCCTTCGAAAACCAGGAGGACTACCAGGCTATGAGCGAACTGATGTGGTGCGGCAGTCTTTCTCACAACGGCATTACAGGACTTGGTGCAGAAAAGGACTTTGCGCCTCACAAGATTAGTCATGAATTAAGCGCGAAATATGATGTGGCCCATGGTGCCAGTCTTTCTGCTGTCTGGGAGGCCTGGGCCAGGTATGTCTATATGGAAGAGCCGGAACGCTTTGCAAAGTATGCCAGGACTGTATGGGACATCCGGGAAGAAGATCCTGTAAAAGCTGCCTGCCAGGGAATCCAGGCAACGGTAGATTATTTCCGCTCCATTCACATGCCGGTTTCTATTGGAGAACTGGAGATTGGCGTAAGACCCGTGGAAGAGCTGGAAGACATGGCCAGAAGGGCAACGGGAAACGACACTTTCACAGTGGCAAAATTTAAAGAACTTCATGAAAAAGATGTGCTGGAAATATTAAAAAATGCCAATCATTAATTATTGACATATACTAATAATCATCTTATAATAAACATATACCAATAATAAAAGAAAGGAGCCCCTATGCCGAGACCAAATAAACCCAAAAGAGTGAAAAAGCTGCCTTTATGTGACAGATTTTATCCTGAAAAAGGAAAGGGCAGCGTCCATGAAATCCTGATGACTGTGGAAGAATATGAAACGCTGCGGCTCATTGATTATCAGGGACTGACTCAGGAGGCCTGTGCTCTGGAAATGGAAGTAGGGCGGGCCACTGTTCAGGCTATGTATACAGAAACCAGAAAGAAAATCGCCAGATTTCTTATTGAAGGGGCAGCTCTTCATATCTGCGGAGGCAATTACTGTTTGGAGCAGCAGGATAAAGAGAAAGCCGGCAGGGGAGAAAGAGGTGTTTATAAGATGAAAATAGCAGTTACTTATGAAGACGGGCAGGTATTTCAGCACTTTGGACACACGGAACAATTTAAAATCTATGATATAGAAGAAGGAAAAATCCGTTCTGCAGAAATCGTGGATACTGCGGGAAAGGGCCATGGGGCACTGGCAGGATTCTTAAAAGATCTGGGAGTGGAGGTGCTTATCTGCGGCGGAATCGGCGGAGGAGCCAGAAACGCTCTCGCAGAGGCCGGTATCCGTCTGTATCCCGGAGCCTGCGGAGACGCAGATGTACAGGTAGAAGCTTTCTTAAAAGGCAGCTTGAGCTATGACCCTGATACTACTTGCAGCCACCATCATCATGAGGACGGGGAAAGCTGCGGACACCACCACGGCCAGGGAGAAGGATGCGGCCATCATCACAGCCAGGGAGAAGGCTGCGGCGGCGGAAACTGCGGCTGAGCAGCATTCCCGATGTAAGAACAAAAGTTTTGAAGAAATCCCTCTGCATATGGAACAGAGTGAAAATCTGTGTGCAGAGGGATTTTGCTTTTTAATTCCTGGAAGTGCAGTCTTTGCAGCTTGCCTTGCAGGGCATATCAAAACTTGGATTAAAAGCGTAAAAGTTTCTTGAGTCCAGATTTTCCTGGACAGAACGGAGGACTTCCCCGAATCGCTGGAAATGAACGATTTCTCTGGCACGGAGGAAACGGATAGGGTCTAGCACATCGGGGTCATCCACCAGCCGGAGGATGTTGTCATAGGTAGTCCGGGCTTTCTGCTCTGCGGCCATATCTTCAAAAAGATCAGTGATAGGATCTCCCTTGGACTGGAATTCACAGGCGTTAAAAGGAATTCCGCCTGCCGCCTGGGGCCAGATTCCTACGGTGTGGTCCACATAGTAGTCGGCAAAACCGGATTTCTCGATTTCTTCCATAGAAAGATTTCTGGTCAGCTGATGGACAATGGTAGATACCATTTCCAGATGGCCAAGCTCTTCAGTGGCAATGTCATTTAGGGTTCCCATGGCAATACGGTTGGGCATGGTGTAACGCTGGGACAGATAACGCATAGAGGCACCCATCTCGCCGTCAGGGCCCCCTTACATCAGTAACCTATGGGAAGCCTGAAACCCCAGTATTTATGCGGGGTTTCGGGGACTGTAGAGATGGAAAGTCAAGGTATCTTGCTCCTTATCATAGATGATTTCCTCTATTACAGAGCGGATGAAGACACCTTTTGTTTCATTTCCTATCTCAGGATTTTCAATGATATCATATACGGTCTGCACCTTTTTGAGAAAACCTTCCTTTGCGTCCGGGGCGGCAGGAGCTTCCTGGAGCTGAGCGAATTGTTTTTCAAGGCGTTCCCTTTCCTGCAGGAGCCGTTCCTTATTCTCTTTGTATTCCTCCAAGGTATCCACACCAGTTTCATAGGCCATCTTAATGCGCTTCTCCCGGATGGCCAGGCTCTCCAGCTCCTTTTTACACTGGCCCTGGGCGGTAATCTCTGGAGCATCACGTTCTATGTAAGAAAGAGTAAAATCCTGGCCCTTCAGCAGCTTATTCAGATACTCCTCTACACTGCGTATCAGCCGCTTTTCGCCGATTGCTGAGCTTCCCTTGTGAAATCCCTTAGCGTACCGATGACAGACGAAATAGGGGTATTTCCCGGTGTTATAGGAAAGGGAGGCTCCGCAGATAGAGCACTTTACCAGACCGGACAGCCAGTGCCTGCAGGTGGATACGCTGCGGCGCTTCTTGGGAGAATAAGTGTTAGTAATGCGCCTTTGGGCCTCCTGGAACATTTCCGGGGAAATGAAGGTTTCATGCTGGCCCCGGGAAGAAATCCCGTTCCACTCCAATTCCCCTATATAAAACTTATTCTGGAGAATATACATGATATTACGGCGTTCAAACTGGCCGCCTCTTTTGGTGTGAATCCCCATATCGTTGATTTGTCTGGCTATGGCTGTGGGCTCCCTGTGATAATGACAGTACTGCTCAAAGATATAGGAGACCACCCGGGCCTCCTCAGGAATTATCAAAAAAGGAGCTCCGCCGCCAACAGCTTTGTATCCCAGAGGCGGTGAAGATTGATAGCCGCCTCGCAGGGCTTTTTCCGTCATTCCCCGGGAAGTTTCCCCAGATAGGTTGATAGAGTAATATTCGTCCATCCATTCTATAATCCTTTCAATCAGGCTGCCAAAGGGACCTTCTATGAGGGGCTCTGAGGTGCTTACCACTTCAATGCCGCACTGTTTCTTAAGCATGGATTTGTAGACAATGGATTCCTCCTGGTTCCGGGCAAAACGGCTGAACTTCCACACCAAGATAGTCTGGAAGGGAACGGGCTTTGATTTTGCCATGGATATCATTCTTAGAAACTCCGGACGTTTCCTGGCGTTTCTCCCGGATATGCCGTTTTCTATGAAGATATGCTCCTCCTTTACTAGAATTTTATGTTTCCTGGCATAATCCAGCAGTAGCCTCTTCTGGGCGTCAGGAGAGAGTTCCTCCTGTTTGTCTGTGCTGACACGGATATACAGGGCGCCGTCCGTGTAGTTGTCTTGGAGTTCTGCCATGTTTATCATCTCCTCTTTTGAAACTATGTAAAAATAGGTACAAAAATAACAGCCAGCGAACTTTTGTTCCGCTTGCATGACTGCCCCGAAGATGATACAATATTACCGTCCAAAGTAAGCGCATATCTTCGGATATGTATGTAAAGCCGTTCCTGTTGGCGCAGGGGCGGTTTTTATTGTATTATGCGGCTTTATTATAGTCAACAACGGCAAATTCTGTCAGCATGGATTTAAGACCCTCCAGGATTTTTTCAATTTTCTGAAGAGTAACCCCGTTTAGGAATTCTTCACCACACTGAGTACACTTTGTACAAGGTACATTTTTGATAATGATGTAGCAGCCGTTATATTCCGTCATATAAGTGGTTGTGGATTTTTCTACATCACCTTTGCATAAAAAACAAGTCATATCAATTACTCCTTTCTTCTCCGGAAATCAGATTCCCATTTTGCGGGATCTGGATAATAAGCAGTTACAATCCAAAGGGTTCTTAAATCACTTCCAACGACTACATGTAGAAAATGATTTGAAACGGCCATTCCTAAAATAAGACAGCTTGGATACGGATAGTCTGTAGGATATTGCTCTATTATTGTGCCGCTTTTTATACAATTTATGATATCGGAAGTTTTTATACCACGCTGCTCCAAGCGTTTGGCTGCATGGAGAGTGATTTCAAGATTTTCTATAGTACAGATCTTTTTTAAATCTTCAATGTTTAGTTCCATTATATACATCCTTCCTGGTGCTGGCGCACCGGGGTAGTTTTCATGTTTGACAAATTTTTAATTCTTGCCTCTTCTTCCGCTTTGGCCTGAGCTTCCTGTTCAGCTTTAATCCTTGCTTCCTCTTCTGTTTTGGCTTTTGCCTCTTCAGCCACTTTGTCAGTTACAGAGATTTTTACCGTGTTGCTATCTATATCATGGTTAGTAGTAAAGAATAATGCAGCCTCTCCGGGCTCCTTAAATGTAATAACCGCTTTGCCATCAGTATAATCAAGCTCTGCAATCTCATTCGAAGAGAGTTCAAGAGAAGTAATATCGGCATCTGAAAGAGAAGTTGTTATTTTTACCTCTGTTGTTTCTGACACATCAAAGGTATCTTTTCCCCAATCGGCATATATGCTTTCGGGGGAATCAGAAGATGACGGAAACAAAGCAAAAACAATTAAAGAAGTTATAAATACTGCGCCTGAAATTGCTATATTCCGCCTCTTGGTGCCGTACAGATCTTTTCTGATGAGAAAGTATACTAAAAATCCAATAGCCGGTATCCATACAAGGGGATATAACACAATGGCAAAACAAATAGCCAAAAGAGCAAGTAAATAAAATAGGCAGCCACGTTGTTTCCTGTTGTTAGGATCCTCTGGCAAAGCATTGAACCCAGAAGTGCCTTCTGGAGGAAGCGGCGGTGGAGTGGAAGCTTTTCTTTTGGAAGAAGTTTCCGTATAACTTATTCCCGTACCGGGTACACCGACGGTTGTGGTTTTCTTTCCAGTTGAACTTATAGTGTGATGAAACCCTTTTCCGCCAAAAGTAACACTTGTACTTTTCTTATTTAGATTTAGCTTTACCCCAGGAGCAATTTTGATACTTTTTTTAAACCTTAATCCCATAAGAGATTCCCCCCTCTTTTGTAAAATGGCGAAATATGGATTACTTTAAAGAAATTTTCTTAAGCAATAAATTGTTTTTTGTTATATAATTTTGAGAATAGAGAAAATAGCAGTCCCTATCTTTTCTTACAACATCATATAAAAGGATCCCATTAGTTTCATCAAGCGGAATCTCATATGTATTCTCCATAGAAAAATCATTTTTTAGATTTGCACAATAAACAGATGCTCCGTCATAACTTTTTCCGGGATTTTGTACATCACTGCTATAGTATAAACTATATCCTGAAGAAGTTGGAAATACAGAAGCAAGTTCATTATCGGAATCATTTGAAATAATTGTTTTTTTGTTTTCCCAGGTTACGCCATGATCTTTAGAGGAAATTACTTCTAAAGAGGAAGGACCCTTGTCATAAGACTCTTTTTCGAAAATATAATAGAAAATGTCATTGTTAATAACTAAATCACCATCTTCTATATTATTTTTACAAGAGATAATATCAGAAACAAGTGTCCATTCTGAAAGATCCGACGATGTATAACAATGTACTGTGTACAATCCATTTTCAGCATCTGGATTTGAATTATTTACAGTTCCATTGATTTCAATATATGTTAATATCCATATATCGTTATATTTTGTTATGGTAGGATCGATAAGAAGGTTGGTATTATCAAACAACACCTTACTATTCTTAATTTCAAAATCGTCATCAAATTCTGTGAGAAGAATTTGATGGTTAAAACTACCACTGACAATAATCATATCGTCCTCAGATGGGTATAGCCAGTTTACAGGAATATTAGAAAATTTTTTATATACAGTTCCATCGGTATTAAAAAGAACAAGCTCACCGTCCGAACCAGCAGCTATTTTATTACAGAACATTTTGGCATCCCCGACTTTGGGCGATGTGATATTAGCCACTAGCGAAACAGATGCATTGCTTTGAAAAACCGTATTTGATGTTTGGTTGGGGCCTTCTCTTTCATTGGATGCCCCTTGGTCGAGATTAGATTGAGAATAGTCTCCTTTTTGAGCAAACTCGTGGAAGTTGCATGCTATTGTTGAGGCAGAAAAACATAGGATCAATAAGAGAATTAAAAATTTCTTTTTCATAAAATTCCTTCCCTATATAATTGGTTGTGTATTAAAATGGTTTAGCCGTGTGCAAAAAATTTAACTAAATCAGCGCTGCACTGCTTATCATAATCGCCATTTTCTATATGGCTCATTTCATGATGGTAAGATAATAAATGTTGATAGTGGGTATGCCTGGAACTTAAAATTATATTGTATGTACCATCCGGTGAAACCACGGTATATGCTTTTATAGAACATGGTAGGTCGGCTAATGATACATTAACAACCGGTGTCATTGGAATCACCCCTTACACGGTCAATCATTTCTTTAACAAATTCGATATCTTCTTTTTTTACTTTCCGTGAAGCATCAAATAATACTTTGTATTCTGGATGTTTAAACATGAATTCTGCCATTTCTCTAGCTTCATCATTAAAATAGTAGGAAGATTCGGGTAGTACGGTTGTCTTGTTAGTTCTTCCTAATAAATAATCAATATCTACATTAAAAAAATCAGCTATAGCTTCTAATGTCTCAAAATCGGGTTCCCGAGCGCCTGTTTCGTACATACCTATAGTGCTTCGTGAAATACCTATTTTATCCGCAAACTCTTGTTGCGTGTATCCGCTAGACTGTCGTAAAGCTTTAAATATTTTACTGAAATCGCCCATATTTGAAACCTCCTTATATACATATTATCACAAAACGTGGTAAAAGTAAATGAAAAGTGTCACATAATGTGAAGAAAGATATTGACAATATGAGAGATGAGTGATATATTATGGCTAGTCACAAAAAGTGACAAAAGAAAGGAGGAGCAAATGGAAGGATTCGGGAAAAAACTTACTGAGTTAAGAGGAGATAAAACTCAGGAAGAGGTAGCGAAAGATATCGGAATAGCTACATCTACACTTGGAATGTATGAAACTGAAAAACGAGTGCCCAGAGATTCTATAAAAATTAAATTGGCAAAATATTATAAAAGAAGCGTACAAGAAATTTTTTTATTTAAATTGTCACGAAATGAGACAAAAAGTGGCACATTACATGTAATTACAATATTAAGAGAAGCAGGAGGTGAAAACATGAGGTTTCTTGTATTCGTAGCTGCCGTCCTTACACTAGCCATAGCCGGGATAGCAGTATGGTGGATATGGAATAAGGCATTTATATCCATCAAAAGAAGAGAAAACGCTTTTGATGTGGAAAAGGAAGCTTACAAAAAAATGAAGAAGAAAGTAAAGGAGAATAAGAATGAGTAAGAAATCTTCAATAATAGCTGGAATCATTATCGGAATAGCTGCTATCGCTGGAGGGATCTATATAGCTATGTCGTTGACAAGCGTAGATCAGGGAGAAGTTGGGGTAGTCTGGTCAGTCCAAAACGGAGTACAGGAAAAAACTCTTGGTCCAGGGATTCATTTTGTAGGACCGTTTAACCGTGTGGAAAATTTTCCAGTATCGCAGCAGCAGCTTGTGCTCAGCAACAATGCAGCAGATTTCAATGAAAAGAAACTGGAAAAAGATACTCATGTTGACGCTCCAGCAGATGGCGGAATGGTAAAGATGAATATGACTGTCAACTATAATTTCATACCGGAAAAAGTGACCAGCGTATATGAAAAATTTAACGGCATGGACGGAAACCAGATCGTGGAATCTAAGGTGAAAAATTCCATACTTGCATACATAAAAGAAGTCACGCCACAGTTTTCTGTCATGGACATCTACTCAGACAAACGAGCAGAGGTCGGACAGGCCATTACTGAATATTTGAACGCAAAATTAGGAGAAGAGTATGGAATGGAAGTTTCCTCCGCTCTGATCATAGATGTGCAGCTTGATGAGGAGCTTCAGACCAAGGTACAGGCAAAAGAACAGGCAAAGCAGGACGCAGAGAAAGCGGAACTGGATAAGCAGACCGCTATTGCTCAGGGAGAAGCCGACAAAGCAAAAGCGGAAGCGGATAAGGCGGTTACAATTACAAATGCAGAGGCTGAAGCTGAAGCGAACCGGATTAAGGCTGCATCTATTACAGACGAACTTATTAAAATGACAGAAGCTGAAGCCCGGAAGGAACATGGCTGGGTAACTGTCCAGGGAGCAGACACAGTAGTTACAGATTCAACTGAAAAATAGGATAGCGGAGCATAAGCTCCGCCTGTAATGCAGGCAAGGGCGGTCACAACCCCGTGTAAATGCAGAGTGCAGAAAACTTCCAGGAACATATTGTGTTTAGATATGAACCTGGACAACGTACATTACATACCCTAAAACAGAGGTGATTCAATGCAAATAATCAGCGAAATTAAAGTAAATGGAAAATGGGTAAATCAAGACCAGCTCCCGGAAGAAATGGTGGCAAAAATTGTAGCCGAGACAATCTGCCGGGCCGGAAGGGCGGTTGGATTTGAAACTAAGCTTAAGAAAAAGACCGCCTGAGGCGGGAAAGGAGGGACAAGCATTGCATAGGACAAGCATCACGGAGGCAGCATTATTGACAGCCCTGGCGTTCAACACAGTATTTCGCATCCCGCCGGAGGACGGAATATTCACGCAGATTTTAGGAGTAACAATTATATTTGGCGCAATACTGTGGTTGATAGAAGTTGCCCGGGACTGGGAAGAGAGGAGGCGAAAAAAGTGTGAAAAGCAAAACAGTATTCAAAATGGAGGAAATGCTGCGTGATGAATGCAGCGAATATATTAAAAATCGTAATCTACCACGAAACAAAACCATGGAACTCTGCGTTAAAGCCTTCATGGCGGTATGTGATTACAAAGAAGCATTGAAAAAAGAAGAGGTCCGCCGGGCTGGCACCCAAACGGACGTTAAATAGTTTAGCACGCCTTTATTATAAGGCGAGTAAGGAGAAAATGCAATGGGAGAATTTGCCGATTTAAGCAAAGATTTAATTCCTGTATTTCACAAGATTGAGGAAATAAAAGCACGATATGGAATCACTTCTCTGTCGCTGGAGAGCTTTCACACCATAGATCAGTTCTACGGCTCCCATGGAGGAAAGGAACACTTTATGGGATGCCGCCGGCGGGACAGGAGCGGAAACCTTGAAATACCATTCATACAAAAATAGAAGCCCGGAGGCCGAAACCTCCGGGCAAGCCATATAGGCTACTCATCACAGGACAAGTATAGCATATATGGCCGAAAAAAAACAACGGGCGAATGCCCGTTTTAGACTTGCTAAGTTTATTACTGTTTCAACCAGGAGGACAGAATATGCCGTACATGAAGATGATATGCAAGGCAGGGAAGACAAAGGAGATTGCCAAGTTTTATACATATTGGCTGCAGCCAAAGGGACAAAAGAGAAGGCCCCGGGTAAACCCCACAACGGAGCAGCAAAGAAAAATCAACGACAGGCACTTGGTAAAAAGACTGACAAGGCTGTTGAACGCAAATTTTAATGGAGAGTGCTGGTATGTGACCTTCAGCTACCGAAAGGAAGACAGACCGCAGGATGCGAAGCTTTTGCATAAGCAGGAACAGAAACTCCTGCGGGATCTTAGAAAAGTATACAAAAAGGAAAAACGGATTCTAAAGTACATCTGGACCGCAGAAGTGGGAACAAGAGGAGCTGCCCATATACATATGGTACTCAGCCCTATTGACGCCAGAAAGATAAGGGATGTATGGCCATATGGATATACAACGTTAAAGCCAATGGAGAGAAATGGGCAATATCGAAGGCTGGCGGAATACTTCATCAAGTACTTTCAAAAGACCAGAGATACAGACGAACAGCTTCAGAAAAAATCTTACAATCCCAGCAAGAACCTGATTCGCCCTGTGCCGAAAAAACAGCCAATGAAGGGGAATAGGTTTTCCCGGGAAATAAAAATTCCCCCAGGCTGGTATCTGGATAAAGACAGTCTTAGGGAAGGATTTACGGCGGACGGCTACGAATTTATCTATTACACGCTGATTAAGGAGGGAGGATAAAATGCGGAAGGTATGGACAGCCCTTCTGGATTACAGATGACGAAGAAAAGATGATATTGAAATACCTGGGCTGTGGCGAACCGGGGACACACCGATCTATATCCGGAGCAATAAATGACTGGCAGACGGCGGCAATGCACCGTAAAGAACTCCAGGAAATTGATTATGTCATGAACCAGGTGACAGAGACGCCGGCGGACTTTGGCCAATAAGCCCTATGGTGGTGGCGTTTTGTGTGTCTTCATATTGGATACCGTGGCCTAAAATAGAAGGAAGCAATGACTGGATAGGATTTTGGGGCTCATACTTAGGAGCCATTATTGGTGGAGCAATTACGTTAATAGTTCTTTGGAAGACTATAGTATCAAATCGACAGGAAAGAGAACAACAAGAAAAGTTAGAATTTTTTCATAAAATTATAAATGAAGCTACTTATTTAGATATGTATCCTAAAAAAATTATATCTTCATTAGTAAAAGGGAATAAAGGACAATATTTCTCAGATTTACTGGAATATAATAGAAAAGTTTTAGAACTTCAGCTTATCCTTGAAATTGAAGATGAAAGAAACAAGTATGAAGATATTGGAAGCCTTATTAAAAAAATAAAAGATAATTTAGATGTCACAGAAACACTGTTAAAACATAGGGACTTTGAGGATGAAAAAGAGACTCAAAAGTTTTTAGAAGAACAACAACTAGCAGAACGGACAAGTAATGCAATATTGTTTGAGGTGAAAAAATTTGTTATAAAAAATAAAAAGGGCTAAATATAGGAAGATTTTATTCATGATAAATATTTATATCAAAAAAAACTCCCCGGAAGCCCTCCGGGGAGTACATATTGTGTCATCTTCTTAATCAATTCTCATTCACATTTAAAATAAGTAGAAAAACCGTTCTAGGTTACGGGAGTAAGGGCCCCCATATTGCGTAAGAATGATCTTGGCAATCTTTGCATTAGGCGTTTTAATATGAACAGGATATTGTAAACGTTTTTCATAATTCCACATAATTCAGCACACTCCTTCCCATGGCCAGGGTTCCAGGACCCAGTCCCATTGCCTGCTGCAGGCATCATCTCCAGTATCAATGGTCAGGGGACCGTACTGGGCGGCATATTCTTTCAGGGCCTCGTTCCGGACCATTACTTTTTCCTTAAAAAATTCAAGAGCCTTTTCGTCCTCAGGATGAGTGTCCAGATAAAGCTTTATGTCATCTACTGCAAAGCTGACCTCGTTGATGGTATTTAACAGCTGCTCTCTGGAATATCTGCAATTTTTATTCATCTGCAGCCACCTCGCTTTCCACAAAAAGGTTTGCACAGTTCCGGAAAGATGGTTCCCATCTGCAGGCCTTTACACAAAGAGAAAGTATTGGAAAATTTCTGACAGGGCACATAGGCCATTGTCAGGGGAAGTTCATCTGCATGGGTGTAAATGCAGGTGTCTTCAATCTTATCCGAACTGCCTGAAGAAGGTTGGCAGCCCCAGGAGGGAGACATTTCCCTGGGGCTGATGCGGCAGGAACGGGAAGCTGTATAATTCATTCTGCAATTATCCATTTTTAAACCTCTCAGATCTATCAGCAGAAATATATCTGCCCGAATATTACAGTAATATTTTATGAGACTCTGCATAAAATGTGAAAATCGGATGTCTGTCTTTCTGTTTGCATAAGCCAGTCTGTTTTTGTTAAAATAATGTAAAGATACCAAAAAGGCGGACAGACTTATGAAAAGAATTTTGAAACACACATGGAAAGCAGTCAGACACAATCTGGGAAACCTGCTGCTTTTTGAGACAGGCTATCGTATCCTGACTTTTTTCCTGACCATGCAGATTATAGAAAAGGCAGTGGATATCTCTCTGAAACATCAGGGATTCAGTTATCTTACTGCGGAAAATTACGGGGAGTTTATTAAAAGTCCCTGGACCATACTGCTGTTTCTTGGAGCTTTTGCGGTACTGCTGTTGTTTTTTCTCATAGAGGCCTCGGCGCTGCTCTGGGGTTTCCAGCATTCAGCAGCAAAAAGAAAACTTTATGCAAGTGATTTTTTTATAGAAGGGTTAAAAGGAGTTCTGAGACTCCTCAGACAGAGAAAATTTCTGTGGATTTTCTGGGCAGCTCTGTCCGTTCCTTTTCTTAGCGCCTGTTTTCTGGTGCTGGAGGCTTCCTATGTAGGGCTTCTGGAATTTACGGCAAGAGAGATTTATCAGACAGTGACTCCCCATGGCCTTCTGTATCTGTTTCTGGCAATCCTGCTTCTGATCTCCGGCTGTTCCGTATTCGCTCTTCCCTATTGTTTTTTGGAAAGTGAAAAAAGTCTTGCTGGAATCGGAAAGGGAATCCATCTACTGAAAAAACGCTGGAAACTTATTCTCAGAGGAGGCGTTATCCTTTATCTGATCTTGGCTGTCATTGGAGCGGCATTTTATCTTCTGACCACTGTGGGCATAACCGGAGCTGTTATGCTGCTCAGGCCGGAAGAAGGAAAGATTACAAGTGTGCTGATCTATAAAGAATACATTCATATGGCTATGGGAGTTTTTGCAGGAGGCCTTCAGATGATAGGCAGTCTGGCCTTTGTTTATGCAGTCTATTCCCGCTTTCACAGGCAGAAAAATGAGGATGTTCCCCTCTGCAGACTGGTACGCAGCTACAGCTGGCTTTCCAAACTGGGGCGGCGCAGAGCAGCCGCCTTTCTGACCATATTATTTGTGGGAATGGAAGGGGGATATCTGGCAGCCACGGCAGTGAGTCACGATACGGTTCTGGAAAGTCTGAACGCAGATGCAAATATTACCGCCCACCGGGGCGGAGCTCTCAGAGCACCGGAAAATACTCTCAGTGCCCTGGAGTATACCTGGGAATGTGGAGCAGACTCTGCAGAAATTGACGTGCAGGAAACGAAAGACGGAGTACTGATCCTGCTCCATGATGATTCTCTTGAAAGAATTACAGGCGTAGATAAGAAAGTCTGGGAGATGACCTACCAGGAGATCAGCCAGTTGGATGCAGGAAGTTCTTTCGGAGAGGATTTTAAAGGGGAAAAAATCCCCACTTTGGAAGATGTATTAAAATTTTGCTATGGAAGACTGGACTTAAACATAGAGATTAAGTATAATGGTAAAAATAAGGGGATTGTTCAGAGAGTGATCCAGGTGATCAGGGAGAATGATTTTCAGGAGCACTGCGTGGTCACATCTATGAGTTATCAGTTCCTGGAACAGATAAAAGAAACTGCGCCTGAAATCGGGACAGGCTATATTATGACAATGAGCTATGGGAGTATTTCCCAGGCTGAAGCTGCAGATTTTTTCAGTGTCCGATATGATTATGTGACAGAGAGATTTGTGAGAGAGGCTCATGCTTTGGGAAAAGAGGTTCATGCCTGGACGGTAAATTACAGGGGGAATATAAAACGGATGCTGGACATGGGGGTTGACAATATAATCACAGATGATCCTGTTCTGGTCCGTAAGGTGCAGAATCAGGAGAGCGGTACGAAGACAGGTTTTGCAGAACTGTTGGAGTATGCCCTTGGAATTTAAGCGGGAGGGTAAATAATGCCAAAAAAAAATAAAAAACAGGCGGCAAAACCAAGATATTATGATTATAATCTGGTTGCTATTGTAATTCTGCTGACCTGTTTCGGCCTGGTCATGCTTTACAGCACCAGTGCCTATACTTCTCAGGTAAACTATGAAAACGATATGCGTTTTTTTGGACGTCAGGCCATAATCAGTATAGCCAGTATCCTGGGAGCGCTGCTTATATCCAGATTAGACTATCATGTCCTTTATTATATCAGCGGCGGAATTTATGTGCTCTCTTTGATATTGATGCTTTTGGTTAAATATTCGCCTTTAGGCGTAGAGGTAAACGGCGCCAGAAGATGGCTGACGGTTATTCCGGGGACTGCCCTGCAGTTTCAGCCCTCGGAACTGGCAAAGATCGCAGCTATTACCTTTATTCCCTGTCTGATCATAAAGATGGGAAAGAATGTAAAGACTCTCCGGGGCTCTGTTTTTCTTCTGTGTACAGGCGGTCTTTTGGCAATGGGAGCTTTCCTGCTTACAGAAAATTTAAGTACAGGAATTATTATAGGGGCGATTACCGTAATTATGATTTTCATTGCACATCCAAAGACCAGGCCCTTTATAATTATGGGCGGTATTCTGGCAGTTCTGGTGGTTGTGGGCAGGGTTGTCCTTCAGACAGTGCTGAAGGATGCGGTGATCGACACAGAAAATCTGAGCAGTTTCCGTCTGGGGCGTATCCTGGTATGGCTGAATCCGGAACAGTATTCCAGTGAAGGAGGATACCAGATCATGCAGGCTCTGTACGCCATCGGAAGCGGAGGTTTTTTTGGAAAGGGACTGGGAAACAGTGTGCAGAAACTGGGGCCTGTGCCCGAGGCCCAGAATGACATGATTTTTTCTATCGTGTGTGAGGAACTGGGAGTTTTCGGCGGATTGATAGTTCTTATCCTGTTTGCCTACCTGCTGTACCGTCTGTTTTTTATTGCGGAGAATGCTCCGGATTTTTATGGGTCCCTGGTAGTTGGGGGGATCATGATACATATTGCCCTTCAGGTGATATTGAATATCTGTGTGGTACTGAACTGGATTCCTACAACGGGAATCACCCTTCCTTTCATCAGTTATGGAGGTACGTCAATCCTGTTTTTGATGCTGGAAATCGCCATTGCTTTAAGCATCTCCAGGCAAATTAAATTTACGGAATAAAAAGGGTTGACAAATATAGGGAAAGAAGATATACTTTGAGTATCAAAGTATTCATGACAGCAAAATTCCCATTGGGGATTGAATAATGTAATTTAAAGGAGATAGGAAATCATGTTAGAAAAAATGAAAGAGATCATTGCAGAGCAGTTAAACTGTGACGCAGAAAGCATTACTCTGGAGACATCTTTTAAAGAAGATTTAGGAGCTGACTCCTTAGACCTGTTTGAGCTGGTTATGGCTCTGGAAGATGAATACTCTGTTGAGATTCCTTCCGAGGAATTACAGGATCTGACAACTGTAGGTGCAGTAGTTGACTATCTGAAAACAAAAGGCGTAGAAGAATAAAACAATAGACGGGATCCTTTGAAACCGGCTGTTGTCAGGAATTAAAAACAAGATGGGAGGCCGCAACAGCGTGCTTCCTATTCTTTTAGATAAATACTTTGTTAATCAAAATATTTGGAGATATAAGGAAGGTAAGAACATGGGAAAAACAGCATTTATTTTCCCTGGCCAGGGTGCCCAGTATGTGGGTATGGGCAGGGATTTTTATGAGACATTTCCTGTATGCAGAGAAGTAATAGATAAAGCCTCAGAGATTTCCGGACTGGATCTGAAGACAATCTGTTTTGAGGAGAATGAGAAGATCAATATTACAGAATATACCCAGATCGCCATGCTGGCGGTAGAGGCTGCTATCTTAAAGGCTCTGGAGGAAAGAGGGATCACTCCCGATGCAGCAGGAGGACTGAGCCTTGGAGAATATGGAGCACTGATCGCATCTAAAGCAATGACTATGGAGGATGCTTTTGCAGTGGTAAGAAAAAGAGGAATCTTTATGCAGGAGGCAGTTCCTACAGGGGGAGCCATGTCGGCAGTCCTGGGAACAGAGGCTTCTGTGATTGAAAAAATCTGTCAGGAGACAGAAGGGATCGTATCCATTGCCAACTATAACTGTCCGGGACAGATTGTAATCACCGGAGAGGCTCAGTCAGTAGAAAAAGCTTCCGAAGCCCTTAAAGCAGCAGGCGCTAAGAGGGTGATACCTCTGAAGGTTTCCGGACCGTTCCATTCCAAAATGCTTACAGGTGCAGGGGAAAAATTGGGAGAGGTTCTTAAGGATGTGGTCCTTCAGGAGGTGGAGGTTCCTTACACCACCAATGTTACTGCACAGTACGTAAAGAATAAGGAAGAAATCAAAGACCTTCTGGTGGCTCAGGTTTCTTCTTCTGTACGCTGGCAGCAATGTGCAGAGACTATGATTGCCGACGGCGTGGATACTTTTGTAGAGATCGGCCCGGGAAAAACCTTAAGTGGTTTTATGAGGAAGATTAACCGGAATGTGAAAGTGATCAACATTCAGACTGTGGAAGACTTTGAAAAGGCTGTGGAAGAACTGCAGCAGGAAATGTGAGGGATAGATATGCTGGATAAGAAAGTAGCGTTAGTCACAGGGGCCAGCAGGGGAATCGGAAGAGAGATTGCCCTGACTTTAGCAGCCCAGGGAAATTTTGTTGTTGTAAATTATAACGGCTCTGAAGCCAGAGCAAAAGAAGTGGTAGAGACCATTGAGAAAAACGGCGGACAGGCCGCTGCTTATCAGTGCAGCGTAGGAGATTTTAATGCCTGCCAGGAAATGATACAGAGTATCATTAAAGAATATGGACGGCTGGATATCCTGGTGAACAACGCCGGAATTACCAGAGACAATCTGATCATGCGTATGAAAGAAGAAGACTTTGATGCGGTGATCAATACCAATTTAAAGGGAGCTTTTAACACCATCCGTCACAGTGCCCGCCAGATGTTGAAGCAGAAAAGCGGAAAGATCATCAATATCTCTTCCGTATCCGGTATCCTGGGAAATGCAGGACAGGCCAATTATGCAGCAAGCAAGGCAGGGGTCATCGGATTGACCAAGACTATGGCCAGAGAGCTGGCCAGCAGAGGCATTACCGTAAATGCAGTAGCTCCCGGCTTTGTAGATACAGAGATGACAGAAGTATTAGGAGAGGATATTAAAGAAGCTGCCTGCAAGCAGATTCCTCTGGGAAGATTTGGAAAGACGAAAGATATCGCAGAGATGGTAGCTTTTCTGGCGTCAGACAAAGCAGATTATATTACCGGCCAGGTCATCAGCGTTGACGGCGGTATGTGCATGTAGGAGGATATATGAAAAGAGTTGTTGTTACCGGTATGGGAGCCATTACTCCTATCGGATTAAATGTAGAAGAATATTGGAATGGATTAAAAGAGGGGAAGATCGGATTTGGAGAAATTACCAAATTTGACACCTCTGATTATAAAGTGCATCTGGCAGCAGAAGTAAAAGGATTCCAGGGCAAAGATTATATGGACTTTAAGGCGGCAAAGAGAATGGAACTTTTCGCCCAGTATGCAGTGGCAGCCGCAAAGGAAGCAATCGAGCAGGCTGGCCTGGATATGGAGAAGGAAGATCCTTTCCGTGTAGGCTGTTCCATCGGTTCCGGTATTGGAAGCCTGCAGGCGGTAGAGAGAGAGCATACAAAACTGGTAGAAAAAGGACCAAACAGAGTAAATCCTCTGATGGTGCCTCTGATGATCTCTAACATGGCTGCAGGAAATGTATCTATTCAGTTCGGCCTGAAAGGAAAGAGCATCAATGTGGTAACCGCCTGTGCTACAGGAACCCACAGCATTGGCGAAGCCTACAGGAGTATCCAGGCAGGAGACGCAGACGTTATGGTAGCAGGTGGTACAGAGGCCAGTGTAACACCTCTGGGAATCGCCGGATTTACCGCTCTTACTGCTCTTTCCACGAACCCGGATCCAGCACGCTGCTCAGTTCCTTTTGATAAGGAGAGAAGCGGTTTTGTCATGGGTGAAGGATCAGGAGTGGTAGTTCTGGAAGAGCTGGAGCATGCGAAAAGGAGAGGCGCCAAGATCCTTGCAGAAGTCGTAGGATATGGAGCTACCAGCGATGCTTACCATATTACTTCTCCGGCAGAAGACGGAGAAGGCGCTGCAAAATGTATGGAATATGCCATCAATGAAGCGGGAATTCCTCTGGAAGAGGTAACTTATATCAACGCTCACGGAACCAGCACTCATCATAACGACCTGTTCGAGACAAGAGCCATTAAGAAATTATTCGGAGACCATGCTTATAAATTAAAGGTAAACTCTACAAAATCTATGATCGGACATCTTCTGGGTGCAGCAGGCGCTGTAGAATTTATTGCCTGTGTGAAAGAAATTGAAAACGGTTATATCCATGAAACTGTAGGATATCAGGTGCCGGACGAAGAGTGTGATCTGGACTATGTAACAGGACAGGGACAGGAAATGGAAATCGAATATGCCCTTTCCAATTCCCTGGGATTTGGAGGACACAACGCCAGCCTGCTGATTAAAAAATATCATGAGTGATTGACGGAGGAGATACAATGGAATTAGAAAAAATCATTGAGTTAATTCATACAGTCAGCGAGTCAAACCTTACACAGTTTACCATGGAAGAGGGAAATCTGAAAATCTCCATGAAAACAGATAAACAGACGAAAGTTATTGCCGCACCCCAGGCGGCTGCAGCAGTTCCTGCCGCAGTGGTTACAGAAACTGTACAGGCAGCAGTCCCTGCCCGGGAGAACGCACAACAGACCCAGGAAGAGATTTTAGATGGAAATGTAGTAAAATCCCCTCTTGTAGGAACCTTCTATAATGCTCCTTCACCAGATGCGGAACCTTATGTAAAAGAAGGAGATACGGTGAAAAAAGGCCAGGTACTGGCTATTGTGGAAGCCATGAAACTGATGAATGAGATTGAATCGGAGTTCGACGGTACTGTAGAAAAGGTACTGGTATCCAACGAAGACGTGGTTGAGTATGGACAGCCGCTGTTCGTGATCAAATAGGAGGGAAAGATAATGAAACTGACAACCAAAGAGATTATGGAGATCATTCCTCACAGACATCCGTTTCTGCTGGTGGATACCATTGAAGAAATGGAGCCGGGAGTAAGAGCCGTAGGAAGAAAATGTGTCACCTACAATGAGCCATTTTTTACAGGACATTTCCCTCAGGAGCCCATTATGCCAGGAGTACTTCAGATTGAAGCTCTGGCTCAGGTTGGGGCAGTGGCAATTCTCAGCAAGCCGGAAAACAAGGGAAAGACCGCTTATTTTGGAGCCATTAACAATGCAAAATTTAAGAATAAAGTAGTACCGGGAGATGTACTGACTCTGGAAGTGGAGATCATTAAGGAAAAGGGTCCTGTAGGCATTGGAAAAGCAGTGGCCAAAAACCAGGATGGAAAAGTTACCGTAATGGGTGAAATGACCTTTATGATCGGGTAAAGGAGTGAAAGGTATGTTTCAGAAAATATTAATCGCAAACCGAGGAGAGATCGCAGTGCGGATCATCCGGGCCTGCAGAGAAATGGGGATCAAGACTGTGGCGGTTTATTCCGAAGCGGACAGAGACGCTCTCCATGCCCAGCTGGCCGATGAGGCAATCTGCATCGGTCCTGCTGCTCCTCAGGACAGCTATCTGAATATGGAAAGGATTTTAAGTGCTACAGTAGCCACAAAGGCAGAGGCTATCCATCCAGGATTTGGATTTCTCTCTGAAAACAGCAGATTTGTAGAAATGTGTGAAAAATGTAATGTGGCCTTTATCGGTCCTTCTGCGGAGATCATCCATAAGATGGGAAACAAATCTGAAGCCAGAAAGACTATGATGGAGGCAGGAGTTCCTGTAGTGCCGGGTACAAAAGAGCCGGTGCACAATGTACAGGAAGCTCTGGAAGCTGCAAAAGAAATCGGTTTCCCCATTATGATAAAGGCTTCCTCAGGAGGCGGCGGAAAGGGAATGAGGGTTTCTGAGAGTCTGGAAGACTTTGAGGAAAACTTCAATACTGCCCAGAGAGAATCTGTAAATGCTTTTGCTGACGATACCATGTATCTGGAGAGATATGTCCGGGAGCCCAGACATATTGAGGTTCAGATTTTAGGTGATAAATTTGGAAATGTAGTCCAGCTGGGAGAGAGAGACTGCTCTATCCAGAGACGTCATCAGAAAATGATCGAAGAGTCCCCTTCCTGCGCCATTGACCAGGCTACCAGAGAAAAGATGGGAGAGACTGCAGTTAAAGCAGCCAAGGCCGTAGGCTATGAGAGTGCAGGAACCATTGAGTTCCTTCTGGACAAGTCCGGAGAATTTTTCTTTATGGAAATGAATACCAGGATCCAGGTAGAACATCCGGTGACAGAATTTGTCTCCGGCGTAGATCTGGTAAAAGAACAGATCCGCATTGCCGCAGGCCTGCCTCTTTCTGTAGAGCAGAAGGATATTGTTATGAGAGGCCATGCCATTGAGTGCAGGATTAACGCAGAAGATCCTTCCAGGAATTTTATGCCTTGTCCGGGAACCATTGAGAACATCCATCTTCCCGGGGGAAACGGTGTCCGGATCGATACCGCTGTATTTAACGGCTACCAGATTCCGCCCAACTATGATTCTATGATCATGAAAGTGATCGTGTACGATAAAGACCGGGCTTCTGCCATTGCAAAAATGAGAAGCACTCTGGGAGAGGTGGTCATTGAGGGAGTCCAGACAAATCTGGATTTCCAATACGATATTCTGAATCAAAAAGATTTTGTAGAGGGAAATGTAACCACCCACTTTATTCCAGAGCACTATGACATGGATTAAAGATTTAAGATAAAGGAGTCACGGAGATGTCCAGATTAAAGGATTTATTTAAAAAGTCTGCCAATGTACAGACACAGGAAGTACAAGGCGAAGAACAGAGGCAGGAACCGGAAGGGGCTCCTTCCGTGCCCGAAGGCCTGTGGGTAAAATGTCCCAAGTGCGGGGAGCTTTTATATAAAGAGGACGTAGTCAGTCATTATTATATCTGTCCGAAATGTAACGGGTATTTTCGTATTAAGGCAAAGACCAGGATCAAGATGGTGGCGGATAAGGGAAGTTTTACCGAATGGTGTACCGGCCTTGCCAACTCCAATCCCCTGGACTATCCGGAGTACGAAGAAAAAATCGCCCAGGTTCAGGCCAAGACCCATCTGGAAGAGGCTGTCCGCATCGGAGAAGCCAAAATTGACGGCCAGAGAGTGGTCCTCGGAGTCTGTGATGCCAGATTCCTTATGGGAAGTATGGGCCATGTAGTGGGTGAAAAGATCACACAATCTTTTGAGCGGGCTACACAGGAAAGACTTCCGGTAATCCTGTTCTGCTGTTCAGGCGGCGCCAGGATGCAGGAAGGGATCATTTCCCTTATGCAGATGGCAAAAACATCCGCAGCCATTAAACGTCACAGCGAAGCCGGCCTTCTTTACATTCCGGTGCTGACGGATCCTACCACAGGAGGGGTTACCGCCAGCTTTGCCATGCTGGGAGATATTATCCTGGCAGAACCGGGAGCCCTGATCGGCTTTGCCGGACCCAGAGTTATCGCTCAGACGATTGGGCAGAAGCTGCCTGAGGGATTCCAGAGGTCTGAATTCCTGGTGGAACACGGAATTATCGATGGAATCGTAAGAAGAGAAAATCTGAAACAGACGTTGTCAAATCTTGTGAAACTCCATCAGAGGAATAAAGGCTATTGCCAGTTTTTGAGAATCAGCCTTCCAGAAGAAAATAAGGAAGAAAAGAAATCCAGGAAAAGAAAAAAAGAAAAAGAGATGACAGCCTGGGAAAAAGTAGAGGCGGCCAGGGATTCCAAACGCCTCACCAGTCTGGATTATATAGAAACCATTTTCGACAGTTTTATGGAACTTCACGGAGACCGGGCTTTCCGGGATGACGGAGCTGTTGTAGGGGGCCTGGCAGTATTAGACGGTCAGCCGGTAACGGTTATCGGTGTTCAGAAGGGAAGAAATACCAAGGATAATATTACCAGGAATTTCGGTATGCCTTCTCCGGAAGGATACAGAAAAGCCCTGCGTCTGATGAAGCAGGCAGAGAAATTTAACCGTCCGGTAATCTGTTTCATCGATACTCCGGGAGCTTTCTGCGGCATTGAAGCAGAAGAAAGAGGACAGGGAGAGGCCATTGCCAGAAATCTTCTGGAAATGTCTGATCTGAAAGTGCCGGTCCTTTCTATTGTAATTGGAGAAGGCGGCAGCGGCGGCGCTCTTGCCCTGGGAGTGGCAAATGAAGTATGGATGATGGAAAACGCTACTTATTCCATTCTTTCTCCGGAAGGCTTTGCATCTATTCTCTGGAAAGACAGCAAGAAGGCCAAAGAAGCTGCGGAAGTGATGAAGATCACGGCAAAAGACCTGCTGGAGCTGGGGATTGTGGAACAGGTAATCCCAGAAGATATTCCTGCCTGCAGGGATAACCTGGAAGAGCTGTCTAAAGATATGAAGAGCAGAATGATGGAATTTCTGGAAAAAGCAGAAGGCATGTCAGGAGAAGAGCTGGCAGCCCAGCGTTATGAGAGATTTCGGAAAATGTAAATAGTTGTAGAAAGGAGCTGCTGTATTTCTGCTGCCGGAGAATACATTCTCTGGATAAGACCATACGGCAGCTCTTTTTGGAAATGGAGAGTTAAATGGGTACAGGATTAAAAATCGGTGATTTAGAGGCGAGGATCCCTGTGATACAGGGAGGAATGGGAGTGGGAATCAGTCTTTCACGTCTGGCCGGCACTGTGGCGGCCAACGGCGGAATCGGTATTATCTCTACCGCTCAGATCGGGTGGCGGGAGCCGGATTTTTATCAAAACCCTTTTGAGGCCAACTACAGGGCCATGAAAAAAGAGCTGGCGGCAGCCAGAGAAATTGCCGACGGCGGTATCGTAGGCTTTAATATCATGGTGGCTACCCAGCGCTATGAAGAATATGTAAAAATAGCGGTAGAGGCAGGGGCAGATGTGATCATTTCCGGAGCAGGTCTTCCTGTGGATCTGCCTGGATATACAGAAGGTTCTGATGTAAAGATCGCACCGGTAGTTTCTTCCCTGAAATCTTATACGGTCTTGTGCAGGATGTGGGAGAGAAAGTATAAAAGATATCCGGATTTCGTGGTCATTGAAGGCCCCATGGCCGGAGGCCATCTGGGTTTTTCTAAAGAAGAGCTGGATAGTTTTACGCCGGAATCCTATGACCAGGTGATCCTGTCTATTATCAGCAAAAATAAAGAATACGAAGAAAAAGCAGGAAGGGATATTCCTGTGATGGTGGCGGGAGGAATTTTTGACGGAGAAGATTTGAAACATGCGCTGTCTCTTGGAGCAGACGGCGTCCAGGTGGCTACCCGGTTTGTCACTACAGAAGAGTGCGATGCGGCTCCTGCTTATAAAGAAGCATATATAAAAGCAAAGAAGGAAGATATCTGCATTGTGAAAAGTCCGGTAGGCATGCCTGGGCGGGCCATCCGCAATGCATTTATCGAAAAGACCCGGAAAGAGAAATGTAGAATCCAGCATTGCTATCACTGCATTACCACCTGTAATCCGGCAAAAATCCCTTACTGTATCACCCAAGCTTTAGTCAATGCGGCGGAAGGAAATCTGGAGGAAGCCCTGCTTTTCTGCGGGGAGAACGCCTATCGATGCGAGAAGATCGAAAAAGTCAAAGATATTATGGAAGAATTTCGCCAGGCGAGTCAGGAAAAATAGAGAAAAGGAAACAGTCCTATACGACAGACGAGAATATCGTTACATCGTATGGGGCTTTTTTTTCGCCTTTGAGCCTATGGCTCCAAAGCTATGATCGACAAATTCGCAAAAGCCGAATATATTGATATTTATATGAAAATATTTGGATTTATTTGTAAATAAATTTTTAATAAAATATAAATATACAAAATGTACGTACATTAAGAAAATATGAAAGGAGAAAAAAGAAAATTGTAGCCTATGAAATATGGAATTCATTTTGGCCATTGGGGAAATTATTATGATGTTCAGAGTATAGAAAAAACGATTGGGCAAATAAAACAAACCGGGGCCGATTCTTTTGAATTTTTTCCTACAGCGGCTATGCTGGAAGGAGATAAGAAGGGGATATACGAACTCAGAGCACTTCTGAAAGAATATGAGATGGAACCGATCTTTACATTTGGATATCCCCAGGACTGGGATATTTTGTCTGAAGATATTTTAGTCAGGGAAAAGGCAATCCGATATCTGGAAAAAGCGATCGAAGGAATCGGGATCCTGGGAGGAAAAAAGATCGGCGGGATTTTGTACGGAAATTGGCCGGCAGATTATACGAGACCGCCTATCGAGCCTGAGGAGAAGGAAAAACGGACACAGAGATGCGTTAAAGTGTTAAAGAGAGTAGTAAAAACGGCAGAAATGTATGATGTAACACTTAGCCTGGAAATCGTCAACCGGTTTGAACATTTCTTGATCAATACAGTAGAGGAAGGGAAAAGTATATGCGACCGTGTGGACAGTAAATACTGTAAACTCCTTCTGGATTGTTTTCACATGAATATTGAGGAAGATGATATAGCTCAGTCTATCAGAAATGCAAAAGGCTATATCGGACATTTTCATGTAAGTGAACCTAACCGGAAAGTGCCGAATCGTTGCAGCCATATCAACTGGATAGAAATCGGAAATGCGTTAAGAGAGACAGGGTATGAGGAAACCGTGATTTTGGAACCTTTTTATAAGTTTGGCGGTAAGCAGGGACATGATATGCGAATGTGGAGAGACCTGGATACCGATCTATCTGTGGAACACCGTATTTTACTTGCCAAACAGGGTATCCGTTATATCAGAGAAAAATTTGGAGGCATATAATATGGGGATAAAAGAAAAATTTTCTGTGAAAGGAAAAAAAGCCTGGGTCACCGGAGCGGCCCATGGGATCGGAAGAGCCAGTGCTCTGGCCTTGGCTGAAGCAGGCGCAGATGTAGCGCTTATGGATTTGAATACAGAAGGACTGGAAGAAACCGGGAATATGATCCGGGAACGGGGAAGAAACGCTATTGTTTTCACCGGCGATATTACTTCAGAGGAGGACGTGAAAAAGGCTGTAAATGAAGTGCTGGAAAAATGGGGAAGACTGGATATCGCTTTTTGTAATGCGGGAACTTTTCAGGACATCCCGGCTGAAAAAATGGAAGTACAAGAATTCCAGAGAGTTGTTCAGGTGAACCTGACAGGAGCGTTTATTTCTGCAAGAGAGGCTGGAAAAGCGATGATAGGAAATGGAGGTGGCAATATCGTTCTTACCGCATCTATGTCCGGGCATATTGCCAATATCCCTCAGTGTCAGTGCGCGTATAACTCTTCAAAAGCCGGAGTGATCATGCTGGGAAAGAGTCTTGCTATTGAATGGGCGAAATATGGAATAAGAGTAAATACCATAAGTCCCGGCTATATCCGCACCTGGTCTGATATCCCTTTGAAGCCTGAAGAGGTGGGGACTTCTAATTTTGAACAATGGACGCCGCTGAGACGTTTTGGCGCTGCAGAAGAATTAGGAGCGCTGATTGTTTATCTGACAAGTGATGCGAGCAGCTTTGTTACAGGAGCAGATTATCTTATCGATGGAGGTTATACTGCTTTTTGAAAGGAGAAAAATTTATGAAAAATAGAAAGTTAAGAAAACTTATGGGATTGGGTCTGGGAACCATGCTGGCTTTAGGCACAATTACAGGATGTCAGGGAAACGGAGAGGAAAGGGATGTCGCTGAAGAGACGAAGGCTGACGGCAGCGCAGAGGGTGAGGTGCCGACCCTGCGCCTGATCAGCTGGGTGACGTCCTCTGATCCAAAGACAAAACCTACATACGAATTAATTGAGCAATTTGCCCAGGAACATAGTTCTGAATTTAAGCTGGAACATGAAAATATACTGGGCGACGAACTGAAAGCAAAAATTAAGACAGATATTGCAAGCGATACAGTTCCGGATATTTTTATTTACTGGGGCAGCGGTGGAAATTCTACAATGCTCCTTGATTCAGACGTGATCATTCCTTTTGACGAATACTTAGACGAGTCAAAAGAAATAAAAAGAGATTTATTCCCGGAAGAGTCTTTTAGCAGAACCTCTTCAAATGACACACTGGTTACGATCACAACCGGATTGGAATATGGAGTGTGGTTATGTAACCAGGAACTGTTTGACCAGTATGGGGTAGAACTTCCCAAAACCCTGGACGATATGCTGGCTATGTCGGATACGTTTAATGAGAATGGAATCATTCCTTTTGCAATGGGCTCTAAGGGTGGAAATCCTGCTCATGAGTTTGTGGCGGAAATCTTAGGACAGATGCCGGATTGTGAAAAAGACTTTGAAAATCTTACAGATAACTATACCATTGATACAGAAAATATCCGAAATACCCTGGACATTATTGATACTATGAGAGAGAATAAACTCTTTCCCTCTGACACAGTGTCTATAGGAGACTGGGATCAGCAGTTTGCTCTCTATAATGAGGGAAAAGCGGCGATGATCTATGCCTGGACCTGGCAGATACCTAATATGTCTGAAGAAATGGCTGAAAAGACAGTGATCATTGATGCGCCGAAAATGCCGGGAGGCACAAGAGACACTTCCAATTTTACAAGAGCCGGAGGCGATATGGGATATATGATCTCAAAGAGCGCCTGGGAAGATCCCCAGAAACATGATGCGATCATTACACTGATGGATTATCTCTATTCTACAGATCTGCAGGAAAGTGCATTATATAATGGAGGTACGATTCCTGCCAGAATGGATGTAGAAATAGACGAAAGCAAGGTAACCGTACCTATGTTGTCGGAGATTATTAATTATGCCAAAGGAAAGGAATCCTGCCCGAACTTCCCCCAGACCTGTCCGAAAACCGAGTGCTGGACAGATTTTGCGGACGGATTTGACGAGCTGTTTGCCGGTATTTCCACTCCTGAACAGGTGATTGAAAATATCGATAATTCTCTGGCGGCTGCTAAAGGAAACTAACTGTTATTTCAAGAGCCGGCATAAAGCAAAGTGCAATATGCCGGCTCTAAAAGAAGAAGAGAGGGAAGGCTATGAATAGCAGAAAAACAAGACGAAAATTATTCAGCTTTTTCTTCCAGCTGCCATCCGTATTTTTGTATACCGTATTTTTGATCTTTCCGGCGATCGCTTCTCTCTATTATGCATTGCTTAAATGGGATGGGATTTCTGAAAAAATCTTTGTCGGATTAGGAAATTTTTCAGAGCTGTTATTTAGTGACAGATACTTTGGTACGGTTCTTGGAAATACTTTTATCAGCATGCTGGCAGGAATTTTGATTCAGTTACCATTGGCTCTGATACTGGCTTATATGGTATTTCGAACGGTAAAAGGTTTTCGCTTTTTTCAATCGGCATATTTTGTGCCGGTGGTAATCTCTGCAACAATTATAGGACTGATGTTTTCATTGTTCTTCAATCCCGTTTTTGGACCGGTCAATACATTGCTGAAAGATATCGGAATGGAAAACTTAACGCAGAATTGGCTGTCAGATCCTAAGATTGTCTTGTTCAGCGTTATTTTACCCGGGGTATGGCAATACCTGGGCTATTATTTTATTATCCTTCTGGCGGCCATGCAGTCGATTCCCAAAGAACTGATTGAGAGCGCAGTGATTGACGGAGCGAATACAGTGCAGATATTTCATAAAATTATCATTCCGAATATAAAAGGGATGATTCAGGTATGTATTGTGATCAATTTAACCGGATCGATAAAAACCTTTGATATCCCCTATATGATGACCCAGGGAGGCCCGGGGGCATCCAGCACCTTCTTATCGATCTATATGTATAAGGAAGCTTTTATTGATTCATCTATAGGGAGAGGAACTGCAATTGCTGTATGTATGTTGCTGCTGGCCATCGGTGTGACAGTTATAGTGAATCTTCTGTTTGCATGGATCAACAGGAATGATTAGGGGGCGGAAACAGTGAAAAAGAGAAAAATAAAACCGGAAATACTAATAAAATATATCGTCCTGATAGCAGTGGCAGTTTTAATGCTTTATCCGCTGTTCTGGATGGGGATTTCATCTCTGAAGGAAAACAGTGATATTTTTGCAAAACCTTTTGCGCTGCCCACAGATCCAAAATGGGAAAATTATACATTGGCATGGGAGACTGCGGAAGTCCCGCTGCACATGTTAAATAGTATTCTTTATGCGGTATCTGCTGTGATTTTTACCGTGATATTCAGTGCAATGGCTTCGTATGTGATAGCGAGGATTTCTACAGGCAGAAAGATCTATCACTATTTTTCTCTAGGGATTATGATTCCAATCAATGCAATTATTATTCCGTTTATTCTTATTTTCAGAAGAATCGACCTTTTAAACACACGGCAAGGAATCATATTGGCCTTTGTTGTTACCAACCTTGCATTTAGTATTTATATTTTAGTACCGTTTATGAAAGAATTGCCAGCAGAATTAGAAGATGCGGCAATGATCGACGGCTGTGGGAGAGTACAGACATTTCTGAGAATTATTCTTCCGATATCAAAGGGCGGACTGGCAACGGTAGGTACGTTTGTGCTGCTGAATTCATGGAATGATCTTTTTCTGAGCCTGCTGATTATATCTAAGCAGGATTATATTACTTTAAATCAGGTTTGTTATAATATGAAAGCACAGTATGTATCGGATTATGGTTTGATTTCAGCGGCGGTTATGATTCTGGTGCTGCCGGTACTTGTATTTTTTGTATTGTTCCAGAAACAGGTTGTAAAAGGAATGACGGCAGGAAGTATAAAAGGATAAGGAGGATTAACAGATGGAAAAAGATAACAAGATAAAGAAAGGATATTTTGTCCAGCGGTATGAAGACAGATTTTTCTGGGATACGCCTGAAAATCTGAAAGTGTATTCTTATGGAACCCGGGACGGCTGGGAAAAGTATCAGAAGAACCCGGTGCTGGGAGGCAAATATGGAACCTGCTTTGATCTTTCGGTGATGTGGGATGAAGGGATCTATAAGATGTGGTTTTCCTGGCGGCCTAAAGAATGCATTGCATATTCTGAGAGCAAAGACGGATTAGAATGGGGAGAACCTGTAAAAGTTTTAGAACCGGACCCGGAATCTGAATGGGATAGAGATGAACTGAACAGACCCTCAGTTATAAAAAAAGATGGTATTTATAAAATGTGGTATTCCGGACAGATGGATCCTTATAAAAATGAGGGACGTTCCTATATCGGATATGCCCAGAGTACAGATGGCATTCACTGGGAAAGGTTTTCAAAGCCGGTGATGGTACCAGATCAGGAATGGGAGCTTCAGGCGATCATGTGTCCCCATGTGATCTACGAAGAAGAGAGCGGGCTCTATAAAATGTGGTACTCAGGAGGAGGAAACCATGAGCCGGATGCTATAGGATATGCAGAGAGCAAAGATGGAATGCACTGGAAAAAATATAAGAGCAATCCTATTTTAAAAAATGAGCCGGATATTCCCTGGGAAAGAGAAAAAGTAGCTGCCTGCCATGTTTTAAAATGGAAAGACTATTATTATATGTTTTATATTGGATTTATACACGTTGACAGAGCGGCGATCGGATTAGCCAGATCGAAGGACGGGATCAAGGACTGGGAAAGATATGGGAAAAATCCTATTATTGCGCCGGATAGAGGAGGCTTTGACGAAAAGGCAGTTTACAAACCTTATGTGATAAAGGAAGAGAAAGGATGGAAACTATGGTATAATGGTGCCATGTATATAGAAAACCCAGATGAAATTGTGAGAGAACAGATCGGCACTGCGTATCTGAACAGAGAAAATCTGTGGGAAGAATAAAGAAAAGAGATTGTGAATGAAGAAAACAATTAAAAATAGTATGCTGATATCCTATATGATATTAATATCTCTGACTGCATGTATCATGAGCGGATTTTATATCTATAAGAATTATAGATATACAAGGGAGCAGAGTATCGGCGAGATTGAAAAGGAATCCAAGCAGGCTTTGAAGGAATTGGAAAATCTTTTTGCCCAGATTGATATTGTGCAGTATCAGGCAGTAGATATTTTGACACAGGAAAAGGATTATCCCAGCATGGAACAAAATCCCAAAAAGAAAGCGCTAGATACGCATAAGGAAATTGAGGAAGAGTTTATGGCCCTCCGCCGTTCTTATGCATATATACAGGATATTTTTTGGCTGCCGGAAGATTCGTGGATCTGTACAACTCAGGGTGATCTGGATACAGAGAAAATCTTATCGGGAGTAAGCGTCAGACAGGCGTATGAGAATGCCGAACAGCCTTATGTCCCGGTCCACCGGCAGGATTATCTTTTGGGGAATACGCAGGGACCGTATATATTTTCCTATGTTAAAAAAATATATAATATTTATGATATCCATACCATCAGAGGAATCCTTCAGATAGATTTTAAGTATGAAGAGCTGGAGAACAGATTAGATGTGATAAATTCCAATGCAGCTGCATTGGCGTATATTTCAGATGGCGAAGACCATCTGGTATCTTTTCCGATCCAAAATGCTATTGGAAAATCTGTTCAAATAACAGAAGACTATAAAAAAGAAAAAAATATACACGAAAAAAGCTATCATAAAAAATACGAATTGCCAAACGGCTGGAAGCTGGAAGTGTATATGAGTTATGATTCAGCAACAAAAAATTTTCAATCAAATATGAAGACCTCTGTATTGCTAATTGTTTTGTTTGCGATGGGCGCCAGCTGTTACGCCTACAAAGCGTCGAAAAGAATTACGCTGCCTCTTCGTGTTTTGACTGGAAATCTTATAGAGATGGAACGATCCGGCCAGTTAAAACGGCTGCAGGTGTTAAGCGAATTTGAAGAGCTGCAGATATTGGAAAGACAGTATAACGGGATGGCGGAGCAGCTGGATACTATGATCGAGGCCACGGCAAAGGCTCGAAATGAAACTTTAAGAGCTAAGCTTGCTGTGCTGCAGATGCAGATCAATCCCCATTTTTTGTCAAATTGTTTTGAAATGATACGAAGTCAGGCCGTACAGAGCCAAAATTATGAGATAGAAAAAATAACGGAAGCTTTGGCAATGATGTATCGGTATATTTTAACCGATATGGGGACGGAAGTATATTTAAAGGATGAAATCCAATACGTCAAAAATTATGTCAGGATTCAGGAGTTCAGATTTGGAGATTCTGTTCAGATCTTCTATCGTATCGATAAAGAAGCTATGAAGCAGAAAATACCGGTGCTGACAATCCAGCCCATAGTTGAAAACGCCTATAAACACGGATTTTCTGAGAAAAAGCAGGGGAAAATTATCATTATAGAATGTACCATGCATGAATCTGAAGTATATGTATCTGTGCAGGACAACGGCATGGGCATAGAGGCGGATAAACTGCGGCAGATACAGAATATCCTGGAGGCAGGCGGCAAGGACGGGCAGGATCATACAAAAGGAATAGGGCTGAAAAATGTCAATTATCGACTGCAAATGTGTTATGGACAGAAAGCAAAACTTGAAATCGAAAGTAAGCCGGAATTGGGGACGAAAATATCTTTTCGGGTGGAGGTGCGGAAAAATTATGAAGGTACTGATTGCTGATGATGAAAAAGATGTTCGTTTTCTTGTTTCCAAATATCTGCAGGAAATCAATAAGGACATTGTGATCGCAGGATATGCTTCAAATGGTGAAGAAGCGTTGGAGTTTTGCAGAAAATATAAGCCGGATATTGTGATCTCAGATATCCGCATGCCTTATATGACAGGGCTGGAATTATTAGAGCATATTAAGAAAATAGATGAGAATATTTTATGTATATTCATCAGTGCTTATACAGATTTCGCTTATGTTCAGGAGGCCATAAAAAACGGAGCGGGCGGTTACCTGCTGAAGCCTATCCAGAAAGAAGAGCTGGCGGAGTGTGTTGCAAAAATGTATGGACTCTGGAAGAAAAAGAAAAGAGAAAAAGGGAAAATAAAACTTTTAGAAACGGAATTAAGCAAATTAAAAAAGGAATATCTTAATCAGTGGACAGGAGAAAAAGAGGAGAACCAACAGAGAAATCTGTCCATCGCCAGAGCGAAACAATATATAGAAGAAAATTATCAACAGAATATTTCTTTAGAAGAAGTTGCAGGAAATGTATTCTTAAATAAGAATTATCTTTCCGAATTGTTTCATAAAGAGGTAGGCTGTTCTTTCAGCCAGTATCTGACGGAGGTAAGGATAGAAAAGGCAAAACTCCTTTTGCGGGAGACCCATATGAAGGTAAAAGAAATTGCAGATATGACAGGCTTTGACAATCCAAGCTATTTTATCCAGGTTTTTAAAAAAACACAAGGATGTACGCCTAATGAATACAGGATTTATGAAATGAAATGCAGGAATACAAAGAGTTAGAAGGGGAGAGACGGTATGAAAATTAAAGGAGCAGGACTGAGCCAGATTAAGATCACAGGAGGATTTTGGAAAGAGTATCAGGAGCTTATTTTTCAGGAGGTTATTCCCTATCAGTGGGAAATCCTGAACGACCGTATAGAGGGAGCAGAAAAAAGCTTTACCATCTATAATTTTTCCGTAGCCGCTGGCAGGATACAGGGGCCCCATAAAGGTTTCGTTTTTCAGGATAGTGATTTATATAAATGGCTGGAAGCAGTGGGAAATATGCTGCAGATACGGGAAGATCCAGAAATGGAGGAGGCAGCAGACTGGACCATTGACCTTTTAGAGCAGACCCAGGAAAAAGACGGATATTTAAACACATATTATCAGATAAAAGAACCGGAAAAAAAGTGGACCAATATTTTGGAATGCCATGAACTGTACTGTGCCGGACATCTTATGGAGGCTGCCGTCGCATATTTTAAAGGAACCGGGAAAAGGAAAATCCTCGATATCGCATGCAGGTTTGCAGACTGTATTGTAGAAAAATTCGGAAAAGAAGAGGGGAAACTTCATGGATATCCAGGACATCAGGAAATAGAACTTGGTTTGCAGAAGCTTTATGATTTGACGGGAAATAAAGTCTATCAGGATCTTGCAGAATATTTTCTGGAAGAAAGAGGCCGAAACGACTTCTTTGAGGAAGAATTTAAAAACAGAAACTGCATCAGCCATTGGACCAATGCTGTTGAAAAAGAGCCGAATAAGGTCTATAATCAGTTTTCTTATAAAGAATACAATCAATTTCATCTTCCGGTATGGGAACAGACAAAGGCTGTGGGACATGCGGTAAGAGCCCTTTATATGTATACAGCTATGGCGCACCTTGCCGAAGAGAAAGAAGATGAAGACAAATTACAGGTATGCAGAAAATTATGGGAGAATATCGTCTGCCGGCAAATGTACATAAACGGAAGTGTGGGAGCCACGGTTTCCGGGGAGGCTTTTACAAGGGATTATGATCTGCCAAACGATACAAATTATTCGGAGACCTGCGCAGCTCTGGGCCTGATTTTTTTCTCCCAGGAATTATTTCAGGCAGAGGGAAAAGGATGCTATGGGGATATTATAGAAAAGAGTTTGTATAATACAGTTTTGGCAGCACTGGGAAGAGATGGGAGACATTTCTTTTACACAAATCCAATGGAGATGAATCCGTATTTTGCAAAAGTAAATCCGGAAAGATATCATCTGAAACCACAGCGTCCGAAATGGCATGCCTGTGCATGCTGTCCGCCGAATATTGCAAGGACTATTGCAGATCTTGGCAAATATATTTTCGGGGAGGATGACAGTACAGTATTTGTCCAGATATTTGCCCAGAGCAGCGGGGAATTTTTCAGAAACGGCAAGTCGGTAAAGCTTGATACAAAGACAGAGTATCCTTGGGATGGAAAAGTCTGTATCCAGGTCTTGGGAGATTTAGAAACGAAAATAGCGCTTCGGATCCCGGGTTGGTGCCGCCAATGGAAGGCAGAGATCAATGGGAAGCCATTAAAAGACCCAGAGGTGCTCAATGGTTATCTGTACCTTTCCTATAAGGGAGAAAAGCTTCAGATAGAACTTACTCTGGAGATGATGCCTGTGCTTATGCAGGCAAATCCTAAAGTCGCATATAATCTGGGAAAAGCTGCAATTATGAGAGGACCTCTTTTATATTGTATTGAAGAAAAAGATAACGGTGCTCGCTTGGGCGAGCTATATATTAAAGATAAAGCAGAAATCCTGACAGAAAATGGAGAAAAAGAAATTTTGCTGAAAGTGGAGGCAGTCAGAAAAACCAGCAGCATACAAGATGGATTATATTATGAATACTGTACTACAAAACAGGAGACTTGGTTAACTGCAATCCCTTATTTTTCTTGGGGAAATAGAGGTGAAGGCGAAATGCTTGTCTGGATAAAAAAAGAATAAGAGAAAAGAGATACTCTAAATAATATTTGGTTTGAAAAAATGACCATTTTATTTAGAGTATTTTTATTGTAATACTTTTTCCGAACCGTTATACTATCTTTAAGTGAGGTAGGTGATTTCATGAAAAAAATACTGCCGGTAGGCTATGAGGATATCCGGGAAATCTCAGACAGAAATCTGTATTATGTGGATAAATCTCTGATGATCCGTGAGCTTTTGGAAAGAGGAGGAAAGGTAAATCTTTTCACCAGACCCAGACGTTTTGGAAAAACCCTGAATCTCAGTATGATCCGGCGCTTCTTTGAGCTGGAGCGTAATGAGGAAGGGCTAAAGACAGATAACAGCTATATTTTTCAGAATCTGGGTATTGCCCGCTGCCAGGAAATCTGCAGGAACCATCAGCAGAAATATCCGGTGATCGCTCTGACCATGAAGTCGGCCAGGCAGCCGGATTTTCAGATGGCAAGAGACAGTCTCATTGATGAGATTGCAAAAGAATACCGTAGACATTCTTATGTGCTGGAATCCCCAAGTCTTCCTAAAGGAGAAAAAAAGCGTTTTGAGGCAGTGCTGAACCGGGAGGCGGAGAAAATTGAATATGCCAAATCTCTGGAATTTTTGTCCTATTGTTTGTGGAAGGAATCCGGGAAAAAGGCCATTATTCTCTTAGATGAATATGATGTCCCTTTGGAAAATGCATATTTTGAAGGATTTTACCAGGAGATGACGGGATTTGTACGGTCACTGCTGGAATCTGCCCTGAAGACCAATCCCTATCTGGAATTTGCAGTGATCACAGGCTGTCTCAGGATCAGCAGAGAAAGTATTTTTACAGGACTGAATAATCTGGATATTTTTTCTATCACAAGTCCTGATTTTGCCGACAGCTTCGGCTTTACAGAAAAAGAAGTCCGGGAAATGACCGATTACTATGGGCTGGAAGGAAAAATGCCGGAGATAAAAGAGTGGTATGACGGCTATTCTTTCGGAGATGAGGAAATCTATAATCCCTGGAGCATTATTAACTACGTTAAAACAGCAGTAAGAAAATATGCTGCCTTTCCAAAACCCTACTGGTCCAATACATCTTCCAACAGTATTATTCGGAAGCTGATCCAGGAAGCGGATCCGGCTACCAGAGAGGAAATTGAAGAACTGCTGGAGGGAAAAGCTATCCGCAAACCGGTTCACGAAGATATTACCTACGGAGATATTGAAGAGAGCAAAGACAACCTCTGGAATTTCCTTTTCTTTACAGGCTATTTAAAAAAGATAAAAGAAGTCTATGAAGAGGGAAATATCTATTTCTGGCTTGCCATACCAAATGAAGAGATCCTTTATATTTACCGCAACAGTGTTCTGACATGGTTTCAGCAGAAAGCCAGCCAGACAAATATTGAACCATTTATCCGGGATCTGGAAAAAGGAGACTGTGAATCAGCAGGAGCCTTTCTCTCCCATCAGCTTTTAGAAACCATCAGCTTTTACGATTATTCAGAAAGCTATTATCACGGATTTCTGACAGGGCTTCTCAATGTTTCAGAAAAGTACCGTGTCTATTCAAACCGGGAACAGGGGCTGGGAAGACCGGATATTGTAATGAAAACACCGGGAATCCGGAACGGAAAAGCTATGATCCTGGAACTGAAAATTGCCGGGACCTATGAAGAAATGGAAGACAAGTGCAGGGAGGCTTTAGATCAGATTGAGAAACAGCAGTATGCCGGCACCCTGCAGGAAGAAGGATATCAGGACATCCGAAAGTATGGGATCAGTTTTTATAAAAAAGAATGTTTGATCAGGGAAAGGAAAGATTAATGTGCAGGGTTACAATTTACTGATTGCTTTTAATGTGGATAAAAATAAAGTTTTAATGTGTAAAAGGCGTAAACCGCCTTATCAGGGAATGATAAATTTTCCCGGCGGCAAGATAGAAAAAGGAGAAGCTGGTCTGGAGGGTGCATATCGGGAATTGTGGGAAGAGACAGGCATTACGAAAGAGGATATAGTGCTTACTCATCTTATGGATTTTACTTATTATTTATCAGACTGCTATCTGGAAGTATATGTAGGGAGACTGAATAAAGACAGGGAAGTGTTAGGGGAGGGAAATGAACTGTTCTGGTCAGAAATAGACTGTGATTTTTTTGATACAAAGAAGTATGCAGGAGAAGGAAATATCGGACATATTATGGAGCAGATCAGACAGCTTCGGGAAGCAAATATATTGGAATTATAAATATAAGACATGGGAGGGATGGATAATGTTCCACATCAGTAATTTTACCAACAATGATGATATCAATGTACTGGACTCTATGGGGCCTTTTACTGTGATCGAATACGCACGGGATCTCAGCGTAGCTCCAACCAACGCCATGGCGGCCTATTTCTGCAATGCCATGAATGTGCGGAAGCGCCAGGTTATGTGTGATCTGAGCCAGGCAAATGTGACGGTCCAGTCCGGAGCTATGCAGTGGATGGTGGGAAATGTAAAAGCCACCACAGGGATTAAGGGAGTTGGCGATCTGCTTGGGAAGGCAGTCAGAGGAAAGGTGACAGGAGAGTCGGCTATAAAGCCGGAATATACAGGAGATGGGGTTATGGTATTGGAGCCAACCTATAAGCACATAATCCTTCTGGATGTAGACGAATGGAACGGTTCAGTAGTCCTGGATGACGGCATGTTCCTGGCCTGCGACGCGAATCTCCGGCATAAGGCAGTAATGCGTTCCACCCTTTCTTCTGCAGCAGCAGGCAATGAGGGGCTGTTTAATCTGGGGATCGTAGGAAGCGGAGTCTTATGTCTGGAATCCCCCTGTCCCAAGGAAGAACTGGTGGAAGTGACCCTTCGGGATGATGTGATCAAGATCGACGGCAACATGGCAGTGGCCTGGAGCGGCAGCCTGGACTTTACTGTGGAGAGGTCAGGAAGATCCCTGATGGGTTCCGCTGTGTCCGGAGAAGGTCTGGTAAATGTTTACCGAGGGACAGGTAAGGTATTGTTTGCTCCGGTGAGATAGAGAAAGACAGAAATGATTTTTCTTTTTTTAACCTTGCAAAAGAAAAACAGGTTATGTATAATTTGTGCAGTGGGGTATATGGTTGCGGACCGCATACCCCCTTTCCATGTTTAATTATAAGGCTTCACAGTATTCAATAGATAAGGAGAGAAAAGAATGAGTAAAGTAAGAACAAGATTTGCCCCCAGCCCTACCGGAAGGATGCATGTGGGAAATTTAAGGACTGCACTGTACGCTTATCTCATTGCAAAGCATGAGGGAGGAGATTTCATCCTGCGTATTGAGGACACCGACCAGGTACGTTTTGTAGAAGGGGCCCTGGATATCATTTACCATACCCTGGAGGAGACAGGACTGAAACATGACGAAGGTCCGGATAAAGACGGAGGCTGCGGTCCTTATGTCCAGAGTGAGAGAAACGCCCAGGGCATCTATCTGAAATATGCAAAGCAGCTGATTGACCAGGGAGACGCTTATTACTGCTTCTGTACTAAGGAGAGACTGGAATCCTTAAAGACAAACATTGAAGGAAAAGAAGTGGCTATGTATGACAAGCACTGCCTTCACTTAAGCAAAGAAGAAGTAGAAGCAAAACTGGCTGCAGGAGAGCCCTATGTCATCCGGTTTAACATGCCGGTGGAGGGGACAACCACTTTCCACGATGATATTTACGGAGACATTACTGTGCCTAATAATGAGCTGGATGACCTGATCCTGATCAAATCTGACGGATATCCTACCTACAACTTTGCAAATGTAGTAGACGACCATCTGATGGGGATCACTCATGTAGTAAGAGGTAACGAATACCTCTCCTCTTCACCAAAATATAATCGTATTTATGAGGCTTTTGGCTGGGAAGTTCCTACCTATGTACACTGCCCTCTGATTACCAATGAAGAGCATAAAAAGCTTTCCAAACGTTCCGGCCATTCTTCCTATGAAGACCTGGTAGAACAGGGATTCCTTACAGAGGCCATTGTAAATTATGTGGCGCTTCTGGGATGGTGTCCTGAGGATAATCGTGAGATCTTCTCTCTGGAGGAACTGGTAGAAGCTTTTGACTACCGTCATATGAGCAAGTCTCCTGCAGTCTTTGATGTACAGAAGCTTCGGTGGATGAACGGAGAGTATATGAAGGCTATGGACTTTGACAAGTTCTATGACATGGCGCTGCCCTATATCCAGAAAACCATTACAAGAGACATTGACCTTAAGAAGATCGCTGCCATGGTGAAGACCAGGATTGAAGTATTCCCGGATATTCCGGAGCTGATCGATTTCTTTGAACAGGTGCCGGAATACGATGTTTCCATGTATACCCATAAAAAGATGAAGACAAATCCGGAGCTTTCTTTAGAAGTGCTGGAGAAGATCATTCCTGTGCTGGAAAATCAGGAAGACTACAGCAATGATGCTCTCTATGAACTGCTCTGCGGATTTGCCAAGGAGAATGGATACAAGAACGGTCAGATCCTCTGGCCTATCCGTACAGCTCTTTCCGGAAAGCAGATGACTCCTGCAGGAGCTACGGAAATCCTGGAGGTTCTGGGCAAAGAAGAAAGCCTTAAGAGACTGCAGGCTGCCGTGGAAAAACTTCGCTGAGCTGTAAGGAGGAAGAAAGCAGCAGACTATGAAGATGAACAGTGCCCAGGAAAAGGCGGTCAGGCATTTTAAAGGACCTATGATGCTGCTGGCAGGTCCGGGATCCGGCAAGACCGCTACCATGACCAGAAGAGTTGAGTATCTTCTGGAAAACTATCAGGTAAATCCGGGAAATATTCTGGTGGTGACCTTTACAAGGGCCGCCGCCAGAGAAATGAAAGACAGATTTGAGAAACTCTGTGAAGAGGCCGGGCTGAAGGCGGATTACCGCCGGGTGACTTTTGGTACCTTTCACGGAGTTTTTTACGGAATCCTCCGCCATGCTTATCACCTCACAGGGAAAAATATCCTCAGTGAAGAGCGAAAGTATGAGATGCTTAAAGAAATTGCTTATGGAAAGCACCTGGAAATCGAAGATGAGAAGGACTTTTTCCAGGGACTATCCCAGGAGATCAGCCAGGTAAAAAATACCAGGATTCCTCTGGAACATTATTACTCTGCCAACTGCCCTGATGAGATTTTTCGGAGCATTTATATTGCCTATGTAAATCGCTGCCGCCGGGGCAGACTTCTGGATTTTGACGATATGCTCCTTTACTGCTATGAGCTTCTGGACCAGAGGGAGGATATCCGCCGGGGATGGCAGGGAAAATTTCAGTATATCCTGGTAGACGAATTCCAGGATATTAATAAACTTCAGTATGATATTGTAAAAATGCTGGCAGCGCCTCAGAACAATCTCTTCATTGTAGGTGACGACGACCAGTCTATTTATGCCTTCCGGGGAGCCAGACCGGAGATCATGATGAATTTCCCAAAAGATTTCCCTAAAGTCCAGACAGAACTTCTTTCCTGCAATTACCGTTCTACCCCACAGATCCTGGAGGCGGCGGGAAAAGTGATTGCCGGGAATAAGAAAAGATTCCGGAAAAAGATTTATACAGAAAATCAGCCGGGACCGGTGCCGGTGATCAAAAAGTTTGAAAAGGGACGGGAAGAAGAGCTTTATGTAAAAGACTGTATCCAGAAGGCCAGAAAAGAGGGGTGTCCTTACGAGGAGATGGCAGTTCTTTATCGGACTAATTCCGGCGCCAGATTCCTGGTGGAGATTCTGCTGGAGTACCAGATTCCCTTTCAGATGCGGGACAGTCTTCCCAATCTTTTCGACCACTGGATTGCCCAAAATATGATTTCTTATATGAAGCTGGCTATGGGAGACAGAAGCCGTAAGGAATTTCTCCAGGTCATGAACCGGCCCAACCGCTACATATCCAGAGAAGCCTTGGATACAGAGACCGTTTCCTTTGAAGAACTGCGGTGGTTCTATGAGGATAAGGAATGGATGTGTGACAGGATTGACCGTATGGAGGAGGATCTGAAGACTCTAAAGGCTATGACGCCGTATGGAGCCATTAATTATATCCGCTATGGAGTAGGCTATGAAGAGTTTCTAAAAGACTATGCCTCCTATCGAAAACTCCGTACCGAGGAGCTTTACGAGGTATTGGATGAACTGGCAGAAAGTGCAAAGGGATATAAGACCTTTGAAGAATGGTTTACTCATATTGCCCAGTATACGGAAAAACTGAAGGAACAGGCTAGACAGCAGAATACAGAAAAAGAAGGCGTAGTAATCTCTACCCTTCACAGTGCCAAAGGCCTGGAATTTGACCGGGTTTTTATTATGGATGTAAATGAAGGGATCATTCCCTACCGGAAAGCAGCAGGAGAGAGCGATGTGGAGGAAGAACGGCGCCTTCTCTATGTAGGGATGACCAGGGCCAGAAAAGAACTCTCCCTTTTCTATGTGGGAGAACGCCATGAGAAGAAGCTGGAGCCTTCCAGGTTCCTTCTGGAATCTGGTCTGGTGGAAAGGAGTAAGGAACTGTGAAACCGGGAGTAATTTATCTCTATGCAGGAAAAGTGGAAGAGTGGACTGGAGAATGGAAAGAGGAGAAGAACCGGGAAAGCCTCTGTGGCCGGCTTCTTCTCCTTTGTGGCCTTCAGGAATTGGGCTATGACAGGTTGTTTTCAAGAAATAAAGACCGGAAACAACTGCTAAAAGCCTTGGATGCTTCACTGGAAAAAGGCCCCTACGGGAAGCCATACCTGGCAGGACATCCGGAAATTCATTTTAACATCAGTCATTCAGGGGGCTATGGAGTCTGTGCGATTTCTTCTATGCCCTGTGGGGTAGACATTCAGGAAAAACGGGCCGTAAGGTCCCAGAGAATGATAGAACGGACCATGAACGCCCAGGAGCAGCGACAAATTCTGGAGGCTGAAGACAGTACCAAGGAGTTTATCAAACTCTGGACCTACAAGGAAAGCTGCATCAAGCTTTCCGGAGAAGGACTCCGTCAGGATATGAGAACCCTGAAGGCGCCTGCCTGCCACCAGTTCTTCTGGCTGGAAAAAGATCTGGCCGGCTGTGTGGCCGCAGAAGAACCTTTTCAGCTGGAAATCCGGCACCTATATCCGAGAGAGAAAGAGGCATAAAAAAGGATTGTCCTCATATATATATCTTAAAAAGAGGTGAGGACAATGAAACAGGAAGAAATCGCAAAACTATTTCCTGCCCATATCCGGCAGGCTCTGCTGGCAGCTCATTTTGACATGGAGCAGCTCTATGAAATACGGCTCCGTGTCAATGCTCCTCTGATACTGATTTATCAGGGAAAGGAGTATTTTCTCAGAAAAGATGGGGAATTCTCACGGGAGGAATCCCAGGGCTGCTTTGTAAAGGCAGAAGATCTGAAAGAAACCATGGAATATGTGAGCAGCTATTCCATGTATGCATTTGAAGAGGAAATCCGCCAGGGGTTCATTACCATTCAGGGTGGACACCGGGTAGGCATTGCAGGAAAGACTGTCCTGGAAGGGGACAGGATCAAAAGCGTAAAATACATATCTTATATGAATCTCAGGCTGTCACACCAGATAAAAGGCTGTGCTTCGCCAATACTTCCCTATATTATCAAAAACGGCAGAATCTGCCACACACTGATCATTTCCCCGCCCAGGTGCGGAAAGACCACCCTGCTCCGAGACCTGATCCGTCAGGTCAGCAGCGGCAGTCCTTATATGCCAGGAGTGTCTGTGGGAGTGGTAGATGAAAGATCAGAAATCGGAGGTTCCTATCAGGGAATCCCCCAAAATGACCTGGGAATCCGTACCGATGTCCTGGACTGCTGTCCAAAAGCCGAAGGCATGATGATGCTTATCCGTTCCATGTCTCCAGAGGTAGTGGCAGTAGACGAGCTGGGAGACTATGAGGACATCCACGCCATTGAGTCAGTGATCCACTGCGGCTGTAAACTTTTTGCCACAGTCCATGGCAGTTCTGTGGAGGACATTAAGAGAAAGCCCCTTATGCAGAGACTGGTCCGGGAGAGAATCTTTGAGAGGTATATTGTTCTCCACCATCAGGACCGGGCAGGAAGGGTAAAAGCCATTTTTGACGAGAGAGGCACCAGCCTTTTTGACTGGAAACGAAAACAGGGAATCCTATGCTGAAAGCAGTGGGAGCCCTTCTGGTGGTTCTTTCCTGCGGAGCCATGGGTTATGGAAAAAGTCTGAGTTATACCAAAAGGCAGAGAGAACTGGAGGAGATACAGAAAATGCTGTATTTTCTTCTGGGGGAGATCACTTACCGCAGGGAAGCTCTGCCAGAGGCTATGGTCCGGGTGGCGGACAAGATCCGCCCTCCTCTTTCAGATTTTCTCAGAGAAGTATCCAGAGCGGCAAAGGAATACCAGGGAGAGCGGTTTTCCAAGATTTTTTCTCAGAAAGCAGAAAAATATCTAAAGGAGACCAGCTTGATGAAAACAGATTTGGAGGAATTTATCCGCCTGGGAGAAGACCTGGGATATATGGATATTACCATGCAGGAAAATACCATAAATCTGTATCTGGAGGAATTGAAAGGAGAGATCCTAAAAACAGAGAAAGAAGGGCCGGCCAGGAAAAAAATGTATCAGGCCCTGGGGCTTATGGCAGGAATGTTTCTGGCGATCATGCTGGTATGAAAAGGAGTCGTGATGGGGGATGAAGGAAGTGAGAGCAGGGAGGAAAGAGCGTGGAGGTTAGTTTACTGTTTAAAATAGGTGCGGTGGGAATTCTGGTATCTGTGCTCTGTCAGATACTGAAACACAGCCAGAGGGAGGAACTGGCCTTTCTCACCAGTCTGGCAGGTCTGGTGCTGGTACTGTTCTGGATACTGCCTTATATTTATGACCTGTTTCGGACAATACAGGAATTATTTGCACTGTAAGGGGGATTGAGGATGGAAGTGGTGAGAATCGTCATGCTGGGGATGACAGGGGTGCTTTTGGGTCTTTTCCTGAAAGGAACAAGACCGGAATATTCTGTCTATCTCAGCCTGGCAGCAGGAATCCTGATCTTTTTCTATATGACGGATAAGCTTTCCTACCTTTTTTCCTCTGTGATGAAAATACAGGATTATCTCCCAGTAGATATCGAATATCTTACTACTCTTTTGAAAATCATAGGGATTACTTATATCGGACAGTTTTCTTCCGGAATCTGCAAAGATGCAGGTTATGGTTCTATAGGAGCTCAGATAGAGATCTTTACCAAGCTTTATATTATGGTCTTGTCTATGCCAGTGCTTCTGGCACTTATGGAAGCCATTCACGGCTTCCTGTCATGAGAAGAAAGAACAGACAAAAGAGGACAGACCTCCCAGCAGGGATTCTTCTGACAATGCTGGCTATGCTGCTTTTTTCCATACCTGTTTCGGCAGCTGATGGAGCCCTTCGGGAAGAGCAGAGTGACAACTCCCAGACAGAAGAAGATCTGCTCCAGGAACAGGAGGAAAGTCAGGAAGCTCTTTTGAAGGGATTGGAACTGGGAGAGATGCAGGAGACAGTAAATGAACTGCTGGGAGAGGAGACTTTTAGTGTTCGCCAAGCTCTGGAGAAGATACTTGCCGGAGAAGAAGTATTTACCCCAGACTTTGTTCTGGAAACAGTCAGAGGATTTTTGTATGAGCATCTGCTGGCAGACCGGGAGGTGCTTTTTCAGGTAGTGCTGCTGGTAATCCTGGCGGCGCTGTTTGCCAATTTTACCAATGTGTTTTCCGGCAGTCAGGCAGGAGAAGCCAGTTTCTACATTGTATATATGCTTTTCCTGGCGCTTCTGATCCACTCCTTCGGAGAACTTAGTGCAGAGCTGTCCGGGAGTCTGGAGGACCTGACTGCTTTTATGCAGGCCCTTATGCCATCCTATTTTCTGGCAGTGACGGCAGCTTCCGGGACAGCCACTGCAATGGTCTTTTACGAAATGGTTTTTGGGGTCATCTATCTGACCCAGGTACTTCTTTTAAAAGCAGTGATCCCCGGTATCCAGGCCTATGTGATCATAGAGCTGATCAACTATCTGCATAAAGAAGACTTCCTTTCAAAGCTGGCAGACCTGCTGAAAACCATTTTGGAATGGACCATGAGAACTATTACAGCGGTGGTTATTGGTATGGAGTTGATCCAGAATATGGTCAGTCCGGCCCTGGATTCACTGAAGAGGGATGCGCTGGGAAAGACGGCGGCTTCCATTCCCGGTATAGGAAATGTGATCAACGGGGCCACAGAAGTAGCCCTTGGAACAGCAGTACTGATCCGCAACTGCCTTGGCGTTATGGGAATTGTGGTTTTAGTGCTGCTGGGCCTTCCTCCTGTCATTAAACTGGCGATGAACTCCCTTGTTTATAAACTCCTGGCGGCTCTGCTCCAGCCGGTTTCTGACAGACGGATGACAGGCTGCCTTTCTGCCATGGGAGAAGGCTGCAGGCTCCTTCTGAAAGTGCTGCTTACCCTGGAACTCCTTTTGTTGATCACCATTGCTATTTTGTCAGTATCTTTCATATCTCATTAAGGGGGCACGGAGATGGCGGAAAGTATTTATTCCTGGATACAGAATCTGGCCTGTTTTTTTATACTGGCCTCTGCGGTGATGCATTTTCTGCCGGAAAACAGCTACAAAAAGTACGTGCAGTTTTATATGGGGCTGCTGCTGATCCTGGTGATCCTCTCCCCGGCTTTCCAGTTTACCGGTCTGGAGGAAGAGATTGACAGCTTTGTGAAAGAATTCCAGGATTCCCGGACAGACAGGGAAGAGTGGCAGAAAAAAGCCCAGGACTGGGAGGAGTCCTGGAATGAAGACGATGAAGGGGAAGTCATAGAAGGGCAGGAGGTGATTCCATGAAACCTTTGGAAAAATGGATGAAGAAGGAAAATCTGGGAGTCCTGCTTTTAGTTGGGCTGTTACTGCTGGTCATTGCCCTCCCCACCAGACAGGAAAATGAAAATACCATTACAGAGGAGAATACCCAGGAGACAGACCAGAGTCTTCAGGAACAGGATTGGCAGACCAAGATGGAGGAACGGCTGGTGGAGGTGCTGGAGCAGGTTCAGGGAGTGGGAAAGGCAGAAGTATTCCTTACCTGCGAAGGCACCCAGGAAAAGGTTGTGGAAAAGGATGAGACAGAGACCGTCTATGAGCGGGATTCCAGAGGAAATCAGACCCCTTATGTATCTGCGGAAATCTATCCCCAGGTCACAGGAGTTCTGGTAGTGGCTCAGGGCGGAGATGACCCGGTAGTGATCCAAAATATTCAGGAGGCTGTCCAGGTATTATTTCAGGTAGAAGCCCATAAAATTAAAGTAATGAAAATGAATTAGAGGAGAATGTCTATGAAAAAAATCTTCAAGAAAAATCAGGTTATCATTACGGCCCTGGCCATTATGATCGCTGTGGCGGGATACATTAATTACTCAGACAATCATCTGGGAATGGACAGCGCCCTGGAAAACCTGGGGAGTGATGGGGAGGATACTGCCCAGACAGCCTCTGATACAGAGGGGATTGTAGAAGAGATTGACAGCCTGGACTATGACCTGACAGATGAGACGGCTCTGCTGGAAGAAAACAGCCAGGCTGCTCAGGGAGAAGATGGCACTCAGGAAGATGCCGACACCCAGGAGACAGAAAGCCAGGCAGTAGAAGCTCAGGAGGGAACGGACACTGCAGACGCTTCCAGTGGGGATACTGCCCAGACAGAGACTCCCGGAGAAGCAGTACTTACCGGCGCTTCTAATTTTGCCGCCCAGGCAAAGGTGAGCAGAGAACAGGTCCGATCTGCCAATAAGGAGACCCTTTTAGAAATCATCAACAATGAAAATCTGGGAGATGAGCAGAAGCAGGAAGCAGTAAACTCTATGGTAAATATGACAGACCTGGCAGAGCAGGAAGAGGCAGCAGAACTGCTTTTAGAGGCCCAGGGCTTTACTGATGTGGTAGTAAACCTTACGGGAGAAAGCGCAGACGTAATTGTGCCTCAGGCCTATATGGAAGATGCCAGCAGAGCCCAGATCGAGGATATCGTAAAGCGGAAGACCAGCGTTCCTGTGGAAAATATTGTGATCACACCTTTAGAAGAAGGAACCGGGACAAATGAGTAAAAGGCCCTTGACACCTTTCTGAGGGTATACTACAATAGCGTCAGTGTGCAATTTTGGAGAAAACAACACCTTTAAAATAGAGAAGGAGGGCCAACAGTGGCTGACTATACCAAAGAAATATCAAAAAGACGTACATTTGCAATTATTTCTCATCCGGATGCCGGAAAGACCACTCTGACAGAAAAATTCCTCCTCTACGGAGGAGCCATTAATCTGGCAGGAAGCGTTAAGGGAAAGGCGACTGCCCGTCATGCGGTTTCAGACTGGATGGAAATTGAAAAGGAGAGAGGTATTTCCGTTACCTCCTCTGTGCTGCAGTTTAACTATGACGGTTACTGCATCAACATATTGGATACCCCAGGACATCAGGATTTCTCAGAAGATACCTACCGTACCCTTATGGCAGCAGACTCTGCAGTCATGGTCATTGACGCATCAAAAGGTGTGGAAGCCCAGACCAGAAAGCTTTTTAAGGTATGCGCTATGCGGCATATTCCTATCTTTACTTTTATCAATAAGATGGATAGAGATGCCAATGACACCTTTGACCTATTAGACGATATTGAAAAAGAACTGGGAATCCCTACCTGTCCGGTAAACTGGCCTATTGGTTCCGGAAAAAAATTCCGGGGAGTTTATGACCGGGAGACCAGAAAAGTCCTGACTTTTTCAGATACTATGAAAGGTACCAAGGAAGGTATCGAGGAAGAAGTAGGGATTGAAGAAGCCCGTCTGGATGAAGTCATTGATCCGGATCAGAAGGAACAGCTTCTAGAAGAAATCGAGCTGCTGGATGGAGCCAGTGCAGAGTTTGACCAGGAAAAGGTAGACAGAGGAGCACTGTCCCCAGTGTTTTTTGGTTCCGCGCTTACCAACTTTGGCGTGGAGACCTTTCTGAAACATTTCCTGAAAATGACTTCTTCTCCCCTGCCAAGAATGTCAGATGAGGGAGAGATCGATCCCATGGATCCGGATTTTTCTGCCTTTGTCTTTAAGATCCAGGCAAACATGAACAAGAATCACAGGGACCGTATTGCATTTATGCGGATCTGCTCCGGAAAGTTTGAAGCCTCAGCAGAGGTTTACCATGTCCAGGGAAATAAGAAAATGCGTCTGTCCCAGCCTCAGCAGATGATGGCTCAGGACCGCCATGTGGTAGACGAAGCCTATGCAGGAGATATCATCGGCGTATTTGACCCGGGAATCTTTTCTATTGGGGACACGGTCTGTGCTCCGGGAAGAAAAATCCAGTACGAGGGAATCCCCACTTTTGCTCCGGAACATTTCGCCAGAGTACGGCTTTTGGACAGTATGAAGAGAAAACAGTTTGTAAAAGGCATCAACCAGATTGCCCAGGAAGGCGCTATCCAGATTTTCCAGGAAATCATGGGAGGCATGGAAGAAATCATTGTAGGGGTAGTAGGTGTGCTCCAGTTTGACGTGCTGAAATACCGTCTGGAAAATGAATACAATGTGGATATCCGTCTGGAGTCTCTGCCTTATGAGCACATCCGCTGGATTGAAAATAAGGAAGAAGTGGATGTGAAGAAGCTTACAGGAACCTCTGATATGAAGAAGGTTATGGACCTGAAAGGAAATCCGCTGCTTCTGTTTATCAACAGCTGGAGCATTGGAATGACCTTAGACAGAAATGAAGGTTTAAAGCTTGCAGAATTTTCGAAAAACTGAGAATAGGAAGGAAAAGCGGTTTTTTGCGGGAAAAGCAAAAAACCGCTTTTAATTTTCTATGGCTTTTGGTATAATAAATCACAGGATATTTCCTGTTAGGAGGTAGAGATTATGGCGGAAGACAGAAACGTATATAAGATACATGACAACGGCTCTCTTGGAGAAGTGCAGATCGCCGATGAGGTAGTGGCCATCATCGCCGGACTGGCTGCCACAGAGGTAGAGGGCGTGGATTCCATGGCTGGAAATATTACCAACGAACTGGTAGGAAAGCTGGGTATGAAGAACCTTTCCAAAGGCGTGAAGGTAGACGTACTGGAGGATGTGGTATGTGTAGACCTGGCTTTGAATATTAAATATGGATACAATATCCTGGAAACAAGCAAGACTGTTCAGGAGAGAGTGAAGGCAGCTATCGAAAATATGACAGGGCTGACCGTTTCCGATGTAAACGTACGCATTGCCAGCGTGGAGATCGAAAAGACCAAATAGTAGTTCATTGACAAGTAAACATCTAAAAGAGCAGAGAGGTAAGGTGTCTTTTTTAGAGGCACCTTTTTCTTTTGAAGGAGGAAACCATGGGAAGAAGAGAAATGAGAGAACATATCTTTAAGCTTCTGTTTTTAAGGGAGTTTAATGAGGCTGAGGAAATGCCTCAGCAGATAAAGCTGTATTTTGATGCTATGGAGGAGCTGGCTCCCACAGAGCAGGCCTACATGGAAGACAAGTATGGAAAGGTACAGGAACATCTGGAGGAGATCGACAACATATTAAACGAAAAATCCACAGGCTGGAAGACAAAGAGAATGAGCAAGGTAGACTTAAATATCCTTCGTCTGGCTGTATATGAGATGAAATATGATGAGGATGTTCCGGTGAAAGTGGCTATCAATGAAGCTGTGGAGATCAGCAAGACCTTTGGAGGAGAGGATTCCGCTTCCTTTATTAACGGAATTCTGGGAAAAGTAGCAAGAGAGGCATTATGAACAGTATCTATTCCGTAGGACAGGTCAATACTTATATTAAAAACATGTTTAACCAGGATTTTATGCTGAACCGGATCTATATCAAGGGAGAGGTGTCCAACTGTAAGTATCATACCTCCGGACACATTTATTTTTCCCTGAAGGATGAGACGGGGACCATATCCTGTGTGATGTTTGCCGGCCAGAGAAAAGGCCTGGCCTTTCCTATGAAAGACGGAGACCGGGTGGTGGCAGGAGGCAGCGTCAGCGTCTATGAAAGAGACGGAAAGTACCAGCTCTATGCCAGAGAGATTACCCTGGAGGGGGCGGGACTTCTCTATGAGAGATTTCTGGCCCTGAAAAAAGAACTGGAAGAAATGGGAATGTTTGCCCAGGAATACAAACAGCCTATTCCCAAATACGCCCGAAAAGTAGGAGTGGTCACTGCTCCTACCGGTGCTGCCATACAGGATATCCGGAACATTGCAGGAAGACGGAATCCCTATGTGCAGCTTATCCTTTACCCGGCCCTTGTCCAGGGAGATGGGGCTGTTCAGAGCATTGTAAAGGGAATTCAGACCCTGGACAGACTGGGCGTAGATGTTATAATTGTAGGAAGAGGAGGAGGCTCCATAGAAGATTTATGGGCCTTTAATGAAGAGGCAGTGGCCAGAGCAATCTTTGACTGCCGGACTCCGGTAATTTCCGCTGTGGGTCATGAGACAGATACCACCATTGCAGATTATGTGGCGGACCTGCGGGCCCCCACTCCTTCCGGCGCTGCAGAACTGGCAGTAGCAGATATACGGACATTTTTTGATTCTCTGGAGAATTACCAAAGAAAAATGGACAGAGCTATGGAAAACAGGCTTCTGATGTTGAGACAAAATCTGAAGTATTATCAGACCCGGCTGGAACATGGCAGCCCCCGGTACAGGATCCAGGAAATGAGGACACGGCTCATGGATATCGAAGAAAAGCTGGAGGCCTCTATGAAAAACCAGATTTATCTGGCAAGACAGAGGCTGGATATTTATATCGAGCGGATGAAAGGCCTGTCTCCTTTGGACAAACTGAATCAGGGCTTTTCCTATGTAGAGGACAAGCAGAGACATGCAGTGACCAGCATTACCCAGGCAGAAGTAGGAGACCGGCTGGTCATCCGGGTCACAGACGGTTCTCTGGAGACGGAGGTAAAGAGCAAAAAGCAGGAAGAGAGGAGCGTAAAAAATGGAACAGACAGAAAATAGCAGACAGGAGACCACCATTGAAGAGTCCCTCAAAGAACTGTATGACATCGTGGAAAAGCTGGAGAGCAGAGAAATTTCTCTGGAGGAGTCTTTTACTATGTACCAGAAAGGTATGGAGCTTTTAAAGCAGTGCAGTGGAAAAATCGACAAAGTCGAGAAAAAAATGCTGAAAATAAATGAAGATGGTGATCTAAGTGAATTTTAGAGATGAGTTGGAAAAAAGAACAGAGAGAGCGGAGCAGGTCATCGGGAAATTTCTTCCTGCTGAAGAGGGTTTTTCAAAAAATCTCATAAAGGCCATGAATTACAGCATGGAGGCAGGGGGGAAGCGGCTCAGGCCTATTTTCCTGGGAGAGATGTATCAGGTCTGCGGCGGAGAGGGAGAACTGGCAGAACCTTTTATGGCAGCAATTGAGATGATACACACACACTCCCTGATCCATGATGATCTCCCTGCTATTGATAATGATGAATACCGCCGGGGAAAAAAGACTACACATGTGGTTTTCGGAGAATCTGCGGCTATTCTGGCAGGTGACGCTCTTTTAAACTACGCCTATGAAACGGCCTTCCGGGCTTTTGGCATGGCAAAAGATGATAAAGCCCTTAGAAGGGCGGCCAGAGCTTTGGAAATCCTGGGAAAAAAGACCGGGATCCGGGGAATGTTAGGGGGTCAGGGAGTAGATGTGGAGAATGACGGAAAGCCTTTAACGAGAGAGATGCTGGAATATATATACATTAATAAGACTTCAGCCCTTATTGAAGCCTCACTTATGGCAGGCGCCGCCCTGGCAGGTATGGAAGACCTGGAAAAGATAGAAACTATCGGCAGATATATCGGCCTGGCTTTTCAGATTCAGGATGATATCCTGGATGTAACGGGAAACCAGGAAGAGCTTGGCAAGCCGGTGGGAAGTGATGAAAAAAATCATAAGACAACCTATGTTACGCTGGAAGGAATGGAAAAAGCGGGTCAGGAAGTGGAAAATCTGACAGAGGAAGCCCTGAAGCTCCTTGATGAGCTGCCAGGGGACACGGAGTTCTTAAAAGAACTGTTTCTTTCTCTGTGTACCCGCAGAAAATAGAGGTGCATAGCCCATGCTGTTAGATGAAATAAAGAAAGAAAACGATATAAAGAATATACCTCTGGAGCAGCTTCCCCAGCTTGCAGGGGAGATCCGGACCTTTCTTCTGGAGCATTTAAGCAAAACAGGAGGCCATCTGGCTTCGAATCTGGGGGCAGTAGAACTGACTATGGCCCTCCACTATGTGCTCTGTCTCCCTGAGGATAAGATTATCTGGGATGTGGGACACCAGTCCTACACCCATAAAATCCTTACAGGGAGAAAAGAAGGATTCGAACATCTCCGTATGCTGGGAGGAATGAGCGGATTTCCCAAGCGGAGTGAAAGTCCCTGTGATTCTTTTGACACAGGACACAGCTCCACTTCTATCTCAGCGGGAATGGGGTATGTGTGTGCCAGAGATCTGAATAAAGAGAACTATCAGGTGGTTTCTGTTATCGGAGACGGAGCCCTGACAGGAGGCATGGCCTATGAAGCCCTGAACAATGCCTCACAGCTGAAATCTAATTTTATCATTGTGCTCAACGACAATGAAATGTCTATCTCCAAGAATGTGGGAGGAATCTCCAGTTATCTGGGAAACCTGCGCACTGCGGAAGGGTATAATGACCTGAAAATTGAAGTGAAAAAAGGGCTGAACCGGATTCCGGGAATCGGACCTGCCACAGTGAAGAAAATCCACAAAGCGAAAGACAGTATGAAAAGGCTGCTCATTCCGGGGATGTTTTTTGAAGATATGGGCATTACTTATCTGGGCCCTATAAATGGACATGATTGTGCCAGAATGATCCAGGTATTCCAGGAGGCCAGGAAAATCCAGGGCCCGGTGCTGGTTCATGTAAAGACGGAAAAAGGAAGAGGTTATGAGCCGGCTATGCGCCATCCGGCCAGATTCCACGGTACCGCTGCTTTTGACCTGGAGCATGGAATTCCTTTAAACAAAAATGGAAAAGCCAACTACACCGATATTTTTTCTACAGTTATGCGAAAGTTCGGAGACAGGGAGGAGAAGGTGGTAGCTGTTACCGCTGCAATGCCCGATGGAACCGGACTGAAAAGATTCCGTAATATGTTCCCGGACAGATTCTTTGATGTGGGGATTGCAGAGGAACATGCAGTGACCTTTGCCGCAGGACTGGCTCTGGGAGGCCTGATACCGGTGGTGGCGGTTTATTCTTCTTTCCTTCAGAGAGCCATTGACCAGATTATAGAAGATGTGTGTCTTCAGAAACTTCATGTGATTTTTGCCGTAGACCGGGCAGGATTAGTGGGAAGCGACGGAGAAACCCATCAGGGCTGTTTTGACCTGACCTATCTGTCTATGATCCCCAATATGACAGTAATGGCTCCCAAGAATAAATGGGAACTTTCCGATATGCTGAAATTTGCAGTGAAATATCAGGGCCCCATTGCTATCCGTTACCCAAGAGGTGAGGCTTATGACGGATTAGAAGAATTTCGGGCTCCCATTGTCCTGGGACGCAGCGAATTTCTTTTTGAAGGGGAAAAGACAGCCCTTCTTCCGGTGGGAAGTATGGTAAAGACCGGGGAGAAAGTGTACCGTCAGTTGAAGGAGGATGGGGAGAACCCGACTCTGATCAATGCCAGATTTGTAAAGCCCTTAGATGAAAAGATGCTGGACTTTCTGGCAGCCGGCCACAGCCTGATCGTTACAATGGAAGAGAATGTGAAGACAGGAGGCTTTGGTATGGCAGTAGCTGACTATATGCGGATGAACCATCCTCAGGTTCAGGTACTGATTTTTGCAGTGCCGGACCAGTTCGTGGAGCATGGAAATCCGGAAAAACTGAAAGAAAAACTGGGACTGGACCCGGTATCTATTTACGAGAAAATCAAGGAGGCCAGATAAATGAAAGAGCGTCTGGATGTCTTGCTGGTAAAGCGGGGCCTGGCGGCTTCCAGGGAAAAAGCCAAGGCAGTGATCATGGCTGGAAGCGTATTTGTAGACAATCAGAAGGAAGATAAGGCCGGCACTATGTTTCCCGATACGGTTCAGATTGAAGTAAGGGGAAATACCTTAAAATATGTAAGCCGGGGAGGACTGAAGCTGGAAAAGGCCATGTCCCACTTCGGGCTGAGCCTGGATGGCTGTGTGTGCATGGATGTTGGTTCTTCCACGGGAGGCTTTACAGACTGTATGCTCCAGAACGGAGCAGTAAAAGTTTACGCCATAGACGTAGGCCATGGGCAGTTAGACTGGAAACTGCGGAACGATCCCCGGGTAGTCTGTATGGAAAAGACCAATATCCGCTATGTTACGCCTGAGGATCTGGAAGAAAAAGCAGATTTTTCTTCCATTGATGTGTCCTTTATATCCCTGACCAAAGTGCTGCCTCCTGTCTATGAACTGCTGAAAGACCAGGGACAGGTAGTCTGTCTTATTAAGCCTCAGTTTGAAGCAGGAAGAGAAAAGGTGGGAAAAAAAGGCGTAGTCAGGGATCCGGCAGTTCATCGGGAAGTTATAGAAAAAGTCACAGCCTTTGCCTCTGAGACGGGCTTTGCTCTGCTGAATCTGGAGTATTCACCTATTAAGGGGCCAGAGGGAAATATAGAATATCTTCTTCACCTCCAGAAAAAGCAGGAGGGGGTTCCAGAAGATGGAAATATAGACATAGATGGAATTGTGGCCCAGGCCCACAAAGAACTGGATAAATAGTTATGGATAATTTTTATATTATTGCAAACAGTGATAAAGACGAAGGACTGAAGATTGCTTCCCGGGTGGCAGGATACATAAAGAGCAAAGGAAAGAACTGCTATATCCGTCCTGCATCTACGGGGACCAGAGATAATCTTCATCACTATACGGACATAAATCAGATTCCTCAGGAAGTGGAATGTGTGCTTGTACTGGGAGGAGACGGAACCCTCCTGCAGGCGGCCAGAGATGTGGTCAGCCGGCAGATTCCTCTTTTGGGGATTAATCTGGGAACTTTGGGATATCTGGCAGAGATTGACAGCGGATCTATTGAACCGGCCCTGAATCATCTTATGGCAGATGAATATACCATTGAAAAACGGATGATGCTTAATGGGAAAGTATATCACCGGGGAAAAATGGTGGCAGAGGATGTGGCGTTAAATGATATTGTTATCGGAAGAGATGGCCCTATGGGAGTGACCAGGTTCCGAAATTATATCAACCAGGAATTCCTTAACGCTTATGCGGCAGACGGAATTATTATTTCTACGGCTACAGGCTCTACAGGATACAGCCTTTCAGCAGGAGGCCCTATTGTTTCCCCGGAGACCAATATCATGCTCATGACTCCTATCTCTCCCCACACTTTGAATACCCGGAGCATTATCTTCCCCGGCGAGGACGAGATTGGAGTGGAGATTGCTCAGGGAACTCACAGGGGAAATGGAAAGGCAGTGGCATCTTTTGATGGAGATACCAACATTGCCATGAATGTGGGAGACAGAATCGTGATCCGCCGGTCTGTAAAAGATACCAGGATCATTAAGATCAGTAACATCAGTTTTTTGGAGGTGCTCCGCACCAAAATGAGAGATTAGGAGGCAGATATGAAGATTGCCAGACATTCAAAAATTATAGAATTGGTCAATCATTATGATATCGAGACACAGGAAGAACTGGCTTCCAGGCTGAATGAGGCCGGATTTCGGGTGACTCAGGCCACTGTTTCCAGAGATATCCGGGAGCTGAACCTGACAAAAGTTGCAAAGCCAGGAGGAGGATCCAAATATATGGCTGTAACCTCTCAGGAAACTCCTGACGGAGAAAAATATATCCGGGTTCTGAGAGAAGCTTTTGTATCTATGGACGCGGCCCAGAATATCCTGGTGATCAAGACAGGAGTGGGAATGGCAAACGCAGCGGCGGTAGCCCTGGATCATATGAACTGGCGGGAAGTAGTGGGCAGTATTGCAGGAGACGATACTATTGCATGCTTCAGCAAAAGTCCTGAGGAAACATTGCAGCTTTTGAACAAAATAAAGAAAATCATCAATCAGTAAAAACGGGGTGGATCAGAGATGTTGGTGCATTTACATGTGAAGAACCTGGCGCTGATCCAGGAGGTCCAGGCAGATTTTGGACCGGGACTGAATATACTTACAGGAGAGACCGGCGCAGGAAAATCTATCTTAATGGGTTCCGTGAATCTGGCCCTGGGGCAGAAGATGTCCAGAGGCATGATCCGGGAAGGCGCACCTTATGCCCTGGTGGAACTGGTGTTTCAGGTAGATTCCTGTACAGAGGAAAAACTAAAAGAGCTGGATGTTTTTCCGGAAGAAGGTCAGGTTATCATAACCAGAAAGCTTATGGAAAATCGCAGCATCAGTAAAGTCAATGGAGAGGCCAGCACGGCAGGAAATATTAAAAAGATCGCAGCTCTTTTACTGGATATCCACGGACAGCATGAACATCAGTCCCTTCTTTATCCGGAGAAACAGATGGAGATTCTGGATGAATTCGGCGGCGGGGAGATTCTTGAAAAAAAAGAAGGAGTAAAAGGTTTTTACATAGAATACAGCAGGCTGAAAAAAGAGCTGGAAAGCTATCAGATAGATGAAGAGCAGCGGCGGCGGGAAATGGGATTTTTGGAATATGAGATCCAGGAGATTTCCCAGGCCCAGCTGAAGCCAGGAGAGGACCAGGAACTGGAGACTGTCTACAGAAAACTTGCAAATGGAAAGAAAATAACGGAAGGCCTTGGCAGCGTATATCAGATTACCGGATATGAAGGAGAAGGGATGGGAGCCCAGATGGGAAGAGCCATGCAGAAAATTTCCCAGATCCGGGAATATGACAGTGAACTGGAAAATATTTACAGCTCTATGGAAGACATGGACAGTCTTCTCAACGATCTGAACCGGGAATTGTCCTCTTATCTTTCGGAATTTGTTTTTTCAGATGAAGAATTTCAGGAAACGGAGAACCGTCTGGACCTTATTAATCATTTAAAATCCAAATATGGACATACTATTGAGGAAATTCTTTCTTACCAGGGTGAAAAAGAGAAAGAACTGGAAAGACTGGAAAATTTCCAGGCCAGAAAAAAAGATTTGGAAAGAAGGCTGGAGGAGCAGGAGATGCTTTTAAAGAAAGCTTCCCAGAAACTTACCAGATGCAGAAAAGATTGGGCTTCTATGCTGGAGGAGAAGATTATCCAGAGCCTTCAGGACCTGAATTTCTTAAATGTGGAATTTCATATTTCTTTCAGGGAAAAAGAAAGTTATACAGCCCAGGGAAAAGACAGTATAACGTTCATGATCTCTACCAATCCGGGAGAACCGGTGCTGCCTTTGCAGCAGGTGGTATCAGGAGGAGAACTTTCCAGGATCATGCTGGCAATCAAGACTCTGCTGGCAGATAAAGACCAGACGGAGACCCTGATCTTCGATGAGATTGACACCGGGATCAGCGGCAGGACTGCCCAGAAGGTAGCAGAGAAAATGAAGGTTATCGGAGAGAATCATCAGGTTCTGTGCATTACCCATCTTCCGCAGATTGCTTCTCAGGCGGATTACCATTATCTTATAGAGAAAAATGTGGAAAATATGGAAACAAGTACCAGGATCCGCAGACTTTCTTATGATGATTCTGTAGAAGAGCTGGCCAGAATGCTGGGCGGCGCAAAGATAACCGATGCGGTTCTGCAAAATGCTGCAGAAATGAAAGATTTGGCACAGCAACAAAAAAATACAAGATTGAAATAGACAAAAGGTCACATAATAAAAAGGGTACACAGTAGTGTGTATCCTTTTTTCGTATAAAATTAAGAGAGGATGTGATTTTTTGTCGAAAAAACGTAATTATCGTCTCTTTCTTTTCGGATTTTTATTAGCGGACCTGATAGCTGCGGGAGTTCTTTCTCTGGAAGAACTTAAAGACAGGATACCGGATACGGTCTATATCCGGTATGGACAGGAGGAAGGCCTGGGGGATTCTCTGGATATTCCTCTGATAACCTATCCAGAGACCATTGACGTGTCGGACAGAGGAAGCTATCAGATTCCCTGCTCGCTCTTGGGAATGCTCCCCCTGAAGAATGTACAGGTAGAGACGGTAGAGGATCAGTGGGTCTGCGTTTCAGGAAATCCTGTTGGACTGTACATGGAGACTCAGGGTGTGCTCATCGTAGATACGGGAGAGATTACAAACCAAAATGGTATAGCCCTGGAACCTGCGGCAAACATTGTCCAGCCAGGAGACTATATCCTGGAGGTAAATGGAAAAACAGTTTCCAGAAAAAGAGAACTAATTGCAGAAATTGAAGACTGCCAGGGGGAGAATGTAGAGCTGGTGGTAAATCGAAAGGGAGAAGAGATTCCCCTGTCTCTGGAGCCTGTGCTTACCCAGGAAGAAAATTATAAGCTGGGAATTTGGGTAAGGGATAATACCCAGGGAATCGGTACTATGACCTATGTGGATGAGAAAGGCAGATTCGGAGCCCTGGGACACGGTATCAGCGACACAGACACAGGAGAACTTCTGGATGTATCGGGAGGCGAACTTTATCAGGCCCAGATCGTTTCTATAATCCGGGGAGCCCAAGGCGTTCCGGGAGAACTTTCTGGTTATATTGAATATGAAGACGAGAAAAAAATCGGAACCATAGAGAAAAATACAGATATCGGGATTTTCGGCCAGATTTTTTCTGACACCCAGATTTCTGGTGAAAAGGTGAAGATCGGATACAAACAGGAAGTAAAAAAAGGAAAAGCCCAGATTCTTATGCAGTTAGAGGGAAAGGTGGAATATTATGATATAGAGATCACAGATATATACAGCAGTCAGCAGGATACCAATAAATCTTTCCAGATACAGGTGACAGATCCTGAGCTCTTGGCAAAGACAGGAGGAATCGTTCAGGGAATGAGCGGCAGCCCGATCCTTCAGGATGGAAAACTCATCGGCGCGGTAACTCATGTTTTTGTTCAGGATTCTTCAAAAGGATACGGGATTTTCATTGAAAATATGCTGGAATAAATCCAAACACTCTGGGAAGAAAATATGAAATATGTCGAAAAAGAAGAAAAGTTATCAGAATATATCGCTAATTGTAGTATGATTTAGCTTGATTCTGAAAACCACAAATAATATAATACTAATAGTCTTTAGGAATGGCGATTCTAGAGGGCGCCCGTCATTTCCTGAAGAATATGGCAACAAATATATGGAGGATAAGTAATGGAGAAGTTAAATGTCGCTATAGCAGATGATAATGAAAAAATGTTAGATTTACTTGGAAACCTGATAAATGAAGACCAGGAGCTGGAGTTAGTAGGACATGCCAGCAACGGCGCCGAAATATACGATATTATTAAGGAAAAAGAGCCCGATGTAGTCCTTCTGGACATTATAATGCCCAAAGTGGACGGTCTGACTGTTATGGAACGGGTAAGCAAAGATGTTGAACTGAAAAAGCATCCGGCCTTTATCGTCGTTTCTGCAGTAGGACAGGAACAGATTACAGAGGACGCTTTCCAGCTGGGAGCCAATTATTATATCCTCAAACCCTTTGACAATGACATGCTTCTGTCCAGGATCAAACATATCCGCCAGGAGAAAGAAGGCAGAAAGAAAGACCTGCGGAAAGTAAATGCCTATGAAAACAGTACCAGTTATTATGAGAGAAATCTGGAAGCAGATGTGACCAATATCATACATGAGATCGGCGTTCCCGCCCATATAAAAGGATATCAGTATCTCAGAGATGCCATTATCCTTTCTGTAAACGATATGGAAATGCTCAATTCCATCACAAAAATCTTATATCCTACCATAGCGAAAAAGCATCAGACCACACCAAGCAGGGTAGAAAGAGCAATCCGCCATGCCATTGAAGTGGCCTGGAGCAGGGGGAAAATGGACACTATCGACGAACTTTTCGGATATACGGTAAGTACAGGAAAAGGAAAACCTACCAATTCAGAGTTTATCGCCCTGATTGCAGATAAAATCAGGCTGGAATATAAAAAATAACACAATATACCTGGATTCCTTTAAAAAATCACTTTTCTTTGCATAAAAAATGGGGTATAATATCGTTAGATTTAGTCCGAAAAGGACAAAGAATCAGAATGTCTGGCAAGGAGGGTATTTTAAGGTGAAAAAGATATTATTTGTGGCCTCAGAGGCAGTGCCTTTTATAAAGACCGGGGGATTAGCAGACGTTGTAGGCGCATTGCCCAAGTGTTTCGACAAAAACTATTTTGATGTAAGGGTTATTATTCCGAAATATTTATGCATGAAGGAAGAGTATAAAAACCAGCTTCAGTATATTACCCATTTTTATATGGATATTGGCTACAGAAGAGAATATGTAGGCATTATGCAGCTGGAATATGACGGTATTAAGTTCTATTTCATTGACAATGAATATTATTTTTCAGGATATCAGCCATACGGAGACATCCGTTTTGATATTGAAAAATTTGCCTTTTTCTCAAAAGCAGCTCTTTCTATTCTGCCTACCATTGACTTCAGACCGGACCTGATCCACTGTCATGACTGGCAGACCGGACTGATTCCAGTATACTTAAAAGACGGATTCCAGGACAGCCCCTTCTATCAGGGAATTAAGACAGTTATGACCATACATAACTTAAAATTCCAGGGAACCTGGGACATTAAGACCATCCGTGAGCTGACAGGACTGCCGGCTTACTTCTTTACACCAGATAAATTAGAGGCATACAAAGATGCCAATCTGTTAAAAGGCGGTCTGGTATATGCAGATGCCATTACCACTGTAAGCAATACTTATGCAGAGGAGATCAAGACGGAATTCTACGGAGAAGGCCTTGACGGACTGATGAGAGCCCGCAGCAATGACCTCAGGGGTATTGTCAATGGTCTGGACTATAATGAGTGGAATCCGGAAACAGATCCTATGATCGCAAAGAACTTTAATGCCAAGACCTTCCGGAAGGAAAAGGTAAAGAATAAGACGGCCCTCCAGAGAGAGCTGGGATTAAACGAAGATCCAAAAGCTATGATGATCGGTGTCGTATCCAGGCTTACAGACCAGAAAGGATTCGACCTGGTGGCTTATGTAATGGATGAACTGTGCCAGGATAATGTACAGATCGTAGTTCTGGGAACTGGCGAAGAGCGTTATGAGAATATGTTCCGTCATTTTGCATGGAAGTATCAGGGCAAAGTATCTGCCAATATTTTCTATGACAATGCACTTTCCCACAGGATTTATGCTTCCTGTGACGCTTTCCTTATGCCGTCCCTTTTTGAGCCCTGCGGCCTGAGCCAGCTGATGAGCCTTCGTTATGGAACCCTTCCTATTGTAAGAGAGACCGGAGGTTTGAAAGATACCGTAGAGCCTTATAATGAATATGAGAGCACCGGCACCGGATTCAGCTTTAAAAATTACAATGCTCATGAGATGCTGGGAACCATTCGTTATGCGGAAGGCGTATACTACGATAAGAAGAGAGAATGGAATAAAATGATTGATCGGGCCATGGCAAAAGATTTCTCCTGGAATAATTCTGCAAAACAGTACGAGGAGATGTACAATTGGCTGATCGGAGGTTGACCATAGAAAATTAAAAATGGGCTGCTGCATTTAACATATGTTAAGAGTGAAGGACTCTGGAACTTTGTTAAAGGCGGCAGCTCTTTTTATTCTATAGGGCAGTCCGGAGGACTTTCCTATAGTATAAAAGCCCTCCGGGCGGGATGCACACGCCGCAATGAGGTATGTTACCGCCTTGCGGTATTTTAGAAAAAAACATGGAGGAAATAATGAAACTGCTGATCATAGAAGATGATGATAAACTGAGAACAGAACTGGCAAGATTTTTTTCTATGGAGGGATATGAGACGGAAGAACTTACGGACTATGAAAATCTGGAGGAAAGTGTCCTGAAAGCCCATGGAGACCTGCTTCTCCTGGACATAGGTCTTCCGGTGAACGATGGAAAATTCCTCTGCCGGAGCTTGAGAAAAAAGACTTCTTTGCCTATTGTGATCATTACCAGCCAAGATACAGAGATGAATGAGCTCCTCTGTATGAATTACGGGGCAGATGATTTTATGGCAAAACCCTTTAATCCCCAGATTCTTCTGGCCCATGTAGAAGCTGTGCTGAAGCGGACCATGGCAGGAAACAGAGAAGATGACAAGATAGAATGCGGAGGATTCTGGCTGGATGTATCCAGAAGTACCATAGGTGACGGAAGACAGGAAGCAGAGCTTACCAAAAATGAAAGCAGGATACTTTTCAGTCTTGCCAGAAACAGGGGGAAAATTCTGTCACGGGACCAGATCATGAACGACCTGTGGGACAGCGAACTGTTTGTAGATGATAATACTCTTACAGTAAATATGACCAGGCTCAGGGCTAAGCTGGAACTTCTGGGAAAAGCCCAGGCTATAAAAACTAAGAGAGGACAGGGATACCTTCTGGAATGAACTATAAAGATTATCTGAAAGACCACTGGCTTTCCATATGCATTGAAGCCCTTTTTCTTGTTACTCTCCTTATTTTCGGAGGACTTACCCAAATTCCTCTTTATTTCCTGGTAATAACAGGAGTCGGAAGTTTTCTTTTGGGCCTGGGGCTCCTTTGCTGGGATTATGGACGGAAAAAAGAATTTTATGAGGAACTTCGGGAGAAAGTCCGGGATTTGGACAAGGCATACCTTCTGCCGGAGATTTTAAGCGAGCCGGAATTTTTGGAAGGAAGACTTGCCTGCCAGGCTATGAAGGAAATGGGACGCTCTATGGCAGAACGGGTTAGCAGTTATGAACAAAAGCAGAAAGAATATAAAGAGTATATTGAACTCTGGGTACATGAGATCAAGCTGCCCATAGCCACAGGAAAACTGCTGGTGGAGAATAACCGTCAGTTTTACGATGAGAGTATGATAGAAGAGCTGGATAAAATTGATGCTTATGCGGAACAGGCCCTTTTCTATGCCAGAAGCAGTTATGTGGAAAAAGACTATGTACTGAAAAAAATTTCTCTGAGAAAGGTTACGTCAGAGGTACTGAAAAAGAATCGAAAACTCCTTCTGGAAGAAAAAATCTCTATACAGTGCCATGATCTGGATGTGGAAGTCTTCTCAGACAGCAAATGGCTGGCTTTTATCCTCCAGCAGATCCTCTCTAACAGTATCAAATATATGGGAGAGGGAGAGCGGACTCTGGAATGGTATGCAGAAAAGGGGCGGGAACAGGTGAAGCTGTATCTGAGGGATACGGGCATAGGAATTTCAGCTGGAGATCTTCCCAGAATCTGGGACAAAGGTTTTACTGGAGAAAATGGCAGGATCGGGAAAAAATCTACGGGAATTGGATTGTATCTGTGCAAAAAACTCTGTGAAAAAATGGGACACAGGATAGAAATTGTCTCGGCCAGGGGGAGAGGCTGCATGGTCATTATACGTTTCCCTTTAGGAAGTATGACAGAAGAGATTTTCCAGTAAAGAAAGGTTACAAAAATGAAAGGAAAGTGTAAGGTAAATCCATGGGAGAAAATAAGTCTTTCCTGTAAGATAAAAGTATCAACAGGAAAGGAGCAGAATCATGCATACAGTATTAGAGGTTGCAAATGTAGAGAAATACTATGGGAATAAAGGCAGCTTAACCAAGGCTCTGGACAAGATCAGCTTTGAAGTACAGGAGGGAGAGTTTGTAGGGATCATGGGGGCTTCCGGGTCTGGAAAGACTACCCTTCTGAACTGTATTTCCACCATTGACCGGGTTACCAGCGGGAAGATTATTGTTAATGATATGGATATTACACGGCTCAGAGGAAACCATCTGAACAGATTCCGCAGGGAAGAACTGGGATTTATTTTTCAGGAGTTTAATCTGCTGGATACTCTGACTGCCTATGAGAATATTGCACTGGCTCTCAGCATCCAGCGGGTAAAGCCGGAAAAAATCGCAGAAAAAGTGGAAAAGACTGCAAAGGAGCTGGATATTTCTTCGGTCCTCCATAAATATCCTTATGAAATGTCAGGAGGACAGAAACAGAGGGTGGCCTGTGCCAGGGCGATCATTACCCAGCCCCAGCTGGTGCTGGCAGATGAGCCTACAGGAGCTCTGGACTCCAAATCTGCCAGGATGCTGCTGGAAAGTTTTCAGTATATGAACCAGAAACTGGGAGCCACTCTCCTTATGGTGACCCATGACGCTTTTACGGCCAGTTATGCAGACAGGATACTTTTTATTAAAGATGGAAAGCTGTTTAATGAGCTTCACAGAGGGGAGGATTCCCGGAAGGAGTTCTTTGGCAGGATCATCGAGGTGGTCACTTTGCTGGGAGGTGAGCTGAACGATGTTCTTTAGGCTTTCTCTGAAAAATATGAAAAAAAGTTTTAAAGATTATGCCATTTACTTTCTTACTTTAATCCTGGGTGTGGCTATCTTCTATATTTTTAACTCCCTGGATTCCCAGCAGGCCATGTCAGTCATGGGAAACTCTACCTATGAGATCATAGATTTCATGATCCAGATGCTGGGAGGCGTGTCTGTGTTCGTTTCTTTTATCCTGGGCTTTCTCATTGTCTATGCCAACAACTTTCTTATTAAGAGACGGAATAAAGAATTTGGCATTTACATGACTCTGGGAATGGGAAAGATGCAGATTTCCAGGATCCTTTTAGGAGAAACTTTTCTCATAGGCCTGCTGTCTTTGGCAGTGGGACTGCTTATAGGAATATTTGGAGCCCAGTTTATGTCTCTTCTGGTAGTCCGGATGTTTAACGGCGTTATGGACGGCTATCAGTTTGTTTTTTCCGGAGATGCATTCTGGAAAACAATTTTATATTTTGGCATTATGTTCCTGATCGTAGCAGTGTTTAATGTTATAAGTCTTTCCAGGTATACATTGTCGGAACTTCTGGCAGCAGGAAGGAAAAATGAAAAGATAGGGATGAAAAATCCCATACGCTGTGTGGTGGTATTTCTGCTGGCTGTGGCAGACCTGGCTTATCAGTATTATCAGGTAAGCCATCCAGAGGAAATCACAACTTCCGGTATTTTGGTCATTATCCTGGCAGGCTGTGTGGGAACTTTTCTTTTTTTCTGGTCTCTTTCCGGCTTTCTTCTGCAGATTTTTCAGAAAAGCAGGAAATACTATCTTAGAGATCTGAACGCTTTTATCCTTCGACAGATCCACAGCAAGGTAAATACTATGGTTTTTTCTATGACCCTTATCTGTCTGATGCTGTTTCTCACCATTTGTGTTCTGGGAGGCGGTCTGGGGATTAACTTCAGCTTTCAGAAAATGCTTCGGGAACTGACGCCTGTGGATGTGAACTTTACAGATATTTCCGGAGCAGAAGCCAGTACCAAGCTGAAAGAAAAGGGATTTGACATGTCCCTTTTAGAAGATGGATATGTGGAAGTCAGCTTTTACAACACTCCTGAGCTTACTTTAAAGGATACTCTGGACAGAACGGGATTAGATGTAGATATCTCAGGACTGGCGGTGAATCTTGAGGGGAATGAAATTCAGGAAACTATTATGAAAGAATCTGAGTATAATCGTCTGGCTGCTCTGTACGGTATGGAGCCTGTAGAGGTAGAAGAAGATACCTATGCTATTGTCAGCGATTATGAAGTCACAGAAGAACTGAGAAACCAGCTTTTAAAGGCCGGAAAGACCATTTCTCTTAATGGAAAAACTTATGAGCCAGCTTACGAAAACTGCGTCTATGGATTTGTAGAAATGATGGCGAATCATGGAAATACCGGAATTTTTATCCTGGCAGACGATCAGGTCCGGGAAGAATGGAGAGGCAGCAGTTTTCTGGCAGGGGATTACCGGGCAGATACCCAGAAAGAAAAAGAGCAGATTGACCAGGAAGTCATGAAGTATGATGTGACCAATATGTCAGATGGCCTTCTGATCAACACAAAAATAGATATTATTGCAGTCAGCGGAGGACTTTCTGCTTCAGTTACCTTTGTATCCATCTATCTGGGTATTATTTTCCTTATCTGCAGTGCAGCCATACTGGCGTTAAAAGAGCTTTCTGAAAGCTCTGATAATAAGGAACGCTATGCTATGCTGCGAAAGCTGGGTACAGACGAGAAAATGATCAATCAGGCCCTTTTCCGTCAGATTGGAATATTCTTCTTTATTCCCCTGCTTCTGGCGGCTGTCCACTCTGTTTTCGGCATGATTTTTATAAAAATCGCTCTTCAGAGTTTGGGAAGGATTGACTACTTTTCCTCTGTTCTTGCCGCAGCAGTGATTTTTATCCTGATTTATGGAGCCTATTTTTTACTTACCTATTTTGGCAGCAAAAGGATTATCCGAAATCCTTAATGCCACATAAAAATCCGGATTTTTGTCATACTAACTGTGGAAACTAAATTTAAGGAGGAAAAGATCATGACAGAAATTTCGGTATTAGACCTTCAGAATCTTCGTCATCTCATTGGTGGTTTTGACACTACCCACTGTAAAATGCAGGACTACGCCCATGAGGCCCAGGACCCTCAGGTGAAGCAGTTTTTCCAGAAATCAGCCCAGTCTGCTCTGGAGAGCAAGCAGCAGCTTATGAAGTTTTTACAGTAGGAGGTAGAGAAGATGACAGATAAGACAATGGTGGCAGATACTTTGGCAGGAATCAACGGCGAATTGGTACGCTACGGAGAGATGATCTCTCAGACAGAGAATTCCCAGTTAAAACAGGTGCTGAAACAGATGCGGAACCAGTGCGAAATGTCTCAGGAGGAAATCTATCAGATTGCCAGAGCCAAGAGCTATTATGTTCCCGCAGCCTGTGCAAAGCCTGAAGAAGTGGCCCATGTGCGTTCTGTGCTCAGCCAGCCTGCTGTTCAGTAAGAAAAATCCGAAAACCATAGGGATAAGAAAAAGTCCTTTCCTCTTTTCGGGGGGAGAGGGCTTTTTTCACAGTTTTCAACAGGATTGAAAAGAGGATTTTTGGTGATTTTCCTGGGATTTACAGGGGCCTTTGGGACGTGTTATAATTTTCATAAACATATCAGAGAAATACATTCTATATTCTCAGAGAAGGTACAGAGCACCTCTTCCTTACAGCTCAGGCTCTTTCCGGATTCCTCCGGTTCCCCAGATAAAGACCGCTTTAACACAGGTAAAGAGTAAAAGAAACAGTTGACAATCCCTGAAAACTATACTATTATTGGATACATAGGCGAACATAAGTTCGTAGAAGGAAACAGCGAAATAAAAGGAGAAGAAAAATGGCACAGATGGTGAAAGAAGATAAATTAAAGGCATTAGATGCCGCTCTTGGACAGATAGAGAAACAGTTTGGCAAAGGCTCTGTGATGAAACTGGGAGATTCTGCAGCCAACATGAACGTGGAGACAGTTCCTACAGGCTCACTGAGCCTGGATATCGCTTTGGGCATGGGCGGGGTTCCAAAGGGAAGGATCATCGAGATTTACGGACCGGAGTCCAGCGGTAAGACCACAGTAGCTCTTCATATGGTGGCAGAAGTGCAGAAAAGAGGAGGCATTGCCGGATTCATTGACGCAGAGCATGCTCTTGATCCGGCTTATGCCAAAAATATCGGCGTAGATATTGATAACCTGTATATATCACAGCCGGACAACGGAGAGCAGGCCCTGGAGATTACAGAGACTATGGTCCGCTCCGGAGCTGTGGATATCATTATCGTGGACTCTGTTGCCGCACTGGTACCCAGGGCAGAGATTGAGGGAGATATGGGTGATTCCCATGTGGGACTCCAGGCAAGACTGATGTCTCAGGCTCTGCGTAAACTGACTGCCCATATCAGCAAGTCAAACTGTATCGTGATCTTTATCAATCAGCTTCGTGAGAAGGTAGGCGTGATGTTCGGAAATCCGGAAGTAACTACCGGTGGCCGGGCTCTGAAATTTTACTCTTCTGTCCGTATGGATGTAAGAAGGATCGAGACACTGAAACAGGGCGGAGAGATGGTAGGAAACCGTACCAGGATCAAAGTCGTGAAGAATAAGATTGCTCCTCCTTTCAAAGAGGCAGAATTTGATATTATGTTTGGAGAAGGCATTTCCAAAGAAGGCGATGTGCTGGATTTGGCAGCAGATCTGGGTATCGTAAATAAAAGCGGCGCCTGGTATGCTTATGATAATGCCAAGATCGGACAGGGACGTGAAAACGCAAAGAAATATCTGAAAGAAAATCCTGCTGTTCGCGAAGAGATTGAGAAAAAGGTGAGAGAGCATTACGGACTGGCTGTAGAGGAAGGAACTGAAACAGCAGGGAAGGAAGCGCCGGCTCAGGAAACTCTCCCTCTTGATACAGAAGAAGCATAAGGAGAATGCAGATGACTGTTACAGAGATCAGACCTGTGACAAAACAGAAATATCAGATAGAAGTGGAAGGCCATTCGCCTTTTGTCCTGTATAAAGGAGAAGTATTCCGGTACCATATAGAGAAAGACCGGGAAATTTCCCCGGAAATATACAGGGAGATTATAGAAGAAGTGCTGACAAAGAGAGCAAAGCTCAGAGCTCTGCATCTTTTGGAACAGGGAGACAGGACAAAAAAAGATCTGGAAGAAAAGCTTCTGAAAAACGGATATCCTCCGGAAGCTGCAGAAGCGGCGCTGGCCTATGTAGAATCCTTCCACTATATTGATGATAAAAGGTATGCCCTGTCTTATATTCAGAACCAGAGCGGAAGGAAAGGCCGAGCCAGGATTCAGATGGAGCTTCGCAGAAAAGGTGTTCCTCAGGAATATATTGACCAGGCCTTTCAGGAAATGGAAGAAGAGACGGACACGGAAGCTGTGATCCGGGAACTTGTTCAGAAGAAGCGAAGAGGGCAGGGGCCCATGGATGAAAAAGAGAAGCAGAGGCTTTACGGATTTCTCCTTCGCCGGGGATTTTCTACTTCAGATATCCTCTGTGTATTGAGAGAATTTTCTGAAGATGATGAAGGGAACCTGACATAGGGTTCCCTTGTATAAAATATACATAGACCCCCATTCTATTTCTTGGTTTTATGTTGACTTTTTTGTGAAATCAGTATAAAATTATACTGTTGTATTCGTACAATGAAAACTTAATAAGGAGGTGCTCCTGTGGCAATCAATGTAATCATTGCAATCGTTGCTGTAGCTGTTACATTGCTGATCGCAGTTCCTGTTACTGCCAATATTTCTGTTAAGAAAAAGACAGAGAAAGACGCAGAGACTATCGGAACCGCAGAAGTGAAAGCAAGAAACATTATAGATGAAGCATTGAAGACTGCTGAAACAAAGAAGCGCGAAGCTCTCCTGGAAGCAAAAGAAGAAAACCTTCGTACCAAGAATGAACTGGAGAAGGAGACAAAGGAGAGAAGAAACGAGCTTCAGAAGTATGAAAAGCGTGTTTTGTCAAAGGAAGAGGCTCTCGATAAAAAGGCAGATGCCCTGGAAAAAAGAGAAGCCGAATATGCAGCAAAGGAAGCAGATTTAAGGAAAAAAGAGAAAAAAGTCGACGAACTGCAGGGACAGAGAATACAGGAACTGGAAAGAATTTCAGGTCTTACCTCCGAACAAGCAAAAGATTATTTGTTGAAAACTGTTGAAGATGAAGTGAAAATTGACACCGCCAAGCTTTACAAGGAATTGGAGAGCAGGGCAAGAGAAGACGCGGACAAAAAGGCAAAAGAATATGTAGTAACTGCTATACAGAAATGTGCAGCAGACCATGTGGCAGAAGCTACAATTTCTGTTGTACAGCTTCCAAGCGATGAGATGAAGGGAAGGATCATTGGTCGTGAAGGCCGTAATATCAGAACCCTGGAAACTCTGACGGGAGTGGATCTGATCATTGATGATACGCCGGAGGCAGTGGTGCTTTCCGGATTTGATCCAATCCGCAGAGAAGTAGCCAGAATCGCTTTGGAAAAATTGATTGTAGATGGCCGTATCCATCCGGCCAGAATTGAGGAAATGGTTGAAAAAGCACAGAAAGAAGTCGAGACCATGATGCGGGAAGAAGGAGAAGCCGCAGCATTGGAAGTTGGGGTACACGGAATCCATCCCGAACTGATCAGACTTCTTGGACGTATGAAGTTCCGTTCAAGCTACGGTCAAAATGCTTTGAAACATTCTATTGAAGTGGCCCAGCTTGCCGGCCTTTTGGCAGGAGAAGTCGGAACGGATATACGTATGGCAAAACGAGCAGGACTGCTCCATGACATCGGAAAATCCATCGACCATGAAGTGGAAGGATCCCACATTCAGATTGGTGCTGACTTATGTAGAAAATATAAAGAATCCCAGACAGTCATTAATGCGGTAGAGGCTCACCACGGAGACGTAGAGCCTGCATCCCTGATCGCATGTCTGGTCCAGGCTGCAGATGCGATTTCAGCGGCAAGGCCCGGAGCAAGAAGAGAAACTTTAGAAACTTATACCAACAGATTAAAACAGTTAGAAGATATTACAAACTCTTTCAAAGGAGTGGACAAATCTTTTGCTATTCAGGCAGGAAGAGAAATTCGTGTTATGGTTGTACCTGAGCATGTCAGCGACAGCGATATGGTACTCCTGGCAAGAGATATTTCCAAGCAGATTGAAGCTGAGCTGGAATATCCGGGCCAGATAAAGGTAAATGTAATTCGCGAGTCACGAGTAGTGGATTACGCAAAATAAAGTCGACTTTGAATCTAATAGAGAGAGACTCTTACGAAAGTAAGGGTCTTTTTCTAATTCAGAGACTATTTTCAGGTCCAAAGACATAAACTGTATAGGGTGAAATGAATGAAAAAAAATCTGCGGCTGTTTCTTTTGCTGTATTTGGCAGGATTTGGGGCAGGAGTTCTGACAGCGGCTCTTTTTCTGGGAAAGACGGGGTATCAGACGGGACTGCTTCCCATATATCTAAATAAGCCTCCTGACTGGGAAGAAAGCATGCTGTTTCAAGAGCTCCTTTTTCAAAGGGGAAGTTTTTTCTTTGTAGGAGCTGTGTGCGGAGTTACTGTTCTGGGAACATTTTTTGCAGCAGGAGGTCTGTTGTGGGCAGGATTTTTGGGAGGAAATCTTGCCGCTCTTTTTTTGACGGAATGGGGACTTAAAGGGATGGGGGCAGGAATCCTCTGTATGGTTCCTCAGATCCTTTTCTATATTCCGGGATGGCTCCTCTATTTCTTTTCTATCATGCAGATGAGCAGGAAATCTCTTTCAGGACAAAAGCGCTATCGGGAGGACTATAAGTCCTATTTTTTCTTTATGTCCATGGCAGGGGTTCTCCTTTTGCTGGGAATCTGGACAGAAAGTTATGTCAATCAAAAAATTCTTGCCTGGATTTTAGAAAAAATTCTTTGAGTTCACAAAAAATTTACAAATGGTTCTTTACCACATGTAGTGGAAAATGAAAAGAGGGGTTTCGATATCTTGTGGAAAATGTCAAAATATCTGTTAACATAAAGGTTTTTGTTAAATTTAGGGTTTGATTTTTTACCAAGTCTTGATATATAATCGAACTATGTTTACAGAAGGGAAAAGAAAGAATGAAGTGCGAGATACAAGAATTTATTGATTATTTACATAAAACCAGGGGCACTTCAAAAAATACAGAAGTTTCATACGAGCGTGATTTGAAAAAGTTAGAAAAGTATTTAACAGAAGGGGGATTCGAAACCGCGGAACAGATAACTTCCACGGTTTTGAATTCTTATGTCCTTTATATGGAGCGGAAAAATTTTGCGGCTTCTTCAATATCCAGAAGCATCGCGTCTATCCGTGCATTTTTTCAGTTTTTGACGCAGAAATACAGGTGGAAGGAAAATCCTGCAGAGAAGCTGAAAGCGCCGAAGATTGAAAAGAAACTGCCGGACATTCTTTCGGTGGAGGAAGTGGAACTGCTCCTTAAACAGCCCAAAGAAAATACGGCTAAGGGGATCAGAGACCGGGCAATGCTGGAACTGCTGTATGCCACTGGTATCAGGGTGAGTGAGCTGATCAGCCTGAAGGTAAAAGATATAAATTTAAAATTAGGCTATCTGACTTGCAGCAGCGGAGAAAGAGAACGGGTGATTCCTTTTGGAACTACGGCAAAACAGGCAGTGGAGCATTACATGGAGGGTGCTCGGAAAATACTTCTGGGAGAACAGGAAAGTGACTATCTCTTTTTAAACTGTTCAGGAAAATCTATGAGCCGGCAGGGATTCTGGAAGGTTTTGAAAGGATACGCTGCTTCGGCAGGAATCCAGCAAGATATCACACCTCATACCCTTCGGCATTCTTTTGCGGCACATCTTGTACAGAACGGAGCAGACCTGAAGAGCGTACAGGAAATGATGGGCCATTCTGATATTTCCACTACACAGATTTATATGAATATGAATATCCATAAAATCCGGGATGTTTACATGAAAGCGCATCCCAGAAAATAGAAAGACTTTCCCACAAAGTTCAGGGAAAGTCTTTTTGCTCTGAGGAAATTTAACACAGCTCCGCAATGGTGTAAAGAAGCTTTTCTGTATCTTCCCAGCCAAGGCAGGGATCGGTAATGGATTTTCCATATACATGGTCGGGGCCGATTTTTTGACTGCCCTCTACCAGATAGCTTTCAATCATGACGCCTTTGACCAGTTTCTGGATGTCCGGGGACACCAGACGGCTGTGGAGGACTTCTTTGACAATACGGATCTGCTGTTCATACTTTTTACCGGAATTGGAATGATTGGCATCAATGATGACTGCCGGATTTTTCAGATCTCTTTTTTCATACATTTCCAGAAGAAGCTGGAGATCCTCATAGTGATAATTGGGAATGGTATTTCCATGTTTGTTTACAGCGCCTCTTAAAATAGTGTGAGTAAGGGGATTTCCCTCTGTCTTTACTTCCCAGCCTCTGGAAATAAAGTCATGGCCTCCCTGGGCTGCTACGACGGAGTTCAGCATAACAGAAAAGTCACCGCTGGTGGGATTCTTCATTCCAGCAGGAATATCCAGGCCGCTGACCATAAGGCGATGCTCCTGATTCTCCACAGAACGGGCGCCAATGGCCACATAGGAGAGCAAGTCGGAAAGATAATGCCAGTTGTCGGGATAAAGCATTTCATCAGCAGAGGTCAGGCCGGTTTCTTCCATGGAACGCATATGCATGTGACGGATGGCTAAAATTCCTGCCATAACATCTGGCTGGGCCTCAGGGTCCGGCTGATGGAGCATGCCTTTATATCCTTCTCCTGTTGTCCGGGGCTTGTTGGTATAGATCCGGGGAACCAGGACCAGACGGTCCGCTACTTTTTCCTGGACTTTTGCCAGGCGGTTTGTATATTCACATACAGAATCTTCATTATCCGCTGAACAGGGTCCTACGATTACCAGAAACTTATCAGAATCGCCGGTGATCACATCCTGGATCAGACGGTCTCTCTGCTCCTTTATTTTTTTCATTTCTTCGGACATAGGGGTCTGTTCCTTGACCTGGTCCGGAGAAGGCAGCTGTCTGACAAATTTAAAACTCATAGTATTCTCCTTTGTATTTTTATAAATATTTTACTTAGTCTCTCTAACAGAAAAATTATAATACAAGAAATCCCGGTTGTCGATACTTTTTCTCAGCAGTCAGGAAAAGTATTCCCTTAAAAAGCAGAGAGAAAGCCCTGTGACGAGGATTTCGCTGACAATAAGTCCCCATAGATATCCCAGGATGCCATATTCGGGAATGACAAAAAAGACAAAGGCGATCCGGACACCCAGTCCCAGAGTGTTCAGGATAAAGGACTGGTTAGCAGCTCCCAGGCCGTTTAGAATCCCGCTTAAAGTACCGGAAAGGTAGAGGCAGGGACAGATAAAGGACAGGGTTTTGATAAATGTGGCTGCAAATTCATTTTTAAAAAGAATCAGTCCCAGGAAATCTCCTGCAAAAAAGAAAAAAGCTGTGGATAAGAATCCTAAAATAAGGCAATATTTTACGGAGAGAAGGATAGCTCTGCGTATGGCCTTTCGATTGCCTACGGCCTGATTCTCTGCCACAGAGGGAAGAAGGACTGTAGATACGGCATTGGTTATGGCGGAAGGAAAAAGAATAAGAGGAAGGGCCATACCAGTGAGGACGCCATAAACAGACAGAGCAGAGCCGCTGTCCATACCGAAAAGCCGCAGATGACCAGGAATCAGTACAGACTCTATGCTGTGAAGGACATTTACAAGAAGCCGGCTGCAGGTCAGAGGAAAGGCCAGGGCCAGTATTTCTTTTAGGTCTTTTACAGGAGAGCGGAGACTCCTCAGACGGTAGCCATGCTTTTGATAATCCCAGAGGATTACCAGGAGAGAAAAGATCATGGAAACCAGCTCGCCTCCCAGTAAGCCTGCCACAGCCAGCATAGGAGTTACCGGCACATTCTGTTCCGTCAGAATGAGAAACATGCCATAGGAAACACCGACTCTGGCACTCTGTTCCAGAAGCTGGGCAGCAGCAGGAATGACCAGTTTTTTTCGGGCAAAGTAGTAACCGTTTACACAGGAATGAAGAGTGCCCATGGGAATAGAAAAAGCCATGAGCCGGAGCAGAGGAGCGCATCTTTCTTCCAGAAGAATATGAAGGGCAAACCAGGAAGCATTCTGATAAAGAACCGCAGAAACTACCAGGGCAATGGCTGTGGAAAGGGCTCCTGAGAGAACAAAAATGTCCCTGGCGCCCTGTTCGTCTTTTAAGGCTGCCCTGGCAGCGGTAAAGCGGGAGATGGCCGTCTGTATCCCGCCTACAGACAGGGCGAAGCAGAGGGTGTGGATAGGGAAGATAAGCTGGTAGATTCCCATGCCCTCTGCACCAATTGTCTGAGAGAGGAATATTCTATAGATAAAGCCGATGATTTTGGTGATAAATCCTGCTCCTGTGAGAAGGAGAGTTCCTTTCAGAAGCACGTGTTTATTTTCCATAAGATTTCCTTTTGCTTTTTCCATAATATATTCCAAAATTCTCCTTGACAGAACATGCTAAAGGTGATATTCTACATCCAGAATAGAAATCCGAGTAAAATAGTCGGAATTAAGAAGGGGCGATAACAGTGAAGCTATCTACAAAAGGCAGATATGGACTGCGGGCCCTTATTGACCTGGCGCTGTATGGTGAGAAAGAAGCCGTTTCCATCCAGAGTATTTCTGCCAGACAGATGATTTCAGACAGTTACCTGGAACAGCTGGTAAGGAAACTGAAAAAAGCAGGTCTTGTGACCAGCGTCCGGGGAGCCCAGGGAGGCTACAGGCTGGCAAAACCTGCCCAGGAGATTTCCGTGGGGGATGTTCTCAGGGCTTTAGAAGGCAGTATTGAGGCGGTTTCCTGCGGAGACGAGAATAACGCCAACTGCCTGGGGCAGGACCTTTGTGTAGCCAGATATGTCTGGGAGAAAGTGAATAAAAGCATTCAGGAGACCGTAGATTCTATTATGATCAGCCAGTTGGTGGAAGAAAGCCGCCGCATCCAGGAAAAAACCGGATCTGATATGTAGCAGTTCAGTCATATATCTGAACTCTTTGAAAAATGTGAAAATAGGAGAGGAAAGCTATGAAGACAAGGATTTATTTAGATAACGCAGCAACTACAAGAACCGCTCAGGAAGTAGTGGACGCCATGCTCCCTTATTTTACAGAGAGTTATGGAAACCCTTCCAGTATTTATGAGCTGGGACAGAGAAGCAAAGAAGCTATCACTAATGCCAGGGAAGAAATTGCCCGGGTTATCGGGGCAAAGACAGAAGAAATCTACTTTACCGGAGGGGGTTCTGAAGCGGATAACTGGGCCATAAAGGCAGCTTATGAAGCTTATAAGAATAAAGGAAATCATATTATCACTACCAAGATCGAGCATCATGCAGTCCTTCACACCTGTCAATATCTGGAAAAACAGGGCGCCCGGGTCACTTATCTGGATGTAGATGAGAATGGACTGGTAGATCTGGAGCAGCTTCAGAAAGCCATTAGCCCGGAGACCATACTGATTACCATTATGTTTGCAAATAATGAGATCGGTACCATTGAGCCAGTAAAGGAAATCGGAATGATTGCCAGAGAGCATGGGATTCTTTTTCACACAGACGCTGTCCAGGCCTTTGGCCAGGTGCCTATAGATGTAGATGAAATGAATATTGATATGTTAAGCTCCAGCGCTCATAAGATCAACGGCCCCAAAGGGATTGGCTGTCTCTACATCCGGAAGGGGGTAAAGATACGTTCTTTCGTACACGGCGGAGCTCAGGAGAGAAAGAGAAGAGCCGGCACAGAGAATGTTCCGGGAATCGTAGGATATGGGGTAGCGGCACGGATGGCAGCTGAGACCATGGAAGAGAGGACAAAGAAGGAGAAGGAGCTGAGAGACTACTTTATCCGCCGGGTTTTAGAGGAAGTGCCTTATGTACGCCTGAACGGAGACCCGGTAAAACGTCTTCCCAATAATGCCAATTTCAGCTTCCGGTTTATTGAAGGTGAATCACTCCTGATCATGCTGGATATGAAGGGGATTGCAGGCTCCAGCGGTTCTGCATGTACCTCAGGGTCTTTAGATCCTTCCCATGTACTTCTGGCTATTGGACTGCCTCATGAGATTGCCCATGGCTCTCTGAGACTGACTTTGGGAGCAGACACTACTAAAGAGGACTTAGATTATACCTTGGAGCAGATTAAAGAGATTGTGGCGAAACTGAGAAATCTGTCTCCCTTATATGAAGACTTTATAAGAAAACAGGAAAAAGCGGAAAATAAATAAAAAAGTTCATAAAAGAAAAATGGAGGAAGGAATAATGTACAGTGAAAAAGTTATGGATCATTTTCAGAATCCCAGAAATGTAGGAGAGATTGAAAATCCCAGCGGAGTAGGAACAGTAGGAAATGCAAAATGTGGAGATATTATGAGAATTTACCTGGATATTGATGAAAATCAGATTATCCAGGACTGTAAATTTAAGACTTTCGGCTGCGGCGCAGCCGTAGCTACCAGCAGCATGGCTACAGAACTGGTAAAAGGAAAAACCATACAGGAGGCCCTTCAGGTTACCAATAAAGCAGTAATGGAAGCTTTAGATGGCCTGCCTCCAGTAAAAGTCCACTGTTCTCTGCTGGCAGAAGAAGCCATTCATGCAGCTCTGTGGGACTATGCAGAAAAGAATGGGATTAAAATCGAAGGACTTTCTAAACCAAAGTCTGATATCCATGAAGGCGAAGAGGAAGAAGAGGAAGAGTACTGATGGAAAAGAAGAAAGTGGTAGTAGGTCTGTCAGGAGGAGTAGATTCTTCAGTGGCAGCCTATCTGCTGAAGAAGCAGGGATATGAGGTCATTGGAGTCACCATGCAGATCTGGCAGGAAGAAGAGCCTGAATTTCAGGAAGAAAACGGGGGCTGCTGCGGCCTCAGCGCTGTAGACGATGCCAGAAGAGTGGCGGCGAAGCTGGAAATCCCTTATTATGTGATGAATTTCAGGAAAGAGTTTAAGGAAAATGTCATCGACTATTTTATAAGGGAATACCAGGAGGGAAGAACACCAAATCCCTGTATTGCCTGTAACCGTTATGTGAAATGGGAGGCCCTTCTGAAGCGGAGTCTGGATATAGGAGCAGATTATATTGCCACAGGACATTATGCAAGAGTAGAACAGCTGGAAAACGGACGTTATGCCATTCGTAATTCGGTAACTGCCAGAAAAGACCAGACCTACGCTTTGTATAATCTTACCCAGGAACAGCTTGCTCATACTCTAATGCCTGTAGGAGCATATACAAAAGAGGAGATCCGTCAGATTGCCGCAGAAGCGGGAATTCCTGTAGCACATAAAAAAGATAGTCAGGAAATCTGTTTCGTGCCGGATAATGACTATGCGGGTTTTATCGAAAAAAGTACAGGACAAAAAATCCTTCGGGGAAATTATGTGAAAAAAGACGGGACTGTTATTGGGGAACATAAAGGAATTATCCATTATACGATTGGTCAGAGAAAGGGACTGAATCTTTCTATGGGGCATCCGGTGTTTGTTACAGAAATTCGGCCAGAAACAAATGAGGTGGTCATAGGGGAAAATGAAGAGCTCTTTGTGAAAAGTCTGGTCTGTGACCGGATGAATTACATGGCAATGGAAGAGATTAAAGAAGGGGAAATCCTTTCTGGTAAGATCCGATATAATCATCCAGGGGCCCCCTGTACCCTAAAAAAACTGGAAAATGGCAGAGTGCAGGTAGACTTTCTGGAGCCCCAGAGAGCTGTAACCCCGGGACAGGCTGTAGTCCTGTACCGGGGAGAGTATGTAGCTGGCGGCGGCATTATATTAGGGCCTGCACTAGAGCTTTAAGAACTCTGGCTTTCTTTCTTTAAAGATAGTATAGTATCGGAAACCACAGGCTTTTAAGAGCTCGCCGGTTTCCTTGAAATTATAGGCAATATGTTCTGGAGCATGGGCGTCAGAGCCAAGTGTCAGGATTTCTCCTCCCAGCTCCCGGTAGCGTGCCAGTACCTTTTCTGTAGGGTTGGGATGTCCCAGGCCATATTTGAAGCCTGCGGTGTTGCATTCCAGCCCTATCTGTTTTTCTATGAGCGTTTTCAGAATGGCGTCCAGGATATCCTGATATTTTTCGTAGGTATAATCCTGGTTCTGATTTGGACCGTAGCGTACAACATAATCGATATGGCCGCAGGTGTCAAAGCAGGAAAAAGTCTTCAGATTTTCCAGGAGCACTTCAAAATAGCGGTGATAAGCCTGATATTCGCTCCTTTCTTCAAAAAATGTCCGGTCATAAGGATCCATGTGATCTGCTACATGGGTGGAACCGATCAGAAAGTCAAAGGAAGCAGAGGATGCAATCTCTGGGATTACCTTTGTCAGATGGGGCTGCAGCCCCATTTCCATGCCAAAATAAATCTGGATACGGTCCCGGTATTTTTCTTTCAGCTCTCTCAGCTTTTTTTCATAGGCAGGAAGATCCAGGTCAAAGGAATAATCCCCTTCGGGGAAATCAGGGTCCAGATGCTCTGTAAAGCACATGGCGGGAAGGCCCAGCTGGATTCCTTTTTGTATCATTTCTTCCATAGGAACTTCACTGTCCCCGGAGAAAGAAGAATGAAGATGATAATCACAATACATAAAAGCAACTCCTTTTTGTAGATGTTTTTTACCTAATATAAGCATTATAAGGGAAATTTTAGGGCTCTAGCAAGAGGAAAGAGGTTAAATTAGAGTTAAAACGCTTAGGAAATATGAAATTAGGCTTGAATTTTTGGACAAAAACGAGTACAATATGGACAAGGTTGATGTTTCTTTAACAATGTAGCTTACAACAGTTAAAGAACTCACAGAAAATCAATCACTTTTAGGAGGAATGAAAATCATGGCAGTAAAAGTAGCAATCAATGGTTTTGGACGTATCGGACGTCTTGCATTCAGACAGATGTTTGGAGCAGAAGGATTTGAAATCGTAGCAATCAACGATTTAACATCTCCCAAAATGTTAGCTCACTTACTGAAATATGACTCTACACAGGGAAGATATGAGTTAGCTGATAAAGTTACAGCTGGCGAAGATTCTATCACTGTAGACGGAAAAGAAATCAAAATTTATGCAATGGCTAATGCCGCTGAACTTCCTTGGGGAGAAATCGGTGTAGACGTTGTTCTGGAGTGTACAGGCTTCTATACATCTAAGGCAAAAGCACAGGCTCATATCGATGCCGGCGCTAAGAAAGTTGTTATTTCTGCACCAGCTGGAAATGACCTGCCAACTATCGTTTACAATGTAAACCATGAAACATTAACAGAAAATGATAACATCATTTCAGCAGCTTCCTGTACAACAAACTGCCTGGCACCTATGGCTAAAGCATTAAATGACTTAGCTGAGATCCAGTCCGGTATTATGTGTACAATCCACGCTTACACAGGCGACCAGATGACTCTGGATGGACCACAGAGAAAAGGCGATCTGAGAAGATCCCGTGCTGCAGCAGTTAATATCGTTCCAAACAGCACAGGTGCTGCAAAAGCTATCGGCTTAGTTATTCCTGAATTAAACGGAAAACTGATCGGTGCTGCACAGCGTGTTCCTACTCCTACAGGTTCCACAACAATCTTAACAGCAGTTGTTAAAGGAAACGTTACAAAAGAGCAGATCAATGACGCTATGAAAGCAGCAGCTACAGAGTCCTTCGGATACAACGAAGATGAAATCGTATCCAGCGATATCGTTGGTATGAGATATGGTTCTCTGTTCGATGCTACACAGACAATGGTTCTGCCTCTGGACAACGGAACAACAGAAGTTCAGGTTGTATCATGGTATGACAACGAGAACTCCTACACAAGCCAGATGGTTAGAACAATCAAATACTTCGGTAAATTATTAAACAAATAATAATTTGCTGCTGAAAGTATTATAAAGGCTCATTTAAGGGTCCGGTCTACTACGGTATGGACCGGGCCCTTTTCGGCTATATAAAGAAAAGGAGGCATTTCCAATGCTTAATAAAAAATCAGTAGATGATATCAACGTAAAAGGAAAAAGAGTGCTGGTGCGCTGTGACTTTAACGTACCTCTTCAGGATGGAAAGATCACAGATGAGAACCGTCTGGTAGCTGCACTTCCTACTATTAAAAAATTGATCGCTGACGGCGGGAAGATTATTCTCTGCTCTCATTTAGGAAAGCCAAAGGGAGAACCGAAACCGGAATTATCCCTGGCTCCTGTTGCAAAACGTCTGACTGAACTGCTGGGACAGGAAGTAAAGTTTGCTGCTGATCCGGAAGTTGTAGGTCCTAATGCAAAAGCTGCTGTAGAGGCCATGAAAGACGGAGATGTAATCCTTTTGGAGAACACCCGTTATCGTGCAGAGGAGACAAAGAACGGAGATGAATTCTCTAAAGAACTGGCTTCCCTTTGCGATGTATTTGTAAATGATGCTTTTGGTACAGCCCACAGAGCACACTGCTCAAATGTAGGTGTTACAAAATATGTAGATACCGCAGTAGTTGGATATCTGATGCAGAAAGAAATCGACTTCCTGGGAAATGCTGTAAACAATCCTGAGAGACCATTTGTTGCAATCCTGGGCGGTGCGAAAGTTTCCAGTAAGATTTCTGTTATCAATAACCTGCTGGATAAGGTAGATACTCTGATCATCGGAGGCGGTATGGCCTATACTTTCTCTAAAGCAGAAGGCGGTAAGATCGGTGTATCTCTTTGTGAAGATGATTATTTACAGTATGCGCTGGATATGAAGAAAAAAGCAGCAGAGAAGGGTGTGAAACTGCTTCTTCCTGTAGATAACAGAATCGGTGATGCTTTCTCTAATGACTGCAATATCCAGGTAGTGCCTACCGGTCAGATCCCTGACGGATGGGAAGGCATGGATATCGGACCAGAAACAGAGAAGCTGTTCTGCGAAGCTGTAAAAGATGCCAAGACTGTTGTATGGAACGGACCAATGGGATGCTTTGAAATGCCAAACTTTGCTCATGGTACAGAAGCCGTTGCAAAAGCTTTGGCTGAAACAGATGCTACCACCATTATCGGCGGCGGTGATTCTGCAGCAGCAGTAAACATCTTAGGATATGGCGACAAGATGACCCACATCTCCACCGGCGGCGGCGCTTCCCTGGAATTCCTGGAAGGCAAAGAACTCCCCGGCGTAGCAGCTGCAAATGATAAGTAAGCACTTAGCGATTGGCAAGCCGCAGGCGCAGACAGAGCTTAGTGCGCACTTAGTTCACCGCACTTAGTGAGGCAAGTCCATAGGACGCAGTCCGAACTTAGTAAGGTGAACATACCCCTCCTGCTGTATAGCGGTGCGAGGTCCTTCCCGATCCTTAGCGAAGCAAGCCCTTCAGGGCGCAGTCTGAGCTTAGTAGAGGGAAGATACCCGATTGGCAAGCCGCAGGCGCAGACAGAGCTTAGCCCGAACTTAGTAAGGTGAACATACCCCTCCGTCTGCACCTGCAAGTTATAAAGAACAAGAAAGAAGGTAATTCCCATGGCAAGGAAAAAAATTATTGCCGGAAACTGGAAGATGAACATGACTCCCAGCGAGGCAGTGGAATTAGTAAACACTTTAAAACCATTAGTTGCAAACGAAGAAGTAGACGTAGTTTTCTGCGTACCAGCTATTGACATTGTTCCTGTAGTGGAAGCTGTAAAGGGAACTAATATCCAGGTTGGCGCTGAAAATATGTACTTTGAAGAAAAAGGCGCTTACACAGGTGAGATTTCTCCAAACATGTTAGTAGACGCAGGAGTAAAATATGTAATTCTGGGCCACTCTGAAAGAAGAGAATACTTCGGTGAGACAAACGAAGATATCAATAAGAAAATGCTGAAAGCTTTTGAGCATGGTTTAACACCTATCATGTGCTGCGGTGAGACACTGGAGCAGAGAGAGCAGGGCGTGACCATGGACTTTATCCGTCAGCAGGTAAAAGTTGGATTCCAGGGAATCACAGCAGATCAGGCTAAAGAAGCAGTTATCGCTTACGAGCCTATCTGGGCTATCGGTACAGGAAAGACTGCTACAACAGAACAGGCTCAGGAAGTATGCAAGGCTATCCGTGAGTGTATCGCAGAGGTATATGATCAGGCAACTGCAGATGCTATCCGTATTCAGTACGGCGGTTCTGTAAATGCTAAAACAGCTCCAGACTTATTTGTTCAGCCGGATATCGACGGCGGACTGGTAGGTGGAGCCGCTCTGAAACCAGACTTTGGCGCCATTGTAAACTACAATAAATAAAAGTGATTGAAAAAGAACTGCCTCCGGGACAGTTAAGGGAAAATCCTGCAGGAATTTCCCCACTGCTCCGGAGGCAGTCCTTTATATTCTATAGGAAAGTCCTCCGGACTGCCCTATAGAATATAAAGCCCGCTGGGCGGGATGCACACGCCGCAATAAGGTGTGTTACCGCCTTGCGGTATTGCGGCGGCGCACAAAGTGTTCAAGCCCCTCAAGATTGAGGAAAGGGGGAGCTGAAGTGGGCTTGCCCACTTTATTCTAGACCTTCAAGATTAAATGGAGGGGTGTATTCTTCTTTGGCGCTGCTTTTTTCCTGCATAAATCCCTGGGTAAGTCCCAGAGAAATTGCTTCTTCCAACACCTTGTTATATTCATAGGTGGTGAGCCGCCGGTTGATTTCCGGATATTGGCTGCTTTTGTAAAAAGGCGTGTACTGACTTAATAAGCTGAGAAGGAAACTGCCTTCCGGAAGATTGTCTTTGAGCCAGTGAAGGATAGCAGAAGAATCTTTCCTGGAGCCAGGCAGTACCATGTGGCGGATGATCACACCTTTTTTCAGAAGTCCCTCTTCATCGAAAACAGGATTTCCTGTCTGAGATATCATGGCGGCGATTGCCCGGGAAGCTACAGAGAAATAATCTCCGGCCCCTGAATATCTGGCGGAAAGGACCGGATCAAAATATTTCAGATCCGGCAGGTAAATATCCACATAATCCTTTAAAATTTCAATGACTTCTGGTTTTTCATAGCCTCCGCAGTTATAAACCACGGGAATATGGAGACGGGGCTTTGCAAGCTCCAGAGCTTTCAGCACTGCCGGAAGAAAATGTCCGGCAGTTACCAGATTAATGTTATGAGCCCCCTGTTCCTGAAGGCGGAGAAAAATGTCAGCCAGATTTTCCGGCGAAAGCTCCTTTCCCGTACCTTCTTGACTGATTTTGTAGTTCTGGCAGAAACAGCATCTTAGATTACAGCCAGAAAAGAATACAGTGCCGCTTCCACGGGTACCGCTGATACAGGGCTCCTCCCAGTGATGGAGAGCGGCTCTGGCACATCTTAGAACCGCCTTTTCTCCACAGTATCCCCTTCTTTTGGTACGGTCTGCACCGCAGTTTCTGGGGCAGAGCCGGCAGCTGGTCATGTCCAGCAAAGAATTATCCCATTTCATGAAAAAGTTCTCCCTTAAAAATGTTCATATCTTTTCTTATGATAGTAAAAAAATTGGTGAAATTCAACAGAAAGGAAGAAAAGCCTTTTATTTTTTGGACTTTTGGAGTAGAATGGGCCTGTGAAAAAGTAGAGCTGCGGCATTAAGGATATGCCAGGAATTTTTATACATTTTATGCGAATTTGTCGAGTATAGCTTTGAGACCTTAGGCTCAAAGCGACGGAGACTGAGCAATAAAATGTATAAATATTCTTGATTTGGCTTAACGCCACAGCTCCATATACCAAAGTAAATAGGCAAGGATGTTTAAATAGAAATGAAAGACAATAAAAAAGAGAAACTGAAAGCTTTTAAAAAGGCTGACAAAAAGCTGAAGAAGGGAAACGGTAAGAAGAGTAAAAAGAAATCTAAAAAAGCTCTGGGAATTGGTCTGGGACTGGGAGCAGCGGTGATTCTTGCAGGATATGCAGGGGTAGGAGTTTATTATCAGGATAAGTTTTATCCCGGGACCATGATCAACGGTATTGACTGTGGAGGAAAGGATACGGAATATGTCAGAGAACTTCTGAAAAACAGTGCGGAGACCTATTCCCTGACAATTAAAGAAAGAGGAGAGCAGACAGAGACTATCGATGGAACTACGATCCAGCTGTCCTACCAGGATGATAACGGAGCCCAGCAGGTAAAGGCAGAACAAAATTCCTGGCTTTGGCCTGTACAGATTTTTGGGGATAAAAATTATACAGTAAATGCAGACAGTTCTTATAATGAAGAAAGTCTGAACCAGGCAGTAGCTGCCTTGTCCTGTATGCAGGATGCCAACATGACGCCTGTACAGGACGCCAGAGTGGAGGATAATGGAACTTCCTATGAAATTATTCCGGAAGTAGAGGGAACGACTCTGGATAAAGAAAAGACACTTGCAGCCATTAAATCTGCAGTAGACCAGCGACAGACAGAGGTTTCTCTGGAAGAAACAGACTGTTATGTGAAGCCGGCAGTATACCAGGATGATGAAAATCTGAAAAAAGAGGCAGAGCAGCTGAATAAATTTACAAGCCTCCAGGCCAGCCTGAATTTTGGAACGGGAACAGAAACGGTGACCAGAGACCAGTTGAAATCCTGGCTGAAAAAAGGCGGGGACGGAAATTATTATTTCGACACAGAGACAGTAAAGCAGACAGTCATTGCCTGGTCTGAAAAATATAATACCATTGGACAGCCCAGGGATTTTGTTACTTCCAATGGAAACACAGTGCATCTGACTCAGGGAGATTATGGATGGAGATTGTGGCAGGATAAGACTACAGAGTCCCTGGTAAATATGCTGAATGCCGGACAGAGCGGAGCCGTGGAACCTACCTGGCTTTATTCCGGACAAAAGCATGGGGGCAATGATATAGACGGAACCTACGTGGAAATTTCCATCAGTGAGCAGAGAATGTGGTTTTATAAAAACGGAACGCTTCTTGTAGATACCCCTGTGGTAACGGGAAATCCCAATGCAGGAAATGGAACTCCTTCAGGAGGAGTATGGAGACTGAAAGATAAGGCAAGTCCCTCCACTCTTGTAGGCAGAAACCCTGACGGTTCCATTGAATATGAAACTCCTGTAAACTACTGGATGCCCTTTAACGGTGGAGTAGGTATTCATGACCTGACAACCAGGAGCAGCTTCGGGGGAGACATTTATCTCTATAATGGCTCTCATGGGTGCATTAATACACCTTTGGAGAACGCCAGAACCATTTATGAAAATATAGAGGTAAATACTCCGGTAGTGGTATATTGATATTTCTTATAAAAGCTGATATAATTCATGAAACTGAATAAATATGCATTGCCATGTGATTATTTCAGTGTTTTCCGAAAAACCGGAAGATGAAATGAATAATTATAAAAAGGAGAGGAAAAAGATGAAGAAAAAAGTATTCGCAGCATTTTGTGCCGCTGCTATGGTTCTCACTGCAGCAGGCTGTTCCGGAGGAAACCAGGCATCTTCAGAACCTGTAGAGGTAACTTCTGTAGAAGATCTGGCAGAGCTTAATATTGGTGTCCAGATCGGGACCACAGGAGACTCAGCAGCTACAGAAGCTGTAAATGAGGATTCCCAGGTGAACCGTTTCAATAAGGGAGCAGACGCTATCCAGGCTCTGAAAAACGGAAAGGTAGACTGTGTGGTTATCGACTCCCTTCCTGCCCAGAAGTTTGTAGAGGCAAATGATGATCTTAAGATCGTAGACGGGATTTTTGAAACAGAAGAATATGCTATCTGTATGAAAAAAGGCAATACAGAACTGAGAGATTCCTTTAATGAGGCCCTGGCAGAGTTAAAAGAAGAGGGAACCCTGGATGAAATCCAGAGCAATTATATTGGTGATGAGATTGGAGAACATCCCTATGAGTCTCCGGCAGATGTGGACCGTTCCAATGGAACTCTGACCATGGCTACCAATGCGGAATTTGAACCCTGGGAGTATAAAGAGGGAGATGAAATTGTAGGAATCGACGCTGATATTGCCCAGGCAATCTGTGATAAACTGGGATATGAGCTGAAAATCGAAGATATGGCTTTTGAAGCTATCCTTACTTCTGTAGATACAGGAAAAGCAGATTTTGGCGCAGCGGGTATGACAGTTACACCGGAGAGAGAAGAGAGCGTAGAGTTTACAGATACCTATGCAGAAGCTACCCAGGTTGTTATCGTAAGAAAATAATGACAGAATATCTGACTAAGGAGGATATGAAATTATGTGGGAAAATCTCCAGCATGGGTTTCAGCGGTATTTTGTAGACAACGGCGCCTCTGAGTGGTGGATCAACGGATTAAAGACCACAATATTAGTAACCCTTCTGGCCCTGTGCATCGGTGTGGTCCTGGGATTTCTGGTGGCCCTTATCCGTTCTGCCCATGAGCAGACCGGAAAACTGAAGCTGCTGAATGCCATATGTGTGGTTTATCTGACAGTCATCAGAGGAACCCCGTCTATGATTCAGATACTGATTTTTTATTCTGTAGTTTTTGCCAGTATACCCCTGAATAATATTATTATCGGCGGTATTGCCTTTGGAATCAATTCAGGGGCTTATGTGGCAGAAATTGTCCGCTCCGGTATTATGTCTATTGACAAGGGGCAGATGGAAGCAGGCAGAAGTCTGGGTCTGAGCTCAGGCCAGACCATGAAACTGGTCATTATGCCCCAGGCTTTTAAAAATGTCCTGCCAGCACTGATCAATGAAATGATCGTGCTTTTAAAAGAAACGGCTATCATTGGTTATATCGGCACAATAGATATTACAAAAGCAGCTACTTTAGTGCAGAGCCGTACTTACAGCGCCTTTGTACCGCTGATCTCAGCAGCGATTTTCTATCTGGTGCTGGTAATGCTGCTGACCTATTTCATGGGCAAGGTGGAAAGGAGGCTGCGCAGAAGTGACCACTAAAGGTGAAGTACTGATAAAGGTAGAAAATCTTCAGAAGCATTTTGGAGAAAATAAAGTTCTGGACGGTATTAGTACAGAGATACATAAAGGAGAGGTAGTTGCCATTATCGGCCCCTCAGGCTCAGGAAAATCTACCTTTCTTCGTTCCCTGAATCTTCTGGAGGTACCTACCGGGGGAAAAATACTGTTTGAGAATGTAGATATTACAGATCCGAAGGTGGATATTGACCGCCACCGCCAGAAGATTGGAATGGTATTTCAGCAGTTTAATCTGTTCCCCCATAAGACAGTAAAAGAAAATATCATGCTGGCTCCTGTGACTCTGAAGCTTATGACTCCTGAAGAAGCTTCTCAGAGAGCGGAAGAGCTTTTAAAGAGAGTAGGGCTTCCAGATAAAGCAGACGCTTATCCCGGCAGTCTTTCAGGGGGACAGAAACAAAGGATAGCCATTGCACGGGCTCTGGCTATGAATCCAGACGTAATGCTTTTTGACGAGCCTACGTCGGCTCTTGACCCGGAGATGGTGGGAGAGGTTCTGGAAATTATGAGAGAACTGGCCCAGTCAGGCATGACCATGGTCGTGGTGACTCATGAAATGGGATTTGCAAGAGAAGTAGCCAGCCGGGTGCTTTTTATCAACGAAGGCAATATACAGGAGGACGCTCCGCCTCAGGAATTTTTTGCCTGTCCGAAAAATCCAAGACTGCGGGAATTTCTGTCTAAGGTCTTATAAATTTATTGAAAAATCCTGCAATTCTGTTAAAATAATAAACGGACATAAGGAACAAGAGAAATTTGAGATAAAGGAGAAATCGTCATGAGTAAAAAACCAACCGTATTAATGATTCTGGATGGATATGGTCTGAACAATAACTGTGAGGCCAATGCTGTATGCGAAGGCAAGACACCTGTTATGGACCAGCTGATGTCTCAGTGCCCATTTGTAAAAGGAAATGCCAGCGGCATGGCCGTAGGACTTCCTGAAGGTCAGATGGGAAATTCTGAAGTAGGACATCTGAACATGGGCGCAGGCCGTATTGTATATCAGGAGCTTACCAGGATCACAAAAGAGATTCAGGACGGGGATTTCTTTAAGAATGAAGCGCTGTTAAAAGCAGTTCGCAACGCAAAAGAAAATAATGCGTCTCTTCACCTTTTCGGACTCCTTTCTGACGGTGGCGTTCACAGCCATAATACTCATGTGTACGGGCTTCTTGAGCTGGCTAAGAGAGAGGGACTGGAGAAAGTATTCGTGCACTGTTTCCTGGACGGAAGAGATACACCTACTACAGGGGGAAAAGGCTACATCCAGGAATTAAATGATAAGATGAAAGAAATCGGCGTAGGACAGGTTGCATCTGTAATGGGACGCTACTATGCCATGGACAGAGATAACCGCTGGGACCGTGTGGAACTGGCTTACAAAGCTCTTACAAAAGGGGAAGGCATTCAGGCTGAGTGCCCGGTATGCGCTGTAAAAGCTTCATATGAAGAAGGAAAGACAGATGAATTTGTTGTTCCTACCGTGATCGTAAAAGACGGACAGCCAGTGGGAAGGATCCAGGATAAAGATTCCGTTATCTTCTTTAACTTCCGTCCTGACAGAGCAAGAGAGATCACCAGAGCTTTCTGCGCAGATGATTTTACAGGATTTGAGAGAGAGAAGAGACTGGACCTTACCTATGTATGCTTTACAGAGTATGATCCTACAATTCCTAATACAGAGGTAGCTTTCCACAAGGTATCCATTAAGAATACTTTTGGAGAATTTCTTGCTGCCAACGGACTGAAACAGGCCCGTATTGCAGAGACAGAGAAATATGCGCATGTAACTTTCTTCTTTAACGGCGGTGTTGAGGAGCCAAATGAAGGAGAAGACAGGATCCTGGTAAAATCCCCGAAAGTTGCTACCTATGACCTGAAACCGGAAATGAGCGCTTATGAAGTATGCGACAAACTGGTAGAAGCGATCAAGTCCGAAAAATATGATGTGATCATCATCAACTTTGCAAATCCTGATATGGTAGGTCATACTGGAGTGGAAGCAGCAGCTATCAAAGCTATTGAGACTGTAGACGAGTGTGTGGGAAGAGCTGTAGAAGCTGTGAAAGAAGTAGGTGGACAGATGTTTATCTGTGCAGACCACGGAAACGCAGAGCAGCTTGTTGACTATGAAACAGGAGCTCCTTTCACTGCACATACAACAAATCCTGTACCATTTATCCTGGTGAATGCAGATCCTTCTTATACATTAAGAGAAGGAGGCTGCCTGGCAGATATCGCGCCTACTCTTATCGAGATGATGGGAATGGAGCAGCCTGCTGAAATGACAGGAAAATCTTTACTGATCAAAAAATAAGATGTTTAGGACTGGAGCCTTCACACTTTTGCTTGGTGTGAAGGCTCCTTTTTCCATCTAAAATACTTACTAAATTTCCAGGAGAAAAATTCAATGGATTTTGTAAAGTATTCCGGTATTGTTTTCTGCGGAAGGCAGTGCTAAGATAAAATCACACTTCAGATATCATAATTTCTAAATCCGGCCATTCGGCCAAAATTCCAAATCAATGCAGACAGAGAAACTGAATATGAACAGGGAAAAGAGAACAGCCGGTTTCCGGGGAGTTTGCACCTTTTTGTTCCCTGGGAAAGGGGACTGTGTATGAAAAAAAGCAAAAAAAGAAAAAATGAAATCAAAAAGATATTTTTGCTGCTGCTTTTATCCCTGTGCTGTGTAATACTGGCTGGAAAAGCTGTCAGAGGAAGGTTCATAGATAAGTTTCCAGGAAAATACCTGGTTTGGGACATAAAAACCGGGGAATATTATGCATTGGACCAGAAAAAATATAAGACAGAAATACAGATCAATAAGAAAAAACAGATGTCAGCCCTGGAACTCAGGATGGAAGATACCCCGGATGAACAGGAGACGGAAAAAATACAGACTATGGAGGCAGAGGGCAGAGCTCAATGGATGGAGATGATATTTTTGTGGACCATCAGTGAGACATGCCTGCTGGCTCTGGCGTGGAAACAAAAAAGAAGTCCAAAATGATCAGGAGGTATTGCTATGGAAAGGTATTTGCCAATTAGAAAAGTATATGGAAGAGAAGTGCTGGACTCCAGAGGAAATCCCACTGTGGAAGTGGAAGTTACAGTCGGAGAAGGCGTTGTGGGGAAAGACGGGTATACGGGGAAAGCAATTGTGCCCTCCGGCGCTTCAACTGGAAAATTTGAGGCTCTTGAGCTCCGGGACGGTGAAAAACGTTATGGAGGTCAGGGCGTACAGAAGGCGGTGAGCAATATAAATACCAAGCTGGCTGACGCTGTTCTGGGAGAGAATGCCCTGGACCAGAGCCAGATTGACAGACTGATCCTGGAGGCAGACGGCACAGAGAATAAGGAACATCTGGGAGCCAATGCTATGCTGGGGGTCTCCCTGGCAGTGGCCGACGCCTCTGCAAAAGCTCTCCGCCTGCCTCTGTATCAGTATCTGGGAGGCTGTATCACAGACAGAATGCCTGTGCCTATGATGAATATCCTAAACGGCGGAAAACATGCAGACAATACGGTAGATTTCCAGGAATTTATGATCATGCCCACAGGGGCCTGCTGTTTTAAAGAGGCTCTGCAGATGTGTGCAGAGACCTATCAGAAACTGAAATCTATATTAAAGGAACGAAACCTGTCCACCGCAGTAGGAGACGAAGGTGGCTTTGCTCCAGATGTAAAAGACGCAAGAGAGATACTGGACTTTATGAGCCTTGCAGTCAGAGAGGCAGGCTATGAACCGGGAAAGGATATTTCTTTTGCTATGGATGCAGCCGCCAGTGAGCTGTATCTGGAAGAGGAAAAAGCATATTATTTCCCGGGAGAATCCTCTATGACAGGAGAAAAAATCCTGAGGACTGCCCAGGAAATGGTGGACTACTATGGAAAACTTCTGGAGGAATATCCCATAGTTTCTATTGAGGACGGTCTGTGGGAAGAGGACTGGAATGGATGGAAACTGATGACAGAGAAACTGGGCAGTAGAGTACAGCTTGTGGGAGACGACCTTTTTGTGACCAATGTAAAGAGAATAGAAAAAGGTATCTGTCAGAAGACCGGTAATGCAGTGCTGATCAAGGTAAACCAGATCGGCACCCTTACAGAGGCCGTGGCGGCTGTGAGGATGACACAGAAGGCAGGGTGGAATCCAGTGATCTCCCACCGTTCAGGGGAGAGCGAGGATACTTTTATTGCAGATTTAGCGGTAGCCATGGGAGCAGGGCAGATTAAAACAGGGGCTCCCTGCAGAGGAGAACGGACAGCCAAATATAACCGGCTTCTGGCCATTGAAGACCGTTTGGGCAGTCACAGCCTCTATATAAGCCCCTGGAAAAACATTGAGAAAAACGGTTGAAATCCTTCCAGCCATGTGTTAAACTTGATATGTTTAACAGGTAGGAGGTGTTACAGTGGAGATATTGAGAATTGTATTAACGATCCTTTTCGTTATTGATTGTATAGGACTGACTGTGATCATTCTGATGCAGGAAGGAAAATCTCAGGGACTTGGAAGCATCGCCGGAATGGCCGAAACCTACTGGGGCAAAAACAAGGGCCGCTCCATGGAAGGTGCTTTAGTAAAGGCTACACGGATCATGGGTGTTTTGTTTTTCGTGCTGGCTTTAGTATTAAATCTGAATTTTTAAGCATGAGGCTGCTGCATTAAACGAGAGAGGTTTAGTGGGGCGGCCTTTTTGTTCACGACAATAGACAGTTCGCCGGGCGTACTGTCTATTGTTCGATATCCCTAGGAGGCAAAATTGAAGAAAAATCAACAGACTAAAAAAAGAAAAAAAATTGTATATGATCTTATATGCTGTAAAGAGTATCAGCCTATGAGGGCAAAAGATCTGGCCGTACTCCTTCAGGTGCCGGCGGGAAAAAGAGAGGAACTTCATGAAATCCTGGACATGCTCCTGAAGGAAGGAAAGATCACTGTAAATAAAAGAGGAAAATATGAAGCAGTAAGGGGTTCCAAAAAGGAACAGGAAAAAGAAGAGAAAAAAGGAAAAAGAGATAAGAAAGAGAAGAAAAAGAAAGAAACCCAGAAGTATCTTATTGGAATTTTTGCAGGACATGCAAAGGGATTTGGATTTGTAGAGCTTCTGGATGAAAATGGAGAGGATATCTATATTCCTGAGGAAGAGACAGGCGGGGCATTTCACGGAGATAAGGTGCAGGTTGCACTGAAAAAAGAAAATAAACCGGGAAAAAGACGGGAAGGCCGGGTGATAAAGATCCTGGAACGAGGCACCAGGGAAATCGTCGGCACTTTTCAGGAGTCTGCCGGATTCGGCTTTGTTGTTCCGGATAATCAGAGATTTCTGAGGGATATTTTTATACAGAAGGAGAACTTTCTGGGAGCCAGGAACCAGGATAAAGTAGTGGTGGAGATCCGGGACTATGGGACCAGAAAAAGATCTCCCGAAGGAAAGATCATTCAGGTTTTAGGAAATTCAGAGGAGAAAGGCATTGATGTGCTCAGTGTGGCCAAAAGCTGCGGACTTCCCATGGAATTTCCGGAAAAGGTACTGAATCAGGCAGAGAGGATACGAGAATCTCTTAACGAGGGAGATTTCTATGGCAGACTGGATCTCCGTGATGTGCCTATGGTCACTATAGATGGAGAAGACGCCAAGGACCTGGATGATGCGGTTTCCCTTTCTAAAGAGGGAAATCTTTTCCATCTGGGTGTCCACATTGCAGACGTGAGCAATTATGTCCAGTACAGCAGCGCTTTGGATCGGGAGGCCTTAAAGAGAGGAACCAGTGTTTATCTGGTAGACCGGGTGATTCCCATGCTGCCCAAAAAGCTTTCCAACGGCATCTGTTCCTTAAATGCCGGGGAGGACCGTCTGGCCCTTAGCTGCCTTATGGATATTGATGAAAAGGGAAAAGTGGTTTCCCATGGGATTGCGGAGACTGTGATCCATGTAAATGAAAGGATGACATACACAGACGTAAAAAAAATCCTTCGAAAAGAAGACCAGCAGCTGGCAGAACGATACAGAGAGCTGCTGCCTATGTTTTTCCAGATGGAAGAGCTCTCTGCTCTTCTGAGAAAGCGGAGAAAGAAAAGAGGAGCCATAGACTTTGATTTTCCGGAGAGCAAGATAGAGCTGGATGAAAATGGAAAACCAGTGAGGATTTATCCCTATGAACAGAATGTGGCTACCAGGATCATCGAGGACTTTATGCTGGCTGCCAATGAGACAGTTGCCCAGGAGTATGCCCAGGCAGGGATTCCTTTTGTATATCGGACCCATGATACTCCGGATATGGAAAAAATGGAACCTGTACTGGAACTGGTACACAGAGCCGGAGTAAAGGTAAAGAAGAGCAAAGAGGAGATTCGGCCAAAAGAAGTCCAGAAGATATTGAAAGAGCTGGAGGGAAAAGATTCGGAAGACTTTTTCTCCCGTCTGATCCTCCGTTCCATGAAACAGGCCAGGTATACAACAGAGTGTACAGGACATTTCGGGCTGGCAGCCAGATATTACTGTCATTTTACCTCTCCTATCCGCCGATATCCGGATCTTCAGATCCACCGGATCATCAAGGAAAATCTCCGGGGAAAGATGACAGAGGCTAAGATGAGCCATTACGAGGAAATCCTGGATGAGGTGGCCAGACAGTCCAGCGCCATGGAGAGACGGGCCGAAGAGGCAGAGAGAGAAACTGTTAAGATGAAAAAAGCAGAATACATGGAGAGCCAGATCGGAGAGACTTTTGAAGGTGTGATCTCCGGCGTGACAGACTGGGGACTTTATGTGGAACTTCCTAATACAGTGGAAGGTCTGGTACATGTAAATTCTCTTATGGATGACTATTATGTCTATGACAGCGCCCATTACACGCTGACAGGAGAAAAAAAGAAAAGAAGTTTTGCTATTGGACAGAAAGTAAAGGTCCGGGTAGCCCAGGCAGATGCCAGGGAGCGGACCGTGGATTTTGTCCTGGCAGATTAACAGGAGGTTTAGAAAATGGCTAAAGAATCAGGGATTCGTCTGATCGCCAATAATAAAAAGGCTTATCATGATTATTTTATAGAAGACACCTATGAGGCAGGCATCGAGCTGGTGGGAACTGAGGTAAAGTCCCTGCGCATGGGAAGGTGCAGTATTAAAGAGTCCTTTGTCCAGATCGAAAAAGGCGAAGTTTTTGTCTGGGGCATGCATATCAGTCCCTATGAAAAGGGAAACATATTTAACAAAGATCCGCTGAGAGTGAGAAAACTTCTTCTTCATTCTTATGAAATCCGGAAAATCGAAGGGAAGATCCGGGAAAAGGGCTATACCCTGGTTCCTTTAAAAGTATATTTTAAAGGCAGCCTTGTAAAAGTGGAGATTGGTGTGGCAAAGGGTAAAAAACTCTATGACAAACGCCAGGATATTGCCAAGAAAGACCAGAGACGGGAGGCAGAAAGAGAGTTTAAGGTGAAAAATCTTTATTGATGCCTTATAGGTCTTTATATGATATTGTGGAGAAAACTACTGGAGAAAGGAAGTCAGAATTTATGAAATTTAAGGATATGCCTTATGAGAGGATTGATTTTGAAAAGGCAAAAGAAGAGCTTGCAGGATTGCTCCAGGCCTTAAAAGAGGCCAAAAGCGGAGAGGAGCAGTTTGAAATCCATAAAAAATATTATGCATTAACAGACCGGGTGTCCACCCAGGCTACCCTCTGTTCCATCCGCCATTCCATAGACACCACAGATAAATTTTATCAGGAGGAGCAGGACTATTACGACCAGGAAACCCCGGCTTACTCCAATTTATGTGTGGCTTATCAGAAAGAATTGTTTGCTTCCCCGTACAGGGAGGTCCTGGAAGAGAAGATCGGACCTGTGGCCTTCAAAAATATCGAAATTGCCATGAAATCTGTGTCTGATGAGGTCATTCCTCTCATGCAGGAAGAGAACGCATTAGTGACAGAATACGAAAAGCTGCTGGCGGGAGCCAAAATAGAATGGGAGGGAGAAACACTGAATCTCTCTCTTCTTACTCCCTATTTGAAGAGCAAAGACCGGGAAGTGAGAAGAAAGGCCTTTGAAAAGCAGAATGAATTTTTCCTCAGTATAGAAGAGAAACTGGACGAGCTCTATGACAAACTGGTGAAGAACCGGACGCTCCAGGCGGAAAAACTGGGGTTTGAGACATATACGCCTCTGGGGTATCTCCGAATGCAGAGAAACTGCTACGGAAGGAAAGAAGTGGAAAATCTCCGCCGTCAGGTGAAAGAGGTCTTTGTTCCCTTTGCAGAAAGCCTTTATGAAAGAAGGCAGCAGCGGCTGGGGCTTTCTCATATGACTTATTCCGATGAGCAGGTATATGGCCCTGAGGGAAGCCCAAGCCCTAAGGGAACACCGGAAGAAATCCTGGCAGCAGGTCAGCAGATGTATGAAGAGCTTTCCCCGGAAACAAAAGAATTCTTTGACTTTATGATGGAGAACGAACTGCTGGATGTCTTTGGAAGAAAGACAAAGGCAGTGGGAGGGTATATGACCTATCTGCCGGATTACAAGGCTCCTTTTATCTTTGCAAACTTTAACGGCACCAGCGGCGATGTGGACGTTATGACCCATGAGTGCGGCCATGCTTTCCAGGGCTATCTGGCGGCTTCAGATCCTATCAGAGAACATGCGGATATCGGAATGGAAACTGCAGAGATCCATTCTATGTCTATGGAATTCTTTACAGAGCCCTGGTACCATCTGTTCTTTGATAAAGACACTACAGAGGACTACACCAGAATGCATCTGGAAGAAGCGGTGATGTTCGTGCCTTACGGCTGTATGGTAGATGAATTCCAGCATGAAGTATACGACCATCCGGAAATGAGCCCGAAAGAGCGGAAAGAAGTGTGGAAAAAGCTGGAAAAAATCTATAAACCTCATATGGATTATGATGGACTGCCCTTCTTTGAAAAAGGATGTTTCTGGCAGAAACAGCATCACATTTACAGCTTCCCCCTGTACTACATTGACTATGTGATCGCTCAGCTCTGTGCCTTTGAATATAAGGCATGGATGGACAAAGACTATAAAAGAGCGTGGGAGAGCTATTTGAAATTATGCAGGATGTCCGCTTCAAAGTTTCATACAGAGCTTCTCAAGGAAGCAGGAATTGATTCTCCCTTTGCAGACGGAACCATAGGTAAAATCGTGGAAAATCTGGAAAAAGAAGTATGAATTATATTGCCAAGAAAAGATATTTGTCTTTGGTAAAAACACACAAAATACACAATTTCGTCATAAATGGTTGACAAAAATGCAGATTCAATTATAATAAAGAGGATTGCTCAATCGCTATAGCAGACTGGTATGGTTTGGTTTTCTATAGTAAAGCGAAGAAGTAGAGAAGACTAATTTTGACTTCAGGATTGAGACATCAGAAAGGGAGGAATTCTAAGATGAAAATGAAGAAAATCTTAGCAATGGCTTTAGCCAGCGCCATGGTTCTGTCCTTAGGCGCATGTGGAAGCTCTGATTCCGGCAGTACTTCCGGTTCAGATTCCAGTGCAGCCAGCGATGGAACAGAAGCAGCTAGTTCAGCTTTCCCGGGAACTGCTGAAGATGATACTTATGTAGTGGACCTTCGTGCAGAACCCCCTGAATTGAACAGTATTCTGACAACAGACATTGCTTCCGGAGATATTCTCCGTGAGGTTATGGTAGGTCTTTACAAGCTGGATGAGAACGATACTCCTCAGCCAGACTTAGCTGAGACAACAGAAGTCAGCGATGACGGACGTACTTATACGATGACTCTTCGTCAGGATGCAAAATGGACAAACGGTGAGCCTGTAACTGCACACGATTTCGTGTTCTCTTATCAGACCATCTGCAGTAAGGAAGCAGCTTCTTCCTACGCCTTTATCGTATACGACAACCTGTTAAACGGTAATGAAGTATATGAAGGAACTATGGATCCTTCAGAGTTAGGAGTAAAGGCTCTTGATGACTATACTCTGGAAGTAACTTTTGAGAATCCGATTCCATATGCAGAGCATCTTTTCTCTTTCGCTTCCTATTACCCAGTGAATCAGAAAGCTTATGAAGAGATTGGCGCTGATGTATATGGAGATGACGCTGACAAGATCGTAACAAATGGTGCTTATACCATTTCCGAGTGGACACACAACGATCACATCACTCTGACTAAGAACGAAGATTTCTATGATCCTGACAGATGCGCAGTTGGAACCATCCGTTATACAATGATGAATGATGCCAACACCCGTATGAACGCTTTCCAGGGCGGACAGGTTGACTGTATCAATCTGAATGCTGACCAGATGGATCAGGCTGAACAGCTTGGTATCAAGACAGAAAGCTATGTGGATAATGGAAACTGGTATATCCAGTTCAATACACAGAAAACAGACAAAGGTCTGGACAATGCAAATATCCGTAGAGGACTTGGTATGGCTATTAATACACAGAGCCTGTGCGATGATATTTTAAGAAATGGTTCTGTTCCGGCTACTGGTCTGGTACCTACTACAATTGCTGGCGCTAATGGTGAAAAATATCGTGACGCTGTAGGCGATGTAGTATCTTATAATGCAGAGGAAGCTAAAAAATATTTTGAGCAGGGTCTTCAGGAAACTGGACTTTCTGCAGAAGATCTGAAGCTGTCTATCCTCTGCGATGACCAGACAAGCGGACAGAGAGACGCAGAGTTCTTCCAGGCACAGTGGAAAGAAGTTCTGGGTATTGATGTAGAGATCACACCGCAGCCTTTCAAATCCCGTCTTGATTCTATGAAGCACGGTGATTTTGATATGGTTTACGCAGGTTGGTCACCAGATTACAATGACCCAATGACGTTCCTGGATATGTTCACAACTACCAACGGAAATAACTATGGTAAATATTCCAATGCAGAATATGACAGCCTGGTTGCAAGTGCTCTGGTAGAGGGAGACGTTGCTGCACGTCAGGATATGCTGGCTCAGGCAGAGAAGATTGTTACAAATGACGACGCGGCTATCTTCCCACTGTACTTCAGCGGTGTTACTTATGCAGTATCTGACAAGGTACAGAATATGACACGTACCGGATTCCAGGAGTTTGACTTTACAGATGCAAAATAATTCGGATTTATACGGCTGACAAAGGTATAAAGTGATTTAACGGATAGGAGCCGTTGTCAGGGAGCAGAAAACTTCCCGGCAGGGCTCCTGTCTGTTTATGTAAATCGCAAAGAACCTTTGCGATTTACATAAACAGTAAAGTGAAAAATAAAAGACAAAAGAAAGGAGCTGTTATCTTGGCGAATCAGTTACGCTATATTTTAAAGAGGATTATTTATTCCTTTATCACAATTTTAGTTCTGACAAGTGTTACCTTCCTTCTGATGCAGCTGCTCCCGGGCGATCCCTTCACCGGCGGAAAAGATATTCCTGATACGGTTATGGAAGCCCTGAAAGCAAAGTACGGTCTGGACAAACCGGTGCTTCAGCAGCTGATCATGTACATTGGCAATGCCCTTCAGGGAGATTTTGGAATTTCCATTCCGGACGGAAGAGCGGTCACGGATATTATTAAGGATGCGTTTCCAGTCTCTTTTGATCTGGGTGTCCGGGCTCTGCTGTTTGCATTTATCATGGGTATCCTTCTGGGTATCGTTGCAGCGGTAAAAAGAGGAACTGCATGGGACAGCGGCGCTATGTTCCTGGCATTGGTAGGTGTGTCTGTACCTTCTTTCATTATGGGCGCATTATTACAGTATTTCCTTGCACTGAAGCTTGGACAGGCTACAGGCGTACAGGTCTTCTCCATTGTTGGATGGACTGACTGGCACAGTAAAATCCTTCCGGCTTTTGCTCTGGCCTTTGGTTCCATGGCTACAGTAAGCCGTCTTATGCGTACCAGTATGCTGGATGTATTAAGCCAGGATTATATTAAAACGGCAAAGGCAAAAGGATTGAGCCAGAGACAGATCATCTGGAGACACGCTGTCCGGAATGCCATCATGCCGGTTATTACAGTAATGGGACCTTTGGTGGCTGCTGTTCTTACAGGAGCATTTGTAGTAGAAAACATTTTTGCAATCCCGGGCCTGGGCAGATACTTTGTAACCAGTGTACAGACCCGTAATTATACGCTGATCGCAGGTACTACGGTATTTTATGGAACTTTCCTGATTCTTGCCAATCTGGTAGTAGATATTATCTACGGCCTGATCGATCCACGTATCAAACTGACAGGCAGAAAGGAGTAAAAGTATGATGGCAAAGAAGAAAAAACTGCAGGCGACTCAAGCGACGAAATACACTCCCTATGATGTCAGCGGAAAGATCGGAGGAGATGCTTTCGAAGTCATCGGTTCTGACGCTTCTTCCATGGAGGCTATTGCCCGTCCTTCTATCAGCTTTATGAAAGACGCCTGGAACCGTATACGGAAAAGTAAAGTGGCCATTGTCTGTATGACGATTCTGGCACTGATCATACTGGGAGCTATTTTCCTTCCTATGATATGTCCTTTTGGCTATGAACAGCAAAATGTTGCTTTTCAGAATAAACCCATCATGTCCCCGGATTCTGTTACAGGACAGATGCATATTTTCGGAACAGATAATCTGGGCCGTGATGTATTTGCAAGAGTATGGTACGGCGCCAGGATTTCTCTGACTATCGCTGTTGCCGTGGCTCTTATCGACTGTTTTGTAGGTGTTCTCTACGGCGGTATTTCCGGATACTTCGGCGGTGCGGTGGATACAATTATGATGCGTATCCTGGAGATCATCAGCGGTATTCCTTATCTGATCATCGTTATCCTTCTGATGACTGTTATGGAAAGAGGAATGGGAACCATCATCGTGGCCTACTCCCTTACAGGCTGGACCGGTATGGCCCGTCTGGTAAGAGGCCAGGTGGTAAGCTTAAAGGAGCAGGAATTTGTTATTGCAGCCAAATCCATGGGTGCTTCTCCAGCCCGTATCATCGGAAAACATCTGGTTCCAAACGTACTTAGTGTTATCATTGTAAATATCACTCTGGATATCCCGAATGTTATTTTTACGGAAGCATTCCTGTCCATGCTGGGCCTTGGTATTGCTCCGCCTCAGTCTTCCTGGGGTATGATGGCAAATAATGCTATTCAGGTATTCCAGATGTATCCTACACAGCTGATCGTGGTAGCTCTGTTTATCTGTGTGACCATGTTGTCCTTTAACCTGCTGGGAGACCAGCTCCGTGATGCATTCGACCCGAAATTAAGGAGGTAAGAAAATGGAAAATGTATTAAAGATTGACAACCTCCATGTTTCCTTCGATACTTACGCAGGAGAGGTTCACGCTGTCCGCGGTGTCAGCCTGGAGGTAAAGAAAGGGGAAGTAATGGCCATAGTGGGAGAATCCGGCTGTGGAAAAAGTGTTACTGCCCAGACAATCATGAAATTAAACCCTATGCCTCCCGCCCGCATTAAGGAGGGAAGCATTGATCTCTGCGGCAGAGACATCGTAGCTGCCTCAGAAAAAGAAATGCAGGAAATCAGGGGCCAGGTGGTCAGCATGATCTTCCAGGACCCTATGACTTGTATGAATCCTACTATGAAAGTCGGAAAACAGCTGACAGAAACTCTGGTAAAGAAAAAGAAGATTTCCAAGGCAGATGCGGAGAAAGAAGCCATCCGTCTGCTGAAACTGGTGCAGATCCCCAACCCGGAGGAAAGAGCAAAACAGTATCCTCATGAATTTTCCGGCGGTATGCGTCAGAGAGCCATGATCGCTATGGCACTGGCCTGCAACCCTCAGCTGCTCATTGCCGATGAGCCGACTACGGCTCTGGATGTGACCATCCAGGCTCAGATCATGCAGCTCATGGCAAAGATCAAAGAAGAGACAAAGACCGCTATCATCCTGATTACCCATGACCTTGGAGTTGTGGCAAATCTGGCTGATGAAGTGTCTGTTATGTATGCAGGTAAGATTGTGGAGAAAGGTTCCGTAAGAGATATCTTCTACAACCCGGGACATCCCTATACAGTGGCTCTTCTTCGCAGCCTTCCTACTATTGATACCAAGAAAGATGAGGAGCTGATCTCTATTCCAGGTACTCCTCCGGATCTGTATGCACCGCCTCAGGGCTGTGGATTTGCCAGCAGGTGTGAGCATTGTATGAAGATCTGTAAGGCAAATCAGCCGCCTGTATTTGAGCTGGGAGAGGGACACACCGCTTCCTGCTGGAGACTTCACCCGGACTTCCCGGGAGCAAAGGAGGGAAAGGTAAATGGATAAACTGATCACATTAGACCATGTGTCCAAACATTTCCATGTAGGAAAAGGCAGGAACCTGGTGGCTGTAAATGATATTTCCCTTGACATCTATAAAGGTGAGACTCTGGGTGTGGTAGGCGAGTCCGGATGTGGTAAATCTACTCTTGGACGTGTGGTAATGGGAATTTACCCTGCCACAAGCGGAAAAATCCTTTACGATGGAAAAGAAGTAAACATGAAGCATACAAAGGACCGCTACAATTATTCCCGGAAAGCTCAGATCATTTTCCAGGATCCCTATGCTTCTCTGAATCCCCGTATGACGGTAGGAAGCATTATTGCCGAGGGTATGGAGATCCATAAAATGTACGATAAGGAAAAACGTACCCAGAGAGTCTATGAACTTCTGGAAACTGTAGGACTGAACAGGGAACACGCCAACCGTTTCCCTCATGAGTTCTCCGGCGGACAGCGTCAGCGTATCGGTATCGCCCGGGCTCTGGCAGTAGAACCAGAATTTATTGTCTGTGACGAGCCAATCTCCGCTCTGGACGTTTCCATTCAGAGTCAGATCATCAACCTGTTAAAAGACCTTCAGGAAAAAAATGGCTTTACCTATATGTTCATTGCCCATGACCTGAACATTGTAAAATATATTTCTGACCGTATTGCGGTTATGTATCTTGGAAATCTGGTAGAGCTGGCAGACAGTGATGAGATTTATGCTCATACACTTCACCCATACAGCCAGGCTCTTCTGGCCTCAGTTCCTATTCCGGACCCGGATAAGGAAGCTCAGAAAGAGGCCAGCGTCCTTTCAGGAGACGTACCAAGTCCGATCAATCCAAAACCAGGCTGTCCATTTGCTAACCGGTGTAAATATGCCACAGAGAAGTGCCATAAAGAATCACCGAAGCTTAGAGAGGCACGGCCAGGACACTTTGTATCCTGTCATCTGGATATGGAATAATAAAAAATCTGCTTTACAGCTCTGGTGTCAGTACACCGGCTGTAAGGCAGATTTTTTATTAGGAAAGCCCTTTTCTGATAGGAATGGAAAAACTGGTTTCTGTGATGCCTGTTTCTGTATTAGGATGAAAGGGAGAATATGCTGCATCCACACAAAACAGGACCAGAAGGACAAGGGTAAAAAGTTTCAGAAGCTTTTGGTCTGCTGCATGGAGAAGATTGTCTGCTAAAGGGGCCAGTACATATACAACGATGATTCCCCCTGCCCCGAAGACAAGAAGCCCTTCAGCACAGACTCTTCCGTTGAGATTCAGAAAATATTCACTGTAATCCCACCATTTTATGCCTCCGGATATTGTTTCCAGGACCAGAGATGTCATATATTCCAGAAAACCGCAGAGAATAATGGAGGCAAGGAATTCCATGCCGGGATTTTTTCTCAGCCTGTACAGTAAAGTCAGGATTAAAACAGAGGCGCTGCCATATATAGGAATCCATGGACCATTCAGAAATCCCTGGTTTGCAAATTCTCCGCTGAGGAGCAAATGGAAGGTTACCTCCCAGAGCCAGCCGAAAAAGGAAAGCCCAAGAAAAATGAGGATCAGAGACCAGATGCTGTACTGACGCATATAATTGAGAGACTCAATCTGATTTCGTTTACTCTCTTCAGGAATCGGATGGAGACGGGTGGGATACATAGTACCTTTTAATGCCTCATATAATTCAGCATTCCGGACATGCTGGGCCTGGAGTTGTTCATAGCGTTTTTCCTGTTTGCCCCAGAACAAAAGAATACCGAAATTCCTGGCAAAAAAGCCTCTGATACCTGGAAGTTCCGGTTCCTGAGGAGATGGTGTTTCCATAATATCCAGGATATCTACATACTTTTCCATAAGCAGCAGTGCATCAGCTTTTTCATAAAGATAAATGTCATTGAGAAGCTCTGTGCCTGGAATTTTGGCTTTTTTCGATTCCTGACGCAGCTGCACAAAATATTCTGTAAAAGCAGCAGTCTTATAGGGATTCGTATATAGGATATTGAAGACTCCCAGAGTCAGAATGCCCAGGATCTCCCAGCCAAGGAAGGACAGCTCAAATACAAAACATTCCCATTTATGGCCTTTCATCATTTTTCTGGACAGGGTGACAGCCTGGCGGGCGGTCATATCTGGATTTTCTGCAGTAATGTAAGGAACCAGGAAATAGGAATAGTGTTTGATGATCCCTCCTATAATAGTTAAAGACCACAGAAGCTGAAAAACAGATTTTACCAGCATGATCCAGGCGGCTTTCATCCATTTTTTTATTTTCAGAAGAAACAGGACCCTGGATATTGGAACAGACTCATAAGTATGACTTTCCAGAAAAATACGCCGCAGTATGACGCCAAAGGTATTCTGGATAAACACCCAGAATGCAAACATGGCCACAGTGCCTGTTAGGATCAGCAGAACAATTCCGCCTTTTTCCGTTACTGCAAGGGAATTGACAGAGGCAGACATAGTGACCAGGATTGACCCGGAGTTCAGCTGCTGGATTATATTTAAAAGGAGGCCTTTCCCTCCCTCAAATACGGGATTATCTATAAATTCTTCATAATTTCTAAGGGTAGAAAAATTTAGGGATCCTCTGAATTCTGAGGCCAGAAAAGCGGAAATCAGGCATATGGCTGTAAAAATCAGGTAATGTTTTTTCAGAGAGTGTTTTCCGCGTTGTTTCAATTCTTTTCGTGTCAGCATTTGTCTTTTCTTCCGGTGGCATATCCGGATTTCTCCTTTATTTCTAAACCCGGATATTCTAAAAAATATAATAGGAACAGCCGGTATTTACAGTATAGCAAAAGCTGTAGGAATAATGCAAGAAATATACTCCCATGTATATTGTAACAGAGGGTGGAATAGGGTATACTGGCTGTATAGATAGTGTAACTAATGAAATGTGTGTAAATACTTGAGAGGTTTTCTCTCATGGAAGATTATGTATATAAAAAGGAAAAGAAGAGAGGGGCGGTGAATATGAAAAAAATATTGGCAATACTGTCGGCAGCGGCCCTGTGTCTGGCATTTCCAGGATGCAGTGAAGGGCAGATGAACAACGGAACAGAAAATGTGGAAGCAGTAGTAGAAAATCTTTTTCAAAATCTGGAAGAATCAGAGTATGAAGAGCTGATAAGCCCAGACAGTGGAGAAGCTGCTTCAGAAAATCTTGTTACGGCAGAACTTCCTCAATGGGTTCAGGAAAGATTTCAGGAATATATGACAGAAGAAGGATATGAAGACCTGACGGGAACAGCATTTTATGAGATTTCTGTGAAAGCCTGTGAAAATAACTGGGAAATGTCTTTAGAGCATCTGGATGTCCAGCAGGTACAGGGAGACTACGAAATCAGCGGCGAACTTAAGCTCCGTGGGGAGGAAAGTGAAGAGAGTATCGGTATTGAGGGAAGCGCCCAGACCGACGAGAAAGGACAGGTCAGTTATCTGAATATCAGTAATATGGCAGAAATTGCAGAGGCAATCCAGTCATAAGGATTTCAGCCTTGCTACATAACTTGCCCCAGAGACTGGAAAATTTGGTTCCATCCAGTCTCTGGGGATTTTTGCTATTAGGGAATTAAATAAACTACTCGTTCTCTGCTGAAATATTTATCAGTTTATACGGATTTTAGTTCCTGCATAGATTTTATCCGGATCGGAAATATTGTTCAGACTCTGGAGGCGGCTGACTGTGGTGCCAAAACGGAGGGCGATTCCTGAGAGTGTGTCTCCCGGACGTATGGTATAGTAGGAAATACTGGTCGAGGAGCCTGATGGGATACTAAGCTTCTGACCGGGATAAATGAGGTCAGGATTCAAGATGCCGTTTAGTTGTGCAAGAGTCTGATAAGAGGTGCCAAAATCTGCGGCAATCTTTGAGAGTGTGTCTCCTGCTTTTACAGTGTAGATAGTCTGGCCGGAGACGGGGCTGCCGCTGAGACGGAGCACCTGTCCTGGATAAATCACGTCAGGATCTGAGATTCCGTTTATTTTTGCAAGACTGCTGACTGTAGTGCCAAAACGAAGGGCAATACCTGAGAGAGTATCCCCGGACTGAACGGTATATATATCGGGAACAGAGGGGGCAGGTTCAGGTGATACGGTGCCCTTTCCGTAGTCTTTGTAACTATAATTCCTGTCGCAGTTTCCTGAAATGCCAGGAACGCTTCCTGTGGAAGTATACTGCCACATTGCCATATCCGATACAGAAGCGGCAGATGCGTACTGGGCGAACCATAAGTCATAGGGCAGACGCTCTGTATCAAACATTGTACGGTAATAATCCAGATTTGAATAATACATAGGAATATAACCGGAAGCCTTCACCTTGTCGCAGAAAGCTGCGGTCATGGTAGTGGCGAGAGCTTTTCCGATAGTTATACCCTGCTGTGCAGCATAGCGGACAGTGTCATACTCCAAGTCATAGGCCAGGGGCCATGTAACTTTATATTGCTTTGCCAGAGCTGCACAATATTCTGCTTCCTGTGCTGCCATCTGGGCATTATATGCATAAGAAAACCAGTAAATGCCAAAGGGGATTCCCAGCTTCTGGCAGGCAGAGGCATTCTGATGAAAATAGGGATCCACATTATTCTTTCCGTACCCGCCTCGGAGCATAGCAAAAGCAATACCGGCCCCCTTCACCTGATTCCAGTCCACATTCCCCTGATACTGAGAAACATCAATTCCATTTAAAGCCATAAAAAATCCTCCCTTCAAAAAATCCCCTCTCTTTATCATATGATACCAGGGTCCGAAGGTCATGGATTTCATGCTTTTTTGATTTCATGCTTCCGTGAAAAATACCGGCTACGCCTTGACAAAGGAGAAAAAAAATTATAAGATAAGGATGCTTGAAACTGCCGGTTTGCGTTACAGGAAAAGCTTTTTATATGAGGGCTTGTACTGGTTTCGACGGGGGTTTTGAAGTTGAGGAAGCCATCCGCAGACTCCGGGACTGCGTATCAACCTGGAACTTAAATATAAACGCAAACAATAATAGAGTAGCGTTAGCTGCCTAATTGCAGCTTGTCAGCCCTGGATCACCCGCTGTCCGGGAATCTGGCATCGACCTTGCGGGGAACTTCACTTTCAAAGCTTTGAGATTGGGGAAGATTTTATGAAGCTACCGAGCCCGAAAGCCTGTTATTCGGCGTTGGGGTAAGGGAAAATTAAAAGAATAACTGTGATGGGAGATGCTTCAAGGGATAGACTTTCGGACAGGGGTTCGATTCCCCTCAGGTCCATAGGAAAGAGCTCAGTGTTTGCTGGGCTTTTTTTCTATTGCGTTGTATAAAAAGTTCACACTTCAGACAAAATTCTCTGGTATACTAACTACATAGTAGCTAGTGTACTGCTGCGACTATAATTCAACTAATGACATTGAATGAATTATGGTACTGCCAGTACACTAATATCATCAGCAGTCGCCAAATTGAGATTCAATGCTCGCTTGGCTCCTTGCTTTATGGTATAGCTAAATAAAGGAGCGGAGTTTATTATGGATAAGTGTAAGATTTTAGTAGTAGATGATGAAAGCAGAATGAGAAAACTGGTCCGTGACTTCCTGGTGAAGCAGGATTTTGACGTCCTGGAGGCCGGTGACGGAGAGGAAGCTCTGGATGTTTTTTATGAAGAGAAGGATATTTCTCTGGTTATTCTGGATGTAATGATGCCGAAAATGGATGGCTGGGAAGTATGCAGAGAGATAAGAAAGAATTCTAAAGTACCGATTATCATGCTTACTGCCAGAGGAGATGAGCGGGATGAGCTTTTAGGCTTTGAACTGGGAGTTGATGAATATATTTCAAAACCTTTTAGCCCCAAGATTTTAGTGGCCAGAGTGGAAGCTATCCTGAGAAGGACTAACGCCAGAGGTACAGAGGATATTTTGCAGGCAGGGGGGATTGAAATCAACAAATCCGCTCATATTGCCACTATTGACGGCGAGCCTATGGAGCTGAGCTACAAAGAATTTGAACTTCTCACCTACTTTATGGAAAATCAGGGCATTGCCCTGTCCAGGGAAAAAATCCTCAATTCAGTGTGGAATTATGATTATTTCGGCGATGCCCGGACTATCGATACTCACGTAAAGAAATTGCGGAGCAAAATGGGGAAAAAAGGAGAGTATATCAAGACAATCTGGGGCATGGGCTACAAATTCGAGGTGTAAGCCATGAAATTTATCAAGAACTTTATGGGAAAATCCATCAGGAACCGGCTGGCAGTGACCTTTATTGGAATGATGGCGCTGTTTCTGGTGGTTATAATCCTGATCAATACCTTTTTCTTGGAAAGAGTTTATACGATCAGCAGAGAGCAGTGTTTCTTTGAGACTTATGATATGATCAATGATGTGAAAAACTACAGCAGCCTGGCATCTAACCGGGATTTTATAGACTATCTTCTGGAAAACAATCTTTCCCTGATCATTTTGGATGAAGACGCTTCCTTGATCGTATCTTTTGCTAAGGATGCGGAAGATATGAGAGACCGGCTGATTTTTGGTCTGCGGCTCAATCTTGAAGGAGAGCAGCAGATTCTCCGGTCTTCCCAGAATTATATTTTGGAGAGAAGAGTAAATACTCCCAGTATTACAGATTCTATCAATATGTATGGAAATCTGGACAACGGAGATGAATTTCTGATTACTACCCCTATAGAAAGTCTGAAGGAAAGTGCTAGGATTTCTAATTTGTTCTATGTGGCTATTGGAGGTGTGATGATTGTCCTGAGCTCCGTAGTAGTGTTGCTCCTTTCGGGAAGAATTACAAGTCCTCTTCATAAGCTGTCTGAGCTTTCTCAGGAGATGGCAAATCTGAACTTCAACGTAAAATATGACAGTCCCAGTCAGGATGAAGTAGGAGTTCTGGGGAATAACCTGAATAAAATGTCAGAGGAACTGGAGCGGACTATTTCGGAACTAAAGACAGCCAATAATGAGCTGCAGAAAGATATTGAAAGAAAGACCCAGATTGACGAAATGCGGAAAGAATTCCTATCCAATGTGTCCCACGAGCTGAAAACCCCTATCGCTTTGATCCAGGGTTACGCAGAGGGACTTCAGGAGTGCATCAATGACGACCCTGAGAGCAGAGAATTTTACTGTGATGTAATCATTGATGAGGCTGGAAAAATGAATAATATGGTGAAGAAGCTTCTTACTTTAAATCAGCTGGAATTCGGAAATGACCAGGTGACTATGGAGAGGTTTAATATTACCGATTTGATTCAGGGCGTTATCCACTCTGCACAGCTGTTGGCTTCCCAGAAAGAAGCAGAGCTGCGTTTTGTCCAGAAAGATCCGGTTTATGTCTGGGGAGATGAGTTTAAGATTGAAGAGGTTGTTACAAACTATGTATCCAATGCTCTGAATCATGTGGATTATGATAAAAAGATTGAAGTAAAGATTATTCAGAAGAGAAACCTGGTAAGGGTATCTGTTTTTAATACAGGAGATCCTATTCCCCAGGAGGACCTGGATAAAATCTGGATTAAGTTTTATAAGGTGGACAAGGCAAGGACCAGAGCCTATGGAGGCAGCGGGATTGGCCTGTCTATTGTAAAGGCCATTATGGACAGCATGAATCAGAAGTGCGGTGTGGTGAATTATGATAATGGGGTGGAATTCTGGTTTGAACTCCAAAGCGCCGGGCCGGCAGAAATCTCTATTTTCCCTGAGTGATTGTAAAAATCTGTAGGAGAAATTTGCATTTTTGGTAGTATTCTGTTAAACTAAAAGGATGAAAATAAGCAGATATCTTTTTAGGAGGAATGGAATATGCCGCCTTTACAGGGACAATGGCTTGAGGCGTTAAAGCCAGAGTTTAAGAAACCCTATTATAAAGAATTATTTACAAAAGTGGGGCAGGAATATCGGCAAAGAAGGATCTTTCCCGCCCCTGATGATATTTTTAACGCCTTTCATCTGACTCCTTTGGATCAGGTGAAAGTAGTAATTTTAGGGCAGGACCCTTATCATAATGAGGGACAGGCCCACGGGCTTTGCTTTTCTGTGAAACCGGAGGTGGAAATTCCTCCTTCTCTGGTAAATATTTATCAGGAACTTCATAACGATTGCGGATGTTATATCCCGGATAATGGTTATCTGATAAAGTGGGCCCAGCAGGGAGTGCTTCTGTTAAACACAGTCCTGACTGTCCGGGCTCATCAGGCCAATTCTCACAGAGGAATTGGCTGGGAAGACTTTACAGACGCGGCTATCCGGGTGCTGAATGAGCAGGACAGGCCTATAGTCTTTATGCTCTGGGGCAGGCCTGCTCAGATGAAAAAAAGCATGCTGAATAATCCCAGACATCTTATCCTTGAGGCCCCTCATCCCAGTCCCCTTTCTGCTTTTCGGGGATTCTTTGGCTGCCGGCATTTCAGCAAGGCCAATGCTTTCCTGAAAGAGCACGGATTGGAGCCTATTGACTGGCAGATAGAAAACAGACAGGGGAACTAAGATACATGGAAAAGAAAAATGACAATACTTTATTAAAAAATGCTTCTTTCCTTATGGTGGCGGCTTTGGTATCTAAGATTATCGGATTGATCTATAAAAGTCCTCTTTCAGCCACACTTGGGAATGAGAGCTTCGGGTGCTTCAGTTTTGCCCAGAATGTGTACCTGATCCTTCTGATGATCGCTTCTTACAGCATCCCTCAGGCAGTGTCAAAGATTATGGCAGAGAGGATTGCTTTTAAACGATACAGAGACGCTCAGAGGATTTTTAAAGGAGCCCTTCTTTACGCTGTGATCGTAGGCGGTGTAGTTGCGATTTTTTGTGTGGTAGGAGCGCCTATCCTTATACCGGATAGTATGGCCAATGCAAGACTGGCCCTTCAGTTCCTTTCACCGACTATTTTCCTGTCTGGTATTCTGGGAGTTTTCCGTGGATATTTCCAGGCATACAGGAATATGCTGCCAACTTCTCTGTCACAGATTTTTGAGCAGATCGCAGTGGCAGTAGTGGCCCTGGTCATGGCAAACTTTATGGTGAATTACTTCGCCGATGCGGAAACAGACGTGCTGAGAAGCTGGAGTGCGGCGGGGGCTACCATGGGAACCGGAGCAGGAGTGGCTACGGCCCTGATCTTTATGCTTCTGGTTTACTGGGTCAACAGAAAGATTATTGGGAAGAAAATAGAGAAGGATACAGTATCTGTAAATGAGAGTTATTCTTCTGTAATGAAGAATATCATCTTGATAGTGTCCCCTATTATCCTCAGCTCTTTTTTATATAATGTAAATACTTATTTGAACAGCCGGATTTATTCCCAGATTTCAGGTATGCAGGGATTGGACAGCAGTCTTATCGAAAGCTTATATGCAGAATGCGGATATTTTATGACATTGATCAATATCCCTCTGACGCTGGCCAGTACGGCGCCTACTTCTATGCTGCCTGAAGTTTCTGGTGCATACGCCACAGGAAATATCAAAGAGGCCAAGGAAAAGATTAACAAGGCAACCTGGCTGAGCATGTTTATTTCGATACCTTGTTCGGTAGGTTTGTTTGTTCTGGCAGGCCCCATTACCAGACTGCTGTTTCCTGCAACAGACGGAGTGGCAGGATATCTGATGATGATCGGCGTTGTTACAGTGATCATGAACGGAATGTCCAATATTTCCAATGGCGTCCTTCAGGGTATCGGGAAGGCCCATCTGCCTATGATTCATGCGGCAGCAGCTCTGGTGGTGGACATTGTGGTCATGGTAGTGCTGATGTTTGCTACAAATCTTGGAATTTACAGTATCCCTATCGCAATGATCGCTTATGCTTTGGTGATGTGCATTCTGAACCATATGTCTATGCGGAAGGAATTGGACTACAGGAACCCATGGAAAGAAGCTTATCTGATGCCTTTCCTGGCATCTTTGCCTATGGGAGCGGCAGCATTTCTGGTGTACAGAGGCGTGTATTTCCTTACAAGAAATCTTCCAGGAGGAAATCTGATCGCTCTTATACCTGCCATAGGAATTGCTGCATGTATTTATTTCCTGATTTATCTGCTTATCTCTAATCCAAAGGAGGAAGACCTGGCAGGACTTCCTGGAGGAAGAAAGCTGGCAGAAATCGGGGAAAAGCTTCATATACTGAATAGATAGATGGACGAATCCCGTGAGCATCCAAAGCTGAAAAGCCTGGATTTCACGGGATTTTTTTAGAGATACTTAACTCAATTTCTTGAAGGCCGTGGAGAGCATCAGCTTGATACGATTCAGCTGGTTTACTTCACTGGCGCCTGGGTCATAGTCCACGGCTACGATATTGGCCTCCGGATAATCCTTGCGGATGGCCTTGATAACGCCTTTTCCTACAATGTGGTTCGGCAGGCAGCCGAAAGGCTGGATACACACAATATTGGGAGTGCCTCCATGGATCAGTTCCATCATTTCTCCTGTCAGGAACCAACCCTCTCCGGTCTGATTGCCCAGAGATACAATAGGCTCTGCCATTTTCGCAAGGTCTGAAATCTTGGCGGAAGGGGTAAAATGTTTACTCTTGGCAAACTCTTTATTGGCTGCACTTCTTACAAATTCAATAGCGGCAATCCCCAGATTTCCTTCTTTTGCCAAAGTTTTCTTAAAGCCCAGATAGTTGGACTTGAAGTTCAGATTGTAGAAGCAGTAGCACATAAAGTCGATAAGGTCTGGGCATACAGGTTCAGCTCCTTCCTTTTCCAGAAGTTCTGCCAGATAATTGTTGGCAGCAGGAAGGAATTTTACCAGGATTTCTCCTACGATTCCAACTCTTGGCTTTTTCTCGTCTGTAATAGGCAGAGAATCGAACTCCCGGATCATCTGCCGGCAGATACGGTTAAACTGAGCAAAAGAGGCGTGTCTTCCAGAAAGGAAGGATTTGCATCTCTTTTCCCATTTTTTGTGCAGGGCATTGGCAGAACCCTTTACCTTCTCATAGGGACGCATGCGGTAGATACACTTCATCAGGATATCTCCGAATACAGCTCCGTAGGCAAGACGGATTGCCAGTTTTGGCGTAATCTTAAAGCCGGGATTTTCTTCCAGACCGCTTAAGTTAATAGAGATTACAGGAATAAAGTCCATGTCTGCCTTTTTCAGGGCACGGCGGATAAAGCCGATATAGTTGGAAGCACGGCAGCCTCCTCCTGTCTGGGACATGATGATGGCAACCTTATGTAAGTCGTATTTTCCTGATAACAGGGCCTGCATGATCTGCCCCACTACCATAAGGGAAGGATAGCAGGCATCGTTGTTTACGTATTTCAGACCTACATCTACAGCCTCTTTGTTGTCATTCGGCAGTACCTCCAGATTATAACCGCAGGCATTGAAGCCAGCCTCCAGAATGGAGAAATGGATAGGTGACATCTGAGGACAAAGGATGGTGTAATTCTTCCGCATTTCCTCTGTGAAAGGTACTCTTTCAATGGAAGAAGGAACAACGTCTCTCTTTTCATGCTGTTTTTCCTTATTGCGGATTGCAGCAATAAGAGAGCGGATACGGATACGGGCTGCACCCAGGTTATTTACTTCATCGATCTTTAAACAGGTATAAATTTTGCCGCTGTCGGATAAGATTTCATTTACCTGGTCAGTAGTTACTGCATCCAGACCGCAGCCGAAAGAATTTAACTGGATCAGGTCCAGATTCTCTTTTTCCTTTACGAAGTTGGCGGCAGCATATAGTCTTGTATGATACATCCACTGGTCGTTGACACGAAGAGGGCGGTCAATAGGCGCCAGATGAGAAATAGAATCCTCTGTCAGCACAGCCAGTCCATAGGAATTGATCAAATCCGGGATACCGTGGTGGATTTCCGGATCAATGTGGTAAGGACGTCCTGCCAGAACGATACCACGCCTTCCTGTTTCCTCCAGATATTTCAGAGTCTCTTCACCTTTGCGCATAATATCTTTTCTGCACCGGTCCATTTCCAGCCAGGCCTCTCTGGCTGCATGGCGGACTTCTTCTTCAGGAATATCCGGGAATTCCTCCACCAGTCTCTGGGTGACCGCCTCTTCACTGGTAAGAGCCAGGAAAGGATTGTGGAACCGGATATCCGGATCTTTTAATTCATCCACATTGTTCTTTATATTTTCAGCATAAGAAGTAACAATGGGGCAGTTGTAATGGTTTACAGCATCTTCAAATTCCGGACGTTCGTAAGGGATACAGGGATAAAATATGTATTTAACGCCCTTCTTGATCAGCCAGCTTACATGACCATGGGCCAGCTTGGCCGGATAACATTCAGATTCACTGGGAATGGACTCAATGCCAAGCTCATAAATTTTTCTGGTAGAGGTAGGAGATAAAACTACCTGGTACTTCAGGTTTGTGAAGAAGGTATACCAGAAAGGATAGTTTTCAAACATATTCAGAACTCTTGGAAGACCTACTTTTCCTCTCACGGCCTTGTCCTCAGAGAGAGGCGTGTAGGAGAAGAGTTTCTTGTATTTGTATTCAAATAAGTTGGGAATATGGTCTTTATTCTTTTCTTTTCCAATACCCCGCTCACACCGGTTGCCGGAGATATACTGACGTCCGCCGGAGAATTTATTAATGGTCAGACGGCAGTTATTGGTACAGCCTTTACAGTTGGCCATGGTAGTCTTATATTCCAGTGTATTGATTTTTTCAATTGGGAGCATAGTGGTGGCTTTTCCACGTTCGTACCGTTCTCTGGCGATGAGAGCGGCACCAAAGGCTCCCATGATTCCTGCAATATCCGGACGGATGGCATGGCAGTCTGCGATTTTTTCAAAACTGCGGAGTACGGCATCATTGTAGAATGTACCGCCCTGGACCACAATATGTTTTCCAAGTTCTGAGGCATCCGAAACCTTGATAACTTTGTAAAGAGCATTCTTAATGACAGAATAGGCCAGTCCGGCGGAGATATCTGCCACAGAAGCTCCTTCTTTCTGTGCCTGTTTTACCTTGGAGTTCATAAATACTGTACATCTGGTTCCAAGGTCAATGGGATGCTCAGCAAAGAGAGCAGCCTTGGCAAAGTCCTGAACGCTGTAGTTCAAGGATTTGGCAAAAGTTTCTATGAAAGAACCGCAGCCTGAGGAGCATGCCTCGTTAAGCTGTACGCTGTCTACAGTCTGATTCTTGATTTTGATACATTTCATATCCTGACCGCCGATGTCCAGGATACAGTCTACTTCTGGGTCAAAGAAAGATGCAGCATAATAGTGGGCCACAGTCTCTACTTCTCCTTCATCCAGCATGAGAGCCGCTTTGATAAGGGCTTCTCCATATCCAGTGGAACAGGAGTAAGCGATTTTGGCGCCTTTTGGAAGCTGGGAATAGATTTCCTGGATAGCCTTGATAGAGGTAGCCAGAGGGCTTCCGTTATTGTTGCTGTAAAAAGAGTAAAGCAGAGTTCCGTCTTCCCCTACTACGGCTGCCTTAGTTGTGGTAGAGCCGGCATCGATGCCCAGGTAGCAGTTTCCTTCATATGTAGAAAGATCGCCGGTCTTTACATTGTACTGGCTCTGGCGGCGGTTAAATTCTTCATAATCCTCTTCTGTGGCAAAGAGAGGCTCCATACGGTTTACCTCAAAATCCATTTTTATGGAAGCTTTCAGCCGGTCTCTCATGGCAGTTACGGAAATTCCCTGAGCTTCTGGCTTTGCATTAAGAGCAGAGCCGATGGCTGCAAACAGATGAGAATTTTCCGGAACAATGGTATGCTCCTCATCCAGTTTTAAGGTACGGATAAAGGCTTCCTTTAACTCGGAAAGGAAGTGAAGGGGACCGCCCAGAAAAGCCACATGTCCCCGAATAGGTTTACCACAGGCAAGACCGCTGATGGTCTGATTTACCACTGCCTGGAAAATGGAAGCAGCCAGGTCCTCTTTCGTAGCTCCGTCATTGATCAGGGGCTGGATATCTGTTTTGGCAAAAACACCGCATCTGGCTGCAATGGGATAAAGGGCCTTATAATTTTTTGCATATTCGTTCAGCCCTGGAGCGTCTGTCTGAAGGAGAGACGCCATCTGGTCGATGAAGGAACCGGTACCGCCGGCACAGATGCCGTTCATGCGCTGTTCTACGTTGCCTCCTTCAAAGTAAATGATCTTGGCGTCTTCGCCTCCCAGCTCAATGGCAACATCTGTTTTTGGAGCCATTTCCTGAAGAGAAGTGGATACGGCGATAACTTCCTGAACAAAAGGAACCTCCAGATGATTAGCCAGGGTCAGACCTCCGGAACCGGTGATCACAGGGGATACCTGGATTTCACCTAATTCCTGATAAGCCTTATCTAACAGCTCTGCCAGAGTATTTTGAATGTCGGCAAAATGACGCTCATAATCAGAAAACAGCAGCTCATGCTGCTCGTTTAATACTGCGATTTTTACAGTGGTGGAGCCAATGTCGATACCTAATGGGTATAGAGTTTGCTTCATTGTATTATCTGCTGACATAGTCAGAAGACCTCCTCTTAATTTACTTTAAAAGCCCAGTCTCAAAGCATGCAGCAATTCGTGGGCTTTGGCTTTGTTTTTGGGTTTCTTCCTATTTTTATTGTTTGTGAAAAATCACAGTACATTATACGACAAAGTATGAAAAAAAACAATTACAAATATTTGTCAGCCATTGCCTTTGAGAAGCCCATATGATAGAATGGTCGGGTAATAGGAAGAAACAGGACTATTTTTGGTCAGATTCTCTAATGTTACAGACTATTTTTTCTGAGAGAAAGAAAAGATGTAAAAATAAAGTAAGAAGAGGAAAGAATTTATGTATACAGTATTGAAACAGGAAGGACGGGCTAAAAGAGCCCGGATGGAAACCGTACACGGAACAATTGAAACTCCGGTCTTTATGAATGTGGGAACAGCTGCCGCTATTAAGGGAGCAGTATCTACCATGGACCTCCATGAGATAAAGACCCAGGTGGAACTTTCCAATACCTATCATCTTCATGTAAGACCAGGAGACAAGGTAGTGAAGCAGCTCGGAGGACTGCATAAGTTTATGAACTGGGACCGCCCTATTCTTACGGATTCCGGTGGATTCCAGGTTTTTTCTCTGGCAAAGCTCCGACAGATTAAAGAAGAAGGGGTCTATTTCCATTCTCATGTAGATGGAAGAAAGATTTTTATGGGTCCTGAAGAAAGTATGCAGATTCAGTCCAATCTGGGCTCTACTATTGCCATGGCCTTTGATGAGTGCCCGCCCAGCAAGGCGGACCGGAAGTATGTGGAAAATTCTGTGGCCCGTACTACCCGTTGGCTGAAGCGGTGCAAGGAAGAGATGGCCCGGCTGAATTCCCTGGAGGATACGGTGAATCCTCATCAGCTTCTCTTTGGAATTAATCAGGGAGGAGTTTATGATGACATTCGTATCGCTCATGCAGATGAGATTTCAGAACTGGATCTGGACGGCTATGCTGTAGGCGGTCTGGCTGTAGGAGAGACTCATGAGGAAATGTACCGGATACTGGACAGTGTAGTTCCTCATCTTCCGGTAAATAAGCCAACTTATCTCATGGGTGTGGGAACGCCGGCCAATATTCTGGAAGCTGTGTCAAGAGGCGTGGACTTTTTTGACTGCGTATATCCCAGCCGCAACGGACGCCATGGCCATGTGTATACAAACTTTGGCAAAATCAATCTATTTAATGCAAAATATGAGCTGGATTCCAGGCCTATTGAGGAAGGCTGTCAGTGTCCTGCCTGCCGGCATTACAGCAGAGCTTATATCCGCCACCTGCTGAAGGCAAAGGAAATGCTGGGAATGCGCCTTTGTGTGCTCCACAATCTCTATTTTTATAATACCATGATGGAAGAAATCCGGGATGCTCTGGACCAGGGAAGATATGAGGAATATAAGGCGCAGAAGCTGGCAGGTATGGCTGCAGGTCCCAGGGACTGAAGGGATTTGCGAAAAATCCCAGAAAAGACTTGAAGAAAAAGGAAAAATTGTGTATGATAGCCATAGTGTCTATTTGTGGGCAGAGAAAGTTTAGTATTTAGTTTTAGGAGGAAGCAACATGTTATTATCAACATCAACAGCAGGCGGTGCCGGTGCAATGCTGAGTCTGGTATTGCCTCTTGCGGTATTTTTTCTGTTAATGTATTTCATGATCATGAGACCGCAGAAGAAAGAACAGCAGAGAGTAAAGAATATGCTGGCCGCTATGGAAGTAGGAGATACAGTAGTGACTACCAGCGGCTTCTATGGAGTCCTGATCAATATTACTGAGGAAGACGTGATCGTTGAATTCGGAAATAACAGAAACTGCAGAATTCCCATGAGAAAATCCGCTATCGCAGAAGTGGAAAAAGCAAGCGATGGAATAGCAGAATAAAAAAATGGAAGAATAAGAATGAAAACTTGCGGCTGCTGCATTTACATTAGTCTGGAATATATCTTGATATATGTGGATGCAGCAGTCTTTTTTCATATCCGGAGGTTAATTATGGCGTTTATCAGTTTATTTGAAGTAATCGGTCCAAATATGGTAGGACCTTCCAGCTCTCATACAGCAGGTGCAGCTTCTATGGCCCTTCTGGCCAGAAAGCTGTTTCCCGGAGAAATCAGAAAGGTAGATTTTACCCTCTATGGTTCTTTTGCAAAAACCTATCGGGGACACGGCACTGATCGGGCTTTGATGGGAGGCATGCTGGGCTTTGAGACGGACGATCTGAGAATACGGGATTCTCTTTCACTGGCAGAAAAAGCAGGGATTGCATTTACCTTTACAACTTCAGAAGAGACAGACGGTATCCATCCCAATACGGCAGACATGGATATTGAGGGAACAAAGGGAGAGAAGCTTTTCGTCCGGGGAGAATCTTTAGGAGGGGGAAAGGTTAAAATCGTGAAGCTGAATAATATTTCTGTGGATTTTACAGGAGAATACAGCACCTTGATCGTCAGTCAGACAGATAAGCCTGGAGTAGTGGCTCATATTACCAAGGTCCTGAGCGAAGCTGGGGTGAATATTGCCTTTATGCGGCTGTTTCGGGAAGAAAAGGGGGCTGCTGCCTATACAGTGGTGGAATCCGATGAAAAGATACCTGAAGACATTCCGGAAAAGATCAAAGAAAATCCTTTGGTTTCTGACATTATGCTGGTACAGCTTTAGAGGAGGAGAGAAAAATGGATTTTAATCATGGAACAGAATTGTTAAAGCTGTGTGAAAAAGAAAAACTGCCCATTTCCCAGGTTATGAAAAAGAGAGAGGCAGACTTTTCAGGCATTACTCAGGAAGAAGTAGAAGAAAAAATGAAAAAGGCTCTGGAAATCATGAAAGAGTCTGCCAGAAAGCCATTAAAAGATCCAGTGCCTTCCATTGGAGGCCTGATCGGAGGAGAAGCGAAAAAGCTGAAGGAATATCAGGAGAAAGGCAGAAGTGTCTGTGGGGGCCTGATGTCAAAAGCCATTACCTATGCCATGGCTGTATTGGAAGTAAACGCATCTATGGGCGTTATCGTAGCCGCGCCTACGGCAGGTTCCGCCGGGGTAGTGCCAGGGGTGCTTCTGGCTCTTCAGGAGGAATATGATCTGTCAGATGAAGAAATCATAAAGGGTCTGTATACTGCAGGAGCAGTAGGATATCTGCTTATGCGGAATGCTTCAGTGGCAGGAGCCGAAGCAGGCTGTCAGGCAGAGGTAGGAGCAGCTTCTGCAATGGCTGCCGCTGCCGTTGTAGAGGTTATGGGAGGGACCCCGGCCATGTGTCTCCATGCAGCTTCTGGCGCTCTGGCAAATCTTCTGGGCTTGGTCTGCGACCCAATCGGAGGCTTAGTAGAAGCCCCCTGTCAGAACAGAAATTCCGTAGGGGCGGCTAACGCTATGATCTGTGCCCAGCAGGCTCTGGCAGGAATTACCCAGGTAATACCCTTTGACCAGATGGCAGAGGCCATGTATCACGTAGGAAGGAGCCTCCCCTTTGAACTGAGGGAAAGCGCCCTGGGCGGCTGCGCCCAGACTCCCGCCGCCTGCGCCCGGGTCTGTGAGATTTTCTCTGCGAATTTGCCGAGCATCTCTTGAGACGTAAGGCTCATAGGATTGCCAGAAACGTAGGAACAGGTATCTCTTTTCTGCGAATTTGCCGAGCATCTCTTGAGACGTAAGACTCAAGGGAGCGCAGGCTGAGCAAGAAAAGAGATACCTGTTCCGACCTTACGGCACAAAAAAATTCCCAAAGGGGGAAAGCCCCGCATTTGGGAAAGAAAGGAGAAAAAATATTGTATATAAACCTGCCGGTAAGGCAGGAGAACTTTTTGGCGAAGCCCGGCGGCCACAACAGCTTCAGACTGTGCAGCCGCTGTCTTCTTTCTGAACACTTATGAGTATAGGGGATAATTGTGACGGCTCTGTGTCTGGAAAATAAAGGATTTCTAAAGTCTGATAAAAAAGTATGAATGTATGGAAAATCCTCTGAAAAGAATGGAAGGCATAACGAAAATTCATAGCTGGTTATCGTATTATGACTTGAATTGTACTTAGAAAAGGATTATCATATTACTAATTACACTTTGGCTCTTTGCACATTGAGATAAGGATAGGAAAGGAGAACATCAGTTATGGAATATAAAATTGCTCTGATTCCCGGAGATGGGATTGGCCCGGAAATCGTAGGCGAGGCTAAAAAAATATTAGACAGGGTCTGCGAAAAGTACGGGCATAAATTTAATTATGAAGAGGTTCTTTTAGGAGGAGCTTCCATTGATGCCTGTGGAGTGCCTCTTACCCAGGAAGCTATTGATACTGCCAAAAGTTCTGATGCAGTGCTGATGGGGTCTATCGGCGGAGATGCCAAAACTTCTCCCTGGTATAAGCTGGAACCTTCCAAAAGACCGGAGGCTGGTCTCCTGGCTATCCGAAAGGCTCTGAATCTTTTTGCGAATCTGAGGCCTGCTTATTTATATGAGGAGCTGAAAGGCGCCTGCCCTTTGAAAGAAGAGGTTATAGGAGACGGATTTGATATGATCATTGTCCGGGAACTGACAGGAGGTCTTTATTTTGGAGAAAGAAAGACGGTAGAAGAAAACGGGGTGAGAAAAGCTGTTGACACCCTGACCTACGATGAGAAAGAAATCCGCAGAATTGCTGTAAAGGCCTTTGAAATTGCAGGAAAGAGAAGAAAGAAAGTTACCAGTGTGGATAAGGCTAATGTGCTGGATTCTTCCAGACTCTGGAGAAAAGTGGTGGAAGAGGTGGCTGCAGATTATCCGGACATTACCCTGGAGCATATGCTGGTAGACAACTGTGCTATGCAGCTTGTACATAATCCGGGACAGTTTGATGTGATTCTTACAGAGAATATGTTTGGAGATATTTTATCTGACGAAGCCAGCATGGTCACAGGATCTATTGGAATGCTTTCTTCTGCCAGCCTGAACGAGACAAAGTTTGGCCTTTATGAGCCCAGTCATGGTTCTGCTCCGGACATTGCCGGAAAAGGAATCGCAAATCCCATTGCTACTATTCTTTCTGCGGCTATGATGCTTCGGTTCTCCCTGGACCTGGATAAAGAAGCAGACGCTGTGGAGGCAGCGGTACAGCAGGTGCTGAAAGAAGGATACCGTACGGTGGATATTATGTCAGAAGGCATGAAAGAGGTCGGCACAAAAGAAATGGGAGATCTGATCGCAGAACGCATATAGTATACATAGAAAGGAAAAGAGATTATGAGAAGTGACGCCGTAAAAACAGGGATGCAGCAGGCACCCCACCGCTCTTTATTTAATGCACTGGGACTGACAAAAGAGGAATTATCCAAGCCTCTGGTGGGAATTGTCAGCTCATATAATGAGATTGTACCGGGACATATGAACCTGGATAAAATCGTAGAAGCCGTGAAGCTGGGAGTGGCTATGGCAGGAGGAACTCCGATAGTGTTCCCGGCTATTGCTGTGTGCGATGGTATTGCCATGGGCCATATCGGCATGAAATATTCTCTGGTTACCAGAGACCTGATCGCAGATTCCACAGAAGCTATGGCTATGGCCCATCAGTTTGACGCTTTGGTCATGGTGCCTAACTGTGATAAGAATGTACCCGGACTGCTGATGGCAGCAGCCAGGATTAATGTTCCAACAGTATTTGTAAGCGGCGGCCCCATGCTGGCAGGAAGAGTTCATGGACAGAAGAGAAGTCTTTCCTCCATGTTTGAGGCAGTAGGTTCTTACAGTGCAGGGACTATGACAGAAGAGGAAGTGGAAGAATTTGAAAACAAAGTATGTCCTACCTGTGGTTCCTGTTCCGGAATGTACACCGCCAACAGTATGAACTGTCTGACTGAGGTCCTGGGAATGGGACTGAAAGGAAATGGAACCATTCCTGCTGTATATTCTGAGCGTATTAAACTGGCAAAACATGCTGGTATGCAGGTTATGGAAATGTACAGAAGGAATATCCGTCCCAGAGATATTATGACAAAGGAGGCTATTTTAAATGCCCTCACGGTAGATATGGCCCTGGGATGCTCTACAAACAGTATGCTCCATCTGCCGGCTATCGCCCATGAAATCGGCTGGGATTTTGATATTACTTTTGCTAACCAAATCAGTGAGAAGACCCCCAATCTCTGTCACTTAGCCCCAGCAGGCCCCACTTATATTGAGGACCTTAACGAGGCTGGAGGAGTTTATGCAGTAATGAACGAGCTGGCAAAAAAAGACCTGCTGAACCTGGACTGCATCACAGTAACAGGAAAGACCGTAGGAGAAAATATTGAAGGATGTGTGAACAGAAATCCAGAGGTTATCCGCCCGGTTGACAATCCTTATACACAGACCGGAGGACTGGCTGTGCTTACAGGAAATCTGGCTCCTGACGGAGGAGTAGTAAAGAAAAGTGCTGTATGTGAGGAAATGATGGTACATGAAGGTCCTGCCAGAGTCTTTGACTGTGAGGAAGACGCCATTGCCGCTATAAAAGGCGGCAAAATCGTGCCTGGAGATGTGGTAGTCATCCGCTATGAAGGACCAAAAGGCGGCCCTGGCATGAGAGAAATGCTGAATCCAACCTCAGCGATAGCGGGAATGGGATTGGGCTCTTCCGTTGCTCTCATCACAGACGGAAGGTTTTCAGGAGCTTCCAGAGGAGCTTCTATCGGACATATTTCTCCGGAAGCAGCAGTGGGCGGCCCCATTGCTCTGGTAGAAGAAGGAGATCTGATCCGGATCAATATTCCGGAAAATAAACTGGAACTGGCAGTTTCAGAAGAAGAACTGGCTAAGAGAAAAGAAAAATGGCAGCCTAGAGAGCCGAAGGTGACCACCGGCTATCTGGCAAGATACGCAGCTATGGTGACCAGCGGAAACAGAGGAGCTGTACTGGAGGTACCAAAAAGATAGAAAAAGGGGAGGAGATTTCTATGCAGCTTACAGGAGCGGAAATTGTTATTGAATGTCTGAAAGAACAGGGGGTGGATACGGTCTTTGGTTACCCGGGAGGTACCATTCTGAATATATATGATGAATTATACAAACATCAGGATGAAATCCATCATGTCCTGACATCCCATGAGCAGGGAGCCGCCCATGCGGCAGACGGCTATGCCCGTTCTACAGGAAAGGTAGGCGTGTGCATGGCTACCAGTGGTCCGGGAGCTACTAATCTGGTTACTGGAATCGCTACAGCCCATATGGATTCTATCCCGCTGGTGGCTATTACCTGTAATGTTGGTCTCCCCCTGTTGGGAAAAGACAGCTTTCAGGAGGTAGATATTGCAGGAGTGGTCATGCCCATTACAAAACACAGCTTTATTGTAAAAGATGTGGCAGCTCTGGCTAAGACACTCAGAAGAGCTTTCAGAATCGCAAAAACAGGCAGGCCAGGCCCTGTTCTGGTAGATATTACCAAGGACGTGACTGCGAATAAAACAGAGTTTATCCCTGCTGTTCCAAAGGAAGTGAAGCCATCTGTAGAGGAAATCACACAGGAAGATCTTCAGACAGCAGCAGATATGATCAATAAAGCGAAAAAGCCATATATTTTTGTAGGCGGAGGGGCAGTAGCTTCCAATGCCTGGGAAGAAGTCCGGGAACTGGCTTATAAGATACAGTCACCAGTGACAGATTCCCTTATGGGGAAAGGTGTTTTCTCAGGAGAGGACCCCTACTACACAGGTATGCTGGGGATGCACGGAACCAAAACCTCCAATCTGGGCGTTACAAGATGTGATCTTCTGGTAGCTGTAGGCGTGCGATTTTCTGACCGTGTAATTGGAAATGCCAAAAATTTTGCAAAGAATGCCAAGATCATCCATATTGATGTGGATGGAGCAGAGATTAATAAAAATGTTTTAGTGGACTGCCGTATTATTGGAGACGCCAGGGAAGTGCTGAGACAGCTTCTGCCTATGGTACAGCCGGCAAAACATGAGGAATGGATAGAAGAAATCGAAGGCCTGAAGGCAAAATATCCTCTTACTTATAATCCTCAGGGCCTTACAGGTCCGGCAGTCATCGAAGAGCTGTACAGGCAGACCAAGGGAGATGCCATTATCACTACAGAGGTAGGGCAGAACCAGATGTGGGCGGCCCAGTATTATAAATTTAAGAATCCAAGGACTTTTCTTTCATCCGGTGGCTTAGGCACTATGGGATATGGCCTGGGAGCAGCTATTGGAGCCAAGATGGCAAATCCGGATAAGGTAGTCATTAATGTGGCAGGAGACGGATGTTTCCGTATGAATATGAATGAACTGGCAACAGCCACCAGAAACAATATGGCTCTGGTGGAGGTGATCATCAATAATCAGGTCCTGGGCATGGTGCGTCAGTGGCAGACTCTTTATTATGAAAAACGGTATTCCAATACCATACTTCAGGATAAAGTAGACTATGTGAAGCTGGCAGAAGCCATGGGAGCTGTAGGTATAAGGGTCACAAAGAAGGAAGATCTTCCAGGCGCTATCCGCAAAGCTATTGATTTAAACACCACAGTTCTGATCGACTGCGTGATTGACAGTGATGATAAGGTATTCCCTATGGTGTCACCGGGAGCCAACATTGAAGACGCCTTTGATGCAGAGGATCTGAAAACGGATAACTAATGTCTTCCTGAAAAAGACAAATGTTTTTATTGACAAAAATATATCAAAGGATTAGAATAAGTACAGTACGTAGATATGAGGTGACGCAGCAGCAAGTCATGAGAGACTGCGGCACCTCATTCTTTTATAATAAAGCTAAGAGGAGGAAAGAGTCGTGAGCAGAGTTTATAACTTTTCAGCAGGTCCGGCGGTACTGCCGGAGGAAGTTTTAAAAGAAGCAGCAGAGGAGATGCTGGATTACAGGGGATGCGGAATGTCCGTTATGGAGATGAGCCACCGCTCCAAAATGTTTGAAAACATTATCCAGGAAGCTGAGTCTGACTTAAGAGACCTGCTAGAAATTCCGGAAAATTATAAGGTACTGTTTCTTCAGGGAGGAGCCAGCCAGCAGTTCGCCATGATTCCCATGAACCTTATGAAGAATCGGGTGGCAGATTATATCGTTACAGGCCAGTGGGCAAAAAAGGCATGGCAGGAAGCCCAGAAATACGGAAAGGCAAATAAAATCGCATCTTCCGAAGATAAAACATATTCTTATATACCGGACTGTTCTGACCTTCCCATCAGTCCTGATGCGGATTACGTATATATCTGTGAGAACAATACTATCTATGGAACAAAGTTCAAAAAGCTTCCAAATACAAAAGGAAAAACCCTGGTAGCAGACGTATCTTCCTGTTTCCTCTCCGAACCGGTAGAGGTGAGCAAATACGGCATTCTGTATGGCGGAGTACAGAAAAATATCGGCCCTGCAGGCATGGTAATCTCCATTATCCGGGAAGACCTGATCACCGAGGATGTTCTGCCGGGAACGCCTACTATGCTGACTTTTAAAACCCATGCTGACGCAGGCTCAATGTACAATACGCCAAACTGCTACTGTATCTATATGTGCGGCAAGGTATTTAAATGGCTGAAGAAAATGGGCGGCCTTTCTGCAATGAAAGAGCGCAATGAGAGAAAAGCGAAAATCCTCTATGATTTCCTGGATTCCAGCAGCCTGTTTAAAGGTACAGTGGTGCCGGAAGACCGATCCCTTATGAACGTACCGTTTATCACAGGAAATAAGGAACTGGACGCCAAATTTGTAAAAGAAGCCCAGGAAGCAGGATTTGAAAATCTGAAGGGACACCGGACTGTAGGCGGCATGAGAGCCAGCATTTACAATGCTATGCCGGTAGAAGGGGTGGAATCCCTTGTGAACTTTATGAAGAACTTTGAAAAGGAGAATGGATGATCATGTTTCAGTATCATTGCTTAAATCCCATCTCACCGGTGGGCCTGGAGAAATTTCCGGGAAAATATGAGAATACAGAGGAACTTACCCAGGCAGATGCCATATTGGTAAGAAGTGCGGATATGCACAGCCTGGAACTTTCTGACAAGACCGTAGCTGTAGCCAGAGCCGGGGCAGGCGTAAACAATATTCCTCTGGAGGATATGGCAAAAAAAGGTGTGGTTGTTTTTAATACTCCCGGTGCAAACGCCAATGGCGTAAAGGAAATGGTCATTGCAGGTATGCTTTTAGCGTCCAGAGATATTGTAGGCGGTATTGAATGGTTGGAACAGCAGGAGGCTTCTGATGATATTGCCAAGAAGGCGGAGAAGCAGAAGAAAAAATTTGCCGGCTGTGAGATCAGCGGGAAAAAGCTGGGAATCATCGGCCTGGGAGCCATCGGCGTGAGAGTAGCCAACGCAGCAGTACACCTGGGGATGGAAGTTTACGGCTATGACCCCTTTATTTCTGTAGATGCAGCCTGGAGTCTGTCCAGGAGTATTCATCATATCAATGATGTGAATATGATTTATCGGGATTGTGACTATATAACCATACATGTGCCTCTTATGGACAGCACCAGAAATATGATCGGAAGAGACGAAATTGCCCAGATGAAGGAAGGTGTTGTTCTTCTGAATTTTGCCAGAGATCTGCTGGTAGATGAGGAGGCTCTTGCAGAAGCCCTCCGGGAAGGAAAAGTAAAGAAATATGTGACAGACTTTGCCAACCCTCTGGTGGCCAGCACACCGAACACCCTGGTGACCCCTCATCTTGGAGCGTCTACAGAAGAGTCTGAGGACAACTGTGCTGTAATGGCGGTCCAGGAACTTATGGATTATCTGGAAAACGGTAATATTAAAAATTCCGTAAACTATCCCAACTGCGATGCAGGAGCCTGTGTAGATGTGGGGCGTGTGACGATCAATCACAAAAATATCCCAAATATGATCAGCCAGTTTGCAAAAGCTTTGGGAGATGCCGGAGTGAATATTTCAAATATGACTAATAAGAGTAAGGGAGACTACGCTTATACAATGATCGACGTATCCTCCCCTATTTCCAAAGAGGTGGCAAAAGCCTTAAAGAACATTAAAGGCGTATACAGAGTTCGTATTGTAAAATAAAACGGGGTAGTAATGAAAACGAAAACATCTTTTCAAAGAAAGCTGAAACAGATGAAGAAAGCAAAAACACTGTTTGGTTCTATAAGGAGGAACCGTAAAAGAATCGGCAAAACGATAAAATTCCTTGAAAAATTGAAAATTCACAAGGATTAGGAGGTTTTTATGGCAGTAGTAAAACCATTTTCCGCAATTCGGCCTCAGGCAGTGAAAGCGGCAGAAATCGCGGCCCTTCCCTATGATGTGGTGACCAAAGAGGAAGCCAGAGAAGAGATTAAAAAACATCCCCTGTCCTTTTTGCGGGTTGACCGTCCGGAAACGGAATTTCCTGATGAGACAGACATGTACAGTCCGGAAGTCTACAAAAAAGCCGGAGATAATCTCTGGGAGCTCCTGGATAAAGGAGACTTATGCCAGGACATGGAAGAATGCTACTATATCTATGAACTTGATGACGGAAAACATGTTCAGACAGGGGTGGCTGCCTGTGTGTCTGTAGATGACTATTTGAACCATGTGATCAAATGCCACGAAAATACCCGTCCGGAAAAGGAGTTGGACCGAATCCGTCATATCCAGGGATGTCAGTCCCAGACAGGGCCTATTTATCTGGCTCATCGTCCTGACCCGGAACTTCGAAGACTTCTGGATATACGGAAACGGAGCTACCCTTCTTATAATTTCCTGGCAGAGGATGGAGTGCGCCATAAAGTCTGGGTCATATATCAGGGAAATGTGATAGAAAAAATCCAGAAGCTTTTTGGAAAAATGGACAGTATCTACATTGCTGACGGTCATCACAGAGCGGCGGCAGCAGTAAAGATTGCCCAGAAACAGCGAGAAAAGAATCCAATGTATACAGGAAAAGAGCCTTTTAACTATTTCATGAGTGTACTTTTTCCCTGGGATGAGCTGCGTATTATTGAGTATAACCGCGTGGTGAAAGATTTGGCAGGAAAAACCAGAGAAGAGTTTTTAAGTGAGGTGGAAAAATACTTTTTCGTAAAGGAAAACGGAGACTCACCGGTGAAGCCTGAGAAAAAAGGTACTTTTGGTCTTTATGTGGGAAAATCCTGGTATAATCTGAAAATAAAGGAAGAATATCGTTCTTCTGATTCTGTAAAAAGCCTGGATGTATCGATTCTTCAGGATTATCTCCTGGAACCGGTCCTGGGAATACATAATCCCAAGGAAGACCCCAGAATTCAGTTTGAAGGCGGGGTCCAAGGCCTCCAGGAACTGGAGCAGGAGGCAGACCAGACAGATGGAGCTGCCTTTACCCTTTATCCCACCAGTATGGAAGAACTGGTGAAAGTGGCAGATGAGGGTAAGCTCATGCCTCCAAAGTCTACCTGGTTTGAGCCGAAGCTGAGAAGCGGCCTGTTTATCCACAGGATATAACGAAGAAAAGGAGCGGAGATTCTGGATTGTGTCAAAACCAGAGTCCCGCTCCTTTTTATTATAACAGACAGTTTCAAAGACCTGCTGCCTATCGTTTGATTTAATAGCTGTCTACATGAAGAAGTTCATGCACTTTGCCCTTTAACAGACCGTCATAGAGGGAAAGAATCAGCGGATTTTCATCAGCTTTCCGGATGCTGGTAACATTATCTGCCTGATACAAGCCGTCTCTTCTGGCGGATTTAGTGCGGTTGCCAGCTCTTGGGGGCTGTCCTCCTCCCATGATACAGCCTCTTCTGCAGGCCATGATCTCTACGATATGATAATGTTTTTTTCCACTCTTGATATTTTCCATAACTGTCCGGGCATTAGCCAGACCGCTGGCTACGCAGACATTAAGAGGAATTCCCTGGTAGGTAACGGAGAATTCTTTGATTCCCTCATCGCCTCTGGCTCCGGCCTCTGCTACAGAGTCCATAGTAGCCTTGTCATGTTTGTCAGCAAAGCGGCGAAGCATAGCTTCCGTAACACCACCGGTTACGCCAAAGATCACGCCAGCCCCGGAACCGAAACCAAAGGGCATGTCACAGGCTTCCGGCACAAGGGTAGCAAACTCAATGCCGGAGTTGCGGATCATGCGGATAACTTCTGTGGTAGTGATGACCACATCGGTATCCTGCTCACCTTTTGTAAAGTTGTTGGGACGGAGAATCTCCATCTTCTTTGCAGTACAGGGCATAATGGAAACCACAAAGGTCTTTTTGCCCTGATTTTTTTCATAGCCTCTGTAATATTCTTTCATAACTGCGGAGAACATTCCCTGAGGAGAACGGCAGGTAGAAAGATTATCTTTATATTCCGGATACTGGTCGCAGAGGAATTTTACCCATGCCGGACAGCAGGAGGTAAAGAGAGGAAGTTTGTCGCCCTGTCCCAGACGTTCCAGGAATTCTTTGGATTCTTCCATGATGGTCAGGTCAGCGGCAAAGGCTGTATCATATACCTCGTCAAATCCCATACGATGGAGTACAGCTACCAGTTTGCCCATAACACTGTGACCCTTGTCCAGTCCGAAAGCGTCCCCTACGGCTACCCGGACAGCAGGAGCTACCTGTGCAACTACCCGGGTATCGGGGTCGGCAATGGCCTCCCATACTTCATCCATGTGGGTCTTTACGCTGATAGCGCCTGTAGGACAGTAGACCCTGCACTGGCCGCAGCTTACACAGCCCGTTTCAGCCAGAGTCTTATTAAAGGCCGGCATAACCATGGCATCAGTGCCTCGGAAAGCAAAGCCTAAAACACCCAATCCCTGAATTTCGCTGCAGGCACGGACACAGTCACCGCAGAGAATACATTTATTAGGATCACGGACTAATGCAGGAGAACTGGTGTCCAGAGGACGGATCTCTCTGGTATTCTGGAATCGAACTGTGGTGATATTCATTCTGTGAGCCAGGTCCTGAAGCACACATTCGCCGCTTTTTACACAGGTAGTACAGTCACGGCAATGGGCGGAAAGAAGCAGCTCTACGATCAGTTTTCTGTATTTTTTTATTTTGCCGGAGTTGGTATAGATCACCATGCCGTCTCTCGGCACCTCAGAGCAGGAGGCAAAGGTTCTTCCTCTGTCATCCTCTACAGTACACAAGCGACAGGCACCGAAAGTGGACACTTCTGAATGATAGCAAAGCGTAGGCAGATTGATACCGGCATTCCGAATGACAGAAAGGACATTTTTCTCGTCTGTAAATTCAACTTTTCTGCCGTCTATTGTCATAAATCCCATAAATTATCCCTCCTAATATTCAACGTATACCGCATCAAATGCACAGTTTTCACGGCAGGCGTCACATTTGATACATACATCCGGATTGATGTGGTAGGCCTGTTTGCGCACACCGGAAATGGCGCCTACAGGACAGTTCTTAGCACATTTGCCGCAGCCTTTACAGAATTCCGGATTAATAATGTACTTGCGCATAGCCGTACAGCTCTTTGCCGCACATTTGTGTTCCAGTATATGTTCTTCATATTCCTTACGGAAGGTTTTTAAAGTGCTGATAACAGGAAGAGGAGCGCTCTTTCCAAGACCGCACAGAGCCATATTTTTGACCATAGCAGCCAGCTCTTCCAGAGTATCCAGATCTTCCAACTTTCCTTCCCCGTTTACGATCCGTTCCAGAATTTCCAGCATGCGCTTGGTTCCCTCGCGGCAGGGAACACATTTACCGCAGGATTCCCGCTGGGTAAAGCTCATAAAGAAACGGGCCACTTCCACCATACAGGTATTTTCATCCATGACAACCAGACCGCCGGAACCCATAATAGCGTTGTATTTCTTAACATTGTCAAAATCCAAACCTACATCCAGATGTTCACTGGTAAGACATCCTCCTGAGGGGCCGCCGATCTGGATAGCTTTAAAGTCTCCTCCCCCTTTGATGCCTCCTCCGATATCATAGATGATCTCCCGGAGGGTAGTACCCATGGGAACTTCGATAAGACCAGTATTTTCAATAGCTCCGGTAATGGAGAAGGTCTTGGTTCCCGGGCTGCCTTCTGTTCCGATAGTGCGGAACCAGTCAGCGCCTTTTAAGATAATGCCAGGCACGTTGGCAAAGGTTTCAACATTATTTAAAACTGTAGGCTTCGCCCAGAGACCATGATCTACAGTTCTGGGAGGCTTCACACGGGGCATACCTCTGTCGCCTTCGATAGAGGCGGTAAGTGCAGAACCTTCGCCGCATACAAAGGCACCGGCTCCCCGATTGATGTGGAGGCGGAAGGAAAAGCCGCTTCCCAGGATGTTCTCTCCCAAAAGCCCCTTTTCTTCTGCCTGGCGGATAGCCTTGCGCAAACGGGCTACGGATAAGGGATATTCTGCACGTACATAGATATAGCCATCATGACAGGCAGTGGCATAGGCCCCTATGGTCATACCTTCGATGAGACGGTAGGGATCCCCTTCCATTACGCTTCCATCCATGAATGCGCCAGGGTCTCCTTCGTCGCCGTTACAGACGATGTAATGCACAGGCTCTTCTTTATGGGCAGCTACCTGTTTCCATTTTCTTCCTGCTGGAAAACCGCCGCCTCCACGGCCTCTTAATTTGGACTTGTCTACTTCTTCCAGAACATCTTCCGGAGTCATATCAAAAAGAGCTTTTGTCAGGGCGTCATATCCACCGGAAGCTATGTATTCATCCAGAGATTCTGCATCGAATTTTCCACAGTTTTCCAAAACAATCCTGGTCTGCTTAGCGATAAAAGGAATCTCATCAGGTGAGGCGTAAGACTGTCCGCCTTTTTTATAGAACAGATGCTCCACAGGCTCTTTATTCAGCACTGTTCGCTGGAAGATTTCCAGGCAGTCTTCTTCGCTTACTTTTACATACTGATAGTGTAAAGGCTCAATACGCACCAATGGTCCTAATTCGCAGATTCCCTGACATCCGGTCTTTACGGTACCGATGTGAGGAACATCTTTCTGGAATTCTACAGATACTCCAGGTAAATCCTGGCATAATTCTTTCATTTTTTCATAGATTTTTTCTGAACCGGAAGCAACACAGCCGGTTCCTGCACATACCAGAATACGGCAGTCAAAGGAATCGATTTCTTTTTGGGCAAGTTCCCGCTCTTTTAACAGAGCGTCTCTGTTTTCAATTATCATACATTGTCACCTCGCAGTTCTGTGATCAGTTCCAGAGCTTTTTCAGGCGTCATGGAAGGATGGACTTCATTATTTACTGTCAGGGTAGGAGCAAGTCCGCAGGCGCCCAGACAAGACACAGTTTCTACAGTGAACAGCATATCGTCTGTGGTATGCTTTTTCCGGCTCAGTCCCAGCTCTTTCTGCAGGGCCTCCAGGATAGGGATAGATTTACGCACATGACAGGCAGTTCCGTCACAGACCTTGATGATATATTTTCCTTTTGGCTCAAAAGAAAAGTTTTCATAAAAGGTTGCAACACTGTAGGCCTTGGCCTCTGTCACGCCGATTTCCTTGGCTACATAAGTGAGAAGTTCTCCGGGAAGATAACGATATTCTCCCTGGATATCCTGCATAATGGGAATCAGAGAACTTGCTTTCCGTCCATAGTAGTCAATGATCTCATCGGCTTTTTCGTAGTAGCTTTGGTCGAGCATGCATTAGTACCTCCTTGTTCGTGATTGTAAAATCGCTGTTAAGAAAAATTTATATGCGAAGTTATCCTAATTATACTTTATGTGTATAAAATGCACAACATTTTTGTAGAAGAAAAATAAAATTTATACAATTTACAGATATCCCCTTTACCGCGGCAGTTTGAAACTTTACAACCCCAAAATTTGATGATAAAATAAAACAAAGGAGGAGCATTATGTCTGAAAAATTATATGAGATGATGGACTGGCCGGAAATTGAGGCCATTGTATATTCTGAGGAAAGTGAACCAAGAAGACTTTTGGGACCCAGAGTCACCCCTGAGGGAATTCTGATCCAGTGTTTTCTTCCTGATGCCCGGCAGGTGAAAGTAGTTCTCACCAAGGGAAAACAGGAGTATGAGATGGAACAGGAAGATGAGGCTGGATATTTTGCTGTTCTGATCCCAGGGGATAAAATTCCCAAGTATAAATATGAAGCAGTGTATGATGAAGGCGTTGTAGAGAAATTTTATGATCCCTATGCCTTTGATAAACAGATTACCGTGGAACAGGAGCAGCAGTTCTGTGCGGGAATCTGTTATGATATTTACGAAAAATTAGGTGCGCATCCCATGACTATCCATGGAGTGTCCGGTGTTTATTTTGCTGTTTGGGCGCCTAATGCTATACGTGTCAGTGTCGTGGGAGACTTCAACCACTGGGATGGCAGAAGGCATCAGATGAACCGCCTCAGTGTTTCGGGAATTTATGAGCTCTTTATTCCCGGAGTCAAGGCAGGATCTTTGTACAAATATGAAATTAAGGCAAAAGGCTCTCTGGTTTATCTGAAGTCAGACCCTTATGGAAACGAATCAGAGCTTCGGCCAAAGACAGCTTCTGTTGTTACAGATCTGAAAGGTTATCAGTGGAGTGACGGAGATTGGATGAAATCCAGAAAGCAGCTCCAAGATGAGAAGAAACCTCTGGCGGTATATGAGATGCACCTGGGCTCCTGGAGAAAACCGGAGGAGGAAGGAAGACTTTTCTACAATTACAGGGAGATTGCACCTATTCTGGCTGATTATATTAAAGAGATGGGATATACCCATGTGGAACTGATGCCCATTATGGAACACCCTCTGGACGAGTCCTGGGGATATCAGGTAACAGGATATTATGCGCCTACCAGCCGCTATGGAAGCTGTGAAGATTTTATGTACTTTATGGATTACATGCACCAGCAGGGAATAGGTGTGATTCTGGACTGGGTTCCTGCTCATTTTCCAAAAGATACTTTTGGACTTTCCAACTTTGACGGCACCTGCCTTTATGAGCACCTGGACCCAAGACAGGGGATGCATCCTCACTGGGGAACTTTAATCTATAATTACGGACGTCCTCAGGTGAAAAACTTCCTGATTTCCAATGCTCTGTTCTGGGCAGAGAAGTATCACGCGGACGGAATCCGTATGGATGCTGTGGCATCTATGCTCTATCTGGATTATGGAAAGAATGACGGAGAATGGGTAGCCAACATTTACGGCGGGAATGAGAATCTGGAAGCTATCGAATTTCTGAAGCATCTGAATTCTGTTTTCAAGAAGAAACACCCAGATGTGCTTCTGATCGCAGAGGAGTCTACAGCCTGGCCGAAGATTACCGGAGATGTAGAAGATGATGGCCTTGGATTTGATTATAAATGGAACATGGGATGGATGAACGACTTCATTGATTATATGAAGAAAGATCCTATATACAGAAGCGGGGCTCATGATGAGCTGACCTTCAGCATGATTTATGCGTATAGTGAAAAATTCCTTTTAAGTCTGTCTCATGATGAAGTGGTTCATGGAAAATGTTCTCTCCTGAATAAAATGCCAGGAGAAAAGGAGAAGAAGATGGCAAATCTTCGGGCAGCTCTTGGCTATATGATCGTCCATCCCGGCAAAAAACTGCTGTTTATGGGACAGGAATTTGCTCAGGAAAGAGAATGGTCTGAACAAAGAGAACTGGATTGGAATCTTCTGGAGGAGAAAGACCACAAGCAGATGCAGGATTATATGAAAGCTCTGCTGAAGTTGTATAAAGAACAGCCGGCTCTTTATGAAGAAGACTACGATCCAGCAGGATTTGAGTGGATCAATGTTATGGAGACTGAGAAAAACATGCTTACCTTTATCAGAAAAGGTAAGAAAAAGGACAGTACATTGGTGGTGGTTTGTAATTTTTCTGCACTTCCCTATGAGAAATATCAGATGGGAGTTCCCTATCCTGGAAAGTATAAAGAGATTTTTAACAGTGATGCAAAAGTCTATGGAGGAACAGGTGTAGGGAATCCGAGAGTCAAGGTCTCCAAGAAAGAAGAGTGGGATGAGAGAAAGAACTCTATTGTAATCAATGTGGCGCCCCTTTCCGTACAGATTTTCTCTTATACAAAGAATGAGACAAAGAGGACCGGAAAGAAAGCAGAAAAAGAAGAACAGACAACTGTATCTACAGTGCGCAGGAAACTGGAGCAGAAGATTGAAGAGGAAAGAATAAAAGCAGAGAAGGAACAGGAAATTGTTCTTCCAAAAGAACCTCAGAAAAAACTCCAGACAGTGAAAAAAGAGCCGGAGAAATTAGAGACCAATAAGAAGGAACCGGAGAAGCTGGAGACCAGCAAGAAAGAACCGGAGAAACTGGAGACCAGCAAGAAGGAACCGGAGAAACTGGAGACCAGCAAGAAGGAACCGGAAAAATTAGAGACAAGTAAGGAAGAAACATATAAACCAGAGGCGGAGAAAAAAGTACAGGAGAAGAAAAAAGCTTCTGGTAAAAAAACCGGGACAAGGTCCAGAGGAACTACGAAAAAATAGTTAAATAGAATTACAGGGAGAGGGGCTTTTGCAGAATAAATCTTAAAAATAAAAAGGAATTCTGCAACAGTCCCTTTCTATGCGAAAGGAAACAAGGAAAGGGAAACATAAAGACTATGAACATTTTTTTATCAGAAACGCTGGAATTTGAAAGTATCCGCGACTTCTTTCACCACTATTTTACCTGGGCTTTCTGGGAAAAGCAGCTCCCGGTCATCGGAACCTTTGTGGGCAGAGTGATCCTGGCTATTGTAGTCTACATCATAGCCAGTAAACTGATCCAGAAACTTACCAGATTTATTGTCGCTTCCATGCGAAAGGCAAATGTGGATACGGGAGTGACCCAGTTTGTTTCATCAGTGGTGAAGGCGGCACTGTACTGTCTGCTGGTAGTATCCATTGCTACCAGCTTCGGGGTGAAAGAATCTTCCATTGCTGCATTAGTTGCTTCTGGTGGTGTTGCCATTGGTCTGGCCCTCCAGGGAGGTCTATCCAATTTGGCCGGAGGTGTTATTATCCTGGCACTAAAGCCTTTTGTGGTGGGAGATTATATTATTGAGAATACAGATAAGCAGGAAGGAACTGTAGTCAGGATTGATTTGTTTTATACCACACTTTCTACAGTAGACAACCGCCGGATCACGATCCCAAACGGAACGCTTACCAGTGCAAGTATTGTAAATGTAACTGCCCAGGATAAGCGGCAGCTGGACTTGAAAGTTCAGATTTCCTACAGTTCGGATCTGAAAAAGGCAAAAGGAATCTTGGAGAACATGCTTTATGGAGAAGCCTGTATTTTACATGATGACGGGATCCAGGTTTTTGTAGATCAGCTTGCAGCAGATGGGGTAGTGCTTGGACTCAGAGCCTGGGTAGGATCTGATGATTACTGGCCTACCAGATGGAAACTAAATGAAAAGATTAAGCTGACATTTGACGAAGAAGGTATTGAACTGCCATATACTCAGATGGATGTGCATATAAAACAATAGGGGCTTTTTACAGATTCTGCTTTATAGAGAATTTATAATTTTTAAGATTCCAGAAATACTTTTTCGAAATACTTGGTGTTAGAATATACTTTAGGACAAATTATCAGATACCAGGAAGGAATAGTGAAATGAGAACACAAGTACTCTATAAAAGCAGAACGGGCAACACAGAGAAGCTGGCAAAAGCCATTTTTGAAGCAATACCCGGAAAAAATAAAGATATTGCTCCGTTTCAGGGACAGACAGACTATGATATGGGAGATATATACTTCATAGGATTCTGGACAGACCGGGGAAGCGCCAGCATGGATGTGCTGGACTATCTGGGCAGCCTTCAGGGAAAGCGGATCGCACTTTTCGGCACCTGCGGTATGGGCCAGAGTCCAGACTACTATAAAAAGATCGAAGATAATATACGGGTTTTTATAGAGGATGATAATGAATATATGGGAGCCTATATCTGCCAGGGAAAGATGCCGATGACTGTAAGGGAAAAATATGAGCATATGAAGAATTCCAGCAATAAGAAGCAGGTGGAGGCTATGATTCAGAATTTTGATATGGCGATGCTTCATCCTGATGAACAGGATCTTCAGGGAGCGAGGAAATTTGTAAAAGAAGTCTTTGAAAAAATAGAGAAAGAAGAGCAGGAAAATGGATAAGTTAAAAGAAAAGCTTTCAAGATTTATGTATGGACGCTATGGAAGTGACCGACTGAATATATTTATGGTAATCGTGCTTCTGGTCTGCGCAGTGATTAATCTCTTTGTGCGGACCGGATATTTCAGCATCCTTCTTACTTCATGGGAATTTCTGCTGCTGATATTGATTTATTACCGGATGTTTTCTAAAAATATCAGCAAAAGATATGCAGAAAACCAGAAGTATCTGGTGCTGGAAAATAAGGTGAAAAGATTTTTCGGAAAACAGAAATACATACAGGAACAGAGAAAAGACTTTCATATCTATACCTGCCCTCAGTGCAGACAGAAGATTCGGATTCCCAGAGGAAAAGGGAAGATCAGTATCCGCTGTCCGAAATGCGGAGCAGAATTTGTGAAAAAAAGTTAAGGTTATAGGCTAATGCCGATTTTGATGTTCTAATTAGTAAAAAAAGAGACCATTTCCTGAGATGCAGGCTTAGATTAAGGCCTGGATCTTTGAGAAATGGTCTTTTTATATGCAATTTATAAGCTTAAAAATCTTTTACCCGGAAGATTTTTATCTGAGTCGTCCATTTACAGGCAGTTGTACGGTCCAGAAATTGTTTTTGCTAATCTGAGCGGTATATTTAAGGCGGTTGTACGGTTCAGAAACAGTTTTTGTGAATTTGAACCGTACAATTACAGGCAGTTATACGGTCTAGAACCAGTTTTTGTGGAATTGAGCCGTATATTTACAGGTAGTTATACGGTCTAGAACCAGTTTTCGTGGAATTGAGCCGTATATTTACAGGTAGTTGTACGGTTCAGAAACAGTTTTTGTGAATTTGAACCGTAGTTTACAGGCAAATTATACGGTTTAAAATTAGATTTTTGCAATATGAACCGTACGCTGACTATTAAACAGGCTTTCTTTAAGTAGTTGTCTAGTCCGTTCTGGATATCTCCCGGATACTCCGATTTTTTATCCAGAAGATACTGAAAAAAATTCCAGGATACCTGTACAGAGGAACATTACTGTCATGCCCTTTCCCGCTGCATCATCAGCATTTGAACCCGAAATGTCTTTTGTCAGATATTTTAGCAAGAGGATTAAAAATGTGAAATTCGTGAAAATCACAAGTTGCAAAATGCGAAAATATAAGGTATTGTTAAATCAGATAAAAAGATGTCCTTCAGAAAAGGAGTGGTCAGGGTGATAGAGGAAGCGAAAAAACTTGCCGAAAAGTATCTTGATGAGAAAACCTACCAGCATTCAGAGAGAGTAGCCAGGTATACAGAACAGAACCGCATGATACCGGAACACTTGAGGGAGCGGTGTATTGCCCTGGCCTGGATCCATGATGTGTGGGAGGACTCCGACTGCGGGACAGCAGAGATACTTGCCCTGGATGAAACCAGGAGGCTGGTAAAGTATATGAATTACATCACTCATGGGAAAAATGAAGAATCCTATGAGGACTATATAATCTCTATCAAAAATGCCCAGACCATTTATCCGGAGGTATGGTGGGTGAAGCTGGCAGATATGAAAGATCATCTAAGCCAGCGGGACACTCTGACCGAAAGACTTAAGAACAAATATTCTAAGGCATTGGCGATTCTTTTGTGAAAGAAATTCTTGACATATCTTAAAAAATCCAGTAAAATCAATTCTTGCAGAGAATTGCTGAAATAGCTCAGTTGGTAGAGCACTTCACTCGTAATGAAGGGGTCGTGGGTTCGAGTCCCATTTTCAGCTTATCCGGGGAAATGGCTGTGATCCGCTTGCAGGATTGCAGCCATTTCCCTTTATATATGATAATATGCAGCCGGCAGAGCGAGCTATCTATTTCAAACCATTTTGCAGGTGACTTTAGCCAGGATGTATAAAAATCCCGTCAAGCATGCATACTGTACTCAGATACAATGGCATACAAAATGCTGAGGCGTATAGAAATGCAGAAGTACACATAAAACTGCAGGACGGAAAGGATTTATGATGAAAATAAGAATTGGGATAATGCTGCTGCTTTTGGCAGTTCTGGGAACTGCTTTTACAGGCTGTAACGAGAAGGAAGAAGAGGACAATCTGGAACTGGTATGGGAGTTAGAATCAGATAAAGGACAGGATACATATGTGTGAGAAGAAAGAGAACAGGGTTTCCCTGCCCTCTTACGCCTGGTCTCCATGGAAGGAAGGCCGGAGCAAAGAGGAGCAGAGGGAACTTCAGGAGATCCAGGAGATCCGGATCCCCGACGGGGTCCGGGAGCTGGGAAATTATACTTTTTACGGATGCAGGAATCTGGTGACTTTGGAAATGACAGATTCTGTGAAAACTATTGGGGGCGGTTCTTTTACCGGCTGCGGCGCCCTGCGGAAACTTCATATGCTTATGGAGCCGGGGGGAACCTCTTGTATTCGGGATGTGGTCAGTGAAACTTTCCATGAAGTCTATGTTTCCATCAGGTTTCGGAACAGCAGTGAGGGAGCAGAGCTGATCTTCCCGGAATATTATGAGGAAGGAGTGGAGAACACTCCAGCAAGGATCCTGGAGACCCATTATCATGGCTGCGGCTACAAATACCGCCAGTGCTTTCTGGAAAAGAAAGTGGATTACCAGGGATATGACCGGCTGTTTTATCTGGCAAAGATCAATGAAAAACCGGAGATCCTTCTGCCTATGGCTATGGGAAGACTGCTCTGGCCCTGGGAACTTGGCAGCCAGGCAGAAGAAGAGTATCTGGAATATATTAAAGAACATGTGCTGGAATGCGGTCTTTATTATATGGAACAGGAAGAGTGGAACCGGGCCTTTTCTTATCTTGGACAGAGAAATCTGTGGACGGAGAAGGCCATGGATCAGGTGATCAAGGAAGCTTCCGGTAAAGGAAGAGCGGAGATGGTCAGCTATCTCATGGAAGAGAAGCGGAGATTGTTTGCAAAACGAAAGAGAACTTTTGACCTATAGGAGAGAGAAAATATGGCCAGGGAAATGGAAAAGAGAATAGAGGAAGTCTGCAGCAGGATTCTTATATCTTCCAGAAATGAACTCTATATCCATCTGCGTTTCTTTGATGTGGCACTGTCAGCCTTTATATATGTGATGGGAGAACAGAATGGAGAACTGGGTACCGACGGCGTGGGGATCTATTATGATCCCGGATATCTGGGCGGTCTTTACCGCCAGGGACGGCGGGAGGTAAACCGGGCTTATCTTCACATGATGCTCCATTGTCTCTTTGCTCATCTTTGGAAAAAGGTAAGGATCCGGAAGCAGCTGGCAGCCAAGACTCTTGGGATTTCCTGGAAAGATGGAGAAAATGGGCAAGAGGATCTGAGAGATATTCTCTGGGATCTGGCCTGCGATATCAGTGTGGAATCTATTATTGACGGCCTGGCTCTTCATTGTGTGCGAAAGCCTATGTCCGGAGACCGGAGAAATCTCTATGCCAGTCTCAGAAAGAAAAGGAAGACCCTGAATGCAGAGGGGGTTTTTGAAGAACTGGTGAAAATGCAGCCTTCCCAGGAGCAGGCCCTTCTTTGGGAAAGGGAGTTTCACTGTGACGACCACAGGCTCTGGAAGGGAGGAAGGAAGAATCCTCCCTTCCAGAGGCCGGAGAAAAACTGGGAGGATATCCGGGACCGTATGGAGACAGAGATGGAAACTTTTGGACAGGATATGGCACGGGGCCAGGCCGGCCTGAAGGAACAGATCAAGGCAGAAAACCGGGACACCAGAGACTACCGGCGGTTTCTTAGCAAGTTTGCAGTGCTGCGGGAAGAGCAGATGGTGGATCTGGATAGCTTCGACTATATTTTTTACAGCTACGGCATGTCCCTTTACGGAAATATGCCTCTCCTGGAACCTCAGGAGACCCGGGAAGTGAAAAAGATCCAGGACTTTGTCATTGCCATTGACACTTCCATGTCCTGTTCCGGAGAACTGGTTCGGGGATTTTTAAGAGAAACCTATTCCGTGCTCCGGGAGCAGGAATGCTTTTTCAGGAGAATGCAGATCCATGTGATCCAGTGTGACGAGAGGATCCAGAGTGACCGGCTGATCACCAGCCAGGAAGAACTGAAAGAATATATGGAAAACCTGGAGCTTGCAGGAAAGGGCGGGACAGATTTTCGTCCGGTGTTTCAATACATTCAGGAAAAACAGAGAAAAGGAGAACTCAGGGGGCTAAAAGGGCTTTTGTATTTTACAGACGGGAAAGGAATCTTTCCGGAGTGTATGCCTCCCTATGATGTGGCTTTTCTGTTGATGCAGAAGGAATATGAAGAGATTGAAGTGCCCTGTTGGGCCATGAAGCTGTATCTGGATGAGGAAGAACTTTTAGAGAGGAACGAGAGGACAGAAAAATGAATATAAAAAGAGCAAAACAGGAGATCAAAGATACGGTGGCAGCCTATTTTTTAAAAGACGATTACGGGGATTACTGTATCCCGGCTATAAGGCAGCGGCCTATACTGCTTATGGGACCTCCGGGGATCGGCAAGACTCAGATCATGGAGCAGGCAGCCAGAGAATGCGGCATTAACCTGGTGTCTTATACCATTACCCACCATACCAGGCAAAGCGCCATAGGACTGCCTTTTATCAAAGAGAAAAGCTACGGGGGAGAGGCCCGGTCAGTCACTGAGTATACTATGAGCGAGATCATCGCTTCCGTGTATGACAAAATGGAAGCTACGGGAATCCGGGAGGGAATCCTGTTTATCGATGAGATCAACTGTGTTTCGGAGACTCTGGCTCCTGCCATGCTCCAGTTCCTCCAGTGCAAGACCTTCGGAAACCAGCAGGTGCCTTCCGGCTGGATCATTGTGGCTGCGGGAAATCCTCCGGAGTACAATAAATCTGTCCGGGACTTTGACGTGGTGACTCTGGACCGGGTAAAGAAGATCGATGTGCGGGAAGACTTCGGAGTCTGGAAAGAATATGCCTATGAGGCAGGGATCCACCCGGCGGTGCTTTCCTATCTGGATATCCGGAGAGAAAACTTTTACCGTATGGAAACCAGTATTGACGGGAGAATGTTTGCCACCCCCAGAGGATGGGAGGATCTTTCCCAGCTTCTGTATGTATATGAAAAGCTGGGAAAAAGGCCGGACCGGGAGGTAGTATGCCAGTATATCCAGCATTGGAAGGTGGCAAAGGATTTTGCCAATTATCTGGAGCTGTTTGAAAAATATCAGACAGATTACCAGGTGGATCAGGTCCTGGCGGGACATTTTGAAAAATTTGCCGTGGAAAAGCTCCGGCTGGCTTCTATGGACGAGCGGTTTGCAGTAGTGGGACTGTTTATGGGAAAACTGGGAGAAAGGTGCCGAGCTTATCATGAAAAAGACCTTCTGGTCACAGAATTTTTTGAAGTCCTGAAAGGATGGAAAAAGGCTCTGGAATCTGCAGAACATCCCTGGCAGGCTTTAGAGGACCGGATCTTTATGAGAGAAAAGGATCTGGAAGAAAAGAAGAAGGCAGACCTTCTTACACGGGAGGAAGAACATCTGAAACAGGAGATCCTGAAACTTCTGGGAATTTACCGGGATCTGGCAAAAGAAGGAGAGGCCCGGGGAGAAGGAAAAGAAGAAATCTTCCAGAAAGTTAAAGAAGCCTTCCAGGACCAGGCCGGGGAGCGTGAGGAATTGATAAAAGACACCGGAGAAAAGCTCCAGAATACTTTTGACTTCCTGGAGCTGGTTTTCCAGGAAGGACAGGAACTGGTAGTCTTTGTTACAGAACTGAATACCAACCCCTACAGCATGGAATTTATCAGTGAGAATGGCTGCGACAGTTATTATAAATATAACAAAAAACTCCTTTTCGACCAGGAGCAGAGAGAGATCCTGGAAGAGCTGGAAAATATTGAAGAGGAGCTCTAAAAGCAGGAAGTCCGAAACGGGATCCTGCAGACAGAGCCGGAGAAAAAGAGCAGGGAGGAATGAGGCCCATGAAAAAGGGAAAAGAACGGGGAAGCTGTGAGACCTGCACCTTCTATGTCTATGATGAGGAATACGAAGCCTATCTGTGCGACATGAATATGGACGAGGATGACTATGTGAGGATTTTGTCGGACCGGTACTATCAGTGTCCTTATTACCGGAATCAGGATGAATACGCAGTAGTGAGAAAACAGATGTAAAAAAGAGGAAAGACTGCATTGTATGTTGTGCAGTCTTTTCTGTATTTGAGGGAAGATTTCTTGTGTTATGAGAATATTTTCAATTATAATAAAGAAAACAAAGGAAAGAAACAGAAAATGAAGATAGCAATTTGTGATGATGAGAAAAAAGCTTCGGAGGCCCTTCTGGAAATCCTTGAAGAGTGCCCGGAACCTATAGAGAAAACAGACGTATATTTCAGCGGCGAAGAACTTCTCCGGTCAACAGAACAGTATGATCTTCTGTTTCTGGATATTGATATGGAAGGGATAGACGGCATAGAGACCGCCAGAAAGATCCGGCTGAAGGATAAAAAAGTAAAGATCGTATATGTGACTGCCTACAGTGAATATGCAGGGAAAGCTTTTTCCGTCCATGCTTTCGGCTATCTGCTCAAACCGGTGAAGAAGACCAGTGTGCTCAAGCAGGTGGCAGATGCCCTGGCTTACCGGGAGGAGGAGCAGAAGCCCAGTCCAGTTCTGGAGTTTGAGACTTCCCAGGGAAGGACCAGGCTCCATACAGCAGATATTTACTATTTTGAGATCCGGGGAAGACAGATCAAGCTGGCGGCAGAAAAGGGCTGCTATGAAATGCGGGGAAAGATCGGTGATCTTCGGGAAAGAATGAAGGACTATGGATTTGCTTCTCCCCATAAAAGCTTTGTGGTAAACCTGGATCAGATACGGAATATCAAAGGCTACGATATTTACATGATGAGCGGGGAGATCCTTCCGCTGTCCCAGAAACAGGCAGTTTCTTTTAAGGAATGTCTGGGAAGATTTCTGGCAGAAAAAAACGGGAGCTCTTTTTAAGGGGGCTGCCTGACCTGCCGCAGGAGAAAAGAAGAGAAAGGGGAGGAGTACTTTGTATAGTTTATGGCTGCCGGATATTCTGATCATTCTGGGAGTTTCTGTCTGGTTTATATTTCGTCTCCGGAAGAAAAATGTCCGGTCCAAAGGCTATTATGTTTTCAGCGGACTGCTGTATCTGGCAGGGATCGTCCTGATCTGGGCCCTGTCCCGGGTACTGCTCTATGAGATCTATACCAGATATATGCTGAACTTTTCCGGATTTAACACTACTTTGAATCCCTATGGAAATGCCCAGCTGATCGCAGGAGTCATCCGTTGGGCGGCTCAAGGGGGCTGGGCCTGGTTCCTTAGCAGTATCCTGAAACGGGGCAGGAGGGGCCATCTGAGCAAAGGCCAGTTTTTTATCTGTCTGGTCATGCCTTTGCTCTCCCTGGTGATGATGATCTCTTTTCTGACCTTAAGCGATTACTATGCAAGCTGGAACGGCTATCTGCTGGTGCTGGTAAATGTATTGCTCCTTCTGTTTATGAATATATTTGTGGTATATTTTTATATTACAGCGGCCCAGAGCAATGAGGCAGAAAAGAAGTCCAGGCTTTACCGGCAGAAAGAAATGCTGGTGTACCAGCATTATCAGAAGCTGGAAGAAAGCTATCGTCAGTCCAGAAAGATCGTTCATGACGTAAAGAATCATATCCAGGCCCTGGGAAAGCTTTATGAGGAAGGCCAGACAGAAGAGGCAGAAAAATATAAAGAAGAAGTTTTCCATCTTTTGAACCAGAACAATCACGCCTGGTATACGGAGAACCGGATGCTGAATATTATCCTGAATGAAAAACTCTGCCATGAAAATCTCCGGGACGCCAGACTGGAGCTTGACATAGAGGAGAACTGTCTGGACAGAATACAGGAGATCGATATTACAACGATCTTTGCAAATCTTCTGGATAATGCCATTGAGGCCATGGGCAGGGATAAGGAACCGGAAGAAAAGTATCTGAAGATCCTGGCAAAAAGAGAAAAAGAGTTTCTCATGATCCAGGTGGAAAATTCCAAGTCCAGGCACCCGGAAAAGTGGGAAGGCCATCAGGGACTGGGGCTGGAAAACGTAAGTGAAGCCATAAAACCATATGAAGGGAACTGTACCATTACAGATGAGGAGAAACGGTTTCTGGCAGTGATCCTTATCCCCAATACAGCGAAAAAAGATGGACGGATATAGTCTACGGATAAAAAATACGGCAAGTCATATGACTGGTTATGGAGAAGAAGGAAAACAGAGGAGGTGCGGAGTAAATGATGGATAGAATCGTGATTCTGCTGACGATCCTGATCGGAGGAGGGATTTCTCTGGCGCTCCTGATGGGAAAGGGTAGTTTTCTCATAGCAGGGTATAATACAGCTTCAGAAAAAGAGAAGAGAAAATATAATGAGAAAAAACTGTGCAGGACCACAGGAACTTATCTGGCTCTGATCACAGTCCTGGTCCTGGGGGCGGAGATCATGGGAGAGAATATACCGGACTGGTATCTGGCGCTGACCACGGGTGGTGTCTTTATCGGACTGATCCCTACTCTTCTCTATGCAAATCTGGGCTGCAGGATAAAACCGGGAGAGGAAATCCTGCTGGAGGAAAGTCCAGAAAAGGAATTAAAAAGGAAAAAGGCCCGGAAGACAGGGACTATCATTACCATCCTCATTACCGGAGCTGCTCTGGTGTTTTCGGCAGTGCTGCTTTTTACCGGAAATGTGGAGGTTGTGATCCAGAATGACCAGTTGGAGATCCGGGGGTCTTACTGGTCAGACTATGAGCTGCCTCTTTCAGAAATACAGGCCGTTACTTACCGGGAGGACTTTGAAACAGGCAGTAAGCGTATGGGAGTCAACAGTCTGCAGCTTAATGAGGGAACTTTTCAAAACAAAGAGTTTGGAGAGTACACCATATACAGTTATGCCAGATGTAAAGATTTTGTGGTGATGGAAACAACAGACGGCGTGCTGGTGATAAATGGGAAAACTCCGGAAGAGACCAGAACGCTGTATGAGAAGATCCTGGCGGCATCCGGGCTGGAGTAGGGGCAGAAAGGAGAAAGTTTATGACAAAAGGAAAATGGAGAAAAAAGATCCTGGCAGGCTTTTTGGGGATTCTGGCACTGGCTGCTTTGTCCGGCTGTCAGGAATCTCTTTCAGATGAGTTTCAGGAAGACCAGGTCATTGCAGAAGCGAAAGAAATGGTAGAAAGAATCAATGCCGGGGAACTGGAAGGAGTATGGGAAGATACCTTTAATGTGGTCATGCAGAATGGGACAGATCCGGAAGAACTTCAGGAAAATATTGACTATTATATGAAGGATAAAGGAGAATTTCAGGACTTTAACAGGATCCAGGTCCGGGGGATCACAGACCGGGATACTGGAACTCCTTATGCCACAGCCATGGTCCTGGCAGCCTATGAAGATGGCAAAGTCATGTTTACCATTTCCTTTGACACGGATATGAAATGCGCAGGCTTTTATGTGAAATAGGGGAGTAATCTTGCAATGTTATTTTTTAATAATAAAAAATCCTGGATCCTGTGGGCAATCACTCTCCTGGCCGCAGGGGTGGCTTTCCCTTTTCTGCCGGAACAGATACCGGTGCATTGGAGCGCCGGAACAGCAGACGGATTTGCGGGAAAATGGGCGGTTTTTCTCTTCCCGGCCCTTCAGGCAGGAATCTTGCTTGTGAGCCGGATCCCTGGGGTAAAACAGTGGTGCCTGGTTAATAAAACGGGGATGGAAGGAAATGAGAGCCAGTATTACTTTAGAATCTTTTTTATCATTTTCCTTCTGGCTTTTGTGGAAGGTTTGAGTATCTGGTATGTATTTTAATTCTGGAATCCGAGACTCGGTCCTGCTATAATACAGATAAGAATCCAAGAGAGGTTAGGACTATGCTTGAATCATTAAATAACAATAAAAAGCTGCTTCCCCGGCAGGCTGCGGAACAGATCATAAAACTGATCCGGGAAAACCAGCTTCAGGCAGGGGAAAAGCTGCCTAATGAATTTGATATGGCCCAGCAGCTTTCTGTGGGAAGGGGAACCATCCGGGAGGCTGTGAAAATCCTGGAATCCAGAAATATCGTGGAGATCAGAAGAGGAAGGGGGACATTTGTATGTGAGCATCCGGGACTGATGGAGGATCCTCTGGGCCTTGCCCTGGTGGAAGATAAGGAGAGACTGGCTCTGGATCTGTGTGAGGTCCGTCTGATCCTGGAACCGGAACTGGCGGCCCTGGCGGCCAAAAGAGCAGGAGAAAAAGAGATCCGGAAACTGGAGGTGATCCAGGAACAGATCGAAAAACTTTGCAGGCAGGGAGAATCTTATCTGAAAAAAGATATGGAGTTTCATGAACTGCTGGCCCGGATCAGCCGAAACTATGTAATGCCTAGATTAGTGCCTATTATTCAGGAGGGTGTTTCCCTGTTTATAGAAGTCACGGAGCTTTCTCTGGCGGAAGAAACTTTAAGGACCCACCGGAAGATCGTGACATCTATACAGGATCATGATTCCCAGGGGGCCAGAGAAGCTATGAAGGAACATCTTCTCCTGAATCAGAAAAAAATACAGGAGAAGCTATGGGAGAATAAATCCGAAACTTTTATTGACGGAGAAGGATAAAAGGTTTATTCTTAACATAAGACGTCATACGTGTTATGACATAGACTGTTTTCATGTCTGTTATGTAACCATGAAATACAGAAACAGTTGATCTTGATATGATAAAAGAAAAGGAGAAAAGTTATGAAGCTGAGAAGTCAGGAACTAAGAAAAATTGCTCCGGAACTGGACCCGCTGCGTCTGGGAACGGGATGGAAACTGGAGGATCTGTCAAAACCCCAGATTATGATCGAGAGCACTTTTGGAGATAGTCATCCAGGCAGCGGACATTTGCTGGAACTGGTGGAAGAGGCCAGAAAAGGGGTGGCTCAGGCCGGAGGACACGGAGCCAGATATTTTACCACTGATATCTGTGACGGAGAAGCCCAGGGACACGACGGCATCAATTACTCTCTGGCATCCAGGGATATGATCGCCAATATGATTGAAATTCATGCAAATGCTACGCCTTTTGACGGCGGGGTGTTTATTGCAAGCTGCGATAAGGGAATGCCTGCCCATCTTATGGGTGTGGGGAGAGTCAATATTCCTTCCATCATTGTGACCGGAGGAGTTATGGATGCCGGCCCGGACCTTCTGACCCTGGAACAGATCGGAAAATACAGCGCCATGTGTGAAAGAGGAGAGATTACAGAGGAGAAGCTCACTTATTATAAACACAATGCCTGCCCTTCCTGCGGCGCATGTTCTTTCATGGGAACGGCCAGCACTATGCAGATCATGGCGGAAGCTCTGGGACTGATGCTTCCGGGAAGTGCCCTGATGCCTGCCACAAGCCCGGATTTAAGAGAGGTGGCACGAAAAGCCGGGGAACAGGCCGTATGGCTGGCTCTTCATGATCTGACTCCGGACAAGATCGTGACCATGAAATCTTTTGAAAACGCTATAATGGTACATGCAGCAATTTCTGGCTCTACCAATTCTCTTCTTCATCTGCCGGCCATTGCCCATGAATTTGGTATTGAAATTGACGGCGATACTTTTGACAGACTGCACAGAGGAGCCCATTACCTGCTGAATATCCGTCCTGCAGGAGAATGGCCCGCACAGTTCTTCTACTATGCAGGAGGAGTTCCTACGATCATGGAAGAGATCAAGGATATGCTTCATCTGGATGTAATGACCGTTACAGGAAAGACCTTGGGAGAAAATCTGGAGGACTTGAAGAAAAACGGATTTTATGATAAGTGCGACGCTTATCTGGCAAAGGTAGGTCTGAAAAGAGAAGACGTGATCCGTCCCTTTGACAAGCCGTTTGGAACAGACGGAAGTATTGCCATTTTGTATGGAAATCTCTGCCCTGATGGCGCCGTGGTGAAGCACACAGTAGTGCCTAAAGAAATGTTTGAGGCGACTCTGAAAGCCCGTCCTTTTGACTGTGAAGAGGATGCTATCCATGCAGTTCTGACTCATGAGATCAAACCAGGTGATGCGGTGATTATCCGTTACGAAGGACCAAAGGGCAGCGGTATGCCGGAGATGTTCTATACTACAGAAGCCATTGCCTCTGACGCTGAGCTGGGAGTTTCCATTGCTCTTCTCACTGATGGCAGATTCTCAGGAGCTTCCAAAGGTCCTGCTATCGGACATATCTCTCCCGAGGCGGCGGCAGGAGGCCCTATTGCTCTGGTGGAAGAAGGGGATTTGATCGAAGTGAACATTCCCAAACGTATCTTGCGGATCGTGGGAATCGCCGGGGAGAAAAAGACGCCGGAAGAAATTGAAGAGATATTAAAGGAGAGAAAGAAACGCTGGACACCTAAGCCGGCCAAATATGAGAAAGGCGTGCTGAAGATTTTCTCCGAAAAAGCTGTATCTCCTATGAAGGGCGGTTACATGGAATGATGAATCTGTTTGATATTAAAGGGAAAAAGGCCATTGTCACAGGAGGAACCAGAGGTCTGGGATATGGGATTGCAGAGGGCTATCTGGAAGCCGGTGCACAGGTGGTGATCGTCGGAACTTCTGATAAGGTTTATGATGTGGCAGAAGACTTCAGGAACAGAGGCTTTAACTGCCAGGGTGTAAAGGGAAACCTTGGCGTGAGGGAAGAAGTCTATGCAGTCTTTAATCAGTGTCTGGAAAAGCTGGGCGGCGATGTGGATATTCTCCTTACGGCCCATGGAATACAGAGACGTCACAGCGCCGAGGAATTTCCAGTAGAGGAATGGGATGAAGTACTTAATGTCAATCTGACTTCTATATTTATTCTTTGTCAGGAAGCAGGAAAGATCATGCTGAAAAAAGGGTATGGGAAAATTATTACCATTGCCTCTATGAATTCTTTCTTTGGAGGACAGACCATCCCGGCCTATGCGGCGGCGAAGGGCGGTGTTGCTCAGCTTACCAAAGAGCTTACCAATGACTGGCTGGGAAGAGGAGTAAATGTAAATGCCATTGCCCCGGGTTATATGGCCACAGAAATGAACAAAGCACTGATGGATCCGGAGAACCCCAGGTTCAAAAGTATTTCAGAGAGGATTCCGGCAGGCCGCTGGGGAACCGGCGAGGATATGAAGGGAACCGCTATTTTTCTGGCTTCCCATGCCAGCGACTATGTCAGCGGAGCAGTGATTCCTGTAGACGGCGGCTATCTGGTAAAATAAATAAGGCATACAGGATAACGGGACATGGACAGCCGGAAAGAAGAGAAGGCATTTCCATGTCCCGTTTTTTGCTTTAATTCAGCAATAACTGTATAGAGGAACCCGATCTTCCGTAGTACAATAAAGATAAAATTTTAAGGTAATGTGAGGACTGGAAAAATGAAAAACAGACAGAAAAGTGCGCCTCAGCGGCTTTTGTGGGCCCAGTTTGACGCCCTGCAGATGGGATCAGGCTGGGACGAAGAGGACATTACAAAGCCTCAGATACTCCTGGAGGATGTATTTGGAGACAGCCATCCAGGCAGCGTTCACCTGGCGGGGCTTATGGAACAGGCAAAGTACGGGGTATTTGAAAAAGGAGGTTTTCCCGCCCAGTACCATACCACAGATATCTGTGACGGCTGCGCTCAGGGCCATGACGGCATGAATTATATTCTGGCTTCCAGAGAGGCTATCTGCGATATGATCGAAGTCCATGGTTCGGTCTATCCCTGGGACGGCATGATCCTGGCAGCCTCCTGTGACAAATCGATTCCTGCACAGCTAAAGGCAGCGGCCAGACTGGATATCCCTACGATTTTTATTCCCGGAGGAAGTATGCGTCCGGGACCGGATATGACCACCTCTCTGGTGGCAGGGGATATTTCTCTGCGGCAGAAGAGGAAGGACGCAGTTACTCCTCAGGAGGTACGGGACTATAAACTGACCGGCTGCCCTTCCTGTGGGGCATGTACCTTCCTGGGAACTGCCAGCACCATGCAGTGTATGGCAGAGGCTCTTGGACTGACCCTGCCAGGAGCGGCTCTTATGCCGGCTACTATGCGGGATATTCTGGGAAGCGCCAGAATGGCAGGGCGCAAGATCATGGAACTGGTGGATAAGGGGATCAAGGTCAGCGATATTGTGACCAGAGAGGCTCTGGAAAATGCAGTGATCATTCACAGCGCCATCGGAGGTTCCACTAATGCAACCATCCATCTTCCGGCGATTGCCAGAGAACTGGGAATTATTCTGGAACCGGAACTTTTTGACCGGATCAATCATCAGGTGCCTCATCTGGGAAATATTACACCCAGCGGAGAACACCTTACCGAGGCATTCTGGTTTGCAGGAGGAATTCCCATGGTAGAGCTGGAGCTGCGGGATATGCTCCATCTGGATGTGATGACGGTTACAGGAAAGACCCTGGGAGAAAACCTGGAAGACTTGGAAAAAGAAAACTTTTTCCAGAGAAATCTGGGTTATCTCCACAATTACGGTCTGGAGAGAGAACAGGTGATCTTCCCAGTGGAAAAAGCCAGAGAAAAGGGCTCGGTGGCTATCTTAAGAGGAAATCTGGCTCCGGACGGGGCGGTGATCAAATATTCAGCCTGCACAGAAGACATGCGGGAACGGAAGGGCCTTGCCAGGGTATTTAACTGTGAGGAAGATGCCTATCAGGCAGTAGTGGATAAAAAAGTAGCTCCGGGAGATATGCTGATCATACGGTATGAAGGGCCGAGAGGGTCCGGTATGCCGGAAATGCTGATGACTACGGAAGCCATTGTCTGCGATGAAGAGTTAAATGGAGAAGTGGCGCTTATTACAGACGGAAGGTTTTCCGGTGCGACCAGAGGGGCGGCTATCGGTCATGTTTCTCCGGAAGCTGCGGCAGGAGGTCCTCTGGCTTTTGTTGAGGACGGGGATCTCCTGGCCTACAGTGTAAAAAACCGGAGCCTGGATATTGTAGGAACCCGGGGAGAAGAAAAGTCTCCGGAAGAGATTGAAGAGATACTTCAGGAGAGAAGAAAAGCAGGAATACTGCCAAGACCAGAGAGAAAAGGTCTGCTGAAGCGTTATACCAGCCACGCTCTTTCCGCTATGGAAGGGGCCGGCTATGACTGTTAGAGAAAAGGAGTAGGAAGATGAAAGCAAAATGGATCACGCCGGCAGTGACGGCGCTGGATAAAGAGGGACATGTTGATATTGAAGCCAATAAAAAAATTTATGACTTCCTGATTGATCATGGAATGGACGGGATCCTGCTTTTCGGCAGTATCGGAGAGTTTTTTGCTATTTCCATGGAAGAAAAAAAGGCGCTTATAAAAGAGGCTATAGCTCATATCAGCCATCGGGTGACCGTATATGTGGGAACCTGCCATATGGAGTTTGAGCAGTGTGTGGAACTGTCCAACTATGCATTGGCACAAGGTGCAGACGGGGTGATGGTGATCTCTCCTTACTATTTCAGCCTTCCTGACAGCGCTCTGCTGAATTTTTATGACACTTTGGCAGACCGGGTCAATGGCCCGCTGCTATTATATAATTTTCCCGACAGGACGGGACATGACCTGTCGCCGGACCTGATTTATACTTTGGTATCCAGACATAAAAATATTGTGGGAATCAAAGATACAGTAGCTACTATGGGCCATACCAGAGGGATTATCCAGAAAGTGAAAAAAGAGTTTCCGGGTTTTCTGGTTTATTCGGGATTTGATGAGTTTTTCGGTCACAATGTATTATCCGGAGGAGACGGCTGTGTAGCCGGTCTGTCTAACTTTGCTCCGGATGTGGCCTCTGCCTATGCCGCTGCGGCAAGAGCAGATGATTTGGAGGGAATGAAGAAGTGTCAGCAGCAGATCGATGGCCTTATGGCTATTTATGACGTGGCGCCTCAGTTTATTCCCACTATTAAGAAGGCAATGGTTTTAAGAGGAGTGGAGATGGAGCCTCTCTGCACCCAGCCTCTGCTGGCGTCTACTGAAGAAGAGACAGAGAAAATCCGCAGGATCTTGGAAGAGGGAAATCTGCTGTAAGGAGATAAAGGAAAACGGGTCCGTTCCGCCACGGCATCCACAACCTGGATAATATCCAGAATGCCTACAAGGTCATCCAGAAGTGCCATTTTCAGATACTTTCCAAGAATTGCGTGCGAAGAAAATTATCATGACAAGCTATTACCTGAATTGAGCAAAGAAGATTTTCCTTGTCTGACGTATACACGAGATTTAACTGATTGGCATGATTTTATCAGAAGAACGCCAGAAGAATATGAAGCATGGATTGATGGGGCATCGAAAGAATGCGAAACCTTAGAATTGAAAATATTATCGGATATGAGCCAAGAAGAAAAGCCGATTTTTGTAGATACCAATATTTCCATTGAAACGCTGAGAGCTATTGCCGACCATGGAAGAACCTGACCCGGAGCAGGCATTGGAAAACTATCGGCAGAGCTTAATGAGAATTCATTCTCAAGAGCGGTATGACCGTTTTTTATATTCTGGGTTTCATGTAATACATAGAGATGAAAACAGAAGTATTGAGCAAACACTGACCTTGGTAGAAAAAGCATTTGGTTTGAGATGATAAATAAAATTGGAAAGAGAGCGGCCAAGCATTTTGAGAGATTGGCCGTTCTCTTTTTGCACTTTCGGGAGTGTAGCAACAACTTTGGAACACTTTTGCAATCTACTCCAATGTATGTACTGTAATATATATAATAAGAAAAAGAACAATTATTGACAAAATATATATTTTATGAAAAAAAATTGCATAAAAAATAAAGAATGGTATATAATATATAAAGAACGACAAAATTGTAGTACGGAGGAAATACTTATGATTATAGAGATTAGAGCAAAGAACTGTTTTGCCTTTGATGAACAGATTGCCTTTTCTATGAAAGCTGATATGAGAAATAGGAAGTTTGCTTCGAATGTGCATAAAGAAAACAATTTTAACATTTTGAAAACGGCTGGGATTTATGGCCCTAATAACGCTGGAAAAACTTGTCTTATAAAATGTATAAAGGCAATCAGACAAATTTTACTTAATAAAAAACCGGGACTAATGACGAATATTTTTACAGACAGTTCAATCTGCGAGTTGGGTGTGACTTTCCTTGGATTTGGCAGGAAGTTTTCATATGATTTTAAATATGATGCTGAAAAAAAAGAATTTGTTTATGAAAATTTCTCTGAATTATTAAAAGATCAGTATGGAAATGAAAAAGAAGTATCTTGGCTGGTAAAGGATGCTATACAAGAGCAGTATTTTTGCGCCGATAAAGATGCTATTCAGATGATGCCCTTAATGGCAAAAAATAATTTGCTGTGTTATTTGATTGATACCAGTAAATTTGAACATCTGGAAGAGATGAAAAAGATTATTATTGCTTTTGCAGAAAAAATCGACATCATTAATATGAATAATATTCCTATGGAGCATACGATTAAGCTGATGAAAAATCGAGATCAGCTTCAGCAGAAGATTGTTGATTTTATTAAAAATGCGGATCTTTATATGGATAATTATGAATACGTGGATATGGATCAGATTAAATTGAGGGCAGAAGATGAAGGAGAAAAGCCGGATGAGAAGGTTCTGGAGCTTCCAGAGACAATTATGGATCAAATTCGGCTTGTATCTACCTATAAAGGTGTCCATGTTCCAAGTATGCTGTTTGATTCTACCGGAACAAAGAAAATCGCTGCACTGGCAGGGTATGTGATAGAAGGACTTGAACAGGGAAGGATTCTTGTAATAGATGAACTTGACAGCAGTATACATTTTAAACTGACCAGAGCAATCGTAGCAATGTTTAATAATGAACTAAACGTAAATGCACAGATGATATTTACTGTTCATGATATAAATCTCATGGATTGTAAAAAAATGTTCCGAAAAGAGCAGATCTGGTTTGTGCACAAAGATAAAGAAGGGGTATATGTGTACTCACTGGCAGATTTTACTGCGCAGCAGGGTGTGCGTGATACTACAGATATTATGGAAAAATATAGAAAAGGAGCATTAGGGGCACTTCCAGATCCTGATTTAATTAATTCTCTTTTAAACATTAAGGGAAATGAAAAGGGAGGCGTTACGGATGATAAATAGGCTTCCTGTTTTTTCTGACAAGCAAAAGATATGTATTATCTGTGAAGGAAATGAGGAGTATGCTTATCTGGACAAATTAAAGTCCATGAACGTATGGAATGATCAGTACGAAATTTTCCTTGACAATGCAGGCGGAAATGGAAATATTCCGGCAAGATATCAGGATCGTTACCAGAATGGTACATATGAATTAGTGCTTATATTTTGCGATACAGAAAAGAAACCTCACGAACAGTATGTAGATATCAAACGAAAAGTTAATGAGTTTCATGGAGTGGATTATGCGTCACCGGGTGGACGGATTAGAAACAACTGATACAGTTGCCGGAAGCAGCAATTTTGGAAAGTTTATGGAGCTGTTTGAAAGTGAAGACAGCAGATGGATTGATGAGATTAATGCAGAATTGGAAAAATAGATAATCTAAAGCTGAAAAAGCGACATTGATGCAGGATTTGAAATTGAAAGCTGTCGTTATGGAAAGAGGTGTTTCCACAACGACAGGAGGGCGTAAAATTTTCTGTGTCTATGGGAAAAATTCTTCTTTGATAAGAAACAGATATGTATAATTGTCTTGTCGGAACTTCTGCTTTTTGGCTGTCGAATTACTTATCTGTTTAT